>DATBAE010000010.1:0-1635 GCA_036271655.1 Solirubrobacteraceae bacterium
GTCATTCCCTGGAGCCCGCTCGCCGGCGGCTGGTTGTCGGGCCGCTGGCGCAAGGGCGCCGACGACCTGACGTCGCGGCGCTCGGCGCTGATCCCGGCCCGCTACGACCTCTCGCTGCCCGCCAATCAGCGCAAGCTCGACGCAGCCGATGCGCTCGGCGCGCTCGCCGACGAGGCGGGCATCTCGCTGATCGACATGGCGCTCGCGTTCGTCATCCGTCACCCGGCCGTCACCGCGGCGATCATCGGCCCGCGGACGATGGAGCAGCTCGAATCCCAGCTCGGCGCCGTCGACGTGACGCTCGACGACGCGCTGCTCGACCGCATCGACGAGATCGTCGCGCCCGGAACGACGATCAACCCGACCGACGCCGGCTGGACGAACCCGGCGCTGGCGCCGGCAGCACGGAGGAGATGACGATGTACCAAGATGACGATGCCCTCTTCGGCGCCGAGCACGTCCGCGTCTATCGCGAGACGGCCGGCAAGCACGGCTACGCCTGGCGCGGGGCGACGATCCTGCTGCTCACGACGACGGGGCACAGCTCGGGCGAGCAGCGCACGACGCCGCTCATCCACCGCGTCGATGGCGATCGCTGGGTCGTCGTCGCATCCAAGGGCGGAGCTCCCGAGCATCCGGCCTGGTACGAGAACCTGCTCGCCGATTCCAGGGCGACGATCCAGGTCAAGGGCGACACGATCCCGGTACATGCGAGCGCAGCTGAGGGCGACGAGCGCGCGCGCCTGTGGGCATTGATGCTCGAGCAGTGGCCTGCGTACAACGACTACCGGGACAAGACCGATCGCGAGATCCCGGTGGTGATCCTCGAGCGAAGGTAGGCCAGCCGGCCTGGCCGGACGTCGTAGGCGCGTCGGGTCGGGCGGTGTGGCTGCCGATACATGACGGGTGGCAGTCAGCCGGCAACGGATCGGGTTCGCGCCGAGGATCGCGCAGCCGCCGGCAGCGTGGAACCCGGCGCGGCGCCAGCACGAGCAGAGCCTCGCGGCGTTCGTCGTGGCCAAGCGCCGCGAGCGGTTTGCTCGCTCGCTCGACGACCCGGGGCGGCGCGCCAAGCTTCACGAGGAGCTGCACCGCTTCGAGCATCGCCTCGATCCTCGCTTCGCGCACCTGCACGCGGGTCGCGCCGCCACGCACCGCGCCCGGGTCGACGAGGTCGTCGCGCTGCTGCGCTCCGCGGGCGCGCCGCCGATGTGCTTCGTGCTTGCCTATGGCGAGCTCGACGGCCGGGAGCTGATACTGAGAGAAGCGATCGACAGCCTGCTGTGGACCGGATCGGGCTTCATCTCATGCGTCGCCGGCCACCTTGGGCTGTATGCCGGGGAGGACGGCTCGAACGTCTTCCTGCTCGTACGCGACGACTGACGACATTTCGTCATCCGGCCGTGGCGAGCGCCAGCCGGTGCTCGAGTGCGCGTCGTGCGAGCCCGATCGGCAAGGAGTCCTGCCGGACGACGAACTGCGCGTTGGCCAGCAGGAGGAACGCCTCGATCTCGTATGCGAGCTGCGCGGGGTCTTCGGCAGGGTCGATGGCGCCGTCGGCCTGGGCATCGCGGATCGTGGAATCGAGCAGGGCGATCCACCCGTTCATGAACTCGGCGGACCAGTCGCGGATCG
>DATBAE010000011.1:0-72261 GCA_036271655.1 Solirubrobacteraceae bacterium
TTCGAGCCCAGTATCGCCCATTGCAGAATCGGCTCGTTGCAGGCAGTTCGTAGGAGTCGCGAGGGAGTGGGGGCTTCCGGAGGGCGATTCGCAGGTGGCAGATTGCCGCTGGTGCGCGACGCGTAACTCGTGCGACCGCCATGCGCTGGCCTCCGGCGACCCTCTCGTGCCACATCCCCCGGCGAACGTCGCTCGCGCGGGGACGCTGATGTGTCGGTACCCGCCGGTCGCCGCGCCCGCAAACCGCGGTATGGACAAGGGCTCGGGCTCAGCCGCCGGCGGCGTCAACGGCCTCCATCGCCGAGCGAAGCCCGACCGCCTGCATGCCGAGGCTGAGCTGGGCGTGACCCTGCGACGTCTGCGGATCGTGGCCGGTGAGCTCAGCGATCCGCGCGAGGCGATAGCCGACGGTGTGGCGATGGACGTGCATCGCAGCTGCGGTCGTCGCGATCGATGCGTTGTTGGCGAGAAAGGAGCACAGCGTCTTTCGCAGGTCGGTGCGCGTCCCGGCATCGGGCGTCAGGATCGGCCCGACCGTCGTGCCGACGAGCTCGTCGATCTCTCGTCGATCGGCCGCCGCGAGCTTCAACAGCGAGCGCCAGCTGCCGGATTGCAGTTGCTCGAGATCGATCTCCTGCTCGTCTCCGACGCTCATCGCCAGCTCTGCGAAGCGCAGCGCGCGCCCGAGTGCCGAGACGTCGGGCTCGAACGGCGCGAGGCCGACCGGTCCGCGGGCGCGTAGGCGCCGAGCGAGCCTCAGCACGCCGTCGGACGCGGGCAGCAGCAGCGCTTCGATCTTCGCGCCACGCTGCGCCGCCAGTGCGCAGGGCATCTCTTGGGCGATGCGTGCCAGCGTCGCATCCGGTTGGTCGGCGTTCAGCGAGACGCAGAGCGCAGTGGCGCCCTCACTGAGGTCGCAGCCCAGCCGCCGCGCCCGCGCGACGATCTCGCCGGGAGGTGGGGGATGGGCGCCGCGCACGTCCGCGAGCAGCGCAGCACGCGCGGGCGCCTGACCGCGACCGGTACTCGGCTCGAGCGCGATCGCGTTCACCGCTGCGAGCGCCGCGAGCTGCAGGATCTGGCGCGCACGGGGGTGTGGGTCGGCTCCGAGCAGCAGCGCGAAGCCGAGCGGCTCGTTGCGCGAGCGCACAGCGACCGCTGCGATCAATTCCGGCGGTGGCTGCACGGGTACGGGCAGCAGGCGGTCGCTCGCGTAGCGTCGCAGCGCTGCCAGTTGGTGCTCGCTGCTGTACGGCTCGATCACTGCGACATCGATCGCCGGCAGGACGATCGCGACTGAGCCGCCGAGCTCATCCGCGGCGAGGGCGGCGATGCGCTCGATCCCATCGCCGTCGAGAGTGGCCACGATCATCGCGAGATGGACGCTGCGCAGCCGGTCGTCGGTCGCCCGCAGCGGCACCACACCGGCGCGCTCGGCGTCGGTTGCATAGGTGGCATCGCCGGGCTGCATGGCTCCTAGCTGTTCGGTTGTCTGGAGGTGAATCCTGCTCTGTCAAGATCGCCGCTGCCGATGCCGGTCTTGCGCTTCCACGTTCCCGCCGACCATGCACTGCTGACGCTCGCCGACGCGAGCGGAGGCCTGAGCGCGCTGTTCGCGCTCGACCGCCATGCCGAGCATCACGTTGCGTGGTTGACCGAGGCCTCCGAGGCATTTGGTCGTGCGCCCTACGCCGACGACGAGATCAAGGACGCGCGCGCCGTCGCCAACTCCCAGACCGCGACGATTCGCGCCCTGCGGACCGAGCTTGCCGAGCTCGCCGCCGACGCTGAGGCCCAGCTGCCCGAGGATGTCGCCTACGACGTTCCGATCGTCGCCGAGCAACCGCTGCCGACGCTCCCTGACACGCTCGGGCCGCGGGAGCTCCAGCACGTCGAGCGGAGCTTCAAGCGCGGGATCGGTGCCCACCTGCTCGCTGCGACCCAATCGCTGGGCCCGCTCGCCGAGCGTCTGGCGACGTTCGGCGATGAGGAGTGCCGTGCGCTCGCCGAGCGCGTCGCGGCGTTCGTCGTCGCGACGCGCGGTGGGGACGACACGACGATCTGAGCGCGCCGCCGCTTACTGGGTGAGGTCGTCCGCGACCTTTGGCGGCCACGTGACGACGAGCCGGGTGCCGCCCTGCAGGCGAAACGTCAGGCCATGGCTGCGCTCGCTGACAAGCTCGACCGGAGCATCGCTGAGATCAAAGCGCGCGTCCGCGATCGAGTAGTGCCCGCGCAGGTCGAACTGCGGCGAGGCCTGCGTTCCGCTCGCGCCGAGCGTCTCGTTGCTCCAGTTCTCGAGCGGGCCTGTTGCGATCAGCAGCGGGGTCTCGTGGGCGACCTCGACCCAGGCGGTGACCTCCTGGCCGAGGCGGTCGTTGAGCGTCAGAAGGGCTTCGTCGAGGTTCATGGAGGAGTGCGTGGAACGTATCGGAAACCAGCGCTCAGGCAGCGCCGGCAGCGCGCGCAAACGCGATAGCCTCGCGCTCGAATGCGCGCGCTCGTACTTGTCGCCGTCCTTGCTGCAGCCGCTCTGGTCGGTTGCGCCAGCGACGCGTCGCGCGCGCAGGACACGGTCACGAAGGCGATCAGCGCGCTCGCCAAGGGCGACCAGAAGACGTTCTGCCAGCAGCTCACGCCGGCCGCGCAGCGCAAGCTGCTGAAGGTGCTGCAGGACAACCCGCTCGGCGACGACATCCACGCCTCGACCTGCGGCGTCGCGATCACGAAGCTCTACCACGAGCTGTCCAAGCCGATCCGCGCCGTGCTGACGGACGGCGAGGTCGACGACGCAAAGATCACGGGAGACAAGGCCGTCGTGCACGTCATCGGTGTTGGACTCAACATCGACCTGCAGAAGATCGCCGGCAGCTGGAAGATCACGGGCGGCTTCCTCTAGCCGCGGGCCCTCGGTCCGGGCGCTGCCGCGCCCGGATTGGCGGGCCCAGCCGTGAGCGGATCTACGAGCCGAGCTCGTCGACGAGCCGCAGGAGGTCGAGTGGGCTGAACGGCTTCGTCAGGAACCTGTCGGCGCCCGCGTCGGCCGCGCGCGTGCGTGACGAGTCCTCGGCCGAGGCGGTGAGCATGACGATCCGCGCGTCCGCCATGATCGGCTCGGCGCGCATCTGGCGGCAGGCCTCGATGCCGTCCAGGCGCGGCATGTCGATATCGAGGAACACGAGCCGCGGACCCATCTGGCGCGCGACCTGCACGGCCTCCACGCCGTTCGAGGCCTGATGCAGATCGAACTCCGAGACGCCCTCGAGGGTCGTCGCGATGAGGCTGCGGATGAACGGGTCATCGTCGACGATCAGGACGACGTGCTGCTGGCCCGTCACCCGATATCGGCCCGGATGCGTTCGAGCGCGTCGTCTGAGAGCGCGCCGAACGCCGCGATCACGGTGGGATCGAAATGCGTGCCGGAGTCCTGCACGATGATCGCGCGCGCCTCAGTGATCGTCGACGCCTGGCGGTAGGGTCGGTTCGTCGTCAGCGCGTCGAGCGTGTCCGCGACGGCGAAGACGCGTGCCGCCAGAGGAATGGCCTCGCCGGCGAGGCGATCGGGATACCCGTCGCCGTCCCAGCGCTCGTGGTGATGGCGGATGACGTCACGCGCCTCGCCGAGGAAGTCGATGTCGCGCACGATCTCCCAGCCGGTGACGGGATGCTGCTGCATGATCAGTCGCTCGGCCGTCGTCAGCGGACCGGGCTTGAAGAGGATCGCGTCCGGCACGGCGACCTTGCCGGCATCGTGCAGCAGGAATCCGAACTCGATCTCGGGATGGTCGTCGAGGCGCATCCCGCAGGCGTTCGCGAGCCGCAGCCCGTAGGCGGCGACGCGCTCGGCATGGCGGCCGGTGTAGGCGTCGCGCGCCTCGACGGCGCTGGCGAGCGCGCGCACGGTGAGCATGTACGAGCGGCGCAGCTGGAGGCTGCGGGCGCGCTCCTCCTTGAAGGTCTCGCGCAGGTCGGCCGCGTAGCGCTCGAGCTGGCGCTCCTTGGCGGCAGCTTCGCGCGTACGGGAGGCGAGCTCCGTCGTGAGCTCCGCGATGCGCTCCTGCGACTGCTGCTCGATGCTCACCGCGATCATTGTCACCGATTGGTCCAGCGGCCCGCGCCAACACCGTTGGCCGGCGCCGACGGCAGCCGGACGGTGAACGTCGTGCCGCGCCCGATCGAGCTGTCGACGTCCACCGAGCCGCCGTGCAGATCGACGAGCGACTTGACGATCGCCAGCCCGAGCCCGGTCCCGGGGCTCCTGCGCTCGTCGGTCGAGCCGCGAAAGAAGCGGTCGAAGAGCCGTCGCGTCTCCTCCGGCGAGACGCCCTGGCCGGTGTCGATCACGGTGAGCTTCGTCGCTTGCTGGTCGCCTTCGAGGCGTAGCGTGACGATGCCGCCCTCCGGCGTGTAGAGATGCGCGTTCGTCACGAGGTTCGTGAGCACCTGGCGGATGCGCGCCGGGTCGGCGAAGGCAGGTGGGCGCGGGTCGTAGATCTGCAGCTCCAGGCGCTGGTTCTTGGCGTGCATGCGGGGCTCGATCAGGGCCGCGACCTCGGTCACCGTCTCGCGCAGATCCGTCGCCCGCGGGTGGATCTCGAACTGGCCGGACTCGATGCGCGCGATGTCGAGCAGGTCGTTGACGAGCTCGACGAGCCGGTCTGTGGACTGCAACGCGATCTTGATGAACTCGTGCTGGCGTTCTGTGAGGTTCTCCGCGTTCGTCGTCTCGAGCAGCTCGATGAAGCCCTTGATCGAGGTCAGCGGGCTGCGCAGCTCGTGCGACGCGGTCGCCACGAAGTCGCTCTTGGCCTGCTCGAGGCGCGCGCGCTCCGTGATGTCGCGCAGCGTCCACACGACGCCGCCCTCGGGGCCGGCGAGGCGTGCCGCCGTGATGGCAAGCGCGAGGTCGCCCGCGCGGCGAACCGTGACCTCGCGCGCGAGCGCATCGTGAAGCTCGGGCAGCGGGCTGTCAGCTCCATGCGCGCGCGCGCCGACGCGCAGCGTCCCGACGAGCTCGCCGGCGCGCGGGTTCATCGACGTGATGCGATCGTCGTTGTCGCACATGACGAGCCCGTCGCCGAGGCTCTGGATCGTCGTCGCGAGGCGCTGGCGCTGCGTCTCCAGGCGCTCGCTCGCCATTGCCAGATCGGCGCCCATGGCGTTGAAGGCGAGGCCGACGGCTTCGAGCTCGCGGGGACCGCCTGCCTCGACGCGCGCGCTGAGGTCACCGGACGACATCCGCCGTGTCGCGCCGACGAGGTCGTCGAGCGGCCGCCGCATCTCGCGGATCAGCAGCGTGAGGAAGGCGAGCACGCTGACGAGCGCGAGGCCGGCACCGAAGCCGATCGCGAGGACGGCGGCATGCGAGCGGTTGCGCGCGCGCTCCTGCTCGCTCTCGCGACGGTCCTGCTGGCGCGTCGAGAGCTGAGGGAGCAGGCGGCGCACGGCGGCGAGATCGCGATCGGCCGCGGTGCGCGAACGCTCGATCGTCGGGTGGGACGTAAGCGCCGTCGCATCTCGTCGCGCGGGCGTGAGTCCGGTCACGATGACAAGGCTCTGCGAGTCATCGGCGGCGAGCGCCGCCAGGTGCGTGGCGACGCCGACGAAGCTGCGGGCCGCGCTCCGGACGTAGGTCGCCGCTTTGCGTGACCGCGGCCGAGCGAGGTTGGCCTGCAGTGCCACCGTGGAGGCCAGCAGGTTGGCTGACTGGACCTGGACCGCCGAGGCCGTGGCGACATGGTTCTCGTAGTCCTGCCGCGCGCGGTAGAGCGCGCCGATCCCGAGCGCGCCGATGATCGCAAGCGCGACCGTGACGCCGAGCAGCGCGATCTGCAGCGTCCGCGCGATCGAACGTCTCGTGGTGGTGCGGCGCGGGCCTATGATCGCTCCATGGATCTCGTCGGCGCATGGCTGCGCCAGCTGCTCAAGGCCGGGACGGCCGCGGCGCTCGTGCCGGTGGCGATGGTCGCGGCGCTCGCCGTCGTGCTCGTCGGCACCGGCGGTTTCGGCGGGGTCAAATCCCTCAGCCAGCTCGTGGCGGGGCCGCAGATCGCGCCGGCCGACCTCGTCGCCAGCGCCGATCCCGATCTCGCGCCCGTCGCGCCGGCGGTGGCGAGCGAGTCGCGGCGCACGCCTGCGCGCGTCGTGCGGAGCAAGCCGGCACCGCCTCGCGTCGTGCGGCCTGCGCCGGTGACGCCGCCGGTGGCGCCGCCGGCCCCGGTGACCCCGACGCCCAAGCCGCCGGCGGCGCCGACGCCACCGCCGCCGCCGCCTGCGTCAACTCCGACGCCCACGCCGGCGCCCTCGCAGCAGCCGACGTTGAAGCAGGCGACGCCAAACATCGTCGACGGGCTGAAGGAGACGGTTGGTGGAGTCGGCACGGTGGTCGGGCAGATCATCGAAGGAACTGGACAGGCGCTCGTGCAGCTTCTCGGTCCGAAGCCGCCGACCGGACCCTGAGGCCGCTCGGTCGCTCCTCGGAGCGGAGCGCAACGAGCGTTCATACTCGCAGCCGGATGGAGTTCGAGCTCTCCGACGATCACGAGCTGCTGCGCCGGACGGTGCGCGAGTTCGCCGAGGCCGAGGTGGCGCCGGTCGCCGAGGAGCTCGATCGCACGAAGTCGATCCCGTACGACATCATCGCCAAGCTCGGTGCCCTCAACCTCATGGGCATCCCGTTTCCCGAGCGCTACGGAGGCGCGGGCGCCGACACGCTGGCCTACGTGCTCGCCGTCGAGGAGCTCACGCGCGTCGACTCGTCGGTGGCGATCACGCTCTGTGCGCACACGTCGCTCGGGACGCAGCCGATCTACCTGTTCGGGACCGAGCAGCAGCGGCTCGACTGGATGCCGCGCCTCTGCAGTGGCGAGATCCTCGGCGCGTTCGGGCTGACGGAGGCCGAGGCCGGGTCCGACGCGGCGAACACGAAGACGCGCGCGCGGCACGACGGCGACGAGTGGGTCATCGACGGCGCAAAGCAGTTCATCACGAACGCCGGGACGGACATCTCCGGCGTCGTCGCGATCACCGCGCTCACGGGGGAGGGGCAGATCTCGAACCTGCTCGTCCCCAACGGCACGCCCGGCTACGAGCAGGGCCCGCCGTATCGCAAGATGGGGTGGCACGCGTCCGATACGCGGCCGCTCACGTTCGACGACTGCCGCGTTCCGGCCGGCAACCTGCTCGGCCCGCTCGGCCATGGCCTCAAGCAGTTCCTCCACGTGCTGGCGATCGGGCGGATCGGCGTCGCGGCGATGGGCCTTGGCCTTGCCCAGGGCGCGTTCGACGAGGCGCTCGCCTATGCCGAGCAGCGCCGCGCGTTCGGGCGAGCGATCGCGTCCTTCCAGGCGATCCAGTGCAAGCTCGCCGACATGGCGACCGAGATAGAGGCGGCTCGGCTGCTCGTCTACCGTGCCGCGCTGCTGAAGGACGCCGGCCGGGACTTCAGCCTCGCGGCGGCGCAGGCAAAGCTGAAGACGGGGCGCCTCGCCGTGCGCTGCGCCGAGGAGGCGGTCCAGATCCACGGCGGCTACGGCTACATCGAGGAGTATCCCGTCTGCCGCATGTACCGCGACGCGAAGATCCTCACGATCGGCGAGGGCACGGACGAGATCCAGCAGATGGTGATCGCACGCCATCTGACGTCGTCCACAGGTCAGGGCTTGCGATGACCGCAGGCGGCGACGCGATCGCCATCCGCGAGGTTGGCCCGCGGGACGGCTTTCAGAACGAGCCAGAGACGATTGCGACGGCCGACAAGATCGTCCTCATCGATGCGCTCGCGCGCAGCGGCATCGCGCGCATCGAGCTCACGAGCTTCGTGCGCCCCGACGTCGTGCCGCAGCTCGCCGACGCCCGCGAGGTTCTCATTGGCGTCGACGTCCCCGACGGTGTCGCGCGCAGCGTGCTGATCCCCAACGAGCGTGGCCTGGACCAAGCGCTCGAGCTGCGCGACCGCTTCGACGAGATCGGCGTCGTCGTGTCGGCGAGCGAGACGCACAATCGCGCCAATGTGAACCGCAGCGTCGACGAGTCGCTCGACGGACTGGATCGCGTCATCTCGCGCGCACGCGAGGCCAGATTGCGCGTCGAGGCGGTCATCGCGACGAGCTTCGGCTGCCCGTACGAAGGCGTCGTCGATCGCGCGCGGGTGCTCGCGATCGCCCGACGCCTCGTCGCACGCGGCGCCGGCGAGGTGGCGTTCGGCGACACGACCGGGATGGCGAACCCGCTGCAGGTCCGCGAACACTTCGAGCAGGCGGCAGCCGCGCTCGGCGCCGACGTGCAGCTCACCGCGCACTTCCACAACACGCGCGGCCAGGGCCTGGCCAACGTGCTTGCCGCGCTGCAGGCCGGCTGCGCCTCGTTCGAGTCGAGCTTCGGGGAGCTCGGAGGCTGCCCCGTCCCGGCGGGCGCGACCGGCAACATCGCCACGGAGGACCTCGTCTCGATGCTGCACGAGATGGGCCATGAGACGGGGATCCAGCTCGACGCGCTGCTCGCGGCCGCGCGCGAGGCGCAGCGCGTGCTCGGTCGCCGGCTCGGGTCGCACACACTCGTCGCGGGCCCGGTCGACTGGCACCAATGAGCGTCGTGCTCACGACAAGGGCGCGGCCGAGCTCACGCTCCTACGCGGCCAACGAGGCCGCGCACCGTGCGCTCGTCGCCGGCCTCGCGGTCGCGCTCGAGCGCGGCCGCGAGGGTGGCGGGGCGCGCGCCCGCGCGCGCCACGTCGCGCGCGGCAAGCTGCTGCCGCGCGAGCGCGTGGCGCGTCTGCTCGATCCGGGCGCGCAGATGCTCGAGGTCGGCCCGCTCGCCGCCCACGGCATGTACGACGACGCCGCGCCGGGCGCCGGCATCGTCGCGGCGATCGGGCGCGTCGCCGGCCGCGACTGCGTCGTCGCCGCCAACGACGCGACAGTCAAGGGCGGCGCGTACTTCCCGCTGACGGTCGCCAAGCACCTGCGAGCACAGGAGATCGCACTCGCCAATCGGCTCCCGTGCATCTACCTCGTCGACTCCGGCGGAGCGTTCCTGCCGCTGCAGGACGAGATCTTCCCGGGCCGCGAGGGCTTCGGGCGGATCTTCTTCAACCAGGCGAACCTGTCCGCGGCCGGAGTCGCGCAGATCTCTGCCGTGATGGGCTCCTGCACGGCGGGCGGGGCGTACGTGCCGGCGATGAGCGACGAGACGGTGATCGTGCGCGACCAGGGCACGATCTTCCTCGGCGGCCCGCCGCTCGTGAAGGCCGCCACAGGCGAGGAGGTCTCGGCGCAGGAGCTCGGCGGCGCCGACCTGCACGCGACCCGTTCAGGGCTCGTCGACCACATCGCCGGCGACGACGCCGAGGCGCTCGAGATCGTCCGCTCGATTGTCGCAACGCTCGGTCCTGCTCCGATCCCGCCGTGGGAGCGGATCGCGAGCGAGCCGCCCGCGGTCGACCCGGAGGGGCTCTACGGCGTCGTACCCATCGAGGCACGCGTCGGCTATGACCCGCGCGAGATCGTCGCTCGCCTCGTCGACGGCTCGCGCTTCCACGAGTTCAAGGAGCTGTACGCGACCACTGTCGTCTGCGGCTTCGCCCACATCCTCGGGCATCCCGTCGGAATCGTCGCCAACCGCGGCGTGATGTTCGCCGATACGGCCCGCAAGGCGGCCCACTTCGTCGAGCTCTGCGACCAGCGCGGAATCCCGCTGCTGTTCCTCCAGAACGTCGCAGGCTTCATGGTCGGGCGCGAGGCCGAGGCGTCGGGGATCGCCCGCGACGGCGCGAAGCTCGTCGGCGCCGTCTCGTGCGCGCGCGTGCCGAGGCTCACCGTCATCGTCGGCGGCTCACACGGCGCCGGCAACTATGCGATGTGCGGCCGCGCCTACGACCCGCGTTTTCTCTGGATGTGGCCGAACGCGCGGATCTCAGTGATGGGCGGCGAGCAGGCCGCGACCGTGCTCGGCGCCGTCGCCACCGACCGCGACCCGGCGGAGATCGACGCGCTGCGCGAACGCACGCGGGCGCAGTTCGCGACCCAGAGCGATCCGTACTACTCGACGGCCCGCCTGTGGGACGACGGGATCATCGACCCGCTCGAGACGCGCGACGTCGTCGGCCACGCGCTATCGATCTGCGCCAATGCCCCGCTCGGCCCTGTCGTCAGGCCCCTGTTTCGCATGTAGCGGTCTCAGGCGACGCGAGCGAGGATCACCATGAGCCAGCTGGCGACGGCCTCGCGGAGCCCAGGCAGGTCGGACTTCAGCCCGTGATCGCCGCGGACGACGACGACCGACCGCGACGCCGCCGGCTCGGGGATCCCGAAGCGGTCGCTGGCGCCCTGCACGACGAGGACCGAGACGCTGGCGTCGTCGAGCTCCTGCTGGCGGCTGAGGCCCGATGGTGCGACGAGTGGGAAGGCGAGACAGAGCGCGGCGGTGGCGCCGGTGGCGACCGCCGTCCGGCAGGCGACGCGCGCACCCGAGGAGCGTCCCCCGACGATCAGCGGCAGGCCTGCCAGCGGGCCCTCGCAAAGCTGGGCGACGACCGCGACCCAGCCGGCGTCGAGGATCGGGGCCCGCGGCGGTGAGCGCCGGCCGGCCACCCGGTAGGGCTGCTCGACGAGCGCGACGCTGACGTGCGCGGCGTGCGCCACCTTCGTCACGGCGAGAAGATCGGGCGCGGCGACGCCCCCGCCGGCGCCGTGGCCGAGGACCAGTGCCGCGACCGGCTCGGCGACCGGATGCAGGTGCACGCGGGCGAGGCCGCATGACGTGTCGAGCTCGACGACGATGGCGTCGGTCCCGATCATGGCAGGGACGGAGCGGGGAGCCCGCACAGGTGGACGATCGCGGTCATGGCCCCATCTTCGCCGATCGCAGCCGGCCGGGACGCGCGGACCTCCGGCCGGCCGTCGACACGTCCCGTGCGAGGCGCGCGACGGATGCCGTCGCGCGCTCGCGGGATTCAGGAAGACGCCGGGCGTGCCCGCACGCGAGCGGCGCCTGGGGCTGCAGCGACGTCAGGCGGCGGAGCCCGCCGTGACCGTGGCGCGTCCGGCGGCGGTGGCTGCCGGGACCTCGATCAGCCGGCCCGTCGCGACGTCGTAGACGTAGCCGTAGATCGGGATGCCGGCCGGCACGAGCGGA
The DNA here is from genome assembly GCA_036271655.1 of Solirubrobacteraceae bacterium. GTDB lineage: Bacteria > Actinomycetota > Thermoleophilia > Solirubrobacterales > Solirubrobacteraceae > CADCVQ01. The sequence continues at coordinate 11,134 of DATBAE010000011.1, forward strand.
TGGGTGCGGATCCGCGTGACGTCGTCGACGACGCTCTGCTGCTGGTCGGCGATCGTCAGCCAGTCGACGTACTTGGCCTCGGCCGAGCCGGGACCCTCGCCGACGTCGTAGAAGCCCTCGTCGCCGAGCGCGGCGGTCTCGAGGCTGCTGGCGAGCAGGCCGCGGATGACCTCGTCGGTGAAGAACTCCATGCCGCAGTTCGTGTGATGGACGACGAACCACTCAGCCGTGCCGAGCAGCTTGTAGGAGATCACGAGCGAGCGGATGGCGTCGTCGCTGGCGCGGCCGCCGGCATTGCGGATCACGTGGGCGTCGCCCTCGCTGAGCCCGGCGTACTTCGCGGGATCCAGGCGGGCATCCATGCAGGTCAGGATCGCGAAGCGCCGCGCCGGCGGCAGCGCGAGCTCGCCCTTGGGGCCGAAGTCGGAGGCGTAGGCGTCGTTGGCCGCAAGGACGTCATCTAGGACGGACATGGGATCTCCGTTCTTCTGGGGGTGGGAAACAGCCGTCCCACGACCATACAGATGAATCTCGATCGACAAAAGGGCAATTAATGTTGGCGCAACCTACCCACCACCGCTGCCGCCTCGCGTCCCTACCCTTGCGGCCCATGACACGCGAGCGCCACGTCCTGTTCTTCGGCGACTCGTTTGTCGCCGGCGTCGGTGATGCGACGGGCCTCGGCTGGGTCGGACGCGTCGTGGCGGCCTCGTATGCAGCGGGGCATCCTGTGCTGGGATACAACCTTGGCGTACGCCGCGACACGTCGGCGGACGTCGAGCGGCGCTGGCGTGAGGAAGCCGGTGCGCGTCTCGGATATGCCGATGCGGCGCAGGCCGTCGCGCTCTCGTTCGGCGTCAACGACATGACCGAGGAGGATGGCCGCCTGCGGGTCGCGCCCGATGCGTCGGTGGCGACGCTGCAGCGCCTGGTCGGCGACGTCCGCGCGCTCGGGCTCGACGTGCTCGTCGTCGGCCCGCCGCCGGCCGGCGAGGCGGCGCACGACGCCCGCGTGGAGGAGTTGTCGACGCGCTTCGCCGAAGTCACCGCGCAGTGCGGTGTGCCATACGTCGAGACGTTCGGTGCGTTGGTCGTCGACGGGGATTGGGCGCGCGAGGCTGCGCAGAACGATGGTGCACATCCGGCTGCCGGCGGCTACGCGGCGCTGGCCGGACTCGTGCTCGCGGCCGGCTGGATCGACTGGATCGCGTGAGCCCACGGCGTCGCCGCGTGGGGCGCCTCGAGCTAAACACCCCAAAGGCGATGCAGTTTGTGTATTTTACGACGCATGAACAGGACGATTCCCACCGCCACAAGCCTCCTCGTGCTCGCCCTCGCCGTAGGTCTCAGCGCCTGTGGTGGCTCGGGCAACAGCAGCGGCGGCGGCTCCACGAAGCTCAGCCTGGTCGCATACTCGACGCCGAAGGAGGCGTACGACGCGATCATCCCCGCGTTCGAGAAGACTCCCGCCGGCAAGGGCGTGACGTTCACGCAGTCCTACGGCGCCTCGGGCGACCAGGCGAAGTCGGTGCTCGCAGGGTTGCCGACGGATGTCGTCGCGCTGTCGCTCGAGCCCGACGTCACGAAGCTCGTCAAGGCCAGCCTCGTCGCGCCGACCTGGCAGGACGCGACGTCGACGAAGGGGATCGTCACGCACTCAGTCGTCGTGATCGCCGTGCGCAAGGGCAATCCGAAGCACATCAAGACCTGGGCCGACCTGGTGAAGCCGGGCATCCAGGTGCTGACCCCGAACCCGTTCACATCGGGCGGCGCGCGCTGGAACATCATGGCCGCCTATGGCGCCCAGATCGAGGATGGCAAGACCGAGGCGCAGGCGAACGCCTACCTGCAGGATCTCTTCAAGCACGTCGTCGTCCAGGACAAGGCAGCGCGCGACTCGCTGCAGAGCTTCGCGAGCGGCAAGGGCGACGCGCTCATCTCCTATGAGAACGAGGCGATCGCGGCCCAGCAGGCGGGGCAGAAGATCGACTACGTGATCCCCGACGAGACGATCCGCATCGACAACCCGATCGCCGCGACGACCGCCGCGAACGCGAAGGCCAAGGCGTTCGTCCAGTACGCGGTGTCCACGCCGGCGCAGAAGATCTTCGCCGCCAAGGGCTACCGTTCGGTGATCCCCTCGCTCGTCGACAAGACGCGCTTCCCCGACCCGCCGAAGGAGTTCGACATCTCGAAGTTCGGCGGCTGGGACGCGGTCATGAAGAAGTTCTTCGATCCGACCAGCTCCGTCATGCAACGCGTCGAGAAGAGCCTTGGCGTCAGTACCGGCTGAGCCGCTCGCGGCGCCGCGCAGCCTGTTCGGGGGCCGGGGCCGTGCCGGCCCCGCCGTCGGTGGCGCGCTCGCCACCGCGTATCTCAGCCTGATCGTCCTGATCCCGCTCGCCGCCGTGGTCGCAGAGTCGACGCACGGCGGCGCGTCGGGGTTCTGGAGCGCCGTGACCGGTGCTCAGGCGTTCGCCGCGATGCGCTTCACGGTGCTCGTCTCGCTCATCGTCGTTGCGATCAACGTCGTCACCGGGACGCTGATCGGGTGGGTCCTCGTGCGCGACGAGTTTCCCGGCAAGCGCTTCATCAACGCGCTGATCGACCTGCCGTTCGCGCTGCCGACGATCGTCGCTGGCCTCGTGCTGCTCGCGCTCTACGGCCCGAACGGCCCGGCGCCGTTCGACATCGGCTTCACGCGCGCCGCGGTCGCGCTTGCCCTGCTGTTCGTGACGCTGCCGTTCGTCGTGCGCTCGGTGCAGCCCGTGCTGATGGAGCTCGACCGCGAGATGGAGGAGGCGGCAAGCTCGCTCGGCGCCCGGCCGCGCACGATCTTCGCGCGCATCGTGCTGCCCAACCTCGTGCCGGCGATCGCAGCGGGTGCCGGGCTCGCGTTCGCCCGCGCGCTCGGCGAGTTCGGCTCGGTCGTCCTGATCTCCGGCAACATCCCGTTCAAGACCGAGGTCGCATCGGTCTTTCTCTACGGCCAGATCGAGTCCGACAACCAGGCCGGGGCCGCCGCCGTCAGCGTCGTGCTGCTCGTGCTGTCGTTCGTCCTGCTGCTGTTCGTCAGCTGGATCTCGACGCGAGGACAGCGCCGTGCCGGCTAGCTCTCTCCAGGGCAGCGTGCTTCCCGGCAGCTCGCGCGCGTCGAAGTTGACCCTGCGCATCGTCGCGCTCGGCTACCTCGCGCTGCTGCTCGCGGTCCCCGTCGCGATGGTCTTCTACCGGACGTTCGAGCATGGCGTCGGGGCCGCCTTCGACGCTGTCACGACGCCCGCGGCACAGCACGCCTTCTGGCTCACCTGCCTGATGGTGGCGATCGCGGTGCCGCTGAACACGATCTTCGGCATCGCGATGGCGCTCGCGCTCGTCCGCGGTCGCTGGCGCGGCAAGACACTCGTCTCGGCGATCGTCGACCTGCCGTTCGCCGTCTCGCCCGTCGTCGTCGGGCTCGCCCTCGTCCTCGTGTACGGGAACCGGGGCTGGTTCGGGACCTGGCTGACCGAGCACGGCATCCGCGTGATCTTCTCGACGCCTGGCATGGTGCTCGCGACGATCTTCGTGTCGCTGCCGTTCGTCGTGCGCGAAGTGGTGCCGGTCCTGCGCGAGATCGGCATCGAGCAGGAGGACGCGGCTCGCACCCTCGGCGCCACGCCGCTGCAGACGTTCCGTCGCATCACGTTGCCGGCGATCCGCTGGGGCGTCGCGTACGGCGTGATCCTCACCACGGCTCGCGCGCTCGGCGAGTACGGCGCCGTCGCGGTCGTCTCGGGCAAGATCGAGGGCCAGACCGAGACGATGACGCTGTTCGTCGAGCAGCGCTTCGACGCGTTCGATCTGACCGGCGCGTACGCGGCCTCGGTCGTGCTTGCCTTGCTTGCGCTCGCAGTGATCGGCACCATGACCCTGCTCGACCGTCGCAAGGACCGGTAGCTCGCGTGCATCCCCCCCAACGCAGCATCTCTCCGGAGGCATGACTGAAGATGGCCATCGACGTGCGCAACGTCAGCAAGTCGTTCAACGGCTTCCAGGCGCTCGAAGACGTCTCGCTCAGCGTGCCGGACGGCTCGCTGACAGCCCTGCTCGGGCCGTCGGGCGGCGGCAAGTCAACGCTCCTGCGCGTGATCGCCGGGCTCGAGACGCCCGACAGCGGCGAGGTGCTGTTCTCGGGTGAGGCGGTCACGACGCTGCCGGCCCAGGAGCGCGGCGTCGGCTTCGTCTTCCAGCACTACGCCGCCTTCAAGCACATGACGGTGCGCGACAACATCGCCTTCGGCCTGAAGATCCGCAAGCGCCCGAAGGACGAGATCCGCGAGCGCGTCGACGAGCTGCTCGCACTCGTCCATCTCGGCGGCTGGGCCGATCGCTACCCGGCTCAGCTGTCCGGCGGCCAGCGCCAGCGCATGGCGCTCGCGCGCGCGCTCGCCGTGCAGCCGAAGGTCCTGCTGCTCGACGAGCCGTTCGGCGCGCTGGACGCGACGGTCCGCAAGGAGCTGCGCGACTGGCTGCGCAAGCTGCACGATGAGGTGCACGTGACGACGATCTTCGTCACGCACGACCAGGAGGAGGCGCTCGAGGTGGCACAGCAGGTCGCCGTCATCAACAGCGGGCGCATCGAGCAGACCGGCACGCCGGACGATCTCTACGAGCGGCCGGCGAACTCGTTCGTCATGGGATTCGTCGGACCGGTCACGAAGGTCGGAGAATCGTGGGTACGCCCGCACGACATCGAGGTGCTCGAGGATGAGGCGGACGGTGCCGTGCAGGCGATCATCGAACGCGTGGCGCGCGTCGGATTTGAGGTCCGCATCGAGGCCGCGCTCGGCGACGGCGAGCCGGTTCCGATCCTCGTCACGCGCCAGCAGGCCGATGAGCTCGAGCTGCGCGCCGGGCAGATCGTGTGGCTCCGTGTGCACCAGACGCGCGAGTTCGCGGCATGATGATTGCGTGAGGGTCTCTGCGAAGGTCGATTATGCCGTCCGCGCCAGCGTCGAGCTGGCGGTCGCCCAGGAGCGCGACGGTCCGCCGCGCCCGGTCAAGGCGGAGGCGCTCGCCCGCGCCCAGGACATCCCACTGAAGTTCCTCGAGAACATCCTCCAGGGACTGCGCCAGGCCGGGATCGTCGAAAGCCGCCGCGGTCCGGACGGCGGGCATCTGCTCGCCCGCAACGCGGCGCAGATCTCGATCGCCGACGTCATCCGGGCGATCGACGGACCGCTTGCCGGCGTCGGCGGCCGGCGTCCCGACGAGCTCGAGTACAGCGGCAGCGCGGCGCCGATGCGGGATGTCTGGATCGCGGTGCGCTCGACACTGCGCGGTCTGCTCGAGGAGGTGACGCTGGCCGACGTCGCGGCCGGTGAGCTGCCCGAGCATGTCGCCGCGCTGACCGCCGACCCGCGCGCCTGGGCCAAGCGCTAGCACGGCCGGTCGGCCGCGGCCGACCGGCTACGCCGTGAGTGCTGACAGCAGCCGGTCGAGGTCGGTCTCGTCGTTCCAGGCGCCGACCGATGCGCGCAGCAGCCCGGTGCCCGGCAGGTCGCGGATCAGGACGCCAGCCGCGGCGAGGCGTGCACGCGTCGCTGCCGGATCGGCGTCCTTCCACGAGATGAGCGTCGTGTCGCTGCGCGGCATGACGTCGCGTCCCGCCGCGGCGAGTGCGGCGGCGAGATCGCAGGCCAGGGCAGCGGCGCGCTCGTGCACGGCGGTCCAGCCCGCATCGCGCAGCACGCCGATCGCGGCGTCGGCTGCAGTGATCGTCTCGAGGCTTTGCGCCGAGGCGTCGAGCCGGGCGGCGTCAGCGCGCGGCACGGCGGCGAGACCAGCGGCCGGCTCGGCGAGATTCAGATACGTTGGCCCGATCGCGGGCAGCCGATCGCGCCAGCGCGGCGAGGTCCAGAGCATCCCGCTGCCGACCGGCCCGCAGAGCCACTTCTGCCCTGACCCGGCGTAGAAGCTGCAGCCAAGCGCCGTCGGGTCCGTTGGCACGGCGCCGACGCCCTGTGCGCCGTCGAGCAGGACGGGGACGTCTGCGACGTCGGACAGGTCTCCGACGACGCGGCCGCTGATCCAGCTCACGTGCGAGCAGGCGATGAGGCGCGTCTCGGGACGGACCTCCGCGGCGATCTGCGCGAAGGGGACGGCGCGCAAGGCAATTCCGCGCCGGGCGCGTGCCGCCGCGAGCGGACCCTGCAGGCCGGGGTGCTCCTCGTCGGAGGTCAGCACCTCGTCGCCGGGCGCGAGCTCGAGTGCACCGAGCACCCGCACGACGCCTTCGCTCGTCGACGTCGTGAGTGCGACGTCGTCGGCGTGGGCGCCGAGCAGCTCGGCGTAGGAGGATCGCAGCGCCGCGCGTCGTGCGCCGAGCGCCTCGTAGTAGCCGGCCCCGCGGCCGTTGGCGGCAGCTCCCGCCAGAACCTCGCGGACAGCGTCTACAGCGGCCTGTGGAACGGGCCCGCAGGTCCCGGCGTTGAGATAGGCGTACCGATCGAAGACCGAAAACGCGGCGCGCAGCCCGGCGGCGTCCATGCCCGCCAGGCTACTCGCCGACCGTCGCAACCGATGTGGCTCAGCGACCGCAGACCGGCCAGGGCGTCGGGCCGCCCGTGCGATACAGCAGCGCTGCGCGGCGGTCCTGTTCGGTCTCGGAGGCAGCCGCAGGGTCGCCGTTGCCGCCGACCGAGCGCCACGTCGTCTCCGAGAACTGATACTTGCCTCGGTACGTGCCGCTGGCCGAGATCGCGTGGGGGTCGTCGTGCGACTCGCATTCTGCGATCGCGTTGAGCACCGCCGGGATCGCGACGTCGGGAGCGCCGCCGAAGCGCTCCCGGCGGGCCTGCCGGACGTCGCGTGCCAGGTGGCGCGTCGAGACGCGCAGGTCGGAGAGAGCGATGCGATGCAGGATGTCGCGCTTGTGGCGGCGCTCGCTGCGTGAGAGTCCGTCGCCGCGCAGCGCGGCGAGCCGCCGGGCGAGGATCATGTGGCGCTCGAGGAGATGACGCCTCGCTGCGGCCTGCGTGGCCTCGGGCGGAGTCGTTGGGGGCGTGCTGGGGGGATTGGCGGCCGCCGACTCGGCGGGCGTGGGAGACTGAGCTACAGCGGGAGAGGACGCCGCGACAGCGCATGACGCGCAGACGGCGCCCAGGGTTCTGAGACGCATTCGTTGGTGTTGTCCTTCCAACGGCCCGAGGGCGGCACGCGACGAGCGCGCGACGCAGATGGCCGGTCGTTTACGGCGGGAGGGGGCGCCCGAAAGCGCCGGTACTCACCCGCTTGAACGACGTACGGTAGCAAGCCGCACACGAACAGCCGTTCGACCGCGGCGACGTGGCAGAACCTATCCGAGCTCCCCTGCCTGTGACAATGGCCGCGTGAACGTCACCCTTCCCGACGGAACCGAGCTCGAGCTGGACGACGGCGCGACCGGCGCCGATGCCGCCTCCGCGATCGGCGCAGGCCTCGCGCGTGCCGCGCTCGCCGTGCGTCAGAGCGGCGAGGTCCGCGACCTCGCGCGACCGCTCGTGCCCGGCGTTCCGCTCGAGATCATCACCCCGAAGTCCGAGGGTGCACTCGACGTGATCCGCCACGACGCCGCACACGTGCTCGCGGCGGCCGTCATGGAGCTCTATCCGGGCGTGAAGATCTCGATCGGGCCCCCGATCGAGAACGGCTTCTACTACGACTTCGAGTTTCCCGACGGCGTCACGATCTCTGACTCGGACTTCGATCGCATCGAGCAGAAGATGCGCCAGCACATCAACGCCGACGAGCGGTTCGTGCGCGAGGACGTCAGCGTCGAGGCCGCGCTGGAGCGCTTCCGCGGCGAAGGCCAGGATTACAAGGTCGAGCTGATCGAGGACCTCGTCTCCAACGCCGGCCCGGCGAGCCCGCTAGAGACCGTCAGCCTCTACACGAACGGGCCCTTCACCGATCTCTGCCGCGGGCCCCATGGGCCCGGAACGAAGCGCATCAAGGCGATCAAGCTGCAGTCCGTCGCGGGCGCCTACTGGCGCGGCGACTCCGCCCGCCAGCAGCTCACCCGCATCTACGGCACGGCGTTCTTCTCCAAGGACGAGCTCGCCGAGCACCTCGAGCGTCTCGAGCAGGCCCGGGCGCGCGATCACCGCAAGCTCGGCAAGGAGCTCGACATCTTCATGTTCAGCGAGCTGTCGCCCGGCTCGCCGTTCTGGAAGCCGGCGGGCATGGCGATCTGGAACGAGCTCTCCAAGCTCTGGCGCGAGGAGAACCGCGCCCGCGGCTACCGCGAGGTCAAGACGCCGATCCTCTACGACGTCGACCTCTTCAAGCAGTCCGGCCATTGGGACACGTACCGCGAGAACATGTACTTCACGGACGTCGAGGACCGTCCGATGGGCCTCAAGCCGATGAACTGCCCGGCCCACATCCAGCTGTTCAAGGACGAGCGGCGCTCCTACCGCGACCTGCCGATCCGCTACTCCGAGCAGGGCCTCGTGCACCGCCACGAGCCCAGCGGCACGTTGCACGGGCTCATGCGCGTGCGCCACATCACGCAGGACGACGCCCACATCTTCTGCAGCGAGGAGCAGGTGCGCCAGGAGGTGATCGACGCCCTGGACTTCGGCTTCTTCCTCTACGACCTGTTCGGCTTCGAGCCGCGCCTGGAGCTGTCGACGCGGCCGGAGAAGCGCGTCGGCACCGACGCGATGTGGGATCGCGCCGAGGCGGCGCTGCAGGGCGCGCTCGACGCGCGCGGGCTGCAGTACGAGGTCAACGCCGGCGACGGCGCGTTCTACGGCCCGAAGATCGACCTCCACATGACCGACTCGATCGGTCGCTCATGGCAGCTCGGCACGGTCCAGCTCGACTACTCGATGCCCGAGCGCTTTGACCTGCACTACACCGGCGCCGACGACGACGACCATCGGCCGGTGATGATCCACCGTGCTCTGCTGGGCTCGTTCGAGCGCTTCATCGGCATCCTGATCGAGCACTACGCGGGCGACTTCCCGCTCTGGCTGGCGCCGGTGCAGGCGATCGTCCTGCCGATCGCAGACCGCCACGCCGCAGCTGCCGCTCGTGTGCTCGACGCGCTGCGGGAGGGCGGCCTGCGCGCAGAGCTCGATGACCGCACGGAATCGGTCGGGCGCAAGATCCGCGATGCGGAGCTGCGCAAGATCCCGTACATGCTCGTGATCGGCGATCGCGAGGCGCAGTCGGATCCCGCCCACCCGACGGTGTCCGTGCGCGAGCACGGCGTCGGCGACGCCGGCAGCCTGCCGATCGCGGAGGTCGTCGCGAACCTCGCCGGCAGGTCGGCTCGGCGTGAGACGTGAGCAGCCTGTGGCGAATCCACCAGTGCTCGGTGGATCGGGCTATACTCGACTGCGTTGACCCCGATTCAGATCTCACAGCAGCGCTCGCACACAGCTTGACGCGCAGCCGCCTTTCATAGTGCCGGTCCCTCGCAGATTCGACCGGCGCCCGCCCGAGCGGGACTCGACGCGCATCAACGACCGCATCCGCGTGCCCGAGGTGCGCCTCATCGACGAGACCGGTAACCAGATCGGCGTCATGAAGACGAACGACGCGCTCCGGTACGCCCAGGAGCGCGATCTCGATCTCGTCGAGGTCGCCCCCGAGGCCCGTCCGCCGGTCTGCCGCGTCCTGGACTACTCGAAGTACAAGTACGAGCAGGCCCAGAAGCTCAAGCAGGCGCGCAAGCACCAGCAGCAGATCACGATCCGCGAGATCAAGTTCCGCCCGAAGATCGCGGAGAACGACTACAAGACGAAGAAGGGCCACGTCGAGCGCTTCCTGCGCCACAAGGACAAGGTCAAGGTCACGATCATGTTCCGCGGGCGCGAGGTCACGCACCCCGAGCGCGGCGTGATGATCCTCGACCGCCTTGCCGAGGAGCTCGCGGAGGTGGGCAGCGTCGAGCAGCGCCCGATCCAGGACGGTCGCAACATGACGATGATGCTCGGGCCGTCGAAGGCCGTGCTGAGTGGCGAGCTCGCCACCGGGGAGCATCCACACGACGCCGAAGTCCCTGCGGATGCAGAGGCAGTCGCCGGCGACGCCGGCGCCGATACGCCTCCGCCAGTGGAGCAAGAGGCGCCTCCGGTCACGCAGGCTGCGGTCACCGAGACGCGCTCCGACGTGCCGGCTGTTGACCCCGAGGTGGCGCCCGCAGCCGTGCAGGAGCCCGTGGCTGAGCTGCCCACGGCTGTCGCGGAGGCGGCCGTCGAGGCGCCCGCCGCGGCGAAGAAGCCGCCAGCCGCCAAGCCCGCCGCGGCCAAGCCTGCGGCGCCCAAGGCGACGCGCTCCAAGAACGGCGCTGCGGCCAAGGCCAAGGCCGACAGTCCGAGCTCGTCCTAGCGTCTCCTATACTGACCCGCTCGCATGCCGAAAATGAAGACTCACTCTGGCGCCAAGAAGCGCTTCACGAAGACTGCGACCGGCAAGGTCCGTGGTCGCCATGCCTTCACGAGCCACATCCTCGAGAAGAAGTCCGCCAACCACAAGCGTCACCTCGGCAAGCCCGTGATCATGTCGGCCGATGATGCGCCGCGGATCAACAAGCTGCTGCGGACCGGGAGCAAGTAGATGACCCGCGTCAAGCGCTCCGTCCACGCCCGCAAGAAGCGTCGCGCGACGCTTGAGCGGACGAAGGGCTTCCGCGGCGAGGCGAACTCGAACTACAAGCGCGCCAAGGAAGCCTTGATGAAGGCGGAGGCGTACCAGTACCGCGATCGTCGCAACCGTAAGCGCGACTTCCGCCGCCTCTGGGTCACCCGCATCAACGCCGCTGCGCGCCTCGAGGGCATGACGTACTCGACCTTTATCCACGGTCTGCAGGTCGCGGGCATCGAGCTCGACCGCAAGGTGCTGGCCGACATCGCCGTGCGCGATCCCGAGACGTTCCGCCGATTCGTCGATGCCGCCCGCGAGGCGTCGGCTGCCTGACGAACAGCCGCCGATCAGACCGACCTCCCGGGCGCCGCTTCCTTCCAAGGACGGCGCCCTTCTTTTTGCCCATGGCCATCACCAGCTCCCACAACGACAAGCTCAAGGAGATCCGCCGCCTCGCGCGGCGGCGGTCGCGCGATGGCTCGTCGCGGTTCGTCGCAGAAGGTGAGGATCTCGTCGCCGCGGCGGTGGCGGCGGGCTGGGAGCCGCTCATGCTTCTGGCTCAAGCCGACAGCGGCCTGGACGGCGAGGAGGTGGAGGAGGCGCTGCTGGCATCCGTCTCCGCCCTCGGCTCGGGCAGCCGCCAGCTCGGCGTGTACGAGCAGCGCTGGTCTGCCCCGCTCGGGCCGTTGTGCGTCGCGTTGTGGGGCGTGGGGGACCCCGGCAACGTCGGCACGATCCTGCGTTCCGCGCTCGCCTTCGGGGCCGCTTCTGTGGCGATCGGCCCCGGCTGTGCCGATCCCTTCGGCCCGAAGGCCGTGCGCGCGTCGATGGGCGCACTCTTCGCGATGCCGCTCGCGCGCGTGTCGAGCGTCGACGAGCTGCCCGGTCAGCGCGTCGCGCTCGCCGCCCACGCCGGCGAGGTCCTGTCGCGCGCGGTCGGGGCAGACGCCACCGTCGTCGTGGGTGCCGAGCGCGACGGGCTGCCAGCCGACGTGCTGGCCGCCTGCGACCGCGTCGCGCACATCCCGATCGAGACCGAGTCGCTGAACGCCGCGATGGCCGCGACGATTGCGCTCTACGAGGTCACCCGCGGCCTCCCTAGGATGGCGCGCGCATGATCGCCCGCATCGCAGAGCTGCGCGAGGAAGCCGAGCGCGCGATCGGCGCCGCCGGCACGAGCGCCGAGCTCGAAGAGCTGCGCGTGCGCTACCTCGGTCGCAAGGCCGAGCTGCCAAACGTCCTGCGCGGGATCGCGCAGCTCGAGCCAGCCGAGCGCGGGCCGACTGGCAAGGCGGCCAACCAGGCTCGTCAGGCGCTCGAGGCGCTGATCGGTGCGCGCGGCGATCAGCTCGCCGGCGGCGAGCTCGAGCGGCGGCTGCTCAGCGACGTCGTTGACGTCACGCTGCCCGGAACGCCGCCGCAGCCGGTCGGCCACCTGCACCTGCTGACCGCGACGCGGCGCGAGATCGAGGACGTCTTCCTCGGCCTCGGCTTCAAGATCGCCGAAGGGCCGGAGGTCGAGACCGTCTACTACAACTTCGACGCACTCAATCACGCCCCGACGCACCCTGCTCGCGACAGGCTCGACACGTTCTACGTCGATCGGGGCGCGGCGACGGGCGACGTCGTGCTGAGGACGCACACGTCCCCGATGCAGATCCGCGCAATGGAGGCCCAGCCGCCGCCGCTGTACGTGATCGTCCCGGGGCGTGTCTACCGGCGCGACTCCGACGCGACCCACACGCCGCAGTTTCACCAGATCGAAGGCCTCGCGGTCGATGTCGACATCACGCTCACAGACCTCAAGGGCACGCTGCTTGCGTTCGCCCGCGCGATCTTCGGCCCCGATCGGGAGGTGCGCCTGCGACCGCACTTCTTCCCATTCACCGAGCCGTCGGTCGAAGTCGACGTCTCGTGCTTCATGCCACACAGCCCCCGCGGCGAGCGCTGCCGCGTCTGCAAGGACACCGGCTGGGTCGAGATCCTCGGCTCGGGCATGGTCGACCCGAACGTGTTCGGCTACGTCGCCGAGCATGGTTATGACGCCGAGCGCGTGCAGGGCTTCGCGTTCGGCATGGGCATCGAGCGGATTGCGATGCTCAAGCACGGAGTGCCCGACCTGCGGCTGCTGTACGACAACGACGCGCGCTTCTTGGAGCAGTTCGGATGAAGGTCCCGATCAGCTGGCTGAACGAGTACTGCGCTCCGGAGATGCCGGTTGGCGAGCTCGCGACGCGCCTGGCGATGACCGGCACCGAGGTTGACCGGATCGAGCACCATGGCGTGCGCGGGCTCGAGCACTTCGTCGTCGGGCGCGTGTTGTCGGCCGAGCAGCACGCCGATGCCGATCGGCTGCGCGTCTGCGTCGTCGACGTCGGCGACGGCGCGCGGGTGCAGATCGTCTGCGGCGCGCCGAACGTCGCCGCCGGGCAGACCGTTGCCGTCGGGCGGCCAGGCTCCGTCATGCCGGACGGCACGAAGCTCAAGAAGGCCAAGCTGCGCGGCGTCGCCTCCGAAGGGATGATCCTCGCCGAGGACGAGCTCGCGATCGGCACGGACCACGACGGCATCGTGGTGCTCGACGACGGCCTGCGACCGGGCCAGCCGCTCGAGGGCGTGCTGCCGATCTCGACCGACGTGCTCGAGCTCGAGATCACCCCGAACCGGCCCGACTGCCTCAGCGTGTACGGCGTCGCGCGTGAGGCGCACGCGGCGACAGGCGCCGCGCTCGCGCCACCGCCGTGGTCCGACGATCCGGGGTCGTTCGATGTCGATCACGACAATGCCGCGATCGGCGTGGACATCACCGTCGAGGCGACGGACCTCTGCCCGCGCTTCACCGCCCGCGCCTTTCACGACGTCACGATTGCGCCGTCGCCGCCGTGGCTGAAGGCGCGCCTGATGGCCGCTGGACAGCGCCCGATCAGCAACGTCGTCGACATCACGAACTACGTCATGCTGCTCACCGGGCAGCCGATGCACGCCTTCGACCTGGACCGGATCGAGGGACGCCGGCTCGTCGTGCGCCGCGCGACCGCAGGCGAGCAGGTGGTCACGCTGGACGACCAGATCCGCACCGCCGACCCCGGCGTCTGCCTGATCGCCGACGCCGCCGGCCCGACATCGATCGCAGGCCTGATGGGCGGCAATCGCTCCGAGGTGCAGGCCGACACGACGAGCGTCCTGATGGAGGCGGCGAACTGGGACGCCGCGAACATCCACGCGTCGTCGCTGAAGCTCGGGCTGCGCAGCGAGGCGAGCGCGCGCTTCGAGAAGGGCCTCGCGCCCGAGCAGGCGCTCGACGGGCTCGCCGTAGCGACACAGCTGATGCTCGAGCTGACCGGTGCGCGGCTCGTACCCGGAACGGTCGACATCGGTGGGCCGGGCCCGGAGCCGCAGACGATCCGGCTGCGCGACGCGAGGGTCGTCGGGCTGCTCGGCGTCGGCATCACCCGCTCGGAGAGCGCGCTGCACCTCGGGCGCCTGGGCTTCGAGACGGCCGAGCGTCCCGATGGCCTCGACGTGACGGTGCCGCCGTTCAGGCGCAACGACATCACGCGCGAGGCCGACCTCGTCGAGGAGGTCGCGCGGCTGCACGGCGTCAACGACCAGCTGCCGGCGACCCTGCCACGGCGGCGCGGCGCCGTCGGCCTGCTTACGCCCGCGCAGCGGCTGCGCCGCCGCGCCGAGGATGTGCTCGTCGGCCGTGGCCTGCTCGAGGTCGTCGGCTGGAGCTTCGAGTCGACGGCACGCGACGCGCAGCTGCGGCTGCCCGACGACGATCCCCGTCGCGCGCACGTCGTCATCTCCAACCCGATGAGCGAGGACGCCTCGGCGATGCGCACGACGCTGCTCGGGTCGCTGCTCGACACCGCGCGGCACAACACGTCACGGGGGCAGGGCGCCGCGACCGGCTTCTTCGAATCGGGGCGCGTCTACCTCGCCGGCGCCGGCACGCTACCGGCCGAGCATCACGCGCTCGCCGCGCTCGTGGCGGGGGACGTCTTCGTCGCGAAGGGGTACCTCGAGGCGCTGCTCGCCACCCTGCGTGTGGACGCCGTCTATGAGAGCACCGCCCAGCCCTTCCTGCATCCCGGTCGCAGCGCCGCGGTCCGGATCGGATCCGATCCGACCGGCGAGGTCGTCGGCTGGGTCGGCGACGTCCATCCACTCGTCGCTCGCGAGTGGGATCTCGACGGCGTGGCCGCGTTCGAGATCGATCTCGGAGCGGTCATCGAGCACGCGCGGCTCGTGCCCGCCTATGACGATCTGACCTCGTTTCCAGAGCTGCGCGAGGACATCGCGATCGTCGTCGAGTCCGCGGTGCCCGCCGCCGCCGTGCTGGCGGCGGTGCGCGCCGCCGGCGGCAAGCTGCTCGCCGGTGCCGAGGTCTTCGACGTGTATCGCGGCGAGCAGATCCCGGCCGGTCGTACGTCGCTGGCGATCGCGTTGACGTTCCGTGCCCGCGACCGCACGCTGACCGATGCCGATGTCGCGCCGGTGCGCGAGAAGATCGTCGCGCGGCTGGCCGGCGAGCTCGGTGGTGAGCTGCGTGGCTGACGCGCCGAAGGTCCTCGTCGCGGGCGCATCCGGCTACACGGGGGCCCTGGCGGCCCGGCTGATCGACCGCCACCCGCGCTTCGAGCTCGCCGCGATCACGAGCCGCAGCGACGCCGGCCGGCCGCTGACCGAGCTCTATCCGCACCACCGCGTCGATGCCGTGCTCGAGGAGCTCGACCTCGATCGCCACGCCGACGTCGACGCGGCGATCGTCGCCTACCCGCACGGCGCCTCGGCGCCGGTCGTCGCGGGGCTGCGCGAGCGTGGCGTGCGCGTCGTCGACCTGTCCGCGGATTTCCGCCTGCGCGACCGCGACACGTACGCCGCCTGGTACGGCGAGCACGGCGCACCGGAGCTGTTCGGCTGCGGGGTCTACGGCCTATCCGAGTTGTACGCCGAGGAGTTGCCGGGCGCAGACCTCGTCGCCAACCCGGGCTGCTTTCCGATCGCGACGCTGCTTGCGCTCGCCCCACTGGCGCGTGCCGGCGTGATCGCCGATGTCGTCGTCGACGTGAAGTCCGGCGTCTCGGGCGCCGGGCGTGCCGCGACGCAGCGCACGCATTTCGTGACGGTCGACGAGAACGTCGTCGCCTACGGCGTCGCGGGCCATCGCCATGCGCCCGAGGTCGACCAGGAGCTCGCGCTGCTCGGCGCGCACGTGACCGCCACCGTGCAGCCCCACCTGCTGCCGATCGATCAGGGCGAGCTCGTCTCGTGCTACGTCACGACGACCCGCCCGTGCGATCAGGACGAGCTCGATGCGGTCTACCGGGCGTGGAGCGCGGCGCATCCGTTCATCGAGCTGTCCGCCGTCCCGCCGGGGGTGCGCGACGTGCGCGACACGAACATCTGCGCGCTGCACGTACGCGCCGATCCGCGTACGGGCAAGGTGCTCGTCTTCTCGGCGATCGACAACCTCTGGAAGGGCTCGGCCTCGCAGGCGATCCAGAACCTCAACCTCATGTACGCGTTCGACGAGACGCTCGGGATCGAGCCGTAGCCGTGGGCGCCGACGGCTTCTTCGACTCGCGCTGGGTGGATCGCCCGGCGCACGTCACGGAGCTCGAGGGCGGGTTGCCGGCCGGCTTTCGCGCGGCCAACGCGCACGCCGGGATCAAGGCGGGCGGCGCGATCGATCTCGGCCTGCTCGTCTGCGACGCCCCGGATCCGGTGAGCGCGGCGCGCTTCACGCGCTCCGGCGTGCTCGCTCCGCCCGTGCTCGTGACGCGCGACGAGACCGTCCCGAACGGGATCGCCGGCGTGATCGTGAACTCCGGCAACGCAAATGCGGCGACCGGCGATGGCGGGATGGCCGTCGCGCGCGAGATGCAGCGCGCCGCCGCCGGCGCGCTCGGCCTCGCGCCTGAGCGCGTCGCCGTCGCCTCGACGGGGGTCATCGGCGTGCCGCTGCCGACCGACGGGCTCGAGGCCGGGATCGCCGCTGCCGCCAGCGCACTGGATCCCGACGGCGACGTCGCGCTCAACGACGCGATCCTCACGACCGACGCGTTCGCCAAGCGTGCGACGCTCGAGATCGCGCTGCCGTCGGGCATCGTGCGGCTCTGCGGACAGGCCAAGGGCGCCGGCATGATCGAGCCCGCGTTCGCGACGATGCTCTGCTTCGTGCAGACCGATGCGGTGCTCGCACCCGAGACGGCCGAGCTGCTGCTGGGCGTCTGCGTCAAGCGCTCGTTCGACCGCATCTCGGTCGACGGCCAGCTGTCGACGAACGACACCGCGATCCTCATGTGCTCGGGTGCCAGCGGCGTGACGGTGGCACCGGAGAGCGAGGATGAGCTGCGCCTCGGCGAGGCGCTCGACGCGCTGCTGCGCCAGCTCGCGATCCTGATCGTGCGCGACGGCGAGGGCGCGCGGCGGATCGGCCGTGTCATCGTCCGTGGCGGTCAGCAGGACATCACCGAGCGCTGCGCCCGGGCGATCGCCAACTCCCCGCTCGTCAAGACCGCGCTGCACGGCGCGGACCCGAACTGGGGCCGGATCGCGCAGGCCGTCGGCCAGGCGCTGCCGGGGACGGCTCCGCTCGCGGTCGACATCGCAATCGAGGGCATCACGGTCTGCGTGGGCGGCGTCGCCGTCGCTCATGATGCGGGCGCGCTGCAGGAGGCGGCGAGCGGCACCGAGATCGAGTACGAGGTCAGACTCGGTTCCGCCCACCCGGAGGGGGCCGAGAGCGAGGTCGTCTTCTCGGACCTCAGCCACGAGTACGTGACGATCAACGCGGAGTACACGACATGAGGTGGACGCGGTGAGAGACGTCGGAACCCTGCTCGAGGCACTCCCGTACATCCGGGAGTTCCATGGGCGCACGATCGTCATCAAGTACGGCGGAGCGGCGATGACCGACCCCGAGCTCGTCGAGGAGTTCGCGCGCGACGTCGTGCTGCTGAAGTACGTCGGCATGAACCCCGTCGTCGTGCACGGCGGCGGCCCGGACATCACGTCGTACATGAGGCGCCTCGAGATGCCGGTCGAATTCGTCGACGGGCTGCGGGTCAGCGACGAGGCGACGGTCGAGGTCGTGAAGATGGTCCTCGTCGGCAAGGTCAACAAGGACATCGTGCTGCGCCTCGGGCGCCACGGGCAGCCGGCCGTCGGGCTCTGCGGCGACGACGGCCGCCTGCTGCGCGTCGAGCGTCAGGCCTCGCCGTCGGGTGAGGACATCGGCTTCGTCGGGCGCATCGAGCGCGTCAACGCCGACGTCCTGCATCACATCGCGCAGGACTACATCCCGGTGATCGCCTCCGTCGGCGCCGATGCGGCCGGGCACTCGTACAACATCAACGCCGACGAAGCGGCGGGCGCGATCGCGCGCGAGGTCGGTGCGTACAAGATCGTCTTCCTGACCGACGTGGCGGGCTGGCTGAGGGACCCCAAGGATCCGGACTCGCGGATCACGCAGGCCCGCGCCGACGAGGTCGAGGCTGCGCTGGCCGACATCAGCGGCGGCATGCGACCAAAGCTGCAGGCCTGCGTGGACGCGATTCACGGCGGGGTTCGGGCTGCGCACATCGTCGACGGGCGCGTAGCCCACTCGCTGCTGCTGGAGCTCTTCACGGACGCCGGCAGCGGCACGAAGATCGGGCCGGCGGCATGAGCCTGCAAGAGCTGCAGGAGCTCGAGCGCGAGCACGTCGTGCCGGCCTACGCGCGCCAGCCGGTGCAGTTCGTGCGCGGCGAGGGCGCGCGTCTGTGGGACGACGAGGGCAACGAATACCTGGACTTCCAGACAGGCCTCGCGGTGACCTCGCTCGGCCACTCCCACCCTGCGGTCGTGGCGGCGATCCAGGAGCAGGCGGCGCGACTGCTGCACGTCGGCAACCTCTTCTACACCGAGCCCGGCATGGCGCTGGCCAAGCGTCTCTCCGAGTCCTCGCTCGGCGGCAAGGTCCACTTCGCGAACTCCGGCACGGAGGCCAACGAGGCGGCGCTGAAGCTCGCCCGCAAGGCCAAGCCGCAGGGCACGATCGTATCCGTGCAGCGCGGCTTCCACGGACGGACCTACGGCTCGTTGTCGGCCACGCCGCAGGAGGCAAAGCAGGCGCCGTTTGCGCCACTCGTGCCCGGCTTCGTGGCGGTTTCGCCGACGGCAGACGCCGTGGCCGGGATTGTCGACGAGCGCACCGCCGCGGTCATTCTTGAGCCGGTCCAGGGCGAGAGCGGTGTCTGGGTACTCGACGACGAGCTGCTGCAGGCAGCCCGGGCTGCCTGCGACGAGCATGGCGCAGCGCTGATCTTCGACGAGGTGCAGTGCGGCCTCGGGCGCACGGGCACGCTATGGGCGTACGAGGACTCGGGCGTCGTTCCCGACCTCATGACGCTCGCAAAGGCGCTCGGCGGCGGCCTGCCGATCGGCGCGCTCGTCTGCTCGCCAAAGTACGCCGACGTCTTCGAGCCCGGTGACCACGGCTCGACGTTCGCCGGCGGGCCCGTGGCCTGCGCGGCCGCCCATGCCGTGCTCGATGTGGTCACGGACGCGGCATTGCTCGAGCGAGTGCGCGCGATCGGTGCGCGGCTAGTCGGGGGACTCGCTGCGCTGCCCGGCGTCGTCGAGGTCCGCGGCCGCGGACTGATGCTCGCCTGCGACCTGGAGATCGGACCCGGCCCACCGGCCCCCGAGCTCGTGCGCCGCGCGCTGCTCGAGCAGCGGCTCGTGCTCAACGCGACCGGGCCGGCGACGCTGCGGCTGCTTCCGCCCCTGACGATCGGCGAGGCAGAGGCCGACGACGCCCTCGCGCGCCTGCGCGCGCTGCTCGCGACCGCGTAGGTCGTAGGCTTCCACGCTCGATATGGCCGAGACGACCGAACAGACCCCGCACACCCGCACCGCCTCCTACCTCGCCGAGCCGAGCGAGGTGGGCCGCGTCCTGCTGCTGTACTCCGGCGGCCTCGACACGAGCGTCATGCTCAAGTGGATCGCCGACGAGTACGAGGCCGAGGTCGTGACGCTGACCGTCAACCTCGGCCAGCCCGGCGAGGACTACGATGTGATCGAGGGCAAGGCGCGCCAGATCGGCGCGGTCGAGTGCTTCACCGTCGATGCCCGCGAGGAGTTCGCGCACGACTTCGTCCTGCCGGCGATCAAGGCCAACGCGCTGTACGGCGGCGGCTATCCGCTCTTCACCGCACTCGGGCGGCCGCTGATCGCCAAGCTCGCCGTCGAGTACGCCCGCAAGGCCGGCTGCGACACGATCGCCCACGGCTGCACCGGCAAGGGCAACGACCAGGTGCGCATCGAGGCGACGATCGCGACGCTGGCGCCCGAGCTCAAGGTCATCGCGCCGGTGCGCGGCTGGCAGATGGGTCGCGACGAGGAGATCGAGTACGCCCGCAGGCACGGTATCCCCGTCAAGGGCGGGACCGAGGTCGCGCCGTACTCGATCGACGACAACCTCTGGGGCCGCTCGTCGGAGGGACGCTGGATCGAGGACCTCATGCACGCGCCCGACGACGACGTCTTCCAGCTCGTCACGCCGCCCGAGCGCGCGCCCGACGAGCCGCAGACGGTGCAGGTGAGCTTCGAGCGCGGCATGCCCGTCGCGATCGACGGCGAGCGGATGGACCTCGTCGCGCTGCTGGATCGCGCGGCCGAGCTCGGCTGCCGCCACGGCGTCGGGATCGTCGACCACATCGAGGACCGCATCGTCGGGCTGAAGGTGCGCGACATCTACGAGGTGCCCGCGGCGGCGATCGTCCTGCTCGCCCACCAGGAGCTCGAGAAGCTCGTCGGCACGATCCACCAGAACCAGTTCAAGCCGACCCTCGAGCGCCAGTGGGCGTATCTCGTCTATGCGGGGCTGTGGTGGGAGCCGCTGCGCGGCGACCTCGATGCGTTCATGGAGCGCGTCAACGAGCAGGTGACCGGCACGATCGGCGTCAAGCTCTACAAGGGCTCGGCGCGCGTCGTGACGCGCTCCTCGCCGAATGCCGTCTATGACCAGGCGCTCGCCTCCTTCGGCGAGTCCGGCGGCCTCTTCTCGCAGCAGGCTTCGCCGGGCTTCATCGAGCTGTGGTCCTTGCAGTCGCGGATGGCCCATCGGCTGCGGGCCGAGGCGTCCGCCGTCGATGACGCGTCATAGGCCGACGGTCTGGGTAGCATCGCTTTTATGGGATACAAGATGCTTGGATTCGTCGTCTGGCACGGCGCGCGCTGGTATGCCCGCCGACGCGTAACGCAGGCGATGCCATCGCGCCGCACCGTTTCGATCGGCGCCCTTGCCGTCGGCCTTGTCGGCGCAGGCGCAGTCGTCGCGGCCCGCCGCGGCGACTGATCACGAGGACGCGACGGCGCCGAGACGGTCGTGATGCGCGCTTCGCGCGGCATCACGTTCGGCTGACGCGAGCCGTGCGTGCACGCGGGTACGCGCTCTGCCGCATTCGTGTCCGCAACGTGCAGGAATGACGCGCCCGCGGCATACGGGGCCGTCTGGTCCGGAGCCTATTGTGGGGACCCGTGACGTCTCCTGCCTGCGCCCATCTGCACGTCCATTCCGAGTACTCGCTGCTCGACGGGGCGTGCAAGATCGAGGCCCTCGCAAAGCGTGCCGCGGCGTTCGAGCAGCCCGCCCTCGGCCTGACCGATCACGGCGTCATGAACGGCGCGATCGAGCACTTCCAGGCGGCTCGCAAGCACGGCATCAAGCCGATCCTCGGCTGTGAGATCTACCTCGTCGACAACCAGACCGCGCGCGGGCGCCACGAGCACAACCACCTCACGCTGATCGCGGCGACCGATCAGGGCTATCGCAACCTGGTCAAGCTCTCGAGCGCGGGCTTCCTCAAGGGCCTCAACCGCGGCAAGCCGACGATCGACCTCGATGTGATCTCGCGCCATGCCGAGGGGATCATCGCCCTGACCGGCTGCCTGGCCTCGCGCTTCTGCCAGCGCCTGATCTCCGGTCGCGAGCAGGAGGCGCGCGCGCACGCCGACGACCTGCTGCAGGTCTTCGGGGCCGAGGACGTCTACTTCGAGGTGCAGCGCAACGGCCTGCCCGAGCAGGACCAGGCGAACGAGGGGATCGTGAAGATCGCCCGTGAGCTCGGCCGGCCGCTCGTCGGGACAGCCGACGTGCACTACCTGCGCAAGGAGGACTACCACCACCACACCGCGCTGCTGTGCGTGCAGACGAAATCGACGCTCAAGGCGCCGAAGATGACGTTCGACACGAACGAGTTCTTCCTGAAGTCCAACGCCGAGATGGAGGAGTCGTTCGCGCTCTGGCCCGAGGCGATCGCCTCGACGCTCGAGATCGCCGAGCGCTGCAACGTCGAGATCGAGCTCGACAAGCAGCTGATCCCGGCGTACCCCACGCCCGGCGGTGAGCCGGAGGCCGACTACCTGCGTGCCCGCGTCGAGGAGGGTCTCCGGGCGCGCTATGGCGATCCCCCGCCGGCGGAGGCGCGCGAGCGCATGGAGATGGAGCTCGAGGTCATCCATCGGATGGGCTTTGACGCGTACTTCCTCATCGTCTGGGACTTCATCGCGTACGCGAAGGCCAACAGCATCGCGGTCGGACCGGGTCGCGGCTCGGCGGCGGGATCGATCGTCGCGTACTGCCTGCAGATCACCGATGTCGATCCACTGCGCTATGACCTGCTCTTCGAACGCTTCCTCAACCCCGAGCGCGTCTCGATGCCGGATATCGACATTGACTTCTCCGTCCGCGGCCGGGCGCAGGTCATGCGCTACGTCGTCGACAAGTACGGCCGCGAGTCGGTCGCGCAGATCGTCACCTTCGGCAAGATGTTCCCGCGCGCGGCCACCCGCGACGCCGCCCGTGTGCTCGAGCACGACTATGGCGTCGGGGACAAGCTCGCGAAGATGATCCCGGACCCGATCATGGGCCGGTCGCCGTCGTTCGAAGACTGCCTGCAGCCGGGGCAGGAGCTGCGCAAGGCCTACGACTCCGACCCGATCGCCAAGCAGATCATCGATGTCGCCAAGGGTCTCGAGGGGATCGTGCGCAACTCCTCGATCCACGCCGCAGCCGTCGTGATCGCCGAAGGCCCGCTGACCGACATCGTCCCGCTGCAGCTCGCCGACTCCAACCAGGTCGACGCCGACGGCAACAAGATCTTCAACATCGTCACGCAGTTCTCGATGAAGCCCGTCGAGCAGCTCGGCCTGCTGAAGATGGACTTCCTCGGACTGCGCAACCTCGACGTCATCGAGGACGCGCTCGACATCATCGAGCGCTCGACGGGCGTGCGGCCCGACATGGCGACGCTGCCGCTCGACGACCAGAAGACGTACGACATGCTCGCCGCGGGCGACTCGATCGGCGTCTTCCAGTTCGAGTCCGAGGGCATGCAGAAGGCGCTGCGCAACGTCCGCCCGACGGAGTTCGACGACCTCGTCGCGCTCAACGCGCTGTACCGCCCGGGCGCGATGGATCAGATCCCGACGTATGCGCGCGGCAAGCGCAACCCCGAGACGATCGAGTTCCCCGACGAGCGCCTGCGGCCGATCACCGAGACGACGAAGGGCGTCATCCTCTACCAGGAGCAGGCGATGCAGATCGCCAAGACGATTGCGGGCTTCAGCGGCGCGAAGGCGGACGACCTGCGCAAGGCGATCGGCAAGAAGAACCGCGAGGCGATGGCGAAGCTCAAGCCGGAGTTCTTCCGCGGTTGCCAGGCGTCGGGCACGAGCCCGGCCGTGACGGAGCAGCTATGGGTCACGAACGAGAAGTCCGCCGACTACTCGTTCAACAAGTCCCACGCCGCCTGTTACGGGCTGATCGCCTATCGCACTGCCTGGCTGAAGGCCAACTACCCGGCGGAGTACATGGCCGCGCTGATCAGTTCGGTCATGTCGACAAAGGACAAGGTCCCGTTCTTCGCCACGCAGGCCGAGCAGATGGGCATCGAGATCCTGCCGCCGGACGTCAACGTCTCCGATCACGACTTCGTCGTCAGCGACGGCAACATCCGCTTCGGCCTCGATGCCGTCAAGGGCGTCGGTTACGCGGCGGTCGAGGCGATCAAGGCCGCGCGAGAGGAGGGCGGGAGCTTCAGCTCGCTGTGGGACTTCTGCGCCCGCGTCGATGCGCGCACGGTGAACAAGAAGGCGATCGAGGCGCTCATCAAATGCGGCGCGTTCGGCTCGACGGGCGCCACACGCAAGGGCATGCTCAGCGTGCTCGAGCAGGCGCAGGGCGCAGGTCAGAAGGTCCAGCAGGACGCCGAGATCGGACAGGGATCCATCTTCGACGGCTTCGACTGGGGCGGAGGGGACGCGAACGGCTCGAGCGCTGCCGCGGCGTTCGCCGCCCCACAGCACCCGCCGATCCCGACGGACGAGTTCGAGCAGCCCGAGATGCTCGCGATCGAGAAGGAGGCGATCGGGCTCTTCATCTCGACGCATCCGCTCAAGCCCGTGCGCGAGGCGCTGCGCCAGCGCGTCGACTGCTCGCTCAGCGAGCTTCACGGCCGCAAGGACAAGGACTGGGTGAACGCGGGCGGGATCATCACCGCCGCGAAGAAGATCCGCACGCGCAACGGCGAGCACATGATGTTCGCGACGCTCGACGATCTCGAGGGCTCCGTCGAGATCCTCATCTTCGGCAAGGCGCTCGCGGAGTACGAGGGCGCGCTCGGCGTCGACTCCGTTGTGCTCGTTCGTGGTCGCGTCGATCACAAGGACGCCGACAAGACGTGCCTCGTCGTGCAGACCGTCGAGCTCTTCGAGCCGAGCGACGAGGAGATCGAGCAGGCCAAGACGACGGCCGTGATGCGCCGGATCGGCCCGACGCCGCTCCGCGTTCGCCTCGAGACCGCCGACCTGCCGGCGACGGTGATCGACGATCTCAAGAGCCTGCTCGCGAACTACCCGGGCGAGTCCGAGGTCCATGTTGAGGTGCAGATGCAATCGGGCGATCCGCGGACGCTGAAGCTCGGGCCGCTCTACAAGGTCGCGCCGACGCCGACGCTGCGGGCCGAGCTCGAGCAGGTGCTCGGGCCGGCGGCGCTCGCCGTCTGAACTCGCTTCACGGGCTCGCCGTCAGCCGACGCGGCAGCCGTCAGGCGAGGCCGCGCTCGCGCAGGCCACGCGCCCGCAGCTCGCGCGTGAGCGCGATCTCCTCGCTCGTCGGTCCGGTCCGGTTCGGACCCGGCGTCTCGAGCACGAGCGGGAGGTCCTGGAAGCGGGGCTCGGAGAGAAACACGGCACAGCCGTCCTCGCCGAGCTCGCCGGCGCCGACGTTCGCGTGACGATCGACGTTCGAGCCGAGCGGGGTCTGTGAGTCGTTGAGGTGCAGCGACCCGAGCCGCTCGATGCCGACCTCGGCGGCGCACTCGTCGAGCACGGCCGCGAGCGCGTCGGCGCTGCGGATCTCGTGGCCGGAGGCAAGCAGGTGGCAGGAGTCCAGGCAGAGGCCGAGCCGCTCGTCGCCGCCGGCCGCCTCGATCAGGGCTCCGAGCTCCGCGAACGAGCGCCCGAGCGTGCCGCCGGAGCCGGCCGTGTTCTCGAGGTGCAGCGCGCAGCCGTCGCTCTGCGCGAGCGCCTCGGCGATGACCGTGCCGGCACGCGTGATCGCTTTGCCGACGTCGCCGGTCTTCGCGGACCCGGCATGCAGGACGACGGCATGCGCCCCGAGCGTCGCGCCGGCCTGCAGCGAGGCGGTCAGCGAGCGCAGCGTGTTGGCCCGGATCGTCTCGTCTTCGGAGGCGCAGTTGAGCAGGTAGACGGCGTGGATCAGCAGCGCGTCGACGTCGGAGTCCGCCATCGCTTCGCGAAACGCTGAGACCTCCTCGTCGGAGTAGTCGCGTGGCTTCCAGCCACGCGGGTTCTGGTTGAAGATCTGGATCGCCTGGGCGCCGCGCTCGATGCCGCGGGCGATGGCCTTCGCCGGCCCGCCCGCGGGCGAGACATGGGCTCCGATCAGCATCTCGTAGTGTGGTCGGCAGTCATGAGAGTTCGCTTTGCTCCTTCGCCGACCGGCGCGCTGCACATCGGCGGCGCGCGCACCGCGCTGTACAACTGGCTGCTCGCCCGGGGTGCCGGCGGGACCCTCGTGCTGCGGATCGAAGATACCGACCGCGAGCGCTCCACGGACGCGAACGTCGCGCATATCCTCGAGGCGCTGGAGTGGCTCGAGATCGACTACGACGAGGGCCCGATCAGCCAGCTCGCGCGGACCGAGCGCCATCAGGAGGTGCTCGGACTGCTGCTCGCGTCGGGCCATGCGTACCGCTCGAGCGCGACGGGCGACGACGTCAAGGCCTATAAGGCGCAGCATGGCGCGGAGCGCGGGTTTCGCGGCACGGAGGAGGGCGAGGGCGCCGTCCGATTGCATGTCCCCGACGATGGCGCGACGGTCGTGCACGACGTCATTCGCGGCGACACGACGTTCGCCCATATGCACCTCGACGACCCGGTCATCGCACGCGCCGACGACAGCGTGCTTTACAACTTCGCGGTCGCCGTCGACGACCTCGATGCCGGCATCACGCACGTCATCCGCGGCGAGGACCATCTCTCCAACACGCCCAAGCAGCTGCTCGTCCTCGAGGCGGCGGCTGCATCGGGGATCGGCGCGGGCGCGCCGCAGCCCGTCTACGCGCACCTGCCGCTGCTGCACGGACCCGATGGCAAGAAGCTCTCCAAGCGCCATGGCGCCGCCTCAGTGCAGGACCTGCGCGACGCCGGCTTCCTGCCCGAGGCGGTCCGCAACTACCTCGCGCTGCTCGGCTGGGGAGATGCCGACGATGAGACGATCATCTCCACGCCGCAACTCGTCGAGCGTTTCAGCCTCGATCGCGTCTCGCGCAACCCGGCGCAGTTCGACGAGCGCAAGCTGCGCTGGCTGAACGGGCGCTACCTACGCGAGCTGCCGGTTGACGAGCTGACGAGGCGCCTCGAGACGTACACGGGCCGCGAGGGTCTGGCCGGCGCCGTGGCGATCTCGCGCGAGAAGATCCAGACGCTGGCCGACTTCTGGCCCTTGGCGGGGTTCATCCTCGATGGTCCGGCCGACGATCCATCGGCGCGCGAGAAGTGGCTCGACGAGTCCGGCCGTGGCGCGCTCGCCGATGTGCGGGCAGCGCTCGATGCCGTCGATCCGTTCACGCTCGAGACAGTGCAGGAGGCGCTCGAGAGCGTGATCGGCGCGCGTGCGGTCAAGCCGAAGCAGGTCTTCCAGCCGATCCGCGTGGCGCTCGCCGGCAGCGCGATCTCACCCGGCATCTTCGAGACGCTGACCGTCCTCGGTCGGGAGGAGTCGCTGGCCCGGATCGACGCTGCGCTGCGGACGTAAGGACGATTCGAACTGGGTCTCAACCATTTGTCTATGGCTGCCGATACGGGGAGTGCCACAACGATCCCGATTGGAAAGCAGGGACAGCCGAATGATCAGGACGTCCGTCCGTTCAGCAGAGACCGGCAGCGCCGCTGGTCAGCGTCATCACAACGAAGGCCACGGCCGCCGGCTCACCGCTGCGTTCGAGGCGCTCGAGGGCTTCCCGGCGCTTGCGGAGTCGCGCAACCGCCTGCTGCGACTGGTCAACGCCGAGCGCATCTCGCCGGCCGACATCGTGTCGACCGTCGAGTCGGACATCGCGCTCGTCATCAGCGTGCTGCGGATGGCCAACCAGCTCGACGACGGTCGTCGCGGCCGCATCGAGTCCGTCGTGCAGGCCGTCGAGGTGCTGTCGCCCGAGTCGGTGCAGGCGCTCGCCACGCGCGCTCGCACGTTTGACTTCTTCGAGCGCTCGTCGGTCTGGGACAACGCTCCGGAGCGCTTTCGCCTGCACGGTGTCGCCACGCAGCGCGCCGCCGATCGCCTTGCTCACGAGGTCGGCTACGAGCACCGCGACCGCTTGATGGTCACGTCGCTCCTGCATGACATCGGCAAGCTCGTCCTGACGCATGCCTACCCCGGCTACCCGGAGCAGGTGCACGGCGACGCCCGCACGCCCGAGGAGCGGGTGCACCGCGAGCGCCGCGACCTCGGCGTCGACCACGCACTCGTCGGCGGCGTCCTCGCTCGCCGCTGGGGCCTGCCCGGCGCGATCGCGTCCGCGATCGAGCGCCATCACGCAGAGGACGCGACCGGCGAGGCCGCGTTCGTGCGCCTCGCCGACATGCTCGCGCACTACGCCCAGGGCGACCAGATCTCGCCGAATGCGCTGCTGAAGGTCGCGCGCTCGATCGGGCTCGGTCCGAGCGAGCTGCGCGCCGTCATGTACGACCTGCCGTACCCGACGACCGGCCGCCCGCGCCAGATCGATCCGTGCCCGCTGTCGGGGCGCGAGGTCGAGGTGCTCAAGCGGCTCGCCGAGGGCAAGGTCTACAAGCAGATCGCCGCCGAGCTGTCGCTGTCGACCTCGACGGTGCGCACGCACCTGCACAACATCTACGGCAAGCTCGGCGCGGTCGATCGCGCGCAGGCCGTGCTGATGGCTACCGAGCGCGGCTGGCTGTAGAGCCAGCCGTTCGCAGCGGCCAGGGCGGTCCCGGCCGCCCTCGCCGGCGCGCGGCAGGCACGCACGAGAGCGCGGCCAGGCTCATCCCGATCGCGTCGATCGCGACGTCGACTGGGCTGCCGTGCCGGCCGTGCACGAACGTCTGGTGGTACTCGTCGGTGACGGCGTAGAGCACCGCGATCACCGTGGCCAGCACGGGGCGGCGCCAATCGGCCGCGCGCGCGACCGCGAGCCAGAGGGCGCCGTAGATCGCGACGTGCGCGAGCTTCCGCAGCTCGAGGTCCCAGCTCGTGCCAGAGCTCAGGTCAGGCGTCGCCGAGAGCGCGAAGATCGCGGTCATGACGGCGAGCGGTGGTGCATAACGGCTGACCGGTCCCATAGGCTGAGCGTAGTGAGCCATCTGCCTCCGACCGCCGGTCCCACTCGATGATCTCGATCACGACGAAGTCGCCCTACGCGCTGCAGGCGCTGGCCGAGCTCGGACGCTCCGGCGGCGACGGCCCGGTCCCGATCGGGGAGCTCGCGCGCCGCCGCGACATCCCGGTCCAGTTCCTCGAGCAGCTGTTCGCAACGCTGCGGCGTGCTGGCATCCTGAAGTCCCAGCGCGGCGTCAAGGGTGGCTACACGTTCGCCAGGCCCCCGGGTGAGATCACGGTGCTCGAGGTCGTCGAGCTGCTCGAAGGCCCGCTCGGCCGCGACGCGTTCGGCATCTTCGCGGAGGCCGCGAGCGCAGCCCGCGCCGTTCTCGCTGCGACGACGATCGCCGACATCGTCGAGCGCGAGACCCGCGCCGCGGGCGTCTCGATGTACCACATCTAGAACCCGCGTAGCGACACAGGGTCTGGTGAACCGGGCTTCATGGCGAGGGGCCACCGCCAGTCACTCCGATGGCACCGGTGCCCGCGAGGCCGGCCCTACACGGTGCGTTTGCATCACCGCCATAGGCCATGCTGGCGCATAGGCATCATCGGCGTTTGCCGAGGTGGAAGAGCTACGTGGATGACCCACGCATCCGGGCGCGTAGCCAGCTCGATCGTATGTAGCGCGGGCGCCGCTCGCAGGTGTACGGTGGGCACGCTCTAGGTCATGAACGTCGTGCAGCGCCGGATGCGTTGCGACGCCATCCATGCCGCGAGAGGACGGCGGTAGGCGGGGGGCTCGTCAACCGTGTCGGGAGCGTGACGGCCGTCGGTCGCCACGCGAGTTGGCTCATGCGTTCATCAATCCAAGAGGGGTACTCATGTCAGTTTCCGCAGTCTCTGCGCGTCCCGCGCGCCTGCTCAAGGGCTTCGCGTTGTGCGCCGCGCTGCTGGCCTCGATGCTGGCCTTCAGCTCGCCGGCTTCAGCCGCGACGGTGAAGGCGAAGGTCAAGGTCAACGTCTCGACAGTCGGGCTGCAGGACACGCTGCTCGGCACATACGTGACGGTGCACGGTGTGATCAGCGCAGTCGTCCCGAACGCAACCGTCGACCTGTCGCATCACAAGATCAAGGTGCGCATCAACGGCGGCGACGTGCTCTGCATCTCCACGACCAACGTCGACGGCACGTTCACCTGCCACGCGTTCGTGAACAGCCTCGTGAGGAAGACGCTGAAGAAGGTCGGCATCGCCGTCGGGTTCGTCGGCGAGACCGTTGCATGCGTCGTCCACGGCGTGCTCGAGTCGGTCGTGCTGCCCGACGTGAACCTGACGATCAAGGCGTTCGTCAACCTCTAGTCACGAGATCGGATCGGGCAGGGCCCCAGCCCGGCACCCCGATCAGTCCTGTTGTCGCTGCCGGCATCCGCCGGCAGCGACACGGACGCCCGCGAGCACGCGCGTCGGCCGGCGCGAATGATTGAATTTCTCCTCTGAACCGCGGACGATACGGAGGGGAAGCGCGATGCCGATTGCCACGACAATGACGACCGACGTCGGTTCCGGTGCTGGCCGCCGCACGTGAGGACGCAGCCTCGTAGTGACGACGCGCTGGTGCATCAGCGGGGTCCATGCGACTGCATGCGCGCTGTCGTCGCGAGCTATCTCGGGTTGAGCTACGAGTCGACGCCGGAGATCTCCGGTCTCGCCGACGCCGCGACCTTCTGGTCGGACTGGAGTCGCTGGATGCGGCGCCGCGGCTACACGATGGCGACGTACGACTTCGCGCCGGGATACCTCCAGCGCTGGATCGCGATCGTCGGTCGCGGCCACAACCAGCCGTTGCACGCCGTCCTCATGCAGGGCACCGAGCTGTACCACGACCCGATGCTCGGACCCGACCGGATGACCCGGATCGCGCGCCACGAGGTCATGTGCGCGATCGTCCTCGGGCCACTTGCCGAGACGCAGTGGTCAGACGACATCATGCGCGAGACGGGCCGCCTCATGGCGTGCGGATCACCGCGTGTGTGGTGCCTCGATCAGCTGATGGATTCCCAATGGGGCGTCGGCATGTACCGCCTGCGCGGCCAATATCGCGAGGCGGAGAAGATGGAGCGCCGGCTCGGCGGCGGCGCAGCCTGAGTGATCGATTGCGACGATCGGCACCCACGCTTGCGCTCGGCGGGGTACCGTTGTGGCATGTCGAGAATCCCGGTCAGCATTGCCGACTATGTGGGCGGGACGCCGATCATCGAGCTGACCCGAATCGCACCGCCCGGCGTGCGCCTGTTCGGCAAGCTCGAGTCGTTCAATCCGGGCGGCAGCGTCAAGGACCGGATCGGCGTTGCGATGATCGAGGCGGCCGAGGGCGACGGGCTGATCGAGCCGGGTCGCACGACGATCGTCGAAGCGACGTCGGGCAACACGGGGATCGCGCTTGCGTTCGTCTGCGCCGCCAAGGGCTACGACCTCGTGCTCACGCTCCCGCAAGGGATGAGCCGCGAGCGCGAGGGGCTGCTGCGGCTCTACGGCGCGCGCGTCGAGATCACGGAATCGCTGGGCGGAATGAACGAGGCCGTCGCGGCGGCGCGCGCGATGGCGACCGAGCCCGACGTCTTCCTGCCCGACCAGTTCTCCAACCCCGCGAATCCTGAAGCCCATCGCCGGACGACCGGCCCTGAGCTCTGGGAGGCGCTGGACGGCAAGATCGACGTGCTCGTGTGCGGCGTCGGCACCGGCGGGACGATCACGGGCGCGGGCGAGGTGCTCAAGGCACGCAACCCGGCGATCACGATCGTGGCGGTCGAGCCGGCAAGCTCTGCGGTCCTCTCCGGCCGGCTGCCTGGCCCGCACAAGATCCAGGGGATCGGTGCCGGCTTCGTGCCGCCCGTGCTGAACCGGACGATCATCGACGAGGTCATCCCGATCGGCGACGAGAGCGCGATCGAGACCGCCCGCCAGGTCGCTCGTCACGAGGGCGTGCTCGTCGGGATCTCCGGCGGTGCGGCGCTGGCCGCGGCGATCGAGATCGGGCGCCGTCCAGCATCGAAGGGCAAGCGGATCGCCGTCGTGCTCCCGGACTCCGGTGAGCGCTACGTGTCGACGCCGTTCTTTGCTCCGCAGTAGCGCGCTGCGGAGCCGCGATTCTCCACAATTTGCGCCGGATTTGAAGGGTTGCGGGCACGAGTACGCTGTGCGGAATGCTCGGATTGCGCACGCTGACCGGCATCATCGGCGAGGTTCGCCGTGACGTCGCAGCGGCCCACGCACGCGACCCCGCGGCCCGAGGTGCCGGCAGCGGCGAGATCCTCAGTACGTGGCCCGGGGTGCAGGCGGTGCTCGCGCATCGCGTTGCTCACGGGCTACACGAGGTGGGGGTCCCCGTCGTGCCACGCGCCGTCTCGATGGTCGCCCGCACGTGGACAGGCATCGAGATCCATCCCGCGGCGCAGGTCGGGCATGGGTTCTTCATCGATCACGGTGCCGGCGTCGTCATCGGCGAGACGGCGCAGATCGGCGACGACGTCACGCTTTACCAGGGCGTGACGCTCGGTGGCACTGGCTTTCAGACCGGCAAACGCCATCCGACGGTCGAGGACAACGTCACGGTCGGCGCCGGCGCGAAGCTGCTCGGTGCGATCACCGTCGGCCATGGCGCGAAGATCGGCGCCAACTCCGTCGTGATCCACGACGTGCCGCCGAACACGACGGTCGTCGGCAATCCGGGACATCCGGTGCGCGTCGAGGGCAAGCGTCCCGAGGGACCGGACACCGACTGGCTGCACCTGCCCGATCCGATCGCCGATGCGATCGCGCGCCTTTCCGCCCGCATCCTCGAGCTCGAGCGCGAGGTCGCCGAGCTGTCGGGCTCCAAGCGCACGAAGGTCGCCGACGTGCGCCCCCTGCGTCCCGCTCAGGGTCCCAGCCCCGCCGGCGGCTGACCGAGCGCGACCCGCAGTCGCATCTAGTGGTGCGGCCCGCGTCGATGTGAGTCGCAAGGCGGTCGTCGTAGCGCAGCACGCCGTCGCAGCGCAGCACGTGGGGGACGAGGTTGTCGGCGAAGATCGTCAAGCGGTCGAGATCCCTGAAGCGCACGATGCCGGCGAGCGCGAGGTTCGCCGGCACGATCTGGGCGCGCTTGTAGAAGCCGTGGTCGGCGAACATCGTCATGCCGCCGGCCAGTTGTGCGGTCAGCCGTTGCGCCGATCCCCATGCCGCAAGCGCCAGCCCCAGTGCGTCACGCTGCCCGAGGAATCGCCCGAGCGCACGCAAGGCCTGGGCGTAGAGCGCGATCAGCTCGTGGTCGCGACGCTGCCCGAAGATGTCTGCCAGCTCTTCGCTACGCATCGTGCGCAGCTCGGTCGTCGCCCAGGCGCCGAGCGCGCGGAAGCGGTCGGCGAGTCCTCGGCTTGGGCTGCGATCCGCGCGCACGAGGCGCGCACGTCGTCGCAGATGCCTCGGCGGCCGGTCACGCCGGCGGTCGCTCAGCGGTGGCCGTAGTCGACCGTGAGCGTCACGCCGCCGGCTGACGCGCCGCCGATCGGATAGCCGAGGACGAGCCCGAGACCGACGTCTCGGAAGCTGCGCCCCAGCACGATCCTGCGGTGCGGCAGGTCCTGCATCAGCAGCCGCACGAGGGAGCTCGGCGTACTGAGGTCGCCGTCGCCGATCGCGAGCGTCTCGTTCACAGCGCCGGCTCTGCTCTTGCGCAGGTAGCCGGTGCGGCTGACGCGCTGGCGCGGCGCGAGGCCGCCCGGGGTGATGTGAGAGAAGTAGTGGCGCCGGACCATGTCGGCGCTATGCGCGGCCGCAGCGCGCGTGAGCAGCGACGAGACCCGCAGCGCGGGAACGCCGCGCTGCGCTCGGGCGGCGTTGATCAGGCAGAGGACGGCGTCGCTTGCCTGCCGCAGCGTCGCGGCGCTCGGCACGAGCGTCGCGTTCGGGCAGGAGCTCGTCGCGGCGGACGCGCTGGCGGCCCCCGGCAGACATGCCAACGACACTGCGACAACGATCGCGATCCTGAGTCTGTGGGGCACGCCGTCACCTCCAGATGGGAACGGCGAGTATAGGTCGCCCGCCATCGCCGGCGGACGCGTCGGCGGTGCCTCCGATGCCCGGCCTATGCTCATTGGAGCATGCCCGACACCGCCTCACAGGAGCGCATCGAGGACCTTCTCGCGGGGCTCAACCCACCGCAGCGGGAGGCCGTCACGCACGGCGAGGGACCGCTGCTGATCCTCGCCGGCGCGGGCACCGGCAAGACGCGCGTGTTGACCCACCGGATCGCGTATCTGGAGGGCACCGGCATGGCGCGTGCGAACGAGATCCTCGCGATCACGTTCACGAACAAGGCGGCGCAGGAGATGCGCGAGCGCGTCGAGCGCCTGCTTGGCCGCCGCACGCGAGCGATGTGGGTGATGACGTTCCATGCCGCCTGCGCGCGGATGCTGCGTGCTGAGGCGGACAAGCTCGGCTACACGCGGCAGTTCACGATCTACGACCAGTCCGACGCGCGGCGGCTCGTGAAGCGCTGCCTCGACGCGAACGGCGTCGACACGAAGCGCTACACCCCCGGTGCGGTGCACCACCAGATCTCCGATGCGAAGAACAAGCTGCGCGACGCCGAGGCGTACGGGCAGCTCGTGGGCTCGTACTTCGAGCAGACCGTCGCCGATGCCTACCGTGGATACGAGCGCGAGCTGCACCGCATGAACGCGATGGACTTCGACGATCTGCTCGTCAACGCGGTCAACGTGCTGCAGCTCTTCCAGGAGGTCCGCGACCGCTACTCGACGGCGTTTCGCCACGTGCTCGTCGACGAGTACCAGGACACGAACGCCGTCCAGTACCGCTGGCTGCAGCTGCTTTCCAGCGAGCACCGCAACCTCGCGGTGGTCGGTGACGACGCACAGTCGATCTATGGATTTCGCGGAGCAGACATCACCAATATTCTTTCGTTCGAGGAGACCTTCCCGGACGCCCATGTCGTCAAGCTCGAGCAGAACTACCGCTCGACGCAGACGATCCTCAGCGCGGCGAACGCGGTCATCGCGCGCAACCGCGAGCAGAAGCACAAGTCGCTGTGGACGAACCTCGGCGAGGGCGAGCCGATCCGCATCCGCGAGCTCGACGACGAGTACGCCGAGGCGCGCTACGTCGTTGGCGAGATCGAGCGGCTCGTCGACGAGGGCGCGAGCCGTGCCGAGATCGCGGTCTTCTACCGCACGAACGCGCAGTCGCGAGCGATCGAGGAGGTGCTCACGCGGCGTGACGTCTCCTACCAGGTGATCGGCGGCCCGAAGTTCTTCGAGCGTGCCGAGATCAAGGACGCGATCGCGTACCTGACCGTGCTCGGCAACCCGCAGGACGTCGTCTCGTTCCAGCGCATCGTCAACTCGCCGCGGCGCGGGATCGGGCAGACCTCGGTCGGGCGGGTCGTCGCGCACGCCGACGCGATGGGAATCTCGATCTGGGAGGCGGCCGAACGCGCCGACACCGTGCCCGGGCTCGGCGCGGCGGCCATCCGCGCGCTGGGGCGTTTCATGGAGACGATGGCCGAGCTGCGCGAGCGGGTGGGTCAACGGGTGCCGGTCGGCGACCTGCTCGAGTCGCTGCTGCACGACGTCGGCTACATCGACGCGCTGAAGGCGGAGCGAACGATCGAGGCCGAGGGACGGGAGGAGAACCTCGGCTCGCTCGTCGAGTTCGCACGCCAGTTCGACGCGAGCGCCGAGGAAAACGAGGACACGCTCGACGTCTTCCTGCAGCAGACCGCGCTCGTCGCAGACGCCGACACGCGCACCGACGACGACGGGCTCGTCACGCTGATGACGATCCACAACGCGAAAGGGCTCGAATACCCGATCGTGTTCATCGCCGGCATGGAGGAGGGGATCTTCCCGCACTCGCGCGCGCTCGACGAGGGCGGCCTCGAGGAGGAGCGGCGCCTCGCCTATGTCGGGGTCACGCGCGCGATGACGTCGCTGTACCTCACCAGCGCACGGCGGCGCAACGTCTTCGGCGCGACGCAGTACGGGATGCGGTCGCGCTTCCTCGACGAGATCCCGCACGATCTCACCGACCGCGCGGACGAGCCACGGATTCGTCCGGGGGTCGCGGCCCAGCGCCCGGGATCGTGGGCATCGTCGAGCACGCGCGCCGAGCAGCCGACGCCGGGCTTCGGACTCGGCGACGATGTGTCACACGCAGCGTTCGGCGCAGGTGTCGTAACGGGCGTGGAGCCTGGCGGGATCGTCGTCGTCCGCTTCGCGGGCGACGGCAGCGAACGCAAGCTCATGGCCGAGTACGCGCCGATCACGAAACTCTGAGGACGAGGAGTCGCATGCCAGCCGAGGTCATCGACGGGAAGGCGATCGCCGCCGCGGTGCGGGCGGAGGTCGCGGGCGAGGTCGAGGCGTTCGCGGCCGAGTTCGGCGGCGCCCGGCCCGGCCTCGCGACGATCCTCGTGGGGGACGATCCGGCCTCGGCCGTCTACGTCGGCGGCAAGCAGAAGGCCTGCGCCGAGGTCGGAATGCAGGGGTTCAACTTCCCGTTGCCCGCCGCGACGTCGCGCGCCGAGGTCGTCGCGCTGATCGAGCGCCTCAACGCCGACCCCGAGGTCAGTGGGATCCTCTTGCAGCTGCCCGTTCCGGACCAGCTCGACGGCGTCGAGCTGACCGGGATGATCGATCCGCTCAAGGACGTCGACGGCCTGACGGCGCTCAGCGCGGGGCTGCTGGCGCTCGGCCGCGATGGGCTGCGGCCGTGCACCCCGGCCGGCGTCATGCGCCTCATCGCGGAGACCGGGACGCAGCTCGAGGGCGCCGAGGCGGTCGTGATCGGGCGGTCGAACCTGTTCGGCAAGCCGATGGCACAGCTGTTGCTCGGCGCCAACGCGACGGTCACGATCTGCCACTCGAGGACGCAGGACCTGGCGGCCGTGTGCCGGCGCGCCGATGTGCTGATCGCGGCCGTCGGCCGCGCGCAGATGGTCAAGGCCGAATGGGTAAAGCCCGGCGCCGTCGTGATCGACGTCGGCATGAACCGGGCCGACGGCAAGCTCGTCGGCGACGTCGACTTCG
This sequence comes from Solirubrobacteraceae bacterium, assembly GCA_036271655.1. GTDB lineage: Bacteria > Actinomycetota > Thermoleophilia > Solirubrobacterales > Solirubrobacteraceae > CADCVQ01. The sequence continues at coordinate 47,694 of DATBAE010000011.1, forward strand.
ATGCGGCCAAGGACGTCGCGGCGGCGATCACGCCGGTGCCGGGCGGCGTCGGCCCGATGACGATCGCGTTCCTGCTGCGCAACACCCTGCAGGCCGCGCGCCTGCAGCGCGAGGCGAGCTGACTGCGATGGATTTCCGCAGGCTGCGCGGCGGCGAGCTGCTGACCGGTGCCGGAGCGATCGGCCTGGCGGCCGTGCTCTTCGCAGACTGGTTCGGCGGCCGCTCCGGCTGGGACACGCTGACGGTCGGTCGGGTCCTGCTCGTGCTGATGGTGCTCGTCGCGCTGACGCTCGTCGTCATCACGGTGAGCGCGCGTGCCGTCTCGATGGCGACGTCCGCGGCGACGCTGACGATCGGCGTCGCGACCCTCACGTTCGTCTACCTGCTGTACCGCGTCGGCATCGACGAGCCGGGCCCGAACGCGCTCGTGAGCGTCGACGCGGGCGCCTATCTCGGGCTGCTGTGTGTGCTCGTGGCCGCGGCGGGCGCGTGGCGCTCACTCGCCGACGAGCGCACGGACAGCACCATCTCGCGGCAGCAGACCGAGCGGGTGCTCGCCGTCCGGGGTGCTGCGCGCCCCGCCCCGCCGCTGCGCGACCCGGCGCGCGGCGAGCCGCCGACCTAGAATCGACGCGGATGATCGATCGCGAACAGGTGCTGCACGTCGCACGCCTCGCGCGCCTCGAGCTGACCGATGCCGAGGTCGGTCAGATGAGCGCCGAGCTGTCCGCCGTGCTCGACCACATCAAGAAGATCGGCGAGCTCGATCTCAGCGGCGTGGCGCCGACGTCGCACGTCGTCGAGGTCGTCAGTGCACTGCGCCCCGACGTCGTAGATCCGTCGTTACCGGTCGAGGTCGCCCTTGCCAGCGCGCCTGCCGTCGCGGGCGGCGGCTTCCTCGTGCCGAGCCCGCAGGCCCCGGTAACGTCGTCCGAAGGTCAGAGCTTGCGATGACCGAAGGCCGAAATCCTCCTTCCGAAGGTCAGAGCTTGCGATGACCGAAGCCCGAAACACGTTCTCCGAGCTCACCGCGATGACCGCATGCACAGCGGTCGAAGCCATCGAGCGCGGAGACATCAGCGCGGCGGAGGTGTTCGAGGCCTATCGAGTCGCCGCCGCGGCGGATGACCTCAACGCGTATCTCTGGGTCGCCGAGGAGGCGCCCCCGGCCGCCCCAGCGGGTGCTGCGCTGGCCGGCGTCCCGCTCGCCGTGAAAGATCTCTTCTGCACCGAGGGCGTACCGAGCCAGGCCGGCTCGAAGATCATCGAGGGCTATCGCCCGCCGTACACCGCCTCGGTCGTCGCCAGGCTCGCCGCGGCCGGCGCGCCACTGCTCGGCAAGACCAATCAGGACGAGTTCGCGATGGGCTCGTCGAACGAGAACTCCGCCTTCGGGCCGGTGCTGAACCCCTGGGACCGGGCCCGCGTCCCGGGTGGGTCCAGCGGCGGCAGCGCCGCCGCGGTGGCCGCCGGCAGCGCGCCGTGGGCGCTCGGCACGGACACTGGCGGGTCGATTCGCCAGCCCGCGGCGCTCTGCGGGATCGTTGGCCTGAAGCCGACCTACGGGACGATCAGCCGCTACGGGATGATCGCGTTCGCGTCGTCGCTCGACCAGGCGGGCCCGCTGACGCGCGACGTGAGCGATGCTGCCCTGCTGCTCGCCCACATGGTCGGCAAGGACGAGCGCGACTGCACCTCGGTCGGCTTTCCGGGCGTGATCGAGCGGCCGACGGCCACGACGCTTGCCGGCGTCCGCCTCGGTGTCCCCGAGGAGCTGACGGGCGATGGCATCGGGATGGAGCCCGGCGTGCTCGCCGCCTTCAACGCGACGCTGGCGCTCGCCGAGGAGCTTGGTGCGAGCGTGGAGACGTGCCACCTGCCGCACGCCACGCATGCGCTCAGCGCGTACTACGTGCTCGCGCCGGCCGAGGCGTCGTCGAACCTCGCGCGCTACGACGGTGTGCGCTACGGGGCGCGCGTCGAGGACGGCAGCCTCGTCGGGATGTACACGAAGACCCGCAGTCAGGGCTTCGGGGCCGAGGTCAAGCGCCGCATCATGCTCGGCACCTACTCGCTCTCCAGCGGCTACTACGACGCGTACTACGGCAGCGCACAGCGTGTGCGCACGAAGATCGCCGAGGACTTCCGCGCGGCATTCGAGGGCTTCGACTTCATCGTCACGCCGACCTCGCCGTCGGTCGCCTTCGAGCTCGGCGCGAAGACCGCCGATCCGCTGTCGATGTATCTCAGCGACTACTGCACGGTGCCGATGTCGCTCGCCGGCATTCCGGCGATCTCGATTCCCAACGGGCTCAGCGAGGGGCTGCCGACGGGCTTTCAGCTCGCCGGCCCCGCGTTCAGCGAGAACCGCATCCTCGATGCGGCGTTCGCGCTCGAGCAGGCGATCGGGTTCGACGCGAGTGGTGCGAGGACCCCGGCGTGAACCGAGAGTTCGAGCCGGTCATCGGGCTGGAGATCCACGTCCAGCTGTCGACCAAGACGAAGATGTTCTGCGGCTGCGCGCTGTCCTTTGGCGAGCCGCCCAACACGCACACCTGCCCCGTCTGCCTAGGCCTGCCCGGAACGCTGCCGCGCGCCAACGCCCGCGCGATCCATTTCGGGCTGATGATCGGCCTCGCGCTCGGCTCCGAGCTCGCACCGCGTTCGATCTTCCATCGCAAGAACTACTTCTATCCGGACCTGCCCAAGGGCTACCAGATCAGCCAGTACGACGAGCCGCTGTGCCGCGGCGGGCAGCTCGGCGACATCCGCATCCATCGCGTCCACCTCGAAGAGGACGCGGCGAAGCTCGTGCACGCCGGGTCGAGCGGACGCATCCACGGCTCGGAGGCCTCCGTCGTCGACTTCAATCGCGGCGGTACGCCGCTGGCGGAGATCGTCACCGAGCCGGATGTGCGCTCCGCCGCGCAGGCGCGCGAGTGGCTGACGCTGCTGCGCACGACGTTGCGCCGGCTCGGCGTCAGCGACGTGAACATGGAGGAGGGCTCGCTGCGCTGCGACGCGAACATCTCGATCCGCGCGGTCGGCTCGACCGAGCTCGGCACGAAGACCGAGCTGAAGAACATGAACTCGTTTCGCTACCTCGAGCGCGGCGTGAACGCGGAGATCGCGCGTCAGGAGGCGCTGCTACGCGCCGGCGGCGAGGTCGTCCAGGAGACGCTGCACTTCGACCCGGCGACGGAGCGGATCACGTCGCTGCGCTCCAAGGAGGAGGCGCACGACTACCGCTATTTCCCCGAGCCCGATCTCGTGCCGGTCGCCATTTCCGAGGAGATGCTGAGCGCTGCGCGCGACGCGATGCCCGAGCTGCCGGCCGCCCGCGAGACGCGCCTCGTCGGTCTCGGGGTGAGCGACGCGAACGCCCGTCAGCTCGCCTGGCGCACGGAGCTCGGTGACTACTTCGAGGCTGCGCTCGGGGCCGGAGGCAACGGATCGGCGCAGCCGCAGGCGCTCGCCAACTGGGTCTGCAATGAGCTCGTCGCGCGCGTAGGCGAGGAGGACCCGAACGCGTCGAGCGTCACGCCGGCCGCCCTCGCCGAGCTCGTTGGGCTCGTCGCCGCCAAGGCGGTCACGATCGGCAACGCAAAGCTTGTTCTCGACCGGCTCGTCGCCGACGGTGGCGGGCCGTCGCAGATCATCGAGACCGAGGGACTCGGCGCGATGGGCGGGGGAGACGATGCGCTGGATCCGATCGTCGAGGCGGCGCTGGCGGCCAACGGCGACGTCGCCGAGAAGATCAAGAGCGGCAACATGAAGGCGATCGGGGCGATCATCGGCCACGTCATGCGCGAGACGAAGGGCCGCGCCGACGGTGCCGAAGTGACCCGGATCGTGCGCGAGAAGCTTGGCGTCTGACGACGCGTCTGCGCGTCGGCGCCCTCGGTGAGGCGTAGCATCTCACGTCACCCGCGCCGGCCCCGAAGGAGGGCAATCGATGTCCAAGCTCATCCGCATGGATCACACCGGTCACTCGACGCTCGCCGAGTGGACGCCCGACGACCCGGTCGCCGTCGAAGCCGCCATCGCGGCCTTTCGGGCCGAGCTCGAGCGCGGCTACCTGGCAATGGTCAGCAGCGGCCCCGGCCATGCCGAGCACGTCCGCGAGCTGCCGCTCGACGCCGACCTCGTGATCATGCGGCTGCCGATCTCCGGAGGCTGACGGACCGCGTCGGAATGCCGACCGCGGAGGAAATCCTCCCCGAAGTCGCGGCGGTTCACTGGCGCGCCCGCGTTGACGTGGCGTATCTCACGCATCAGGGGCGGCTCTGGACGCTCACGACGGTGGCGCACGTCGTCCCGTTCGTGGGGGCTGCGACGCTTCTGATGTGGCTGCAGCCGCTGGCGCTGCCGGTCGCGTTGGCCTGTGTCGCGCACGCCTGGATCATCCCCGAGCTGTACGCCCAACGAGGGGCCAACGTGCTGCGTCCGCGCAGCCGCCCAACGCAGGATTCGAGCGACGACGACGATGCGTCGTCGGCCGAGCGCCGTTCCGTCGGCCTGCTCGGCGACCTCGTCGGGCACGACGCGCGTGCATTGCACGCGCGGACAGGACTCGTGCTCGAGCCGGGCCGGCTCGGCCGCTGGATCGTCGGCGAGGCGGGCGCGGTCTTGCTGCATGGGCGGCGGGCCTACTGCTACTGCGTGAAGGTCGATCCGCGCCAGCCCGCCGCGGGCGCATTGCCGTCGGGCGACCGGATCGCGCACCTGCTGCTCGCGCTGCGCTGCGACGAGCAGGGCTTCGCGACCGTCGCCAACCTGTCGTTCGCGGGCGCGCGCTGGCGGCTGCGGCGGCGCATGCGAAGTGAGATGCGGGCGGCGCTGGAGGCCGCGTCCTCAGGGCTGGACAGCACGTCGAGCGCCGACGCCTGAATCCAGGACGGCGGGCCAATGCCGGCCGCGCCGGCGCGGAGCAGCATGCATGGCATGCCCGACGCAAGTCTCGATCTCACTCGCCGAGCACTGATCGAAGTGTCTGGCGAGCCTTCGTCTTCCCCCAAGGACCCGATCGTCCGCCGCTACCGGCTGGCACGGGTGCCGGTCTACTCCCGACCGGCTCCCGGGCTGGATCGCTTCGCGCATTTGCGCAGAGGCTACGACTGATCCACGACCCTGAGCTGCCTCTCCCGCGTGCGCTCACTCGCGGGAGAGGTACGCTTGACGCATGTCATCCTCCACTCCTTCACGCGGGTCGTCTCTCGGCAAGAAGGCGATTGCGTTGCTCGTACTGCTCGTCGCGGCCTTCATCCTCTTCAACGTCGTCATCGGGCTCGTCACGGCGGTCGCGACCGTCGCCGTCGTCGTGCTGGCGATCTTCGCCGTGATCTGGGCCATTCGAGTCCTCTAGTCGTTCGGCGAAGATGGCCGGAGGCGCCTACGTCGTCATCGCGCTGAGCTTCGGCTTGGCCGGTGGGATCATCGGCAAGATCAAGGGCAGCTCCTTCTTCATCTGGTTCATCGTCGCCACGATCGTGCCGGTGATCGGGCTCATCACCGCGATCGTCTACCGCTCCGAGCGCGACGAGCTGCGGCGGCTGTGCCCGACCTGCGGGCGGATCTGCAAGGCCTATGACGCGCTCTGCGTGCGCTGCGGCACCGAGCTTGAGTTCCCGGACGAGCCGCTGGCGCCCGAGAACCAGGCCAGCTTGGCCCGCTAAGCCCGTATTGGCCGCATCTCGCGGCAACTCGCCACGGTGAGCGGTCGCCAGCGCGGATCGGCCTCACTTCGAAGGACCCGCCCTGCGGCTGTTCGGCCGATCCACCCTGACTCGGCTCACCGCACCGAGTCATCCACGAACTGCGCCGGATACAGGCTAACCTCCCATGATCCACGCCGGCCATCAGGGCCGGCTTCGTTTCTCTTGCGGAGAGGAGGTCGTGATATGCGCGCGGTCGATGCCATCATGGAGTGCCTGAAGGCAGAGGGTGTGGAGGTCGTATTCGGCCTCCCCGGAGGCGCGAACCTGCCGACGTACGACGCGTTCGTCGATGCCGGCATCCGGCACGTGCTCGTGCGGCACGAGGCCGGCGGCGGGCACGCCGCCGAGGGCTACGCGAAGGCGACCGGCAAGGTTGGCGTCGCGTTCGCCACGTCCGGTCCGGGCGCGACGAACGTCGTGACCCCGATCGTCGACGCGATGATGGACTCGGTCCCGACGGTCTTCATCACCGGCCAGGTGCGGACAGACCTGATCGGCACCGACGGCTTCCAGGAGACCGACACGCTCGGCATCACGATGCCGGTCGTCAAGCACTCCTTCCAGATCCGCTCTCCGCTGGAGATCCCGCGGGCGATCCACGAGGCGTTCCACCTCGCGCGCAGCGGCCGTCCCGGCCCGGTCGTCGTCGACATCCCCGTCGACCTCAGCCGTGCCGACATCACCTACGAGCCGGTCACCGACCTGCACCTGCCCGGCTACCAGCCGACGACGGACGGCAACACGAAGCAGATCCGCCAGGCCGCCAAGGCGATGGCGTCCGCACGGCGGCCGGTCATCTATGCCGGCGGCGGCGTCGTCAACGCGGGGGCGGCCAAGCAGCTGTTCGAGTTCGCCACGTCGGATCGCTTCCCGGTGACCTGCACGCTGATGGGGCTCGGCGCGTTCCCCGCGCCGCATCCGCAGTGGCTCGGCATGCTCGGCATGCATGGCACGCGGACGGCGAATTACGCGATGGACGAGGCCGACCTGATCTGTTGCGTCGGGGCGCGCTTCGACGACCGCATCACCGGCAAGCTGTCGGAGTTCGCGCCGCACGCGAAGTTCATCCACATCGACGTCGACCCGGCCGAGATCTCGAAAACCGTCCCGGCGCACATCCCGATCGTCGGCGACGCCAAGAACGTCCTGGCGAAGCTCGTCAAGGAGTACCGCGCGCTCGAGGGCGTCGACCGCACGCGGACCGACGAGTGGTGGCAGAAGATCGCCGGCTGGCAGGAGAAGCACCCGCTCGCGTACACCGATTCGACGGACTCGGAGATCAAGCCGCAGTTCATGATCCAGTCGCTCTACGAGGCGACCGGCGGCGACGCGATCGTCACCTCCGATGTCGGCCAGCACCAGATGTGGGCGGCGCAGTACTACCACTTCAACAAGCCCCGTCGCTGGATCAACTCAGGCGGCTTGGGGACGATGGGCTTCGGCCTGCCGGCGGCGCTCGGAGCCCAGGTCGGCTGCCCCGACGCAACGGTCGTCTGCATCGCCGGCGACGGCTCGATCCAGATGAACATCCAGGAGCTCGCGACCTGCGCGCAGGACAAGATCCCGGTGAAGGTGTTCATTATGAACAACGGCTACCTTGGCATGGTCCGACAGTGGCAGGAGCTGTTCTGGGACAAGCGCTACTCGCACGTCGACATGGGCTCGTTCCCGGACTTCGTCAAGCTCGCGGAGGCCTATGGTGCGACCGGCATGCGGCTGACCGAGAAGGGCACGCTTGTCGACGACATGAAGGCGGCGCTCGCGATCGACGGGCCCGTCGTGGTCGACGTCCGCGTCACGCGCGAGGAGAACACGTATCCGATGATCGCGCCCGGCCAGGCCGCGCGCGAGATGGTGGGCTGATCATGGGCGAACCGGGAACCAAGGAGCTGCTGAGCCTCGAGGACCTCGAGGCTGCGGGCAACCTGCACAGCGGCCGCAAGCACATCCTCTCGATCCTCGTCGAGAACAAGTTCGGGGTCCTGACGCGGGTCGCGGGATTGTTCGCGCGGCGCGGCTACAACATCGACACGCTGACGGTCGGCCCGACCGATGACGAGCAGTACTCGCGCATCACGCTGACGTTCGACGGCGCGATGCACTCCGTCGACCAGGTCACAAAGCAGCTGCACAAGCTCATCAACGTGCTGAAGATCCGTGACCTCGAGCCGACCGACACGGTCGCTCGCGAACTCGCGCTGTTCAAGGTCGCCGTCGAAGGGGCGCAGCGCTCCGAGGTCATGCAGGTCGCCGAGATCTTTCGCGGCAAGATCGTCGACGTGACGCGCCGGTCGATCATCGTCGAGGTCACCGGCACGACGGACAAGATCGAGGCCTTCGAGCGCATGGTCCGGCCGTTCGGGCTGATCGAGATGATGCGCACGGGCGAGATCGCGATCAGCCGGGGCCGCGGGGAGACCTGAGCCGGCGTGGTTCGCAGGACGAACCACTGATGGACCGCCGCGCCTCGCTGCCACCGGGTGGAGACGCGCGGCCGCCCGGGACCGGCGCGCGGGCGGAGGATGGGGCAACGCGGCCATCCGAGTCGGCGCCGTTGTTCACGCTCCAGGACGGCGACCTTCGCCGCCTGCGCCAGCGCCTCGAGCAGGCCGTCAAGCGCGCGCGCCGCGCGGCCGGGGACGCCGGCGGTGTGCTCGCCTCGATCACCGTCGCGGTCGCGCGGGACGTCGATCCGTCGGCGGTCGTGTTCGCGTCGCGACGTCCGGGCGAGCCGTGGTTCTGCACCGAGCAGCCCGATCGCGACGGAGCGGCGCTCGCGACGCTCGGCTGCGTCGTCGAGCTCGAGGCCAGCGGCACGCAGCGGTTCGACGAGGTCGCCGCGCGCTGGCGGGCGCTCGCGTCGACGGCGCTCTGCGACGGCGCCGACCTGCGTGGGGCGGGGCTCGTCGCGACCGGCGGCTTCGCGTTCGCCCCGTCGGGCGGGGACAGCCCGCACTGGGCGGGTTTCGCGCCGGCGTCGCTGCACGTGCCGCAGGTCGCGCTTGCGCGCGAGGGAGAGGAGGTGCGGCTGACGGTCGCCGCGCTCGCCCAGGCCGACGACACCGCAGACGGATTGCTCGCACGGATCGAGTCGCGTCTCGGCGAGCTGCGCAGCAGGCCGCTGCCGCTGCTCGACCCCGACCCGGTCGGCCGCTACCAGGTGGCCGCGAGCACTCCGCCCGAGCACTACGAGGCAGCTGTGGCGCGCGCCGTCGAGCGTATCCGCGCGGGCGCGCTCGAGAAGGTCGTTCTCGCGCGCGAGGTCCAGGTCCATGCGCCCGCGGCGCACGACGCCGCCGCGGTGTACGGCGTCCTGCGCGAGGGCTTTCCGTCCTGCTTCTGCTTCTGCGCCGGGCGCGGCGACGCGGCGTTCGTCGCCGCGAGCCCCGAGCTGCTGATCCGCCGCGAGGGATTGCGGGCGAGCACGCTGGCGCTCGCCGGATCGACTCGTCGCAGCGCCGACCCTGCGGTCGACGATCACCTCGGCGAGCAGCTGCTGCGCTCCGACAAGGATCGCGCCGAGCAGGAGATCGTCGTGCGCAGGATCGAGCGCGCGCTGCGCCCGCATAGTCTCTGGGTCGCCGCCGCCGAGGAGCCGGTCATCGCGCGCATGGCGAACATCCAGCATCTCGCGACGCCGATCCGCGCGCAGCTTGCCCGCCCCGTCGGCGTCGTGCGGCTCGCGGGGCTGCTGCACCCGACGCCGGCGGTCGGCGGCGAGCCGTTCGAGGCCGCCGAGCCGCTGATCCCTGCGCTGGAGGGCCTGGACCGCGGCTGGTACGCGGGGCCCGTCGGCTGGACGGACATCAACGAGGACGGCGAGTTCTGCGTCGCGCTGCGCTGCGCCCTGCTGCGCGGTCCGGTCGCACGCTGCTACGCCGGCGTCGGCGTCGTGCGCGACTCCGATCCCGCCGCCGAGCTCGCCGAGACCGAGATCAAGCTCGGTGCGCTGCTGCCCGTGCTGACCGGCTGAGGCCGCGCGCCGGCCTCCAAGGGCGGGGGTGGGAGCCCGGCGCGGAGCCGCTCAGGGCCTGGCGCGTGAACGCTTCCGGCTGGAGCCCGCGCTAGGGTGGCAGTTGGCGCGTTGACATTCGCGCCGATATCCGTACGGTCTGCATTACGGACTCCTGGGGAGCGGTTCGGCGCCATGTGGCGTCGGGGAGTCAAATATTCGAGTGGGAGGTATCTCAATGGGCACGAGCCTTGCGGCAAGGGTCGGTGTGGCGTTCGGGGCGTTCTACGTCGCGATCGGTCTTCTCGGCTTCACCGTGACCGGCTTCAGCGGGGCGCTGACGGGAGATCACGGGGATTCGCTGGCTGGCATCCACGTCAACCAGTTCCACAACATCGCGCACATCGGGATCGGCGCGTTCCTGATCATCATGTCGCTGCAGAAGTCCGATCCCGCCGCTGAGGGCGCGGTCATGGGCGTCGGCCTCTTCTACGTCGTCGCGTTCGTCATTGGCGTCATCGCGCCGGACAACCTGACGATCCTCGGCATGCACGGCGAGGGCGACCCGGACAACTTCCTGCACCTGCTCAGCGGCGTCGGGCTGCTCGCGACGGGGCTCATCTCGAGCGGCGTCACGGCGGGCCAGGCCAAGCGCAGCGGCCTGGCTTAGGGCCAGCAGCTCATTCGGTTGTGCCGCGGGCGGGCCATCGAGCCCGCCCGTCGCATGTCCGGGTGCGTGAGCGTCAACCGGCGAGCGTCGCGTCGACGGCGGCCTGCACGTCGCGGTGTAGCGCGACGTTCGCGGCTCGGTCGGTTGACACGCGGATGATCGTCGAGCGGGGGCTCGCAAGCGCGGCGGCGAGCGAGTCGCGCAGCGCCTGGAGGCTGCTAGCTGCGACGTAGTCGCAGCCGTAGAGCGCCGCGGCATGCTCGAAGTCCAGCCCGTGCGGCGTCGCGACGTGCTGCTCGAAGACGTCGCGTGCACCGGCGATCGGCAGGAACTCGAAGATCCCGCCGCCGTCGTTGTCGATCAGCACGATCGTCAGCGCGAGGCCGAGGCGCCTCGCCGCCAGCAGCCCGCCGATGTCGTGCGCGAGCGCGACGTCGCCGATCAGCGCCGCGACGGGTTCCTTCGTGACCGCGGCCGCGCCGAACGCGCTCGAGATCGTGCCGTCGATCCCGTTCGCCCCGCGGTTGCAGAGCACGCGCGGCGCGTCGTCGCGCACGGCGGCGAACGACTCGATGTCGCGCACGGGCATCGACGAGGCGACGAAGAGCGACGCAGCGCCGGGCAGCTCGTTCGCCAGCGTGCGGGCGACGAGCGGCTCGGACAGCGCGTCGTGGCCGAGCACGGACTCGATCGCGACGGCTGCCGCCGCGTCGGCGTCGCGCCAAGAGCGCAGCCATTGGGGATCGGCGATCGGAGTGTGCTCCGTCGCCGTCGCCAGCGCCGAGCCCGGATCGGCCGACAGCACCACCTGCTGGCAGGAGCCTGGGTCCTGCCAGGCGAGCTGCGGATCGAAGCCGAGCTGGACGACGTCGTCGCCGAGCCCGTCCAGCCATGCGCGCAGCGGCTTGGACGTCGGCAGGTCGCCGCAGCGGACGATGAGGTCGGGTCGCCGTGCGGCGGCGAACTGCTCGACTCGCAGGAGTGCGTCGTAGTGCGCGATCGCCGCTCCGCCGGCGCGCGCCCCGCTGAGCGGATCGGCGAGCAGCGGCCAGCCGAGCCGCTCGCAGGCGGCAGCGACCGCAGGCAGGCCGGGCTCCGAGCGCCCGGCGACGACGAGCGGGCGGTGGGCGTCGCGGGCGACGACCGCCAGTGCGCGGCCGGCTGCGGCGGCATCCTCGCCCGGCGTCGAGCGCAGCAGCCATGGCCGTCCGCCACGTCGCCCCGGTTGTGGGTCCTCGCCCAGGTCTGCGGGCGGCAGCAGCGGCTCGCGCAGCGCGAAGTTCAGATGCACCGGCCCCGGCCGGCCGTCGAGCGCGGTCCACGCCGCGCGGCATGCGAGCGCCCGCATCCAGCGCATGCGATCGGGCGTCGCCTCGTGCGTGCCGACCTCGAAGAACCACTTCGCGGCGCTGCCGTAGAGGCCGATCTGGTCGATCGTCTGGCCGGCGCCGATCTCACGCAGCTCGGGCGGCCGGTCGGCGGTCAGCACGAGCAGCGGCACGCGTGCCTCGTAGGCCTCGATGACGGCCGGCGCGAGGTTTGCCGCCGCGGTGCCCGAGGTACACGTGACGGCGAGCGGCCGGCCGCTGGACTTCGCCGCGCCGAGTGCGAAGAAGCCGGCGCAGCGTTCGTCGATGTGCGAGAAGCAGCGCAGGCGATCATCGCGGGCGAGCGCGAGCACGAGCGGCGAGGAGCGCGACCCCGGGGAGGTGCATGCTTCGCGGATCCCGCAGCGGACGAGCTCGTCGACGAACGCGCGCAGCAGCAGGTGGGTGTCGGGGGCGGGCATGATGGTTGGGTGCCCGAGCCGCTTCTTCTCCTGCATGGCTTCACGCAGACCGGGCGCGGCTGGGACGAGGTCGTGCGTCGGCTGGGCGACGAACGCTATCGCCCGCTGGCTCCAGACCTCCGCGGGCACGGTGCGGCCGCGTCGCGGCGCCCGATCGACTTCGACGCGTGCGTCAAGGATGTCGTGGGCCTCGCGGCTGGCTCATTCGCCCTCGCCGGCTATTCGCAGGGTGCGCGGCTCGCCCTACACGTTGCGCTAGCCCATCCCGAGCGTGTGACCCGGCTCGTGCTCGTCTCGGGCACCGCGGGCCTCGAGGACGCCGCCGAGCGCGCGCGGCGGCAGGCCGCGGACGAAGAGCTCGCGGCCTGGATGGAGGCCGGAGGCCGGCTGATGAGCGAGGTCGCCGACCGCTGGGGCGCGCAGCCGCTCTTCGCCCACCAGGCACCGCCGGTCGCCGCCGCCGCGCGCGCTGACCGGCTCGTGAACTCCCCGGCGGATCTCGCGGCGGCGCTGCGCGGGATCGGCACGGGCATCATGATGCCGCTCTGGAAGCGTCTGCACGAGCTCAAGATGCCAGTCGCGGTGCTGGCCGGGGCCCTCGACGAGAAGTACGTCGCGCTCGGCGAGCGCCTGACGGCGACGCTGCCCGCGGGCCGGCTCACGGTCGTCGCGGGCGCCGGCCACGCGCTCCCGCTCGAGGCGCCGGCGGTGGTCGCAGCCGCGATCGAGGCCGCCTGATGGATCCGGTGCGTCCGTCGGGCGCCGCTCGCGGGCGCGGGCAAGCCCGGACTGCCCTCGTCCTCGCTGGCGGGATCGGTCTCGTCGTCGCGGCGGCGCTCGCGCTGCCTGCGATTGGCCGGCCGTCGGAAGCGCCGCTCGCGGCGGCTGCGGCGCCGCAGCTGACGGTCCGCCAGGCCGTCGGCCAGCACATGATCTTCGCCTATCACGGCCTCAAGCCGCCGGCGGCGCTGCGGCGCCGGATCGCGCGCGGTGAGGCGGCTGGGGTGATCCTGTTCGCGCGCAACATCCGCTCGGTCGGGCAGGTCCGCGCCACGATGCGCAGCCTGCAGGCGATCGGCCGCCCAGCTGGGCTGCGCGCACCCCTGCTCGTGATGGTCGATCAGGAGGGCGGCCCGGTGCGGCGGATCCCGGGCGCGCCGGCGCGCGCTGCGTCCTCGGTTCGCAGCTCGGCTCATGCACGCGCCGACGGCCGCGCGGCCGCTCGCACGCTTCGCAGGGCCGGCGTGAACATCGACCTCGCGCCGGTGGCGGACGTCGGCCGCTCGGGCTCGGCGCTCGTCGGCGAGCGGCGCATATACGGACGCACCGCCGGCCGGGTTGCAGCGCTCGCCGGCGCCTTCGCGGGCGGCCTGCGGATGGGCGGAGTGCTCGCGACGGCCAAGCACTTCCCCGGGCTCGGCGCCGCCAGCATCAACACGGACAAGGCGGCGCAGCGGATCGGCACCTCGCTCGCCACGCTGCGCCGCGTCGACGAGGCACCGTTCGCGAGCCTGATCGGCGACGGTGTCGACGCCGTCATGCTCTCGACAGCTGTCTATCCCGCGCTCGACGCGCTGCCCGCGGCGTTCTCGCAGTCGTGGATCTCCGACGAGCTGCGCACCCGTCTGCGGTTTGCGGGCGTCACGATCACGGACGACCTCGGCACGCCTGCCGTGGCTTCGTTCGGATCGCTCGCGCAGCAGGCCACGCTGGCCGTCCGGGCAGGGATCGACCTGCCGCTCTTCGCCAAGAGCTACACGGCAGGAGCGCAGGCTGCGGAGGGCCTGTTGCGGGCGGCCAGCGACGGGCGGCTCGACGCCGGCAGCCTGCGTGCGCAGGCGCAGCGCGTGCTCGCCCTACGGGCTCGCATAGCGGGCTAGGTTCACGTCCAGCCAGGCGGCAGCGGCAGCCCAGGCACGGCTCGAGGGGTTGATCGGATCGCGGTGCCCGCCAGGTGCCTCGGTCAGCGAGACCCGGCCGCCGGCCGCGCGCGCGGCGGCGGCGTACTCGCGTGAGCGCTCGACCGAGACCGTCTCGTCGTCGACCGCGTGGACGAGTCCGACCGGCACGTCGAGCGGCAGCCGGCGCATCGGATCGGCCTGCGCCCAGCGGCCCGGCACCGCGGTCGGCCCGCCGCCGAGCAGCGCGCGCGCCGGCTCGCCGGCGGCTTCGAGGTCGCTCACGGCGGCCAGTGCCGCGACGCCGACGGCGCGCACCACGGGCGCCGAGCCGACGGCGCCCGGCGGCAGCCCGGCACGCCCCGCTGCCCACAGCGCGAGCTGGCCGCCCGCCGAATGGCCCAGGAGCGTGACGCGGGCGAGGTCCAGCGAGTCGTCCTCGATCGTGGCAAGGTGGTCGATCGCCTGCGCGACGTCCTGGAATGTCTGCGGCCAGCCACCGCCGTCGCGGCCCAGGCGCCGGTACTCGACGTTGCAGGCGGCGTAGCCGCGCCGCACGAGGTCCAGACAGAGCGGCCGTGTGACGAGGCGCGTGTAGGGCGGCTGCCAGTAGCCGCCATGCAGCACGATGACGACGGGATGCGGGCCGGGCTCGCGGGGCATGTGAAGGTCGGCGACCTGGCGCGGATGCTCGCCATAGTGGAAACGATCGGGCGGGCGGCGCAGGGCCGCGCTCGCGATCCGCAGCGGCAGCGAGGTCATCCGAGCAGTCCTGGGCCGCGCGGTACGGCGATCGCACCGTCGTGCACGGTGAGCGGGTGCTCCAGGTCGGCGAACAGGTCGAGCGTGGCGAGGCCGCAGGCCGCCGTGATCCGTAGCGCGGCGGCCGCGTGGACGGCGGCGGCGATCCCGAGCGGCCCGTCGAACGTCGACGCGACGTATGGCTCGGCGCCCGACGCGCGCACGAGCGACGCGCACGCAAGCAGCCCCGAGATGCCGCCGCAGCGGGCGAGCTTCAGGCAGACGGCGTCGGCCGCTCCTGACGCGAGGGCGCCCGGCTCGGCGGCGGTCTCGTCCATCGCGACGCGCACCGCGACCCGCTCGCGCAGCGCGCGCAGCGCGGTGAGCCCGTGGACCGGTTCCTCGACGAGCTCGAGGCCTGCCGGCGCGAGGGCCTCGATGCAGCGGACCGCCTGCTCGACGTCCCATGCGCCGTTGGCGTCAAGCCGCAATAGCGGCCCGGATCCCAGCGCCGCGCGCACGGCAGCGACCCGGCCGGCGTCGTCGCCGGTCCCGACCTTCAGCTTCACGCAGCGAAACCCGGCGTCTCGGGCGGCGGCGGCGCTCGCCGCCGCCGCGGCGCGATCCTCGGCGCCGATCGTCGCGTTGACCTCGATGGCGGTCAGCGCGTCGTCGCTCAGCAGTGCTGCGACGGGGACGCCTGCCCGTCGGCCCGCGCGATCCCAGAGCGCCATGTCGACGGCGGACAACGCCTGGGGCAGATCGTCGGCGTCGCGACAGGCGTCGAGCAGCGCGCCGCCCTCGAGCCGCTCGCCGGCCTCGAGGATGTCGCGGTAGCGCGAGAGCGCCTCGGAGACGCGTTCGGCGGGCACGCCGTCGTAGGGCTCCAGCGGCGCAGCCTCGCCGTGTCCCTCGATGCCGTCGTCGCCCGCGATGCCCAGCCGAAAGACATCACGCTCCTCGATCGCTCCGAAGGCCGTCTGCAGCGGCGCGCGAAAGCGAAGCGTGCGCTGCTCGATCGTGACGCGCACGTGTGCGTTCCCGCGCTCAGCTGGCCAGCACGCCTGCGCTCAGCAGGACGCAGAACGCGAGCTGCAGCATGCCCGTCTGCGCGAGCGCCTCGTTGAGCGTCGGCCCGTCGGCGTGGGTGCGGACCGCGCGCGTCAGGCGGACCGCGAGCGGCAGCGTGAGCCACGGCGCGAGCAGCCACGGACCGAGCGACCCGAACAGCCAGGGCAGCGGTGCGACGACGTAGGCGCCGTAGACGATCACCCCGTAGAGCGTGCGCGTGCGCTCGCGGCCCACTCGCACCGCGAGCGTGCGCTTGCCGGCGCGCTTGTCGGAGTCCATGTCGCGCACGTTGTTGACGACGAGGATCGCCGCGGCGAGCAGTCCGACGGGGATCGCGAGCACGAACGCCGTGCCGGGCCACGAATACAGCTGGGCGAACGTCGAGCCGGAGACCGCGACGAGGCCGAAGAAGACGAAGACGAAGATCTCGCCCAGGCCCTCGTAGCCGTACGGCTTGGGACCGCCCGTGTAGAGCACCCCCGCGGCGATCGACGCGACGCCGACGAAGAGCAGTGGGATGCCTGCGACGAAGACGAGATAGAGGCCGCAGACGACAGCCAGGCCGAAGGTCGCGTACGTCGCCATCAGCACCTGGCGGGGCGGGACGAGGCCGCCGGCCGTCACGCGAACGGGCCCGAGCCGATCCTCGGCGTCCGCGCCGCGCCGCGCGTCGGAGTAATCGTTGGCGAGGTTCGTGCCGATCTGGATCAGGATCGAGCCGAGCAGCGCGGCGACGAATGCGCCGGCGTGGAACACCCCGCGCTGGATCGCGAGCGAGGTTCCGACGAGCACCGGCGCGACCGCCGCAGGCAGGGTGCGCACCCGCGCCGCCATCAGCCAGATGCGCACGGGACTGCTGCTGGGGGCGGTGCTCGCCATGCCCGAGAACCTAGTGGGTCGACCGCCGGACGGCCGGCCGCTACGGGCGCTTCGGGAACCGTGAGAAGTCCGGGCGGCGCTTCTCGCGGTAGGCGTTGCGGCCCTCCTGGGCCTCGGCGTTCTCGTAGAAGAGGAGGTTCGCGTCGTGGGCGAGCTGCTGGATGCCGCTGAACCCGTCCTCGCTCGCGTTGAAGCTCGCCTTCACGAGGCGCAGTGCGAAGGGCGACATCGCGAGCATCTCGTGACACCAGGCGACGGTCTCCTGCTCGAGCGAGGCGAGTGGCACGACGGTGTTCACGAGGCCCATCGCGAGCGCCTCGTCGGCGTCGTACTGGCGGCAGAGAAACCACATCTCCTTCGCCTTCTTCGGCCCGACGAGCGAGGCCAGCAGGCCGGCTCCGAAGCCGCCGTCGAACGAGCCGACGCGCGGGCCGACCTGCCCGAAGCGCGCGTTGTCGGCGGCGATCGAGAGGTCGCAGACGAGGTGCAGCACGTGCCCGCCGCCGATCGCGTAGCCCGCGATCATCGCGACCACCGGCTTTGGCAGCCGGCGGATCTGGACGTGCAGATCGGTGACGTGGAAGCGTCCGACCGCGCCTGGCGTGCCGGGCTCGGTGAGGTAGCCGGTGTCACCTCGCACGTTCTGATCACCGCCCGAGCAGAACGCCAGCTCGCCCTCGCCGGTCAGCACGATCACGCCGACCGACGTGTCCTCGCGCGCCCGCTCGAGCGCATCGGAGATCTCGATGATCGTCTGCGGCCGGAACGCGTTGCGCACCTCCGGCCGGGCGATCGTGATCTTCGCGATCCCGTCGCCGCTCAGCTCGTAGCGGATGTCGCCGTATTCGCCCCCGCCCGCAGTCCACGCAATCGACATGGCCTGCAGGCTACTTTCCCCTGGTGCGCACTCATTGGATCGAGCGCTAGATGGTCGTCGAGTCCTGGCTCGCTCGCGCGGCCCGCACGCGCGGCGCGGCAATCGCGCTGCGCGCCGACGATGGGGCGCTCAGCTATGCGGAGCTGCATGACGCGGCGACGCTCGCCGCTCGGCGCCTGAGCGCGCTCGGCGTCCGTCCCGGCGACCGCGTCGGGATCGCCCTGCCCGCGAGCCGCGCCTTCGTCGAGACGCTGCACGGCTGCCTGTTGCTCGGGGCTCCCGCCGTGCCGGTCGACCTGCGCCTGACGCCGGCCGAGCGCCGCGCTCGCGTCACGAGCTGTGCGACGGTCGTCAGCGCTGAGCTCGACGGGCTCGCCGACGAGCGCGCACCGATCGCCGGCACGCACGATCTCACCGCTCCGGCGATCGTCGTCCACACGTCGGGCACGACGAGCGGCCCGAAGGCGATCGAGCTGACCTTCGGCAACTGGCTCTGGAGCGCGCTCGGCTCGGCTGCCGCGCTTGGCGTCGACCGCGCAGACGCGTGGCTCTGCACCCTGCCGCTGTCGCACGTCGGAGGATTGTCGATCCTCGTGCGCAGCACGATCTACGCCACGAAGGTCATCCTGCACGCGCGCTTCGACGCCGAGGCCGCGGCTGACGAGATCGCGACCCGGGCGACGCTCGTGTCGGTCGTGCCGACGACCCTGCAGCGACTGCTGGAAGCCGGCCTGCGCCATCCACGGCAGCTGCGCTGCGCGCTCGTCGGCGGCGCGCCGATCGCGGCCGCGCTGCTCGAGCGGGCATCCGCTGCGGGCGTCCCGACGGTCAGCACATACGGGCTGACCGAGGCCTGCTCGCAGGTCACGACCGGCGGTGCGGCACTGTTCTGCACACGCGTGCGAATCGGGCCGGCACGCGAGATCCTCGTCGCCGGCCCGACCGTCGCGCCCGCCGCGCTGTCGGCCGACGGATGGCTGCACACGGGCGACGAGGGGGCGCTCGACGCCGACGGCGCCCTGACGGTCACCGGCCGCGCGGGCGACACGATCATCAGCGGCGGGGAGAACATCGCGCCAGCGGAGGTCGAGGCGGTGCTCGAACGTCATCCGGCCGTGGCGGAGGCCGCCGTGCACGGCATCGCGGACCCCGAGTGGGGCCAGCGCGTCGTCGCAACAATCGTCTTGCGAGCGGGCAATACCGCAACAGACGACGATCTGCGCAGTTATTGTCGTATCCGACTTGCCGGGTACAAGGTGCCCAGAGTCTTCAGGTTCTCCCGCGAGTTGCCGAGAACGGCCTCAGGGAAGCTGTTGCGCCGATCTTTGGAGGATTGAATGTCACGCCCAGGCCATCGCCGCGTTCTGACCATTGCCGCCGCCACGCTGGTGACGCTGGTAGCGCCTGCCGCGGCGAGCGCCGCGACGTACACCGTCAAGCCCGGTGACGGCGCCTGCGGCGGCGGCGACCTCGCGTGTGGCGGACTCGTCGAGGCTGCCGCGGCGGCTGCTCCCGGCGACATCTTCAACGTCGCGACCGGCACATACCCGGGAGCCAAGTTCACCGTCGGCGGCGTGACGATCGCCGGCGACCTCGGCGCGACGATCAACGGCACGCTGGAGTTCAACGGCGCGGCCGGCGGCGTCTCGACCGTCTCGAAGGTCGCCATCAGCCAGGGCACGGCGGCGGCTCCGGCGCTGCTCGTAACGGGTGCCTCCGGCGTCCAGATCAGCGATAGCGTCATCGCCAGCAAGGACGGCGACGGCGTCCACATCGCGGCGGGCACCGCGAACAAGATCGTGCGCACGCTCGTGCTGACCGGCGGCGCCCAGACGAGCGCCGTCGGCGTCGTCTCGACCACCGGAACGCCCGCGAAGGGCGTGACGATCGAGTCCTCGATCCTCGCCGGCGGCGGCGCGGGGGTCAGCGCGACGACGACGAACAATGCGCTCGAGGCGGCGTCTGGCGACATCACCCTCAACCTGCGTCACATCACCGCGGCCGGCTCGACGAACGGGATCAGGCTGGACTCCAGCAAGGCGCAGGCGATCCTCGGCAGCGCGGCCGGCAACATCACCGCGAACCTGACGGACTCGATCGCACTCAACAACGCGACGACGAGCTATCCGGGCATCGCCGGCATCGGCGCCAACACGGCGACGATCAACGTTACGCGCAGCATCCAGGCCGGAGATCCGACGCTGCTGTTCCTCAACCCGCTCGGCGGCAACTACCGCCTGCGGGCGGATTCGCCGGCGATCGGTCAGGGCGGCGTGACGCCCGGTGAGTCGACGACGGACATCGACGGTGAGGACCGCTCGACGGCGCCGACCGATCTCGGCGCCGATGAGTTCAATCCGGCCGCGCCGACCGCGAGCTTCGTCGTCGCGACGAAGACGCCTCGTAACACGCAGCCGGTCACGTTCGACGGCTCGGCCTCCAGCGATCGCGACGGCCTGCCGATCACCGAGTACCACTGGCGCTACAGCGACGGCAAGTCCGACGTCACGACGACACCGACGGTCCAGCATGTCTTCGCAGACCAGGGCGATGCGGCCGCCGGCCTGACCGTCGTCGACAAGGCCGGCGTGGCGAGTCCCGAGGTCGCCGTCACGTTCAAGCTCGTCGACGGGCTGCCCCCGGCGGTCGGGATCGCCAAGCCGAAGGCCGGCCAGACGCTCCACCTCTACACGACGAAGACGACGACCGTGACGAAGAACGGCAAGAAGACGAAGGTCAAGAAGCGCACGCGCACGAAGATCCAGATCGGTGGCCTGTCGGCTGACGCCTCGGGCGTGCAGACGGTGCTGCTGACGATCGAGAAGGTGGGCGCGACGACGAAGAAGACGGCTGCGAAGTCGAGCGCCGCGACGACGACCCGCTGCCACTTCTACGACCCGAAGAAGGGCTTCGTCTACGTCAGCTGCGCGAAGCCGAAGCTGATCACCGCGCGGCTCGTCAAGGACGACAAGAACGGCCAGTGGACGTACACGATTCCGAGCACGCGGCCGCTGTCGGCGGGCAGCTATCGCGTTGCGGCGTACGGCGTCGACAAGGCGGGTGCGTTCGGCAACTCGGCTGATGCGAAGCTCGGGAAGATCAGCTTCAAGCTCGTCAATTGAGCGCTTGCCTGTGAGGACCGTGGCTCGCCGCGCGAAGGCTCTGGTCTCCGGCGCCGTCTCGCTCGCCGCCGTCGCCGTCGCCGTTGCGCTTGCGGCGCCCGCGTCGGCGGGCGCCGCGACGTACACCGTCACGGGGGGCGACGGGGGCTGCGGGGGAGCTGACCTCGCCTGCGGGACGATCGCGGCCGCCGCGGCGGTCGCGGGCAACGGCGACACGGTCCTCATCAAGCCCGGGACCTACTCGGAGAGCGCGACGTTCGGTGGCACGGGGGTCACGGTCCGCGGATCGACGCAGGCGCCCGGGGTCGTCGTGACCGGCACGCTGACGTTCAGCGGCGACGGCGGCGCGTCCAACGTGCTCGAGCAGCTCATCCTCGCCGCGCCGTCGGGCGGCGCGCCGGCGGTCGATCTGACCGGCAGCGCGGGGACGCAGATCAGGGACGCGGCGATCGTCGGCGCGGACGGCAGCGGCATCTCGATCTCCGCGGGGGCAAACGCGCTCACGCGTGCCACCGTGCTGACGGCCGCCGCCGCCGGGCGGGCGGTCGACATGCAGCTCGCCGGCTCGCCCGCCAGCCTCGTGATCGACTCGAGCATCCTCGGCGGTGGCGCGAGCGGGATCGGCCTCGCCGTCAAGACCGGCGGCGGCAGCCTGCCGCTCGGTGGCGCGGGCTCGGCCACGATCGTCGCTCGACACGCCACGATCGCGGGCGCGGCGACGGGCATCTCGCTCGATGCGAGCGCGGCGACCGGGCTGCTCTCGCCGGTCGGGAACATCTCGGCGACCGTCAGCGACTCGATCGTCGAGGGTGCCAACCCGACGAAGACGAATCCGGGCGGGCTGCTCGTGCTGTCGCCCAACAGCGCGACGCTCGCCCTCGCCCGCACCGACCAGACGACGTCGCCCGACAAGCTCTTCGTCAATCCGGCCAAGCACAACTTCCACCTGCGGGCCGACGCCCCGGTGATCGGCAAGGGGCAGATCACCGACGGCGACTCGGCGACCGACATCGACGGCCAGCCGCGCAGCTCCGGAGGCGTGAGCGACCTCGGTGCCGACGAGTTCGTCAACAGCCCGCCGAAGGCGGCGATCACGCTCAAGACGCCGAGCCCGCGCGCCAACCAGCCGATCACCCTCGACGGCTCCGGATCGACCGACCAGGAAGCGGGGCTCGGCAGCCCGATCAAGGAGTACCGCTGGACGTTCGGCGACGGCACGACGGCTACGACGACCACGCCGACGGTTGACCACGCCTACGGAGGACCCGGCGCGGTGACCGCGTCGCTCGTCGTCGTCGACGGCGAAGGAGCGCTCAGCGATCCCGCCAGCGTCTCCTTCCAGCTCGCGAACGGCACGCCGCCGCGTGTCGTCATCACGACGCCGAAGGCGAACGCGAACATCGCGATCTACAAGAAGAAGGGCAAGCACGAGAAGGTCGCCAAGCGCGCGCGGATCGTGTTCTCGGGCACTGCGATCGCCGGGCCCGGCGTCAAGAACGTCGTGCTGACGATCCAGAAGGTCGGCCGATCCGGCAACAAGTGCATCTGGCTGAACAAGAGCAAGGGGCTCGTGAAGAGCTCGTGCGCGCACCCTGAGCTGATCAACGCGACGATCAAGTCTGGACGCTGGACATACACCGTGAAGAGCACGATCAAGCTCATCCGGGGCCAGTTCCGGATCAGCGTCTACGGCGTCGACAAGTCGGGCGCGTTCGGCAACTCCGCCCCGACCGCCAATCGTGTCCTGCGCTTCCGGTTCAAGTAGCCGTCGCATGTCGCCGATCGACCCACAGGAATATCGCGCGACGAGTCGCCAGCGCTGGGCGGCGGCGGCCAGCGGGTGGGGGATGCACCGCGGTGTGATGCAGGCCGCCGGCGAGCCCGTCTCGCACTGGATGGTCGACGCGATCGATCCGCAGCCGGGCCACCGCGTGCTCGAGCTCGCCGCCGGTCCTGGCGACACCGGATTTCTTGCCGCCGAGCTGATCGAGCCCGGTGGCACGCTGATCAGCACGGACGGCGTCGACGAGATGGTCGATCAGGCCCGTGCACGCGCGGCCGAGCTGGGGATCTCGAACGTCGAGTTCCGCGCGATGGACGCGGAGTGGATCGATCTGCCGACCGCGGACCTCGACGGCGTGCTTGCTCGCTGGGGCTACATGCTGCTCGCCGATCCGGCGACGGCGCTGCGCGAGACGCGCCGCGTGCTGCGCCCCGGCGGCCGGGTCGCGCTTGCGGCCTGGGCCGGCCCGGAGGAGAACCTCTGGGCGTCGTCGCCGATCGCCGAGCTCGTCGCACTTGGGGCGATCGATCCCCCCGATCTCGACGAGCCGAACATGTTCGCCTTCCGCGACCCGGCGCTGATCGGTGAGCTGCTCGGGGACGCGGGCTTCGAGGACATCGTCGTCGAGCAGGTCCCGATCGTCTTCGCGTATCCGAGCCTGGACGACTGGTGGGACACGCAACTGGACATCTCGACGACGCTCGCGCGCGCGGTCGGCGCGATCAGCCCCGCACAGCGCGACGACCTGCGCGACGCGATCGACGCCCGCCTCTCGGCGCACGTCGCCGGCGACGGACGCGTGGCCCTGCCGGGCCTCACGCATGTCGCCGCGGCCGGTGCGTAGGATCTCGCGCCATGTACTACGACGACGACGCAGACCTCACCCTCCTCGACGGCAAGACCGTCGCCATCATCGGCTATGGCTCGCAGGGCCACGCCCACGCCCGCAACCTCTCAGATTCCGGCGTCGACGTCGTCGTAGGCCTGCGCGAGGACTCCGCATCGGTCGAGAAGGCCCGCTCGCACGGCCTCGAGGTGTTGCCGGTCGCCGACGCCGCCAGCCGCGGCGACCTCGTCATGATCCTCCTGCCCGACGAGCTGCACGGTCAGGTCTACGCGAGCGACATCGCCGACGGCATCGCCGACGGCAACCTGCTGCTCTTCGGCCACGGCTTCTCGATCCTCTACAACGAGGTCACCCCGCCGCCCGGCGTCGGCGCCGTGCTCGTCGCGCCGAAGGGCCCCGGCCACCTCGTGCGCCGCCAGTACACCGAGGGCTCCGGCGTGCCCGGGCTCGTCGCGATCCATCAGGACCCCAACGGCGACGCGCAGAAGCTCGCGCTCGCCTACGCGAAGGGGATCGGCTGCACGCGCGGAGGCGTCTTCGAGACGACGTTCCGCGAGGAGACCGAGACGGACCTCTTCGGTGAGCAGGCCGTCCTCTGCGGCGGCGCCTCCGAGCTCGTCCAAGCCGGCTTCGACACGCTCGTCGAGGCCGGCTACGACCCGCAGATGGCGTACTTCGAGTGCCTCCACGAGCTCAAGCTGATCGTCGATCTCATGTACGAGAAGGGTCTGGCGGGGATGCGCTACTCGATCTCCAACACGGCCGAGTACGGCGACTACAGCCGCGGCAAGCGCGTCATCACCGACGACACGCGGGCGAACATGAAGCAGATCCTCGCCGAGATCCAGTCGGGCGAGTTCGCCCGCGAGTGGATCGCCGAGAACCGCGCCGGCCAGGAGAACTTCAAGCGCATGCGCGCCGAGCAGGCCGCGACGCAGGTCGAGACGACCGGCAAGGAGCTGCGCGCGATGATGGACTGGATCGACACCGACTTTCACGAGTGAGGACCCTCAAGGGAACAGGGCGCGTCGCGGCGACCGACTAGACTCCGTCGAGCCGTCGCGACTGGCGTTCGGGTGGGGTACACCACCGGGGAGCGGCGGAGCAGTTTGCAGCCGCACGCCTGGGCACAGACCTTCACCCCGCGACAAATGGGACGTCTGCCCACATGACGACGAGTACGCAGCTGAAGATTCCCGACGCACTGAAGCCGGCCGATGGC
>DATBAE010000012.1:0-69335 GCA_036271655.1 Solirubrobacteraceae bacterium
AGACCGGTTGCGCGCGCCGCGCCGAGCTCGGTTCCAGGCTCGACGGGCACGTGCGTCGCGTCGAGCCCCGGCGCGTCGATCCGGTCCTCACCGGAGCCGCCGTCGACAACGATCACCTTGAGGCGCGGCGTCATGCGCTGATCGGCGACGACCGCGACGAGTCGGCGGGCGCGGGCGCGCTGCGCCCCCACGACGCACACGACGGAGAGCTGCACGGGAGCCGTCACGCGAGCCCGAGTATCACGCATGCGCGCCGCGTCGCAACCGCGGGTCACTGGACCGTGGGCTACATTTGGCCGGGCATGGATGGCGCCAGCGATCCCCGGCCGGTCGCCGTCCTGGGCGCTGGCCCCGCGGGTCTCACCGCGGGCTACATGCTCGCGCGGACGAGCGAGCCGGTGATCGTGTTCGAAGCCGGATCGCAGGTCGGAGGGCTTGCCCGCACGGTCGAGCGCGACGGGTACCGATTCGATCTCGGCGGCCACCGCTTCTTCACGAAGTCAGACGAGGTGCAGCGGCTCTGGCACGAGATCCTCGGCAGCGAGCTGCTGCTGCGCTCGCGCCTGTCGCGCATCTTCTGGCGCGGACGCTTCATCGACTATCCCCTGCGGCTCGCCGACGTCGTGCGCAAGGTGGGCGCCGTTGAGCTGGCGCACTGCGCGATCTCCTATGCGGCGGCGCTCGTGGGTCGGCGCGCCAGCACCGCGGAGACCTTCGAGGACTGGGTGTGCGCGCGCTTCGGCAGACGCCTGTATCGGTTGTTCTTCAAGGCCTACACCGAGAAGGTGTGGGGGGTGCCGGCGACCGAGATCCGCGCCGAGTGGGCCGCGCAGCGGATCCGCACCCTGTCGTTCTGGCGCGTCGTGCGCGCAGCGGTCTTGAAGGACGGCGGCGAGGTGCACAGCCTCATCGAGCAGTTCCACTACCCCCGGCTCGGCCCGGGGCAGATGTGGGAGGCGATGGCCGCAGAGATCGTCGCCGCCGGCGGCCAGGTGCGCCTCGCCGCCGAGGTGACGAGCATCGAGCTGCGCGACGGCCGGGTCTGGGCGCTGCACGCGGGCGGCCTGCGCGTCGAAGTGCGGCACGCGATCTCGTCACTGCCGCTGCGGGACATCGTCGCGATCGCAGATCCGCCTCCGCCGGCGGAGGTGCTCGCCGCGGCCCACGGCCTGCGCTACCGCGACTTCCTGACCGTCGCGCTCATCGTGCGCGGCGACGACCTCTTCCCCGACAACTGGATCTACGTCCACGACGACGACGTACGCGTCGGGCGGATCCAGAACTTCCGCGCCTGGAGCGAGGCGATGGTGCCCGACCCGTCGCACACCTGCGTCGGCATGGAGTACTTCTGCTTCGAGGGCGAGCCGCTGTGGAACATGGCCGACGACGAGCTGGTCGCCCTCGCCACCGCCGAGCTGGAGCACATCGGGCTCGCTTCGGGGGCGCGCGTCGAGGCCGGCCACGTCGTGCGCGTGCCGAAGGCCTATCCGATCTACGACAGCCACTACGCGCAACGCGTCAGGACGGTGCGGACGTGGCTGGAGACGATCTCCAACCTGCAGCAGATCGGCCGCAACGGGCTGCATCGCTACAACAACTCCGATCACTCCATGCTGACCGCCCTGCGGGCCGTCGAGAACGTGCAGCACGACGCGGGCCACGACCTGTGGACGGTCAACTCCGACGACGGGTATCACGAGGAGCGGGCCGCCCCGCAGCCCTACCGGCGCGCACCCGAGACGCCTGCGCTGCAGCGCCAGTTGCGCCCCGCCGACGGCGTCGTCGGGGCGCCGGTCGAGCAGCCCGACTGACGCCGCAGCTCTACGCCAGCCCGCCGCCGAGCCGCAGCGAGCTGACGAGCGCACCGCCGAGCAGCACGAGCGCGAGGCCCGCGAAGAGCGTCGTGATCTCGCGCTTCTCGGGCCGCGTGCCGATCTGCGAGCCGAGCTTCTCGTAGACGGCGCCGAGCTGATCTGCGTCCTGGGCGCGGAACGCCTGGCCGCCTGACTCGGTCGCGATCCGCTGCAGTGCGTCGGGGTCCGGCGGCACCCGCAGCAGTTGCCCGTTGATCGCGATCGTGCCGCTGTCGGTGCCGAGCGCGACGGTGTAGATCGGCACGTGCAGGCGCTTGGCCTCCGCCGCGACGAGATCGGCGGCTGCGCCGTCCGTCGCCGAGCCGTCGGACAACAGGACGAGCGCCGCGGGCGGGCGCGCGGCGGCAGCGTCGCTGCCGAGCTTGAGGTCGTCGAGCGCCGTGCGCAGAGCAGCGCCGGTCGCCGTGCCGGAGATCGGCTGCAGCGACTGCAGCGATGACGACACCGCGCCGTGGTTCGTCGTCGGCGGCTGCAGCGTCTGCGCCACATCGGAGTAGGCGACAAGGCCGACTCGCAGCTGCTTTGGCACCTTGTCGAGGAACGTCAGCGCCGCCTGGCGCGCCGCCTCCAAGCGCGTCGGGCTGACGTCGGTCGCCGACATCGAGCGCGAGCAGTCGGTCACGAGCACGACCGATGCGCGCTGGACCGGCACCTGGACCGTGCGCTCGGGCTTCGCCAGCGAGATCGCGAGCGCCGCCAGGGCAAGCGCGAACAGCGCCAGCGGCAGATGGCGTCGCCACTTCGGCTCGCTCGCCACGACGGCGGCGAGCGTCGAGAGCGCGGGGTAGCGCACGGGATAGCGACGGCGGCGGCGCTGGGCCGCCACCTGCGCGAGGATCGCGAGCGGCACGGCGCACAGGCACAGCAGCGCGAGCGGGGCGGAGAAGCTCATCAGCGCAGCGCCCGTCCCAGCGCCCTCAGCCAGTCACCGCTCGTCGACAGGACGACGTGGTGCGCGGCGGCCTTGCGCAGCTCGGAGGCCACGCCCGCGCGCTCCTGCGCGGCGGCGGCCGCGTAGCGCTCGCGCAGGCCGGCATGCGACGTGTCGACCTCGATCAGCTGGCCGCTCTCGGGATCGACGAGCGCCAGCCGGCCGACCGGCTCGAGGCGTTCCTCGCGCGGATCGCGAATCTCGACGGCGAGCAGTCGGTGGCGCGATCCGAGCGCGCGCATCGGGCGCTGCCAGTCCAGCTCGCCGCGGAAGTCCGACACGACGACGACGAGCCCCGGCTGGTGTGCGAGCCGCCCGGCCTTGTGCAGCACGGGCGCGAGGCCGTGATCCAGCGCGCCATCGACGGCGACGCCCTCGGCGAGCAGCCGCGCCAGCCCGATCCTCGCGTGCGGGCCGCCGCGTGGCGGCAGGGTCCGCTGCGAACCACCGGCGGCCAGCACCGCGAGCCGCCCGCCGTGCCGCGTCGCGGTGCGACCGACGACGTGCGCGACGCCCTCGGCGACATCGGACTTCAAGCGGTCCGCCGTGCCGAACGCCATCGACGCCGAGAGATCGACGACGAGCCACGTCGTCAGGATGCGCTCCGGCACCTGCAGGCGCACGTGCGCGATGCCGGTGCGGGCCGTCGCGGCGGCGTCCAGCTGGCGCACGTCGTCGCCGAGTTGGTAGGGCCTCAGCTGCGCGAGCTCCGTGCCGCTGCCGACGCCCGGCGCGAGCCGGTCGCCCGGCAGCACGCCGCCGCCGCGGCGTGCAAGCGACAGCGCGAGCGCGTCGACGATCGCGGCCGGGACCGGCCCCGGCCCCTGGCGCGCGGCCGGGACCTGCAGCATGGCGGCGGGCTGCGTCATCGAGCGCCGGCGGGCCTCTCGGGACGCGACCGGACGAGCGCCATCAGGCGGCCTCGTGGTCGAGCACGGACGGAGTGCCCGACAGCGCGCCGGCGGTCATCGCCGCGAGCAGGCGCGTGAGGATCTCGTCCGCGCTGACGCCGTCGGAGAGCGCGTCGTAGGAGAGCACGAGCCGGTGGCGCAGGACATCCGGCGCGAGGTCGCGCACATCCTCGATCAGCACATGGCGGCGGCCGCGCAGCATCGCCAGCGCCTGGCCCGCCTGCACCATGCCGATCGCACCACGCGGGCTCGCGCCGTACTGGATGAGCTCCTTGAGGTCCGGCAGCCCGTAGCGCTCGGGGTGACGGGTCCCGTCGACGAGCGCGACCGCGTAGGAGACGACCTCGCGGTCGACGAAGATCTCGCGCACCGCGCGCTGGAAGCGCTCGAGCTCGGGCATCGTGAGCCGCAGCTGGACCTCCTCCGGCGGGCGCAGCGAGCGACCGACGACGGAGGCCTCCTCGCCAAGCGTCGGATAGTCGACGAGGACCTTGAACAGGAAGCGATCGATCTGCGCCTCGGGCAGTGGATACGTGCCCTCGGACTCGATCGGGTTCTGCGTCGCGAGCACGAGGAACGGATGCGGCACCGGGAAGCTCTCCGTGCCGATCGTGACCTGGTGCTCCTGCATGACCTCGAGCAGCGCCGACTGGACCTTCGCCGGCGCGCGGTTGATCTCGTCGGCGAGCAAAAAGTTGCCGAAGACCGGGCCGAGCTCGGTGTCGAAGCGCCCGGTGTCCGGGCGGTAGATCCGCGTCCCCACGAGGTCGGCGGGGACGAGGTCGGGCGTGAACTGGATGCGCCGGAACGTGCCGCCCATGACGTCGGCGAGCGTGCGCACGGTCAGCGTCTTGGCGAGCCCGGGCACGCCCTCCAGCAGCACGTGGCCTCCCGTCAGCAGCGCGACGAGCAGGCGTTCCAGCATCGCATCCTGGCCGACGATCACGCGCTTGACCTCGTAGAGCACCTCCTCGAGGACCTTGCGGGGCTGGCGCCCGGGGTCGTCCTCGGGGGGAGCAGGCGGGGTAGGGGTGCTCATGTCCGTCCTTTCATCAGATCAACCTCCGAAACCAGTGCAGTGACAGCAGCGCGCCGACGGCGAGCAGCGCGAGGGCGCCGCCACTGAATGCAGCCGTCACCTCGCGGCGCTCCTTGCGGTAACCGATTCGCGACCCGAGCGAGTCGTACACCGCGCTCAGGTTGCTCGCCGTTTCGGCCGTGTACGCGCGTCCGCCTGAGATCTGCGCCACCGCGCTGCTCTCCTGCGGGTCGGGCGGCACGGCGACCTGCTTGACCGTGCCGTCCTTGCCGGTGACGGGGATCGTCCCCGCGGGCGTGCCGAGCGTGACGGTGTAGATCGGGATCTTCAGATCGCGTGCGCGCTTGGCGAGCACCCGCGGGTCGCGGCCGCGGACGGACTTGCCATCGGACAACAGGATGATCGCGCCCGGGGCGCGCACGCCGCGCTCGTCGGTCTCCCGCGCGAGCACGCCGAGTGAGAGCGCGAGCGCCTCGCCGGTCGCCGTCCCACCGCTCGGCTGCAGCGCCGCGATCGCGCTGCGCACGGCGACACGATCGGTCGTTGGCGCCTCGGCGAGCCGGGCCGCATGGTTGAACGCGACGAGCCCGACGCGCACCGCCGACGGCACCTGCGTCAGGAAGCGGTCGGCTGCCACGCGCGCCGCGGCCAGCCGGCTCGGTGCGACGTCGGTCGACTGCATCGATCCCGAGTAGTCCGTCGTCAGCATGATCGACGCGTGCTCCACGGGCACGGAGACGGTCGCCTCCGGCTTGGCGAGCGCGGCGATCAGCACGACCAGCGCCAGCCCGTAGGCCGCGAGCGGGACGTGACGCCGCCAGCGCGGGCGCTGCGGCGCGACCGACGCCCGCAGCGCGGGCGTCGCGAAGGCCGCCGCGGCAGCGCGGCGCTGACGTTCGTGCTGCGCGTAGACGACGAGCGCCAGCGGCACCAGCAGCAGCGCGAGCAGGTAGAGCGGATGTCCGAAGCTCATCTGAGATCGTCGGTAGCGTCGCCGGCTACGGTCCGGCGCCGAGGGACGGCTGGACGCTTCCGCCCGCGCTCGCCGGTCGCGTGCCGAGCGTGACGACGAGCGTCTTGTTCGAGCCGGCGCGCTGGACCTCGACATCGACCTTCTCGCCCGGCTTGCGGTCCTCGATCGCCGTCGCGATGTCGTCGGGGTCGCGGACCGTGCGGCCCGCGACCTGGCGGACCGTGTCGCCGACCTTCAGGCCGGCCTGGGCAGCAGGCCCCCCGCTGATCACGGCGGCGACCTCGGCGCCCTGCCCGACCGTGCTCGGCGACGACGAGATGCCAAGGTAGGCACGCTTGATGACCGCCCCGGCGCGCAGCCGCGGCACGACCTCGCGGACCGTGTTGGACGGGACCGCGAAGCCGATGCCGATGCTGCCGTTGCCGCCGTCGGCCGTCGCGATCTGCGAGTTGATGCCGATCACG
This sequence comes from Solirubrobacteraceae bacterium, assembly GCA_036271655.1. Lineage (GTDB taxonomy): Bacteria > Actinomycetota > Thermoleophilia > Solirubrobacterales > Solirubrobacteraceae > CADCVQ01. The sequence goes on from DATBAE010000012.1 coordinate 6,193, forward strand.
CGGCCGGCGCCGTCGAGCAGCGGTCCGCCGGAGTTCCCCGGGTTGATCGGCGCGTCGGTCTGGATCACGTTGTCGATCGAGAAGCCGTTGGCCGCCTGGATGTCGCGCCCGAGCCCCGAGACGATGCCGGAGGTCGCCGTCCTGTCGAGGCCGAGCGGATAGCCGATCGCGACGGCGAGATCGCCGACCCGCACGTTGTCGGAGTCAGCGAGCACGAGCGGCTTGAGACGCTGCGCCTGCGACGAGTCGACGCGCAGCACCGCGAGGTCCGACGAGAGGTCGCTGCCGAGCACCTGGGCGTTGACCGAGGCGCCGTGGTCGGTGAAGCGCACCTGGACCTGGTTCGCGCCGGCAACGACGTGCGCGTTCGTCACGATCGTGCCGTCGGAGTCGACGACGAAGCCCGTCCCGCTCGAGGTCGACGCGCCATCCTGGCTCTTGATGAAGACGACGCTCGGGCTCGCGCTGGCGTAGATCTGGCGGATCGCGCGCGACCGCGCATCCGGAGTCACGGAGCCCGGCGCCGCGGGGAGCGCGGCATTCGAGCTCGACGAGCTCTCGTCGTGCAGCAGGCTTGCTCCGAGCACCCCCGCGCCGACGAGCACGAAGGCGAGCATGACCCCGATCGCGACGAGCTGCCACACGGGCCGCCCGGGCGGGCCGGCCGGCGGATCGGGCTCCGGCTGCGCTGGCTGGGGCCGCACGCTCGGCGTCGCCAGCCACTGCGTGTGCTCCTCGCCCTCGCGCGGCTCCGTCCACAGACGGCCGGCCCCGGGTGGCCGCCCGGAAGGGTGCTCGTCGGTCATGGGCTCCAGAGTAGGCCGGTGATGTCAGAAACTCGTAAGTTGGCGAGAGCAGGCCGTACGTTGGTCCATGCGCCGACCCGCGCCGGCACCGGCCCGACCACGAAGGCTACGCCGGTGCAAACGCCATCAGCTCGACGCGGTGGCCTGCTGGACAGCTGACGAAGGCACGCGGCGATCCCCAGTGCTCGGTGCGCGCAACCGGCGCGAAGCCGGCGGCGCGCAATTCGTCCAGCGTCGCCTCGTAGTCGCCGGCGACCACCGCGACGTGCCCTTCGCGCGGCACGACGGGCTGCTCGGCGAACAGGAGATGGACCTGGGTGTCGCCCGCCTGCACCCAGACGGCGCGATCGTCGAGCGTCGGCGGCGGCGCGATGCGGCGAAAGCCGAGCAGCGCCCAGAACGCCGCGCACGCCTCGGCGTCGGCCTCCAGCACCTCGAGAGCGACGTGCTGGATCACGAGCGGGCACCCTCCGGCTTGCTCGTCCGTCGCACGTTTTCGGCATGGATCGCGCGCTGCGCAGCGCCGCGACGTGCCATCGGCAGTTCGGCATCCGGCAGGTTCGCAAGATAGTTGACGTCCTCACGCAGGATCGCGGCGGCGCGCACGCCGTCCATCACCGTTCCGTGCCCGGGGACGACGTGCGCGGCGGCAGCGACGAGCGGCTCGAGCCGCCGCAGCGTCGCGAGGTACGCGTCGCGGGAGCCGTCGGCACCGATCATCGGGACCTCGACCGGCGACAGGTAGTCGCCGCAGACGAGCACGCGCGCCCACTCGATCCAGACCGCCATGCCATCCGCCGTGTGGCCATCAGCCGGATGCAGCTCGAGATCGGCGTCGCCGATCTCGCAGTGACCGGGAACGGGCAGCGCCTGCACCTGTCCGAGCGACAGGGGCGCGCCACGCTCGACGTAGTGCTCGTCGTCGAAGGCGCGCAACCCGCGGGCGGCGGCGCCGGGCTCGGCGGCGAGCCGCGCGGCAGTCGTCTCGGCGACGCCGAGAGCAGCCTGCGGAAAGGCGATCCGGCCGAGCAGGTGGTCCCAGTCGGCATGCGTCGCGAGCAGCCCGCTGAGCGGCGGGAAGCCAGCGTGCTCGAGGATCGCGGGCAGGACCTCGAGCTCGTCGGGGAAGACCGGCGAGTCGATCACGAAGCACTCGCCCGTGCCAGCTCCGGGAGCCGGCTGGTCGCCCGAGCGACCTGCCGTGCCCGATCTCGTGGCAGTCTCAGCGGATCGGGAGTCGCCGCTACGAACGATCGTGCACGTCGTCTGCCAGACGCGGCTCGTTACGACCAGCACGTCGGGGTGCAGGCCAACCACCCGCACGCGCCGGCCAGCTCCTACAGGCCGAGCAGCTTGACCGCCTCGAGGAGGTTCTTCACCTCGGCGGTCGGCTTCTTCTGACCCGGCTCGAGCTGCTCCTTGCCGCGATTGACCCAGATCACCGGGATCTTGTTCGCAACACAGGGCGCGATGTCGTGGTAGTAGCTCGACGAGACGTGGACCCAGCCCTTCTTCGTGCCCATTCGCCGCGCGCACTCCGTGAAGTGCGCCATGTCGGGCTTGTAGGAGCGCACCTGCTGCGCAGTCACGACGAGGTCGAAGTCGTGCGGGATGTGGCGCCGTGTCTGGCCGAGCAGCTTGTCGTCGATGTTCGAGATCAGGCCGGTCTGGTACTTCTTGGCCACCTTCGTCAGCTGCGTGTTCGTCTCCCTGAATGCTGCCCAGCGCTGCACGCTGTCGGGCAAGAAGCCCGAGCGCGAGGGCTCCAGCGGCCAATCCAGGCGCTTGGAGATCTCGATCGCGGTGCGGCGCAGGACCTCGGCGTAGAGCTCGTAGGAGCCGCCCTCGATCTCGCGCTCGATCTCGTGGAAGTTTGAGATCAGCGCTTCCTTGTCGATCGTGAAGCCGTCGCGCGCGGCCTCCTTCTGGAAGGCGTCGAGAATGCCCTGCTCCCAGTCGATCAGCGTGCCATAGACATCGAAGGTGACGAGCGAGATCTGCTTAGGAAGCGCCATTGCGCCGCCATGATAGGAGCTTGCGCCGGCACGTCGCCCGATCGCGGCCACGGGCGACTGCGCACGCGCCAGCGCTCAACTATTGTCCGAGCGCCGATGGACCTCCTCGAGTACAAGGGCAAGCGGGTCCTCGAGCGTCATGGCGTGGCGCAGTTCGCCGGCAGCGCCGCGACGACGGTCGACGAGGCCGTCGCCGCCGCCGATGCGCTCGGCTATCCCGTCGTCGTCAAGGCGCAGGTGAAGATCGGCGGCCGCGGCAAGGCCGGCGGGATCAAGCTCGCGAGCGACGTGTCCGAGCTGCGCACGCACGCGGGAGCGATCCTGGGGATGGACATCCGTGGGCACATCGTCCACGAGGTCTGGATCTCGGAGGCAGCCGAGATCGTCAGCGAGTACTACGCCGCCGTCGTGTTCGACCGCGGCGCGAAGTCGACCCTCGTGATGCTCTCGACCGAGGGCGGGATGGACATCGAGCAGGTCGCGGCGCAGCGGCCCGACGCACTCGCGACGCTGCACGTCGATCCACTCGTCGGGATGCAGCCGTTCCATGCCCGCCGGCTCGCCTTCGAGGCCGGGGTCGACGCGGACGTCGTGCAGCAGGTCGTCGAGCTGCTGACCGCGCTCTACGCGACGTATGTCGCCGAGGACGCGACGCTCGTCGAGATCAACCCGGTCGTGATCACGCCCGAGCGCAGGGTCATGGCGCTCGACGCGAAGATGACGCTCGACGACAACGCGCTCTTCCGCCATCCCGAGAACACCGACCTCGACGACGCCGGGGGAGCCGACCCGCAGGAGCGAATGGCCGCCGAGCGCGGGCTGACCTACGTCAAGCTCGACGGCGACATCGGCATCTTCGGCAACGGCGCGGGGCTCGTCATGTCGACGCTCGATGTCGTCGCGCACGCCGGCGGCGCCGCCGCGAACTTCCTCGACGCCGGCGGCGGAGCGAAGGCCGAGGCGATCGCCGCGTCGGTCGAGGTGATCCTCAGCAACCCGAACGTCAAAGCGGTCCTGTTCAACGTCTTCGGCGGCATCACGCGCTGCGACGAGGTCGCCAAGGGGCTGATCGACGCGTACGCGCTGCTGGCGCCGAAGGTGCCGTTCGTCGTGCGGCTGGACGGCACGAACGACGTCCTGGCGCGCGAGCTGCTCGCTGCCGCGAACCTGCCCAACGTCCACGCCGAGGAGACGATGGACGGCGCTGCCGCGCGTGTCGTCGCGCTCGCCCGCGAGGCGTCGCGATGAGCATCCTCGTCGGCGACGACACGCGCCTCGTCGTCTCCGGGCTGACCGGCCGCGAGGGCAGCTATCACGCGCTCAACAACCGCCGCTACGGGACGAATGTCGTGGCCGGCGTCACGCCCGGCAAGGGTGGTCAGGACGTCGAGGGGATTCCGGTCTTCGACACGTTCCGGTCCGCCGTCGCCGCGACCGAGGCGAACACCGCGATGATCTTCGTCCCGGCGCGCTTCGCCGCTGACTCAATCCTCGAGGCCGAGGACGCGGGCGTCGCGACGATCGTCGCGATCACCGAGGGCATCCCGGCGCACGACGAGCTGAAGGTCTTCAACGTCCTGCGGCGCAACCCCGGCGTGCGGCTGATCGGCCCCAACTGCCCCGGCGTCCTGTCGCCCGGCAAGGCGAACGTCGGGATCATCCCGGCCCAGTTCTTCAAGCCGGGCAACGTCGGCGTCGTCTCGCGCTCCGGCACGCTGACCTACCAGATCGGCAACGAGCTGGCTCGCGGCGGCTTCGGCAACTCGTCGATCGTCGGAATCGGCGGCGATCCCGTTCCAGGCTCGAGCTTCGTTGACGTGATCGCGCTGTTCGAGGCCGATCCGGAGACCGAGCTGATCGTCATGAGCGGCGAGATCGGCGGCTCCGCCGAGGAGGAGGCGGCGACGTTCATCGCCGAGCACGTCTCCAAGCCCGTCGTCGGCTACATCGCCGGCCTGACGGCACCGCCCGGTAAGACGATGGGCCACGCGGGCGCGATCGTGAGCGGTTCGAGCGGCGGCGGGCAGGCGAAGGTCGACGCCCTCGAGGCCGTCGGGGTCCGCGTCGGCCGGACGCCGACGCAGGTCGCCGAGATCGCGGTCGAGATCCTCGGCGGCTAGCACGCGCGGCGCCGGGGGGCGAACACCGCGGGCTGGCGACCTATGGTGGTCAGATGCCGGCGAGGACCGACCTCCAGATGCGCGCAACCGAACTCCTGCACGAGCTCGCGGGGCCCGACGCCACGTTCCGCGAGCACCAGCTCGATCCGATCGCCGACCTCGTCGAGGATCGCGCGCGCGTGCTCTGCGTGCAGCGCACCGGCTGGGGCAAGTCGGCGGTCTACTTCATCGCGACCGCGCTCCTGCGATCCGATCCCGCCCGCCCAGCCGGCCCGACCCTGATCGTCTCGCCGCTGCTCGCGCTGATGCGCAACCAGATCGCGGCCGCGCAACGGCTCGGCATCCGCGCGCACACGGTCAACTCGACGAACCGCGACGGCTGGGACGAGATCTCGGCGCTGCTCGAGGCCGACGCGGTCGACCTCCTGCTGATCAGCCCCGAGCGGCTGAACAACGCGAAGTTCCGCGCCGAGATGCTGCCGGCGTTCGCCGCCCGGGTCGGTCTGCTCGTCGTCGACGAGGCGCACTGCATCAGCGACTGGGGGCACGATTTCCGGCCCGATTACCGCCGCATCGCCGAGATGCTCGAGCGCCTGCCGTCCGGCGTCGGGGTGCTCTGCACGACGGCGACCGCGAACGACCGCGTCGTCGCCGACATCGAGGAGCAGCTGCGCGGCGGTGACGGCGGTGCCTCGCTCGTCGCCTATCGCGGCCCGCTCGGGCGCTCGAGCCTGCGCTTCGAGGTCGTCGAGCTGCCCGGCCAGGCCGACCGGCTCGCCTGGCTGGCGACGAGGCTGAACGAGCTGCCCGGCTCGGGCATCGTCTACACGCTGACCAAGCGCGACGCCGAGCAGGTTGCCGCCTGGCTGACCGCGCACGAGATCCCGGCGGAGGCGTACACCGGCGAGATCGAGACCGAGCGGCGGATCGCCGTCGAGGACCGCCTGCTGGCGAACGACCTGAAGTGCGTCGTCGCTACGAGCGCCCTGGGGATGGGCTACGACAAGCCGGACCTCGGCTTCGTCGTCCACTACCAGGCGCCGGGTTCCGTGATCGCCTACTACCAGCAGGTCGGCCGCGCCGGCCGGGCGATCGAGCGCGCCGAGGTCGTCCTGCTGCGCGGCGCCGAGGACCGCCGCATCCAGGACTTCTTCATCGAGCAGGCGTTCCCGCGCCGGGAACTCGTCGACCTCGTGCTGACGCATCTCGACGAGGTCGGCGGCGGCGGCGCTTCGACGGCCGAGCTGATGGCGATGGTCAACCTCGGGCGCGGGCGGATCGACGCAATGCTGAAAGTGCTCGACGTCGAGGGCGCCGTGGCGCGCGACGGCACCCGCTGGGTACGCGAGCCCGGCAGCGACTGGGCGTACGACGCCGAGCGCTATGAGCACATCACCGCCCTGCGCCGCCGCGAGCAGGAGACGATGGCAAGCTTCGGCGCCGACGGGCGCTGCCTCATGCGCGCGTTGCAGGAGGAGCTCGACGATCCAGATCCGCAGGACTGCGGCCGCTGCTCGGTCTGCACGGCACCCCGCTACGACGGGCCGCTGGACCCGGCACTCGTCCGCGAGGCGATCGACCACCTGCGTTCCCAGCCGCTGACGCTCGACGTCAAGAAGATGGCGCCCGGCGCCGACGGGCGCAGCTCGAAGATCGCGCCCGAACTGCTCGTCGAGGAGGGCCGCGCGCTTGCGCGGCTCGGCGACGGCGGCTGGGCCGCGGTCGTTCGCGACGGCCTGCGCGCCGGCCGCCTCTCCGACGAGCTGCTCGACGCAATCGATCTCCTCGTGCGGGCGTGGAACCCGCCCGTCGGCGCGATCGCCTGCATCCCGTCGGCGCGCCATCCGGGCGCCGTCGAGGACCTCGCTGGCCGGCTCTCGCAGACGCTCGGGATCCGTCACGTCGCTCTGCTCGAGCGCGCCGGTGAGCGACCGCCGCAGCGCGAGATGTCAAACGCCGCTCAGCAGGCGGCGAACGTGCGCGGCGCATTCCGGGTGATCGGGACGCCGCCGGACGACGGCATCCTGCTGCTCGACGACCTGCGCCTCAGCGGGTGGACGCTGGCGATGGTCGGCGGCCAGCTGCGCCGGCGCGGCAGCGGACCGGTCTTTCCGCTCGCGCTCGCGACCGCGTTCTGACCCCAGCGGGTCGTCAGCCCAGGAGCTTGCGCATCCGCGACGATCCGTGCGCGCCGCCGGCGGGCTCGAACCCGCGGCGCACGTACATCGCGCGCGCCGGGTTCTCATGCTCGACGACGAGGTCGATCGCGGCGAAGCCATCCGCCCGCGCCTGGTCGATCCCGCGATCCAGGAGCGTCCCGCCGACGCCCTGTGCGCGGTGCTGCGGCACGACGGCGATCGTGAGCTCCGGCACCGGCCCTCCCGCGAGCTCGTGACCGTCGGCCGGCATGACGCGATACCAGCAGGCGCCCGCCGGTTCGCCGTGCAGGGTCGCGACGACGCCGCCGTCGCCGGCACGGCCGAGATCGTCGAACACGCGGGGCGGAACCGCCACCGGGAGGGGTGAGCCGTCGGCCGGCGGTACGAGGTGCCAGCCGAGGGCGAGGCGCAGCATGTCGAGCAGGAATGCGGCGTCTTCGGGCGCCAGGTCGCGGTAGTCGTAGGGCATCAGGCGGGGCGTTCACGCTAGCGCTCGATTTGACCGCTACTCTCGGAGCCCATGGCTTCGGACACGATCTCCTTCGCCCGCGGCGCCCCGTCGCTCGACATCGTCGACGTCGACGGTCTACGCGAGGCCGCGGTACGGGCATTCACGAACGATCCGGGCGGCGCAACCGCCTACGGCACGAGCATCGGCTACGTCCCGCTGCGGCGCTGGATCGCCGAGCAGCACGGCGTCGAGGAGAGCCAGGTGCTCGTCACGAACGGCTCGATGCAGGCCGACGCGTTCCTCTTCGCGACATCGGTCGGCAGCGGTGACGTCGTCGTCGTCGAGAAGCCGACCTACGACCGCACGCTGCTGAACCTGCGATCGCTCGGCGCCGACGTGCGGATGGTCTCGCTCCAGACCGACGGCATCGACACCGCGGAGCTGCGCGCCCTGCTTGAGAGCGGCGTCAAGCCCGCGCTCGCGCACATCATCCCGAACTTCCAGAACCCCGCCGGCTACACGCTCTCGCTGGACAAGCGCAGGGAGCTGCTCGCGCTCGCGGCGGAGTACGGCTTCACGATCTTCGAGGACGACCCGTACAAGCACATCCGCTTCAACGGCGAGGACCTGCCGACGATGCTTGAGCTCGACGAGCACGACACCGTCGTCTACGCGTCGTCGTTCTCCAAGACGGTCTGCCCCGGCATCCGCGTCGGCTACCTCGTCGGACCGGCGGCGCTGATCGGCAAGATCGCCAAGCTCGCGACGAACACATACATCTCGCCGAACATGGTCGCCCAGTCGATCGTCTACGAGTTCTGCGCCTCCGGAGCGATCGACGGCTCGATCGCGACCGTCAAGGCGGCGCTCGCCGAGCGCGTCGCGACGCTCGACATGGCGCTCACGGAGCACCTGCCCGACGCGCGCTACACGCTTCCCGAGGGTGGCTACTTCATGTGGGTCGACCTGCCCGAGGGCACCGACGTCAGCGCGATGTTCACGGCCGCCAACGAGCGCGGCGTGCAGTTCGTGAAGGGAACCGACTTCCTGCTCGAGGGCGGCGAGAACACGCTCCGCCTCGCCTACTCGGGCGTCACGAACGATCAGATCGACGAGGGCATCAAGCGCCTCGCCGACGCCTACGGCTCGCTGTAGCGCCTACTCGTTGCGCATGCCGTCGGGCGAGATCACGGTCACGCCGACCTTGACCTCGGGCGCCCGCTTCGTCCGGTCGGGGCGGTCGGGGCGGCGCGTGAAGTGCTTGCGCCAGATCCCGACGAGGCCGACCTTCCAGGCGTAGTAGCCCGTCTTGCCGGGCGTGATCGAGAAGTCCATCACGCGCAGATGACACAGCACGCGCTTCGTGAGGTACATCGTGCGCAGGACGAGTCCGAGGCGCGGATAGAGCTTCTGCGGCTCGTTGCTTGCGCGCACGCGGCTCATGAGCCGGTTCCACAGCCACGGCGGCGGGCGCCAGAGCGCGATCAGGTACAGCATGATGTTCGCCCAGCGCGGCGGAATCGCGAGATACGAGTCGTCGATCTCCTCGAGGTCGACGCCGCGCTCCTCCATCGCCGCGGCGAGGCCCGTGTTCGGGATGACCTTCAGCGAGTAGATGAACAGCGTGTACGGCCGGTCCATCAGGTACAGCAGCTGGAGCGTCGACTTGACGTCGTCCCGAGTCTCGATCGGGTTGTCCATGATGATGTCGTAGGCCGAGGGGATGTGGTACTTCGGCGCGAACGACGCGATGACCTTGCCCGCGTTGAGGATCTTCTCGGGCGGCGTCGGGCGCTTGTAGAAGTCGAGCATGTTCTTCGAGCCCGATTGGATCCCCATCCGCACGCGGTTCATGCCGGCCCACGAGAGCAGCTCGAACTTGTCCTGGCGGACGTAGTTCGGGATCACGCCGTAGACGGCGAACGGCAGCTGGTCGAGCTCGGAGTGCCACAGCTCGGCGAACTCCTCGAGCTGGCCGTACGGGATCGCCATGAAGGAGTCGTCGTGGAAGGAGACCTGGCTGAGATGCGGGAAGCGCGAGCGCGCATCCTTGACCTGGTCGACCATGTAGCGCGCGCTTGGGTGGCGGATGCGCTTGTACTTCTTGTCGTTGGCGATGAACTTCGTGTTGCCGCAGTACGCGCAGTGAAACGGGCAGCCGATCGACCACAGCGTCGTGTAGCCGAGGCCGTCGTTGAGCAGGTAATCCTCGAAGCCCATCTTCACGAAGCCCTGCTCCGGGAGATAGATCCTCTCCGTCTCGGCGCCGTACTGCGGGAAGGGCAGCTCCTCCATCTGGTTCGGCGACATGAGCGGCAGGAAGTGATTCTTGATCAGCTGGTCGCCGTTGCCATTGGAGTGGCCGTGCCCGTTGGGTTTGAACCAGAAGTTCTTCGTGTTCGTGTAGTCGCGATCGTCCTTGAACGCGTCGAGGAACTCCTCGAAGGCAAACTCGCCCTCGCCGACGCAGATCGCGTTGACGTCGGAGAGGATCGCGTCCTCGGGCTGGATGATCGGATGGATGCCGCCCCAGATCATGTAGACGGACGGGTTGAGCTCGCGCACGCGCTTGATGACGCGGCGGGTCAGCTCCGAGTAGCCGGTCATCGACGAGAAGCCGATCAGGTCGGAGTCCTGCAGGCCCTGCGCCATCTCGTCGACCTGCTCGTCGCCGATGACCGCCTTGTCCCCCATGCCGCGGACGGCCGTGCGGACGCTGCGGTAGCGCTCCGTCGAGATGTAGAAGGACTCCGTTCCAGGCTGCAGCTGGGCGACGTAGGCCGCCATCTTGCGAAAGCCGCAAGATGTGATCCCGTCTTCGAGGCAGACCATCCGTGTGCGCATGTGCGTTTTCGTTCCCCCTACGTCAGGATCCCCAGCGTGCGTCGGGATCCCAGCGTACAACCCGCCGCAGCCGTTGAGGTTGCGCAGGATAAGCGCATCGGGGGCGGGCGTCGCCGGAGAGCCCGCCCCATGTGATGCCCTCCGGCGACGCCGGCGTCCGAGGATCAGGGCACGACGCCGCTGATGTCGCTTATCTCCTCGTAATCGCGGTCACCGGCGAAGCTGGCCCGGTAGCCGTCGAGGAGGTTCGCCCGGTGGATCTTCGTCGTCGAGAACGTGCAGCGAGCGTAGCCGTCGCTGTTCGTCTTCGCCTTGCTGCATAACGTTGTCGCGTCCGGGTACTCCTGGCTGGTCAGCGAGGAGAACGCGATGGTCTTGCGACTGATCGGCCGGCCCGCGAGCGGCGAACCCGGCCCGTAGGTCAGCCGCGCCTGCACCGCCACGTTGTGCCGCCCGTTGAGCCGCAGCTGCGTCGTCGTGAGGACCGTCCGCGCCTTGTCGACGATGTAGTGCACGACCGTCGTTACGACATGGCGGTCGCGGCTCTTGGCCGTCACCTTGAACGCGTGGCTCCCAGCGTGGCTCGTGTCGATGCGAGCGCCGTCGGCGACGGTGCCCTTGCAGCTCGCGATGCCGGGCCCGCCGTCGCGGTCGACGCACGCGAAGTCGGCGCGCACGACCTCCTTGAACCGGTATGTCGCTCCATCGACTGGCGTCGTGATCGTCGCACGTAGCCCCCTCGCCGGGGGAGTGCTGGCGCAGTCGAGCGTGATCACGAGGTTCGTGACCGGCGGCGGGATCGTCAGAGCCGGCGAGAACGCCGCCGGGATGTCCGCGTAGCCCGGCGCGTGGCAGCCGGGCTTGGTCGCCGACACGTCGTAGTAGCCGGCCGTCACATCCCAGCCGAACCGGCCCTGCGCGTCGGTGACGTCGGGATTCTGGCGGTTGGCCGGCGACATCACCGCGTCACCGTCCGGCACCGCGGAGAACGGGCCGGTCGATGCGTCGCCGCGTGCGAGCGACACGGTCGCTCCCGCGACCGGGTGGCCGTTGGTGTCGACGACGACGCCGCTGGGATCGATGTACGCGTCGAACGCTTGGATCGTCGGCGTGCCGCCGCACGTGGTCGTCACGACGACGTGCACCGGCCCGTGGCTCGGATAGAACGGTGGGATCACCGCCGTGTACGTACCGGCCGACGACTCCGTCATGTCACCGTGCTGGAAGACCTGCGACGGATCGGATGGATCCTGCGCTTCGTACGAGCCCGTGCAGCCGGCGGTTCCGTGCACGGTCAGCGTCACCGGCGAGTTCCAGTACAGCACCGGGTTGTCGGCGCTGCCGACGCTCCCCGAGCCGCTGAACGTCCCGGGCGGCGGCGTCACACGCTGCTCGAGAACGATGTCGTGGGTGACCTCGGCGTCGGACGCCACGTCCACCGGTTCCGTCGTCGTCACGAGATCGTTCAGAGCCCCGGTGGGCGGGTACACGGTCAGCGTGTAGCTGCCGGGATCGAGTCCGACGAGACCGTAGGCGCCCGTCGCGGTCGTGCGGGTGGTAACGCAGAACCCGCTCGTCGTGCAGGCCTGGACGACGCCGTTGGCGATCGGCATCGTCGTGTCCGCCTCGCCGGTCCCGCGGCCTGTGACCGTGCCCGTGATCGAGCCGCTGCCGGTGACGGCTCCGTTGCGGATCGGGAACACGTACCGTCCGGTCACCGCGCTGTTGCGGCTGTTGTTCGCAAGGCCGGTCGTGGGATTGCTGTCGAGGAACGACAGCGTCTCACGCGAGCCCGGCAACTCGAAGCTGACGCCGTTGCCGCCGTTCGTGCCGTTGGCGTAGCCCGCGCTGGCCGACGTGCCGCCGATGCCGCCCTGGCCTCCGCTGGCGTCGCCGGTCTCCCACTGGATCTGGTCGTAGTCGAAGATCATGTCGAAGTTGCCCGGTCCGGTGTCGGAGCGATCGACAAGCAGCAGCTGGAACTTGTTGAGCTTGTCGTCGTGGGCGGAGAAGTAACCCACGCCGTCGACGCCGTCCCAGAGGGCGCAGAACGCGGTCCGCGTCCCAACGGTCGTGCTCCCGTACGTCGTCAGGCCCGACCCCGCACCGCGCGTGTCGACGTCGGCAAAGAACGGCGCGATGATCTGCGCGCCACTGTCGGCGAGCGGGAACGGCGTGTACGTCGCCATCGGATTGTCGAGCGTCACGTTGCCGTTGTTGTTGACGAACAGCGAGCTGAACTCCGTTCCAAGGAAGTTCAGCGTGAACGGAAGCGCCACCTGTGTCGACGAGCCATCGTCGTTGGCGGGAATAGCGTTCTGGTTACAGTCGTCGCGATTCGTGATCGCTGTCGCCGCGGACGCCGTGCTGCTCAGTCCCAGCGCGAACATACATCCACAGACGGCCGCTACGCCAGCGCGCGCGTAGGACCATCGCCTTGAACAGGCTTGCATGATGTTGTTTCTCCTAATCCCAAGTTAGTGCAGGGAATGGCCGCGCCACTTCCGAGCAAGTGAACCGATGATCACGAGGGCGGCACACTAACGATGAACACCGACGCGGAACAAGTGGCAGAACTACCTATTCGGCCTCCTATCGCCAGTGGGTCTCGCCGATACGTTGGACCGAAAACGACGCTGACACGTCGAACGGGTTGCATTGAGCCCAGCAGCATTTCCCATCAGACCGTATGAGGCGGAGTCGCCGCCGGTGTAGTTAAAGCGTCGACGTTCCCGCGCACCGTATGGCGCGGGCTGGTTACCGCATCGATGGATGAGGAGCGTCGACATGACGGCCGTATGAACACCGACCACGGTCGGTGCGTTCGTCACTAGGCAGCGGCCCAGTGCAGCACAAAACCGTCAGAGGTAGCCAGCCCTCGTATATCAGCGCCCGTAGCGCTCGCGCGCGAGCACGAGCTGCTCGGGCAGCGCGATGCGCGGCGGCGGCGACGGGTCGGCGACCACCGAGACCGTCTCGGCGACCGAGAACGTGATCGTGCACTCCCGGCCGGCGTCGGTCGTGACGGTGACGTCCTCGCCGGTGTTCACGGTCAGGACGCCGGACATGCCCGGCTCGATGCCGGCCGCCATGAGGTAGTGCAGCAGATCCTCGGCCTCGTTCTCGAGCCGCAGGATCGTCACCTTCGCACCCTCCTGTACATCGGCGAGCGGCGCTCCGTCGATCCGCGAGCCACCGGCGATCGGATGGCCGTGCGGGCAGGTCTTGGCGTCGCCGATCGCGGCCATCATGCGCTCCTCGAGCACCGGGCTCATCGCGTGCTCGAGCCGCTCGGCCTCCTCGTGCACCTCGTCCCAGGGGATGCCGAGCACGTCGGTGAGGAAGCGCTCGATGAGCCGATGGCGGCGAACGACGCCCTCGGCGTGATCGCGGCCGGACTCGGTGAAGCTGATCTGCTTGTCCTTTGCGCGCGTGATGTAGTTATCGCGCTCCAGGCGCCCGATCATCTCGTGCACCGTCGGCGCGGACAGCTGCATCGCGCGTGCGACATTGGCGCCGGTCATCGGAAGGTTCGCCTCCTGCAGCCAGAACAACGTCTGCAGGTACTCCTCTTCCGCGACTGTCACATGCTCGGGGGCCATCGCACGACCGATCCTAGCGGCCCGCAACACCCCCGCGTAAGGGTCGGGTCTAGCATCGCTCGCCGATGCTGATCGGATCTGGCACGCGCGCCCTCGTCACCGGGGCATCTCGCGGAATCGGTCGCGCGGTCGCCGCCGAGCTGGCGGCGCGCGGGGCGACCGTCGGGCTCGCCGCGCGCTCGACGAGCGAGCTCGAGGCGCTCGCCGCCGAGTTGCCCGGGACGCACTACCCGCTGACCTGCGACGTCGCCCTGCCGGTCTCGATCGCCAGTGCGATCGAGGACTTCGTCGCAGCCTCCGGCGGCCTGGACCTGCTCGTGGCGAACGCCGGCATCGCGCACTACCAGCCGATCTGCGACCAGTCGCTGGAGAAGATCGAGAACATGACGAACGTCAACTGGCTCGGCACCGTCTACACCGTGACGGCCGCACTGCCGTACCTGCTCGACGGTGGCGGGCACGTCGTCGTGATGTCCTCGGGCGCCGGCCTGCGCGGGTTCCCGGGCGCCGCGGCGTACAGCGCGACGAAGGCCGCACAGCGGATGTTCGCCGAGGCGCTGCGCCACGAGCTCGCGGGAAGCGGCGTGTCGGTCACGACCGTCTATCCCGGCGAGATCCGCACGTCGCTGCACGACCACGAGCGCGCGCGCATGCCCGACTGGTACCGCGGCGGGCAGAATGCGGCCAGCGCCGAGGGGCTGGCCGAGCGGATCGTCAAGGCGGTCGAGCACGACGAGCGCGAGCTGCACTACCGGCGCGCCGTGCGCGGAATGGGGATTCTGAACGGGGTCTCCCCGGGGTTCGCCGATCGCGTCCTGCGCCGCCTGCGCGGGCAGACCGCGGCGCCACGGCGATAGGTTGCGCAGGTGAACCTGCCGCTCCAGCCGCCGTTGCTGCCACAGCTCGCGCGGCCACGGGCAAGCCTTCCGGACGGCGACGGGTGGGCCTACGAGCCGAAGTGGGACGGCTTTCGCGCGATCGTCTTCGTCGATGGCGACGAGAGCTACATCCAGTCGCGCAACGGCAAGGATCTGTCGCGCTACTTTCCCGAGCTGAGCTTCCCGGCCGGCCGCTACGTCGTCGACGGGGAGGTCGTCGCAGCGACGTTCGGGACGCTCGGCCAGCGCATCCATCCCGCCGCCTCGCGGATCGCGCGGCTCGCCGAGGAGACGCCAGCCCGTTTCGTCGCCTTCGACGTCCTCGCGATCGGCGACGAGGTGCTCATGGGGTGCTCCTACGAGGAGCGCCGCACCGCGCTCGAGGGGATCGCGGGACTCGAGCTCACGCCGGTCGAGCTGACGGCCGACGGCGCGCAGCGCTGGCTGCACGAGGAGGAGGGCGTGATCGCCAAGGAGCTCGCCGCGCCATACCTCCCCGGCGAGCGCAAGGGGATGGTGAAGATCAAGCGCGTGCGCACGATCGACGCGGTCGTCATGGGCTGGCGCCCGGGCAAGCTCGAGGGCACGGTCGGCGCGGTCATTCTCGGCCTCTACGACGAGAGCGGGCGCTTGCGCGAGGTGGGCCACTCGAGCGGCTTCACGGCGAAGCGCAAGCGCGAGCTCGTCGCCGAGCTACAGCCCTACGAGACGGGCGAGCGCGGCAGCGGCGACGCCTCACGCTGGACGCAGGGCCGCGAGCTCGAGTGGGTCGCGCTGCGCCCCGAGCTCGTCGTCGAGGTGACGTTCGACCATGTCTCCGACGGGCGCATCCGCCACGGGACGAAGGTCCTGCGCTGGCGCGACGACAAGCCGCCCGCGGAGTGCCTGATCGCCCAGCTGGAACTCTGAGACCCACTGTTCGTCATTTCAGCGTCTAGCAATGTCTAGCCCGCGGCTAGACATTGCTAGACACGACGCATCGAACACACCAACGCGGGACTGCTACGCCTCCTCCTTCTTCGCCCGCGACGGTTGCACGCGCTTGGGCTCACCGGGCTGCTTGGCGAAGTTCGGTGGCCAGGGTGCGTCTCCGAGGCCGCCCTCCTCGTCACGGCGGGCGAGATCCAGCAGCGAATCGAGGTGCCCCGCGTAGTCGTCGATGTCGGCTGCCGGGTCGCCATGCTGCTCGATCCGGTCGGGCACGGTGTCCATGCGCAGCTCGAGCGGGTCGACGTCGGCGACCTCGTCCCAGCGCAGCGGCGTCGAGACGAGCGCCTCGGCGACCGGGCGCACCGAGTAGGCGCTCGCGACCGTGCGGTCGCGGGCGTTCTGGTTGTAGTCGAGGAACACTCCCTGGCGCTCCTCCTTCCACCACTTGCTCGTCGCCTTGCCGGGCATCCGGCGCTCGATCTCACGCGCCAGCGCGAGCGCGGCGCGGCGCACCTCGGTGAACGTCCACTCCGGGACGATCCGCACGTTGACGTGAATCCCACGCGAGCCCGACGTCTTCGGAAAGCCGCGCAGGTCCATCTCGGTCAGCAGCTCGTTGACGGCGAGCGCGACCTGGCGGATGTCGTCCCATGGGACGCCCGGCGTCGGGTCGAGGTCGATTCGCAGCTCGTCGGGATGGTCGAGGTCGGCCCGCCGCACCGGCCACGGGTTCCAGTCGATGTTCGAGAGGTTCACCGCCCAGAGCAGGTGCGCGGCGTCGTTTGGCACGAGCTCGGTCGCGCTGCGCCCGGACGGGAACGAGACGGTCGCGGTCTGCAGCCACTCGGGCCGCTTCTCGGGTACGCGCTTCTGAAAGAAGAAGTCGCCGGTGATGCCGTCGCGCCAGCGCTTCAGCGTCGTCGGACGCTCACGCAGGTGGTTCACGGTCGCGTCGGCGACGCGCAGGTAGTACTCGGCAAGGTCGAGCTTCGTAAACGCGCGGTGCGTCGCGGTCTTTGGGAAGTAGACCTTGCTCGGCGAGGAGATCCGGATCTCCTGACCGGCGGCCTCGAGCGTCGTGTACTCCGTCGGCGCCATGATGCACAGGATGTCAGCCACGCCGACCGACCACCCGCCCGTGCTCATCGCGCCTGACGGATTCGGCGGCGAGCTGCGCGCACCGGTCGTCGCCGCGGCGATCGCGCGCGGCCTCGAGCACGCTGGAGTGATCCCGCCGCCGGAGCTGTGCCCGGTCAGCAGCGGTGGCGCCGGCACGAGCGAGGTGCTGCTGCCCGCGCTCGGCGGCGAGACCGGCGACGGCTTCGCGCTCGTCGAGGACGGCGGCACGGCGATCGTCGAGCTCGCCTCCAGCGAGGAGCTGACCGCGCAGCGGCTCGTCGCGGCAGCCGCGAGCGGGGCCGAGGTCGTGTTGCTCGCGGCCGGTCGCGGGCCCGGTCGATCGCGCGCGACGACACCTGCCGCGGGCAGCGAGCTGCTCGCGGCGCTCGCCGAGCACGGTGGGCTGCGCGGCACGGCGCTCGTGGTGCTCTGCGACCCGCGAGCGCCCGGCGCGCTTGCAGCGCGGCTGCGCGACGCGTCCGGCGCTCGCCTCGTCTCGGGCGTGTCGTTCGTGCTCGACGCTCTCGACTTCGACGCGCGCATGCGCGCGGCGCGGGCGGTGATCGTCGGTGACGCGCGGCTCGAGCGCGGCACGCTCCAGGGTCGCGTCGCCGGTGAGATCGCGACACGCGCCCGGCAGTCCGGGGTGCCGTGCCACGCGGTGACCGGCGCCGACGCGATCGATCGCTTCGACGCCCGCATCCTCGACCTGCAGGCGATCGTCGAAGCCGCGACGATCACCGAGCTCGAGGCCGCCGGCGAAGCGATCGCGGCAGCGCTGTAGCTCAGGCGCCCGCGGCCTGCGCGAAGCGAGCGGCGAGCTGGGCGAAGCGCGCCACGAGCTCGGGCGGCTCGTGGGCCTCGAAGTCGGCACCGAGCATGCCGATCCGCATCGCCAGCCAGTCGAGCGAGTCGTCGCTCGTGCGGTACTCGCAACGCTGCTCGCCGCGCGCCTCGACGCTGCCGAACAGGTACGGGCGCCGCTGCAGCTCGGCCGCGGCGAGCTCGACGGTCACGCGCGCCTCGTAGCGCGACGGCGCAGCGCGCAGCCGACCCGCGACGAACGTGGCCGGCTCGTCGCCACCGGGCAGCGCGCGCGGCTCGAAGCGCCCGCCCGCGGGCGCGGCGCGCGCCAGGCGGTCGACGCGGAACGTGCGCCAGCCCTCGCGATCGCAGTCCCAGGCGACGAGATACCAGCGCCGCCCGAGGTTCACGAGGCTGAGCGGCTCGACGTGCCGGCGGCTCTCCTCGTCCTGGCGGCTGCGATAGGCGAAGCGCAGGCGCTCGCGGTCGCGGCAGGCCGAGGCGATCGTCGTGAGCGCCTCCGGATCGACAAGCGGGCCGCTCGCCGGCAGCGTCGCGAGCACCGAGCCGAGCGCGTTGACGCGCCGGCGCAGGTGGGCGGGCAGCACCTGCTCGAGCTTGACGAGCGCACGGATCGACGTCTCCTCGATGCCGGTCACCGACGCGCCCGCCGCCGTCCGCAGGCCGACCGCGATGGCAACGGCTTCGTCGTCGTCGAGCAGCAGCGGCGGCATCGCCGTCCCGGCATGCAGCCGGTAGCCTCCGGCCGGACCGGTGACGGCATCCACCGGATAGCCGAGCTCACGGAGCCGCTCAACGTCGCGGCGAATCGTGCGGCCCGACACACCGAGCCGCGCAGCGAGCTCGTTGCCGGGCCAGTCACGGCGCGTCTGCAACAGGGAGAGGAGCTTCAGGAGTCGGCCAGAGGTCTCGGTCATCCGGATTGGGACTGTGGCAAAGATTGCGGCCAGAAGCTGGCCTAAACCCCTTTTAGGGTCCGCCCATGCCCACGAGATTGGAAGATCCGATGACGGAAGCGAGAACGGAGGCGAGCGCCGATCCGACGGAGCTCGCGATCAGCGTGCGCGGCCTGCGCAAGACGTTCGGCGACGTGACCGCGCTCGCCGGCGTCGACCTCGACGTCGCACCCGGCACCGTGCTCGGCCTGCTCGGCCCCAACGGCGCCGGCAAGACGACCGCAGTGCGCGTCATGGCGACCCTGCTGATGCCCGACAGCGGCGACGTTCGGGTCGCCGGCATCGACGTCGTACGCGATCCCGCGGCCGTTCGCGAGCGGATCGGCCTGGCCGGCCAGTACGCGGCGGTCGACGAGAACCTCACCGGCCTCGAGAACCTCGTCATGGTCGGCCGGCTCTACGGCATGGCGCGAGCAGATGCGTCCAAGCGCGGCGACGAGCTGCTCGCCCGCTTCGACCTGACCGAGGCCGCCGGCCGTCCCGCCAAGACGTACTCCGGCGGCATGCGCCGGCGCCTCGACCTCGCGGCAGCGCTGGTCGCCAAGCCACCGGTGCTGTTCCTCGACGAGCCAACGACCGGCCTCGATCCGCGCAGCCGGCTGGACCTCTGGACGACGATCGAGGAGCTCGTGGCCGAAGGCCGCACCGTGCTGCTGACGACGCAGTACCTCGACGAGGCCGACCGGCTCGCCGACACGATCGCCGTCATCGACCACGGCCGCGTGATCGCCGAGGGCACGCCCGACGAGCTGAAGGACCGCGTCGGCGGCGAGCGGCTCGAGGTGACGCTCAGCTCGGCGGCGCAGGCCGACACGGCCGTGCGTGCACTCGCATCGATCTCCGACGAGCCCCCGCACAGCGACGGCACGATCGTGACGGTCGGCATCCGGCGGCGCACGGGCGTCATCGTCGAGGCCGTCCGCCGGCTCGACGAGGCGGGCGTCGGCGTCGACGACATCGCTCTGCGCCGGCCGACGCTCGACGACGTGTTCCTGGCACTCACCGGCCATGCCGCCGAGGACGACGCCGACGCCGACGCCACGGAGGACGCGCGATGAGCCGCCACCTGACCGACACCCTGATCGTCGCCGAGCGCAACCTCGTGCGCCTGACCCGCGCGCCCGACCTGCTGCTCGCGTTCACGGTCCAGCCCGTCATGTTCGTGCTGCTGTTCGTCTACGTCTTCGGCGGCGCGATCCTCGTCCCCGACTTCTACGACAGCTACGCCGCGTTCCTGCTGCCCGGGATCATCGTCCAGAACATCGCGTTCGGCGGCTTCGTGACGGCGCTAGGCCTCAACGAGGACCTGCACAAGGGCCTGATCGACCGCTTCCGCTCGCTGCCGATGTCGCGGGCAGCGGTCCTCGCCGGGCGCACGCTCGCGGATGTGGTCACGAACTCGCTGTCGATCGCCGTGCTGCTCGTCACGGGCCTGATCATCGGCTTCTCGTTCAACGCGAGCGTCCTCGAGGTGATCGGCGGTTTCGGCGTCCTGCTGCTGTTCGGCTACGCCTTCTCCTGGATCTTCGCGCTGCTCGGGCTGCTCGTCTCCTCACCCGAGGCGGCCAACTCGCTCGGCTTCATCGCGGTCTTCCCACTGACGTTCATCTCGTCGGCGTTCGTCCCGGTCGCGTCGATGCCCGCGGCACTGCGCTGGTTCGCCGAGATCAATCCGTTCACGATCGTCGTCGACGCGATGCGCCACCTCTGGGTCGGCGCTCCCGCCGGCAACAACGTCTGGGGCGCCGTCGTCTGGTCGCTCGCGATCATCGCCGTGTTCGCGCCACTGGCGGTCTCGCGTTACCGGCGCGCCGCGGGCAACTGAGCGACGTGGCGGAGATTCGCGCCGCCAGCGTGCAGCTCTGGGTGTGGCTCGCCGCACGCAGAGCTGCACGCCGCGGGCCGCGAGTCCGTACGCTCGCCGCAACCGATGCCCGACGGCCGCCCCCGCCCCAGCCTGTCGCTGCCGTCGCCGATCGCCCGCCGGGCGATCGTCGTCGGCGCGGGGTCGTTCGGGACCGCTGTCGCGGTGCTGCTGTCGCGCGGCGGCCTGCGCACGACGCTGCAGACGCGCACGACCGAGCAGGCGCGGCGCCTGCAGGAGGACCGCGAGAACCGCGTCTACCTGCCGAACGTCGAGCTGCCCCGCGATCTGCGCGTGGAGAGCGTCGACGCCGGGCTCGGGCGAGCGGACTTCGTCTTCCTCGGCGTGCCATCGGACGGCCTCGGCGAGACGATCCGCGGCCTCACGAAGGCCGGCCTGGGAGCCCGTACCTCGGTCATCTCACTTGCGAAGGGGCTCACGCCGCCGCACGGCACCGCGCCGACGGTGCTGTTGCGCGAACGCTTCGGCGAGTCACGAGTGGCCTGCATCGGCGGCCCTTCGCACGCCCGTGAGATGGTCAGCGAGGGGGCGGCGCTCGTCGCCGCGTCGACGAACGAGGAGCTTGCCAACGCACTCGCCGGCGTCTTCATCCGCGCCGGCGTCGTCTGCGAGCAGTCAAACGACCCGATCGGCGTCGAGCTCGCGGGCGCCGCGAAGAACGCGGCCGGGCTCGCGGCCGGCGCGACCGAGGCGCAGGGACTCAACGCGGCCGGCGCCGCCGCCGGCCACATCTTCGCCGAGGTCTGGCGCTACGGCGAGGCGCAGGGCGCGCGGCCGGAGTCGATGCTCGGGCTCGCCGGCACTGGCGACCTCGTCGCGACGGTGCTCGCACCGCAGAGCCGCAACAGGCGCGCGGGCGAGCTGCTCGCCGCGGGCGTGCCGGCCGCCGAGATCCCCGAACGCATCGGTCAGGCGGTCGAGGCGCTCGAGTCCGTTCCACTGCTCGCGCGCGCACTGCGCAGCGCCGGCCTGGAGGCGACGGTCACAGACGGCCTCGCGAAGCTCATCTCCGGCGAGTTGCCGCTCGACCAGTGGATCGCGCTCGTGCGCACGACCGTGCCGCCTCCGGCGCGCTGGCGGCGCCGCCCTCCGCCCGGCTTCTGGGCCGGGCTGGTCGCGCGCGTTCGGGGCTCGTCTAGCCGCCCGCAAGGGTCGTGACGACAGCCTCGTAGACGCCCGCCCCGTACGCGTCGTCGGCGACGCGTACGTTCGCCCGCGCGCCGACGGCCTCGCGGAGCGTCGGGTCGCGCTGCAGCGCGTTGGCGACGAACCAGAACGTGCCCGCGTGGGTCGCGGTCTCCATGTCCTCGCGCGAGTCGCCGACGGCGATCACCTCGTCCGCCGCGAAGCCGCGGATCCGCATGTGCAGCGCGACGGCATTGGCCTTCGACGCGCCGCGCGGAACGAGGTGGTAGGCGCGCACGTCGTCGAGCGCGACGAGCGCCGGCGAGCGGCGGTGGACGCCGCCGTTGTCGACGAGCCGCAGCGCTCCGTGGCCGTGCTCGGCGAGCAGCGCGTCGACCTCGGCGGCATCGACGAGGCCACGAAAGAGATGCGAGACGTCGCGGTTGTGATGCCAGGGGTCGTGGTACTCGAGGCGGCCCGCGTAGCGGGCGAGCAGCAGCGCCGGGGCACCGGATGCCTCGATCTGGGCGTGGATCGTGCCGCGCTCGTCGCCCGGCATGAGCTCTCCGGTCAACCAGTGCTCCTCGCCGTCTAGCACGAGGCACGAGCCGGCCTCGAAGATGTAGGCCGTCTGGCCGATCAGCCGCGCGTCCTCGCCGACCTGCGCTTGACGGCGGCCGGACATGAGCACGACCTCGGCGCCGGCGCGGTCACACGCCTGCAGCGCGCGAACGCCATGCAACGAGAACGTCTTGTCGGCGCCGCGCAGCAGCGAGGCACCGGGTCCGAGCAGCGTGGAGTCCAGATCGACGTAGAGACAACGCACGCTTCTATCCTCGCGCACACCCAGGTTTCATTCGATTATTCCGATGATTGCATAGAACCTTCCGCGCTTTATTCTATGCTTAGATATGGGTATGTCGCGCCAGGATCTCACGGATGAGCCTACGAATCTGGCGGCCGCACGACGCGAACGCCAAGGATCACAGCGCCGGCACGCGACTGATTCGCTGCCCTCAGAGGACGAGTTCGGGCAGCCGTACGTGCCCGCCGCGGACGTCGTCGCGCTGCTCAACCGGATCGGTGAATGCGTCCGTGCCCTGCCCTCGTTCGGCCGTACGCGGACGCAGACGGCGGCCGTCGTCGCGAAGCGCACGCTGTCGGCGATCAGCACGTGCAGCCCGTCCGGACTGGCAGATCGCGACGAGTTGCGACCGGTGCTCGCACGTCTCGGTGCGTCGCGCAACACGCTGCGCGACGAGTACGACGCGCCTGCGCATGCATACGTCATCCGCAACGGCGAGGTCTTCCGCGAGCTCGACGGCGAGGCCGCGAGCGACGCCGTCGGCGAGTCCGACGAAGAGCGGATCCAGGATCTCGCTCGCGCCGGTGCAGTCATCGCGGCGGAGATCGACCGCCTGCAGCGCCACCAGCAGCGCCGCTACGCCTGAGCCTGAGCCGGCCTCACGTCTTGAGCTCGAGGAGATCGGCGAGCGGCGGGCGCTCTGGCGCGTCGCCGGGTTGCGCCGCCTCGCGTAGCCGGCCCTCGTGCTGCAGCCGGCGCGTGACGGCCCCGAGCACGGCGGCGCTCATCGGCGCGAGGTCCTCGAGTGGCCGGTGGCGGTTCTGGCGCACGTCGAGGTCGACCTGGGCGATCGCCCCGATCCCCGCGCTCCGCCAGACGTCGATCAGCAGGCCGATCTCGACGCCGTAGCCGGTGCAGAAGGGCAGCGCCTCGAGCAGATCGCGGCGCGCCGCGATCTCGCCAGCGAGCGGCTGGCGGACGTCGACGAGCTGGGGATAGAAGGCGGCCAGCAAGGGCCGCGCGGTGAGCTCGGTGACGCGTCCGCCGCCCGTCGGCTGCACCTCGTCGGCGGTGCTCTTGAAGGGACGGCGGTAGAAGCCCTTGACGAACTGCATGCCCGGTTCGCAGACGAGCGGACCGAGCAGGCCGCAGGCGAAATGCGCGCCGAAGTCCTCGCTGTCGGCGTCGACGAACGCGACGAGCTCGCCGGTCAGGATGCTCAAGGCGCGCCACATCGCGTCGCCTTTGCCGAGGATCGGCCCGTACTGTGGCAGCAGCGTCGCCGGGCGCACGACGTCAGCGCCGAGCGCCGACGCGATCGCTCCTGTCTCGTCGGTCGAGTCGTCATCGAGCACGACGACCTGATCGATCACGCCCGCTTCGCGCAGCGCGACGAGCGGTTGCACGATCCCGGCGATCGTCGCCGCCTCCTCACGGGCCGGAACGCAGACGGAGACGGTCTCGCGGCGCTCCGCGCGCAGACGATCAGCCGGAAACTCGGCGTGATGGAAGCTGGACACGCGCAAGGCGCTCGTACTATTGCAGTGGCGTGTCCGTTGCTCCGCAAGCCCAGCCCGGGACCATGCCGTGGAGCACCCTGCTCGACCTCGGGCGCAGCGACGGGCGGCTCGTGCGCGAGGCCTTCGAGGCGGCGCGCGAGCCGGTCACCGAGCCGCTGCCGGAGGAACTGCACCCGGCGCTGGCGGCGGCGCTGCGCGGCGCCGGGATCGAGGCGCTGTGGTCACACCAGGCAGAGGCGCTGCACGCTGCATGGGCAGGGCCCACGATCGTCACGACGGGCACCGCGTCGGGCAAGTCGCTGTGCTTCAACATGCCTGCGCTCGACGTCCTCTGCCGTGACGCGAAGGCCCGCGCGCTGTACCTCTATCCGACGAAGGCGCTCTCCCAGGACCAGGCGCGGGCGATCAACGCGTTCGGGCTGACGAAGCAGGTCCGGCCGGCGATCTACGACGGCGACACGCCGCGCGAGCAACGCACCCAGATCCGCCGGCGCGCGAACCTCATCCTCACGAACCCCGACATGCTGCACATGGGGATCCTGCCCCACCACCGCCAGTGGGGCGACTTCTTCTCGAACCTCGCCGTCGTCGTCATCGACGAGGCGCACGTCTACCGCGGGGTGTTCGGCTCCCACGTCGCGAACGTGCTGCGGCGGCTACGGCGAATCGCCAATGCCTACGGCACGGAGCCGCGCTTCCTGCTGGCCAGCGCGACGATCGCCAACCCGCTCGAGCTCGCCGAGAGGCTCACGGGGCTCGAGGAGATCGCATTGGTGGACCGCGACGGCGCGCCCGGCGCGCGACGCGAGATCGCGATGTGGAACCCGCCGCTGACCGACGAGGCGCTCGGCACGCGGGCGTCGGCGCTCGGCGAGGCGGCGGAGATCGTCGCCGAACTGGCGCGACGCGGAGCGCGCACGATCTGCTTCATCAAGTCGCGCAAGGCGGTCGAGCTCGTGGCGCGGCTCGTGGGGCTCGCCGATCCGAAGCTCGCGGATCTGGTCGTGCCCTATCGCGCCGGCTACACCGCGCAGCAGCGTCGCGAGCTCGAGGGCAAGCTCGTGCGCGGAGAGCTCCTCGCGGTGATCACCACCGACGCGCTCGAGCTCGGGATCGACATCGGCGGGCTCGACGCAGCGGTCGTCGTGACGTTCCCCGGAACCGTCGCGTCGCTGCGCCAGATGTGGGGCCGGGCGGGGCGACGCGGGCGGGGACTTGCCGTGTATGTCGCCGGCGAGGACGCGCTCGACCAGTTCTTCTGCCGCCACCCGGACGAGTTCCTCGACCGGCCCGTCGAGGCCGCGATCCTTGACCACGAGAACGAGCCGATCCATCTGGCGCACCTGTTGTGCGCGGCGCACGAAGGGCCGTTGAGCGCGCTCGACGCCGAGACGCTCGGCCCGCGCTGGGAGGTGCACGCGCAGGCGCTCGTCGCGATGGGCGAGCTCGTCGGGCGCGACGGGACCTACCTGCTGCGCCACCCCGAGGACTACCCGGCGGCGCGGGTGTCGCTGCGCTCGGCCTCGCCGAACTCGTTCGCGGTCATCGACGTGTCGAGCGGGGAACTGCTCGGCACCGTCGAGGCGGCGCGCGCTCACACGACGGTGCACGACGGCGCCGTCTACCTGCACCAGGCGCGCTCGTACGTTGTGCGGGAGCTCGACGTGCACGACCGCCGCGCGCTCGTCGAGCCGTTTCAGGGCGACTTCTACACGCAGCCCAAGAAGGAGACGATGACCGAGATCGAGGTGCTGCTCGATCGCCGTTCGACGTGCGGGGTGACGCTGTCGTTCGGGCGCGTGAGCGTCACCGAGCAGGTGCTCGCCTACCAGCGCAAGAAGATCTCCGACCACTCGATCGTGGACCTGCAGGCGCTCGACCTGCCCGAGACGACGTTCCAGACGCAGGCGCTCTGGTTCGAGCTTGACGACGACCTGCTCGCCTCCGACTTTCCGCTCGAGGTTCTGCTCGGCTCGCTGCACGCCGCCGAGCACGCGCAGATCGCCGTGCTGCCGTTGCTTGCGATGTGCGACCGCTGGGACATCGGCGGGCTGTCGACGAACTACCACCCGCAGACCGGGCGGCCGACGATCTTCATCTACGACGGGCATCCCGGCGGCGTCGGGATCACGCGCCAGGGCTTTGCCCAGTTCGAGGCGCTGGTGGCGGATGCACACCGGCTGATCCTCGAATGCGGCTGCGAGCGCGGCTGCCCGTCCTGCGTCCAGTCGCCGAAGTGCGGCAACCTCAACGAGCCGCTCGCGAAGGCCGGCGCGCTGGAGCTGCTGGCGCGGATGCTCGAGCGCTGACGGGCGATATCCTCCGCGCCCGCGGCGAGATAGCTCAGTTGGTAGAGCACACGACTGAAAATCGTGGTGTCCCCGGTTCGAGTCCGGGTCTCGCCATCTCTGTCGTGACAGACGCCGTATGCGCCCCACACGGTCCGTGCAACCGCGGCGTTCACGGCGTGGTAGCGCCAAGGCGTCGTGACGGTGACGTGCGCGCTATGACGAGAGTCGGTCACCGGGCGAGCGACGCCGCTCGGAATCGGGCTCAGAGGCTCGCGGGATCGTACGCGGTGCGCCGGAAGCTTTCGCGCCTCGCCAGCCGCTCATACCAGGCTCGGAGGGAGTCCAGCTGGTCGAGCGCGTCGCCGAGCTTCTCGCAGGCGTTGGAGATCTGCGGCGCCAGGTACAGGTCGGCGAGCGAGAGCGCGTCGCCGGCGAGGAACCGGTCGCCGATCAGCCCATCGAGGCGTCGCAGGGCGCTGCGCGCAGCGCAGAGTTCCTCGTCGTTCGGTGGCCGCTTGCGCGGCAGCCCGCGGACAACGTCGCGGTACACGTAGTCCGAGCAGAGGCCGACCCACTCGAGCATTCGCGCCCTGGCAAGCGCGTCTGTGGGCTGCAGCGCGAGCCCGGCGAACGCCTCGTCGATGTAGCTCGTGATCGCGAGCGTCTCGAAGATCACCGTGTCATCGTGCTCGAGCACCGGGATTCGCGAGAACGGATGCAACGCGACATGCGCCGCGCTGCCGTATTCGATCGGCACAAGCTCATGGGCGACGCCCTTTTCGATGCACGCCATCGTCGCTGTTCGCGTGTACGTCGAGACGGGATAGCCGTGGATGCGGAGCATGGTCACGAGGTCGTCGCAGCGGCGACGTCGAGCGCGTCCGGCGCCGCCCGATCATACGCCGGCCTCGTCAGACCGCGGCGCCGACCGGCGGAAGAGGCGCCGCCGGATATCCATGAGTGTTCCGGGTTCCCTGCGGCATGCCCCACCTTCACGAGGCCTGCGACCCGGCAGCAGATCGGAGCCGCGAGGGCCATCCGGTCAGCGTCTCTCGCGGTCAGGCGTCCCAGATCTCGAGGCGTGTCTCGCGCACGATCCGGCCGTGTTCGATGTCGAATGCCGTAGAGCAGGTGACGGTCGCGCCGTCGGGGTAGCGGCAGCGGATCTGCAGTGCCCCGCAGCGAGTGTCGGCGACGGCGCGCCGGACGCGGTGTTCGAGCTCGCGGCTCGCGACATCCTCGAGCAGGGCTCGCACGGCGTCGTGGCCGCGGACGACGAGTGGGGCCGACGGCCCGTGATCGCGGTTGTGGATCTCGATGATCGCGTCGTCGGCGTAGGCCGCGGCGATACGCGCGGGGTCATCGGCCTCGAGTGCGGCGACGAGTGCGGCAAGGTCGAAGGCGATGGTGGTGGTCATGCGGCGCTCCTCGGTCGTGGTGTCCATGTGCGCCATGCTGGCCGAGGCCCGTCACACGTCGGTCACAGCTGCGTCAATGGCCGATCCGGGCCACCGCGGGCGGTTACGCTGCGCGGATCCGACTGCTCGGCACGTTCGCTCTCGAGTTCGAGGGACGAGCCTTGCCGTCGCCGCGTGCCAGCGCCGCGCGTGGGCTGTTGGCGTTCCTGGCGCTGAACCCCGGTCCGCAGCCGCGCGGTGAGCTCGCGGGTCTGTTCTGGCCCGATGTGCTGGATGAGAGCGCCCGTCAGAGCCTGCGCAACGCCATCTGGACGCTGCGACGTGACCTCGGTCCGGCGGCCGGCATGGTCTGCGCAGACGGTGACACGCTGTCGCTCGCAGGTGACGTCGAGGTCGAGATCTGGAAGCTGCTGCACGACCCCGCGCGGATGAGCGAGTGGATGCACGGCGTCGGCAGCGTCACCGACATCCGCGACGCCGACGGAGGCGCGGACTTCACGCTGTACCCGGACGGCTATCCGGACTTCCCGATGGCCCAGCGCATCCGCACGTCGAGCGATCGCCGCCGGGTGACCGTCTCCTGCCAGGTCTCCTTCCTCGAGTTCGCCTGGACACTCGAGGAGGCGGACGGCGAGCGCACGCGGCTCGCCGTCCACGTCGAGCTTCCGGAGGCAGAGGCGCACCGTGTCGACGGGCAGCGCGCCGCCGTCCGGGCCTCGCTCGAGCGCCTCGCTACGGTCGCGCCTCGAGGATGAGGTTGAACTGTGTCTCCGTCGCGCGGCGAAAGCGCGTGAACCCGGCCTCCTGCGCGATCGCTCGCAGCCTCGACGCGGGCTGGCCGGCAACCTGATCCGCCGCCGAGATAGTCAGCCTGCCGTCAAGTCGTCGTTTCAGATGAGCTCGGGATCGGTCATGACCTCGACCATCGCAGGGCCGCGGTGCGCGAACGCCTCGCCGAGCGCGGCATCGAGCTCGGCGGCATCGGTGACGCGGATGCCGAGCGCGCCGCAGTTGCGCGCGAACGCCGCGAAGTCGGGGTTGTGCAGCGACGTCTGCCAGACGTCCCATTCGCCGGCGCGCTGCTCCTTGGAGATCTTGCCGAGCTGGCCGTTGTTGAGCAGGACGTGGGTGATGTCGAGCTTGTGCTTGACCGCGGTGGTGACCTCGGCCATGTATTGCGCGAAGCCGCCGTCACCCGTGACGGCAACAGCTTTGCGCTCGGGCGCGGCGACGGCCGCGCCGATCGCCGCCGGGTAGCCGAAGCCGATCGAGCCGAGGTAGCCGGACATGAGCACAGTCTGTCGTGAGGGCTCGAAGTAGCGGCCGAAGGAGTAGGCGTGGTTGCCGACGTCGACGGCGATCACGGCGTCCTCGGGCGTGAGCCGGTTCATGGCGGCGAACACGGCGGCGCTCGACACGCCGTGGCCGCGGTCGTCGCGCTCACGCGACGCCTTCTCGGCGCGCCAGATCGCCCAGCGCTCGCGCAGCTGCGTTGCCTGATCCTCGGTGCCGGGCTGGGCGGGCAGGCCGTCGAGCAGCAGCTGCGCAGTGACCGCCGCATCGCCCCAGACCGGCACTGCGACGGGATGGAACTTTCCCAGCTGCATGCGGTCGGAGTCGACCTGGACGATCGGCTTACCGGCGTAGATGCCGGTGTGGTTGGAGAACGACGCGCCGAAGACGAGGATCAGGTCGGACTCGTTCATGAACCAGCTCGCGACGGGCGTGCCGGAACGACCGAGGACCCCGGCGGCGAGCGGGTGGGAGTCGGGGATCTGCCCTTTGGCCTTGAACGTCGTGATGACCGGCGCGCCGAGGCGCTCGGCGAGCGCGACGATCGGCTCCATCTGCACGCGCGCGCCGTGGCCGACGATGACGATCGGTCGCTTCGCCCGGCGCGTTGCGGCGAGCGCGGCGTCCAGCGATTCGGCGGGCGGCGCGATCGCCCCCGGCGCGATGCGGCCCTCGGGCGCGCCGGGCTGCTCGCCGGCCGCCGGAAGCGTCTGCACCTCGTCGGGGAAGATGAGATGCGCCGGGCCGGGCGCGAGCAGAGCGTTCTTGCAGGCGAGCGTCATCAGCTCGGCGTGGTGCGACGAGCTCAGCACGGTCTGGCTCCACGCCGCGACCGTGCCGAACGCGCCGGCGAGGTCGACCTCCTGGAAGGCGCCTGCACCGAGCACCTGCGTGTCGACCTGGCCGGTCAGCGCGAGCACCGGCGAGCGGTCGACCTTCGCGTCCCACAGGCCCGTGAGGAGGTTCGTCGCGCCGGGGCCGGCGATCGTCAGGCAGGCCGCGGGACGGCCGGTGAGCTTGCCGTAGGCGGAGGCGGCGAAGGCGGCCGCGCCCTCGTGCCGGATGCCGATGAACTCGAGCTCCCCCGCCTGCTCGCGGCGGCGCAGCGCGTCGGCGAGCCCGAGGTTCGAGTGCCCGACCATGCCGAACACGTGCCTGACGCCCCAGTTGACCATCGTGCGGGCCATGACGTCGGCGACCGTCTCCACGTGCTGCTCCTCGTCCGCCACGCCGATGAAGATCTCGCCGTCGCGGACCTCGAGCGGGTAGGTGATCGCCTCGTCGTCGAAGCCGGGGCTCTTGCCGTCCAGCGGGCAGTAGTCGAAGCCGTGCCATGGGCAGCGCAGCAGGCCATTCTCGATCGAGCCCTCGCCCAGCGGGCCGCCCTGGTGGGGGCAGTGGTTGTCGAGCGCCGAGAACTGGCCGTCGTAGTGGACGAGCGCGATCGACTTGTGGCCGGCGGCGACGGTCGTGACGCGGCCCTCGGGCAGCTCGCCGGCGCTCAGCACGCGGTGCCATGTGGTCATCGTTCGTCTCCCCCGGTGAGTAGGTGTCGTGTCTGACTCTGAAGAAGTGAGGTGCGGCCCCGCGGCGGTCGTGGTCGCTGGCCAGCAGTGTCCCGCGCGCGACCGGGTTCGTTACATCACCGAGCGCTGTAACGCTGCGCCGCGCCGCGATACGGATGGCGCATGGAGGATCCCGCGTTCTCAGGATGCACCGCCGGTGGCGATCTGAGCGCGCCTTGCGCCTCCGTGCTTCGCGTCGCCCGCCACACGGACCGGTTGGAGGCGGTGACGTCGTTCTACTGTGACCGGGTCGGCTTCCCCGAGCTTGGGCGCTTCGCCGGCCACGACGGCTACGACGGCGTGTTCCTCGGCGTGCCGGGGACGTGCGCGCATCTCGAGCTGACGTCCGGAGGATCGCATCCGGCGCCCGAGCCGCACCCGGAGTCGCTGCTCGTCCTGTACCTCGACGCGCAGGCGCAGATCGACGCGATCGCGGCCCGCATCGCGCAGCCCCCGGTCGTTCCCGCGAACCCGTATTGGCGCGAGCACGCGCTGGCATTTGCCGATCCCGACGGCTTCCAGCTGTTGCTGGCGCTCGGCGATGCGGACCCCCCGGCGGCCCCGACCCGCCCCCTCGACACGCCAGCTCCCGGCCGATGAGGGTCGCGGCGGACACGGAGCTGTACGCGCGCGGCGCCGCGACCCTCGTGGCGTCATGGGGGGAGTACGTCCGCGGCGCGCCGGACGCGGCAGTTCGGCGGCTGGATGGGGTCGCCGCAGCGGTCTTCCCGAGCGGCCCGGAGCGCGAGGTCTACAACAACGCACTGCTGTCGCGCGATCTCGGACCGACCGAGCGTGTGGCGGCCGTCGATGGGATGGAGGCGGCGTACGCGTCGGCCGGCGTCAAGCGCTACGCGGCCTGGGTGCACGAGAGCGACGGGCCGATGCGCGCCGAGCTCAGCGACCGCGGCTACGCCGTCGACGAGACGACGCGAGCGATGGGGATGGCGCTTGGCGACCTCGCCGCCGAGCGCCCGGACGTCGCGCTCGAGCCGCTCGGGTGGACCGACTACGTCGCGTACCTCATGATGGTCGGCGTGCCCGACGGCCTGCTCAGCGGTGCCGATCCGAAGGCGTTTGGAGTGCTCGCCGCGCGGCTTGCCGGCGAGAGCGTCGCGACTGGCCTACGACCACAAAGGCGACTGCGGCATCTTCAACGTCTCGACGATCGAGGCCGCGCGGCGGCGCGGCCTCGGCACCGCGATCACCGTGCGCCTGCTCCACGACGCCCGCGGGCGTGGCTGCCGCACCGCGAGCCTGCAGTCCACGCCGATGGCCGAGCGGATCTATACAGGGGTCGGGTTCCGTGATCTCGGCCTGATCCTCGAATACGTGCCGTAGGAACGCGGGCGTGGTCAGCGACACCGATCGGGCGCATGTTCGCTTGGCGGAGCTGGTCGCCTCGTTGTCGCTCGGCATCGACCTCGGGTTCGGGCAGCCGATGGAGCACGTGCTGCGCCAGTGCCTGATCGCGCTACGACTGGCCGAGCGCGTCGGGTTGGACGAGCAGGCGCGAGCGGTCGTCTACTACACGGCGCTGCTCGTCAACGTCGGCTGTCATTCCGACGCCTACGAGCAGGCGAAATGGTTCGGCGACGACATCGCGCTGAAGTCGGGCAAGTTCGATTACGAGCCGCGCAGCATACGGGCCTTGCTGGCCGGCATGCGGATGCTCGGCGCCGGGAGCCCACCGTTGCGCCGGCTGCGCGTCGGCCTCGAGTTCGCCATCTCTGGGCACCGCGAGGTCGACGACATGATCGCCCAGCACGCGGCGCTCGCGGCCACGCTCGCCGAGCAGCTCGGGTTGCCCGGCGAGGTCCTCGAAGCCCCTGCCGGGGCCTACGAGCGGTGGGACGGACGTGGCTGGCCGGGCGCGGTCAAGGGTGCCGACGTGCCCGTGGCCTCGATGCTCGCCCAGATCGCCGAGTACGTCGAGGTCGCCCACCGGGTCGGCGGCCTCCAGGCCGTCAAGGCACTCGCTCGGGAGCGCGGGGGCGAGCAGCTCGATCCCGTGCTGGCGGCCCTCGTGCACGACGAGGGGGAGATGCTCCTCGCCGAGCTCAAGGAGATCGCCGAGCGACTCGTCATCTCCCCCAAGACCGTCGCACGGCACATCGAGCACATCTACATGAAGATCGACGCGT
Organism: Solirubrobacteraceae bacterium; assembly: GCA_036271655.1. GTDB lineage: Bacteria > Actinomycetota > Thermoleophilia > Solirubrobacterales > Solirubrobacteraceae > CADCVQ01. The sequence goes on from DATBAE010000012.1 coordinate 38,944, forward strand.
CGACGCGCGCCGCGGCAAGCCTCTTCGCGATGCGCAACGGGCTGCTGCCCGAGGAGCAGTTCGTCACGCCCGCGGAGGCTGGCATCAGTGCCCGCGGCGGCGTATGACCCGCCGCGGGACAGAGCCGTCGGCGTCAGGCGCTCTGCATGCGCCGCATGTTCGCCATGATCGCCTCGTCGACGAGCTTCAGCTCGTCGCTCGGGCTGAACTGGACGAGCTCGCTGCCGGCTTCCGCGACGGGGATGTGACCGGGCGGCAGGTAGAACGCATCGCCTGCCTCGAAGACCTCGTCGTGGTCGTCGAAGCGATACGTCAGCCGTCCCTTGAGCACGTACCCCCAGTGGGGGCACTGGCAGCGGTCGTCGGGCAGTCCGCGCAGCAGCGGCGTCGCATCGGCGTCGGCCCGGAACGACACGAAGTTGACGGTGTACTCGCCGACGTCCTCGTGTCGATCCTCGACGATCCCGTGATCGTCCACGTGCGCGGCGCTGTGCTTGGAAACCTTCGGCATCGGTCGTCTCCCTCGCGTTGACTTGGTGCCGCGAGGCTATGGCCGGCGCAGCGCCCCGACATCGGTCGTTCACCCCACGTTTCGGGCGTCGAGCGCTATCCGATTCCGCACGGCAGCCGGAAGCGCACGCTCGTCCCGAGCGGCGCGTCGGCGAGCCAGATCCGGCCGCCGTGAGCCTCGACGATCGCGCGCGAGATCGCCAGGCCGAGGCCCGCGCCGTCGTCGGTCCGCGATGCGCGGTCGCCGCCCTGAAAGAACGGATCGAAGACGTGGCCGCGGTCGTGCTCGGCGATCCCAGGCCCGGAGTCAGCGACCTCGATCTCGATTGCGTCGCCGGTCGCGGGCACAGCGCGGACGACGACGCTGCCGTCGGCGGGTGTGTGGCGAATCGCGTTCTGGATCAGGTTGAACAGCACGCGCTGGATCTGCTCGGGGTTCGCGCGCGCGGCGACGAGCGCGGGCGCCAGCTCGGCGCGCATGACGACCGATCCCGCGTCGGCGTGCGGGCGCATCGCGTCGATCGTCTCGTGGACGAGCTCGTCGAGCTCGACGCGTTCCATCGTCCAGCGGATGTCACCGGACTCCAGCCGTGACAGCTCGAAGAGGTCGTCGATCAGCCCGCTCAGCGCGTGCACGTTGACGGAGATCCGGCCGAGGTAGTCATGGCGCATCGCCGCGCCGGTCACGAGGTCGTCGTCGATCGCATCGACGAGCAGGCGCAACGACGTCAGCGGCGTGCGCAGGTCATGCGAGACGGCCGCGATCAGACCGCGGCGGGCGTGCTCCTCGGCGGCGAGCGTGTTGACCATCGCGTCGACGTCTGCGCCCAGGCGCGCGAGCTCGTCGCGGCCGGCGAGGTTCGTGCGCACGTCGCGGCGCCCCTGTGCAACGGCGTCGAGTGTCGTGCGCACGGCATCGACGTCGGCGAGCGCGCGGCGGCCGAGCAGCCTTCCGGCCCAGAGGCCGAGCGCGCCGGTGAAGGCCGCGACGAGGACAGTGAAGAACGCGTCGTGGCCGGAGACGAACATGAGCTGCACGAAGACGCCGACGGCGATCGCCAGCTGCGCCGCGGCGACCGTCGCCAGCAGGACGAACTGGCGGCGCAGGCCGCCGATCTGCGCGCGGCGCGCGACGATCGCATGCGCCGCCAGTACCGTGGCGATGCCGAGCGGGAGCAGGATGTAGAGCGTGGTGCTGGCGGCCGCGCGGCCGTAGGCCGCGTCGGCCAGTCCGGCCGCCAGCGCGGCGGCCGAGACCGCGAACGCGAGGCTGCGCCTCACGGCGAGAACCGGTATCCGACGCCCCATACCGTGTCGATGTAGCGCGGCTGGGCCGGGTCGGGCTCGATCTTCGTGCGCAGTCGGCGGATGTGGACGGTGACGGTCGAGGTGTCGGTGTAGAAGGTGTAGCGCCAGACGAGGTCCATGAGCTGGTTGCGGGTGAATGCCTGGCCGGGGTGGCGGGCGAGGAACTCGAGCAGCTCGAACTCGCGCTGGGTCAGCGAGATCTCGCCGCCGGCCAGGGTCACGCGGCGCGCGGTCGTGTCGATGACGAGGTCGCCGAACCGCATCGGGGGCTCGACGCCCGGGGTCGTGTCCAGGCGCCGCAGCACGGCGTCCACGCGTGCGACGAGCTCGGCGGGCGAGAACGGCTTGACGACGTAGTCGTCGGCGCCGAGGCGCAGCCCGACGACGCGGTCGGACTCCTCACCACGCGCAGTCAGCAGGATGATCGCCGTGTGGTCCCGTGCGCGATCGCGCACCCGGCGCATGACCTCGAGGCCGTCGATCCCGGGCAGCATGAGGTCGAGCACGATGAGGTCGGGGGCAAGCTGCTCGACGGCGGCCATCGCGCTGTGGCCGTCGGCGGCGAGGCGCGTGCTGTAGCCGGCGCGTTCGAGGTAGCGGCTGACCACCTCGCCGATCGTCGGCTCGTCGTCGACGACGAGGATGTTCCCGCGGGTGTGGTCGACGGTGGCCATCGCGTCATCGGTCGTCACGGCGGCGGGCGGCGGCGTTACGCGAGTCGGCACGCTCGTCATGCCGGACCTCGCAGCGAGGCGCTCGCAAACTCGGCCATGCCGGCGTCGAACGGCTCGCGCGCTGTGAATCCCAGCCGTGCGGCGGCGCGCGCGGCGCTGGCGAAGACGTGGCGGACGTCGCCGAGCCGGTAGTCGCCGGTGGTGACGGGTGCGGGCGATCCGGCGGCGCTCGCGGCATGCAGCGCCTGGGCCATCTCGCCGACGCTGCGCGGCGTCCCGCTGGCGACGTTGAACGCGCCGGGCACGGCCTCCTCGGCGGTCAGCGCGAAAACATTCGCGCGGGCGACGTCACGGACGTGCACGAAGTCGCGCAGCTGGCCGCCGTCCTCGAAGACGCGAGGAGCGCGGCCGGCCGCGAGCGCGCTCGCGAAGATCGACGCAACGCCGGCGTACGGCGTGTCGCGCGGCATCCGCGGCCCGTAGACGTTGTGATAGCGCAGCGCCGTCACCGGCACACCGGTCTCGCGACTGAACGCCGCCGCGAGGTGCTCCTGGTGCAGCTTCGTGGCGGCGTAGACGTTGCGCGGGTCTGAGGGTGCGTCCTCGGGGATGCTCTGCGGTCGCAGCTCCGCGCCGCAGAGCGGGCAGGGCGGCTCGAAGCGTCCGGCGTCGAGGTCGGCGCGCACGCGCGGACCGGGCCGGACGAGGCCGTGCTCGGCACACGCGTAACGCCCTTCGCCGTAGACGACCATGCTCGACGCGAGCACGAGCCGGCCGGTGAACCGTGCGCGCGCCAGTTCGCGCAGGAGGATGGCCGTGCCGAGGTCGTTGTGTGCGACGTAGTCGGCGATGTCGCCGATGTCGGTCCCCAAGCCGACCATCGCCGCCTGGTGGCAGACCTCGTCGGCGCCTTCGATCGCAGCCGCAACGGTTGCACCTTCGCGCACGTCGCCTGCAACGAACTCGGCGCGCGCATCGAGGTAGTCCGGCTTGCCCGTATGTGCCGCGGGATGCAGGCAGTCGAGGATCCGGACGTCGTCGCCGCGCTCCAGCAGCGCGTCGACGATGTGCGAGCCGATGAAGCCCGCACCGCCGGTGACGAGCACATGGCTCATTGCGCGGGCACCGTCCTGGTCTCCGTGCCGGTCCGGAGCGGTGGGCCTCCATGCTCGATGAGCAGGCCGCCCCCGCGACCGGGCCGCAGGGCAGCGCCGAGGACGCGTCCAATGCAAAGGATGAGTGTCACCACGGCGATCGCACCGTGAGCTGCAACGCGAGCGCAAGCCCGACCTGGGTCGCCAGCCAACCGCGCGATCCGCGCAGCGCGACCGTCGCGACGAGAACCCACGGCACGAGGTGCAGCCAGATCCGCTCGGTCTCGCCCTTCGACATCCCCGACAGGTCGGCCGCCGCGAGCGCGACGAGCGCGCCGCCGGCCAGCAGCCAGGCCCCGCGGTCGCGCAACCGCGCCAACCCTGCCGCGAGGGCGGGCCCGGCGGCGAGCGCGAACGCGGCGAGCGAGATGAGCAGGAAGTCCGCGTACGGCCGGCGCCGCGAGACGCCTGCGAGGTACTCCTCGCGCGTCGCGGCGAACCCGTCGAACCAGTTGAAGTGCACAGCTGCGAACGCCCCGAGGACGATCGCGACGCCCGTCGCAGCCCAGACGACGGCGCCCGGCCGGCGGCGGCCGACCGCGATCGCCAGCACGACCGCGCCGAGCGTCGCCACGCCGTAGCTGAGCTGCAGCGCGATACCGAGCACGAGCCCGGCGGCGAGCGCATGGAGCACGGAGCGGCTCCGCGCCGCGCCGCGCCGCGGCTCACCACACGCCACCGCGAAGAGTGCGATCCCGACCGCGCTGACCCCGGCGTACAGCGCGTCGAGCGACGTCGCCATCCAGACGGCGGCGGGGGTGAAGACGACGAACGGCGCCGCGGCGCGCGCCTGCGCCTCGCCCGCGAGCGCGCGCACGGCGACGAGCACGGCAGGCGCCGTCACCGCGCCGACGCCGATCGTCACGGTCGCGGCCGCGGCCGCGCCGCCGAGACCGATCGCGTCCAGCCCCCACAGCACCATGACGCCGCCCGGCGGGTGGCCGCGGACGTGGGTCGCATACGTCGGAAGCAGATCGGTGAACGTCGCCAGGAAATGGCCCGGAGAACCGACGAGCGGGACCGCCGTCAGCTGGTCGTACGGGCTGAGCAGCGGCGCGGCGATCGCATGCCAGCCGTCCGTTGCCGCCAGCGCGACCGCCCAGCCCGCGGCCACCACCCAACCGGCCACGAGCAGCGCCCCCCAGCGCAGGCGCGCCGCGACTACCGGGGCCCAGGCGATCGCCGCGCCGCCGAGCGCGAGCGCCGGCCATACCCGGGCTGACCAGCGCAAATCGAACGTGCCGACGAACGGCGCCGCGCCGATGTGGACGAGCGGATCGCGGTCGTAGAGCGCTGCGCCGAGCAGGTGGCCCGCGAGCGCGATGAGTGCCCAGACCGCGAGCGCTGCGGCGAGCGGCCAGCGGCCGCTCGCCACGGTGGCGCGGCCACCCGCGGGATTGCGCACCGCCGGCTTGAGGAGTGCAACCACGCCGCCAGGCTACGCGCGCAGTCGCGCAGATTCGGCGCCGCGAGGCCAGCGTTTCGCGGATCGTAATCGGGCCGGCGCGTTACGCGTTTCGTAATCGACCCGGCGCCCGGCGACTCATACGGTCGACGGCATGCCGCTCACCGTCGTGCTCCCGGTACTCAACGAGGCCGAGGCCCTGCCCTGGGTCCTGTCGCGGATCCCGCCGGCCTACATGCCGCTCGTCGTCGACAACGGATCGACGGACGGCTCGGCGCAGATCGCCGCCGCGCTCGGCGCGCATGTCGTCCACGAGGCACAGTCGGGCTTCGGCGCCGCCTGCTTCGCAGGCCTACTCGCCGCCGCCGACGGCGTCGTCTGCTTCATGGACTGCGACGCGTCGCTTGACCCGCGTGACCTGCCGCTCGTCGCCGACCCGGTCGCCCGCGGCACCCGCGACCTCATGCTCGGCGCGCGCCAGGCAGAGCCCGGCGCGATGACGGCGCACCAGCGGCTGGCCAACCGCGCGCTGACGCACGAGCTGCGCCGCCGCAGCGGCCTGCGCCTGCGCGACCTCGGACCGATGCGCGCCGCCCGGCGCGGTCCGCTGCTGGAGCTCGCGATCTCAGACCGCCGCTTCGGTTGGCCGCTGGAGATGGTCCTGCTCGCGGCGTCCGCCGGCTGGCGCATCGGTGAGGTCGGCGTGCCCTACCGCGCCCGGGCAGGCCGCTCGAAGGTGACCGGCACGGTGCGCGGCACGATCCGTGTCGTGCGCGACATGGCAGGCGTCCTCGCCGCTGCCCAGGACCGCGCGATCACGCCTGGCGGAGCGCGACCGTGAGCACGCTCGTCGTCATCGCCAAGGCGCCGCTGGCCGGTCGCAGCAAGACGCGGCTGACCCCGCCCTGCACACCGCACCAGGCCGCCGCGCTGGCCGAGGCCGCACTCGCCGACACGCTCGCCGCGGTTGCGGCGACGCCGGCCGATCGCCACGTCCTGGTCCTCGAGGGCGAGCTGGGGGCCTGGCTGCCGCCGGGATTCGAGGTCATCGCCCAGCGCGGCGCCGGCCTGGGCGAACGGCTCGCCGCCGCCTTCAGCGATGTCGGCGGCGAGACGCTCGTCGTCGGCATGGACACGCCGCAGCTCACTGCCGCCCTGCTCGCCGGGGCGCTCACCGAACTGCGCGCTGCCGATGCCGTGCTCGGCTCCGCGCCGGACGGCGGCTACTGGGCGATCGGCCTGCGCCGCGCCGACGACGCCGTCTTCGCCGGCGTGCCGATGAGCGCGCCGACGACCTGCGCCGTGCAGCGCGAGCGCCTACGCACGCTGGGCCTGCGAACACGCGAGCTGGCGCCGCTGCGCGACGTCGACGAGATCGCCGACGCCTACGCGGTCGCCGCAGCGGCGCCCGCGACGCGCTTCGCCCGCACGCTGGCGGCGATGGACCTCGATCGCACACCCGTCGCGGCATGACCCCGACGGCACTGGACATTTACAGCCTCGCGCTGGCCGACGAGGCCCCCTCGCTCGCCGCTCGCCGCCCCGACGGCAGCATGCTGCGCCTCGCACTCGATCGCTGGCTGGGCCCGCTGATGGCCGCCGACGAGGCGGTCCTCGACCGCGCGCAGGCCCCCGTGCTCGACGTCGGCTGCGGCCCCGGCCGCCACGTGCTCGCACTCGCCCGCCGCGGCCATCTCGCGCTCGGCGTCGACATCGCGCCAGCCGCGGTGCGCGTCGCCCGGCTGCGCGGGGCCCCCGCGATCGAGGGCTCGGTCTTCAGCCGTATTCCCGGAGCCGGCACATGGGGCAGCGCGCTGCTGCTCGACGGGAACATCGGCATCGGCGGCGCGCCCGAGGCGCTGCTCACCCGCCTGCGCGACCTGCTGCGCCCCGGCGGCGAGGTGCTCGTCGAGCTCGCGGCGCCCGGCGTCCCCGCGACGAGTGAGCAGATCCAGCTCGAGTACGCGGGCAAGCACTCAAGCCCCTTCGCCTGGGCCTACGTCGGGATCGACGCGATCGAGGCGCCGGCGCGCGCGGCGGGCTTCTCCGTCGCCGAGCGCTGGGACGACGAGCGGCGCTGGTTCGCGCGGCTCGTCGCCGACGGGCCCGCATGAAGAGCCCCGAGGATCCCATCGCCTTCGTCGCCAAGCGACTCGAGGCCCATCGGCCGCCCGGGCCCTTTCGTGAGGGCGCGTTCTCCAGCCGCCTGCACGACGAGCGGATCGCCGCCCGGCTCGGAATGGCGCTCGGGATCGCGTTTCTCACCTGCTTCGCGACCGGCCTCGTCTCGCACTTCGCCCAACATCCGCTGCACGTCGGCTTTCTCTCCACGCCAGCGTCGCCGGGCTGGCTGTACCGGATCACGCAGGGCGTCCACGTCACCGCGGGCATCGCCTCGATCCCTCTGCTGCTGCTGAAGCTGTGGACCGTCTATCCGCTGCTGTTCACCTGGCCACCGGCACGCAACGCCGCACATGCGACCGAGCGCATGTTCGTCGCCCCACTTGTCGCGCTGGCGCTGTTTCAGCTCTTCAGCGGCCTGGCCAACACGACGCGCTGGTATCCGTGGCGGTTCAACTTCACCGTCACGCACTTCTGGACGGGCTGGATGCTGATGGGCGTCTTGGTGATCCACATCGGCGCCAAGCTGACGCAGACGCGGCGCGCGCTGCGCACTCCGCTGCAGGAGCCAGGAGATCCCGTTGCGGCTGAGGGTGAACTCAGCCGCCGCGGGCTGCTGTGGACGGCCGGCGCCGCAGTCGCCGCCGTCACGATCACGACCGTCGGCCAGACGTTCCGTCCGCTGAAGGACGTTGCCGCGCTCGCGCCGCGGGTGCCCGATATCGGGCCGCAGGGGATCCCCGTCAACCGGACCGCGAACGGCGCCGGCGTCCTGCGGACCGCCCGCGACGCCGCCTGGCGGCTGAAGGTCGATGGCGCCGTGACGCGACCGCTGGAGCTCTCGCTCGCCGACCTGCGCGCGATGCCCCAGCATGAGTATGAGCTGCCGATCAGCTGCGTCGAGGGCTGGAGCGCCGGCGCGCGCTGGAGCGGCGTGCGGATCGCCGACCTGCTGGCGCGAGCCGGCGCCGCCGAGGGCGCCGAGGTCGTCGTGCGCTCGATGCAGACGCGCGGCAGCTACCGCAGCTCGGAGCTCAACACGATCGTCGCCGGCCACGCGCACACCCTGCTCGCGCTCGACATCAACGGCGAGCCCCTGCACCTCGACCACGGCTACCCCTGCCGGCTCATCGCGCCCAACCGGCCGGGCGTCATGCAGACCAAGTGGGTCACGACGCTGCACGCGCGGATCTGACGAGATGGCGACCGTCGAGCCGACAACGCCCCCGCCGCAGGACACGACGACACCATCGGGAACCGCGTGGCGCCTCGGCCTCGCGGCTGGGGCCGCGATCTTCGCCTTCGGCCTCTACGGCCTGCTGCACAACGCCGTCCAGACCGTGCCCGCCGATGTCCTGAAGTGGATCGCCGGCGCCCTGATCCTGCACGACGCGATCATCGCCCCCGCGACCCTGATCGCCGGAATCCTGCTCACCCGCCTCCTGCCGGCCGCGATCCGCGCCGGCATGCGGGCAACGCTCGCGGTCTGCGCCGTCGTCGTGGTGATGAGCGTGCCCGTCCTCAAGGCGGTCGGCCGGCGCCCTGACAACCCCTCGCTGCTGCCGCACGACTACGGGCAGAACCTCGCCATCGTCGTCGCCGTGATTCTCGTCGGCGGAGCGCTGCTGACCGTCGTCCGCAGCGCCCGCGCGAAACGGTCCACCGCCTAACCGGCGAGTCGCCTCCCGGCTCCGTGCAAAGGCACCGCGACCGCCTGAACGCGCGCTTCCGGGAAGTCGATCAGTCCTGGTTCAGGCGCTCCGCAGGCCCAACTGCAGGACGAGCCACGCGGCTTGCCACGCGCGCTCTCGAGCAACGGCGCCGAGGTCGTCCTCCGCGAACGCTGCGGCGTGGGAGGCGATGAAGCCGTTGACGGCAGCATGCGTCGGGGCGGTCGCCGGCTCGGCGCAGGCGCCGAGCACGTGGCGGGCGGCATCGCCCGCGTATCCGGCGGCGCGTTCGTCCTCGGGATCGAGCTCCGCGAGCTGCGCGCAGGCTGCGGCGAGCGTGTCGGCGGTCCGGCATGCTGCGAGCGCCGCGTGAGCCGGCGAACCGGCGGCGAGGACGGTGAGCGCGGCGTCGCGAGCACGCAGCGCGCAGGCTTCGGCGAACGCCGTCATGCGTGGGGCGTCCCACGCGTCGACGCGCTCGATCAGCCGCCCGCGATCGGCCACGAGCTTGCTGCAGTCGACCGCGACGTCACCGCCGAGTTCGACGCGCCACAGCTCGCAGTCCATCCAGTCGGGCAGGTCCTCCACGCGGCACGCGTGGACGCGATCGACGCACGCGCGACCGGCAGCGGCCTTTGCGTCCAGCCACTCGCCGGGCGGCGGCCAGCGCACGCCGGAGAATGGCCCGACCTGGCCGGCGCGCAGGAACTTGTACGCGATCACGCCCGGCCCGCCTGCCAGGCGCGGAACATCGAGAGCAGCTGCTCGCCGTGCGCGTCGCCGTCGGCCCCGTCCGCGTCTTCGGCGACCATCCGTCCGAGCAGGCCGACCGTGCTGCGCATCTCCTCGACGTAGTTCGAGCAGCCGCGACAGATGACGATGTGACGCTCGATCTCCGCGCGGACGCACGGTTCGATGGCGTCCTCGAGGTAGTCCGTCAGGACCTCGACGAACTCCCGGCACGTCACGTGTTCGACCTCCGCCCTCATCCCGTGGCTCCCTCAGCGAAATAGCATTCCAGCGCGGCACGAACCTTGCTGCGCGCGCGGTGCAGCAGGATGCGCTGGTTGCCGTCGCTGATCCCCAGCGCGGCACAGACCTCGTCGGGCGGCCAGCCCTCGACGTCGCGCAGCACGATTACGTCGGCCTGGCGCGACGGTAGGCGCTCGATCGCCTCGCGCACGCGCGCGAGCGTCTCCTGACCCAGTAGGCGCTCCTCGGGAAGGTGGCTCCAGTCCGACGGCGCGGCGGCCCAGTGCCCGGCCCAGCGATGGCTCTCGTCACGGAAGCGATCGGCATCCACCGCCGCCGCGTCGTCCTCGCCGTCGCTCGCGAGCGAGGAGAACGGCGCGCTGCGGCGCTCGCGCACCGCGCGCGTCTTCGCGCGGTTGCTGAGGATCTGGAAGATCCACGTCCTCAGCGACGAGCGGCCCTCGAAGCGGTCGATCCCGTTGAGCACCGCAAGCCAGGTCTCCTGCACGACCTCCTCGGCCACCGCCCGGTCGCGTACGAACGTGCGGGCGAGCCGCACAAGCGATGCCCCGTAGCGCTCGACGAGCGTCACGAAGGCCGTCTCGTCACCGCGTCGCAGCGCGGCGACGAGTGCGCGCTCGTCGTCATTCTCAGACCGCGGTCCGGCCGGAAGCGCGACTGGCGGCATGGGGTGAGTCTCGCGCACCCACCGAGCCTTGCAAAGCCGGCGACATCAGCGGTATTCGGGGTTCGGGTGCTCCGGGTGGGAGAGGTCCCAGTCCTTCGTCGAGTTGCCGTACGCGGGGATGCCGCCGGCGTCCTTGAGCATGCGGGCGTAGTGCAGGATGTTCCAGGTCATGAAGACGGTGTTGCGCGTCGTCCACGCGTTCTCCGGGCCGCCCGAGCCGGCGTCGTCGTACGAGTCTCCGGGTCCGGCTTCCCCGTTCCAGTATGCGTCGGACTGGGGTGGCACGGTGACGCCGATGTGCTGCAGCGCGTAGAGGACCTGGGCCGAGACGTGCTTGCCGCCGTCCTCGTTGCCCGTCGTGACGGCACCGCCGACCTTGCCGTAGTACGACCACTGCCCGGCCGCGTTGACCTCACCGGAGTACGCGTAGAGCCGCTCGATGACGACACGGGTCTGCGAGCTCTGATCGCCGAGCCAGATCGGGCCGGCCAGGATGATGATGTCGGCCGGCGCGACGAGCTCGCGGTAGATGCGCGGGAAGTCGTCGGCCTCGTAGCCATGCTCGCGCATGTCGGGCCAGACGCCGGGCGGAATAGCGTGGTCGACGATCCGGACCTCGTCGACGCGGACGCCCACGCGTTCGAGGACGCCGGTCGAGATCGCCAGGAGGCCGTCCGTATTGCTGGGCTCTGGCGAGCGCTTGAGCGTCGTGTTGAACACGATGGCGCGCAGGTCGTCGTAGCGCCTCGGCGCGTTGTCGGCCTGGTGATCGATGAAGGCCTGGATCGCTGCAGGAATTGGCATGTCGGTCGAGTCCGGGGACGCGGCACGCCGTTACATCGGGTTCTCGTCAACCCGTTGCCCATCACGTGGCAGGCGTCGACCGCGCGTTGCGCTCGATGCGCCCAGGGCCCGTCAGAGGCCCGGGTGCGGGCCGACCGGTTTGCCGCGAGGCACCGGCACCAGGGGTGGGAGTGGCTCGTGGACGATGTCGCGGCGGACCTGATCCGCGGGGCAGTTGCCGTAGTCGTCACGCGCGGCGGTCAGGCAGGTCGCGCGCAGCCAGGTGATCCCGGTCGCGTCGCGCGTCAGTGACTCGATCAGCGTGCCGGCCGGCGATGCGGCGGCGCTGCGCAGCGAGCGCGACGGGTCGACGAGCGCGAAGCTCGTCGCGCTCGCCGAGCAGCGCGATCCGGCGGCGATGTAGAACGCGCCGAGGCCGGCGGCCGTCGGAGACTCGGGGTCGACGTAGCCGCAGGCGCCCGAGACGTACCCGACCGACAGGACCTTCGCCTTGGCGCCTGACCGCGGGTCGACCTGGAGCGTGTTCTGGTCGCCGACGCCGACGACGTCCCCGCCGGTCTGCGTCCAGCTCAGCGCGACGGCGCGAGCGCCGAGGTCGAGGTCCGAGACCGCGCTGTAGATCGTGCGGTCATCGCAATCCAGCTCGCAGGCGACGTGCAGCCCCGCGAGGGCGACGGGCCGGCGCTCGCCGCGGCGCAGGAGCATGACGCGGCTGTGGGTCCCGCGATCGCGGTAGGCCGCGAACGCCAGCTCTCCGCGGCTCATCGACGGGTGCGTCGCAGACCAGTGCGCCGGCAGGCCGGGGCGCAGCCGCGCAGGCTTCGCCGCCGGGTCGTCGAGACGCAGGATCCACAGGCGGCAGCCGCGGTCGCCGAGCGGCGCGGCCGAGCGGTAGGTGGCGCACTGCGACCACGTCACGACGGGGTGACCCGCGGCGTCGGAGCCGGCATCGAGGTCGAACGGGGCGCTGCGGGGCGCGACCGGCAACGCCCGCTCGGCGCCGGCCTGGAACGCCATCAGCTGCCACAAGTGGTCGCTTGCGCTCTGGCGCGCATAGGTCACCACGCCGCCCCACGCGCGCACGTCGCGCACGCCGCTGCCGTCGGCGAGCACGTCGGCGCGTGCGCTCGGCACGCAGACAAGCGCAACCGCAACAGCAAGCGCGACCGCCGCGAGCCGCGGCCGGCCGGTCATCGCGCCTGCCCGGGGATCGCCATCACGGCGCCGCCCCAGCGGTTGGTCTTGGCGTCGCGCAGGCACGACAGCGCGAGCAGGCCGCGGCCGCCGGCGCCCGCGGCCATCCGCAGCGGACCGCAGGTGTCCGACGAGGCGATCACACGCAGCCGCCGGTCGCGGATCCGCGCGACGCGGGTTCCGGAGATCGTGAGCCGCGAGGACTTGTGGGCGACATGGGACTCATAGGCGACGAGCAGGTCGCCGTTGGCGCTGAACGCCATCACGCCCGACTCGTCGACGAGGCCGCTTGCGCCGTCGTCGAACGACGGCCGGCGCGACGCGACGGCGCGCGGCAGCCGCAGCGATGTCACGCGGGCCACGCCGGGACGCCCGATCGTCACCCGCAGGCGCCCGTGCTTGGCATCGGCGAGCAGCACGGCGAACGTGCCGTTGGGAGAGACGGCGGCCGTGATCGGCGCCTCACCCGTCACGCCGAGCGACCTGGAGACCTCCGGGACGGAGGCGCCGCGGGCCCAGTGGAAGACCCGCCGGCCGGCGGTGATGAGCGTCGTTCCGCCGTCGCCGTCGCCGAGCGGCCCCGAGTTCGGGCCGAGGTTCGGCGGCGCGGCAGCCGTGTCCAGCCGCGACGGCAACCCGGTCGCCGAGCCGGCGTGCTGGAGCGATCCGCACATCCAGCGCCACACGAAACCGGACCCCGCGACGTCGACCTGTGGGCTGAGACAGAACGCAGGCTCGGCCTGCACGAGCCGCACGGGCGCGCGGCCCGGGCGCCACAGGGCCGCGCCGGCCTCGAAGCCGATCCCGAACGGCGCCGAGGTGGGCGCAGCGGTCTGGGCCGAGTCGCCGTAGGCGAACGCCGCAACGCCGGTCGGACCGATCGCGGCCGACAGCCCATCGGCATTGATGACTCTGTCGTCAACCAGCCGCGCGCGCGGCACCTGGTGGCCCCACCGAGCGCGCGTCGCATAGGGGCGGATGAGGAAGCCGTACGCGCCACCGAGTGCGGGGTTATCGCCGTTGTAGAGCGTGTATCCGACGACGGCCTGGCCACGCTCGTTGATCGCAGCGCTCAGGCTGCCAACCCCCTCCGGAGCGCGCGGTGCGGCGATCTGCACCGGGCGGGTGATCCTGCCGCCGGCGCCAACCCAGGTCAGCCGCGCGTGCTCGCCGTGCGTGAAGACGAGCACGCCCTGGCCAGCCCGGTCGACGGCCACGCCGGGACGGGTCAGGTTGTTGAACCCGGGGACCTGCACGACGCGCAACGGCGCTGCACCGGCCGGCGCCGCAAGGCTCAGCGCAGCGAGCAATGCGACGGTCATCGGGATCGCTCTACGCCACAGCACGGCTCTTCAACGGTGTCCTCATGCGAAGGTTGCGCCCGCCGCTCCCGGTCGCCGACGCTCGCCGACGAACCCGCCGTTACGCTCTGACGCCCGTGCTGATCTACTCGATGAGCGTCTCGCTCGACGGCTTCATTGCCGACCGCGACGGCGCATTCGGATGGGGCGTCCCGAGCGACGAGCAGTTTCGCTTCCATGTCGAGCAGGTACGCGGCCTCGGCAGCTGCCTGTTGGGGCGCAAGCTCTACGAGACGATGCTCGTGTGGGAAACGGATCCGTCGCTGCGCGACAACGAGGACACGAACGCCTTCGCCGACGCCTGGAACGCGCTCCCGAAGGTCGTCTTCAGCCGCACGCTGGACCGCGTCCAGGGTAACGCCCGCCTCGCCGAGGCGCCGCTCGCCGACGAGGTCGCCGCCGCGCTCGCCGCGACCGACAAGGACGTCGAGGTCGGCGGCGCCGGTCTCGCCTCGGCGGCGATCGAACTTGGCCTGGTCGACGAGCTGCACATCTTCCGCAACCCGATCCTCATCGGCGGTGGCACGCCGCTCCTGCCACCCGTCACCACGCATGTTCCACTCGACCTCGTCGAGACCAGGACGTTCGGCTCGCGCGTGATCTACGAACGCTACGGGCGCGCTCGCGACGAGCCGGGCTGAGGACGGTTTAGCGGTCGCGCGCGCGACCCGAGTCAGGTGTGCTCGGGGTTTGTCGGCGGCGGTCCCAGGAACTCGACGGCGTGCTGTCGTCCAGCTGCTTGCAGGCGCGGGATGTCCGCCGCGCCCGGTGGCGGCAGCGTCCGTTGCGGTGCGGGATCGCCGCCGGCGCGGTAGAAGCGCTCATGCCCGGCCGGAGTGTGGATGGTGAGGAGGCGCGCCGTCTCTGTCTCGACTCGGAAGGAGTGCGGCGTGCCCCGCGGGATCGACACCAGGGTCCCTGGTGTGGCGCGGCGCACCGGCTGGTCGCGATCGCCGGCCCAGAAGGTGATCTCGCCGTCGAGGACATAGAAGGTCTCATCGTCCTCGGGCTGTACGTGCCAGGCCGGTGACGTGCCCTCCGGGAGGGTTGCGTCGACGATCGCAAACCGCCCACCGGTCTGCTCGCCGTCGGCGAGGATCGTCAGCAGCGCTCCGGAGAACCAGAGTGCCTCAGCGTCCTCGATCGAGCTCACGATCGGAGCGGGTTCCTGGATATCGACGCCTGTGTCCACAGCAGCTCCTTTCGCAAGATAATGTCTTACGACGAGACTTTGTACTATCAAATGCGGGATGTCAAGCGCGCCTCCAAGTCGCGAACGGGTCGCCCAGAAGATGCGCACCCGCCGGGCGCTGCTCACGGCGGCAGGCGAGCTCGTCGCCGATGGCAAGACGCCGACCGTCGCCGCTGCCGCCGATGCCGCGATGGTCTCCAGGGCGACCGCATACCGGTACTTCCCCTCACAGGAGGCGCTGCTGGTCGAGGTGCCGCTGCAGCTCGGCCTCCCCACGGTCAAGTCGCTGTTCGGCGGGGATGCAGCACCGACCGAGGTCGAGGACCGCGTCGCGCTCGTCCACAACGCCATGTACGACCACATCCGCCAGCACGAGGTCCAGTTCCGCCTCTTTCACCGCAACGCTCTCTTGCGGTCGCTCGACCCGGACCGCACCGAACCGGCGCTGCGCCCCGCGTTCCGCCTAGAGCTGCTCGACACCGCGGTCAGACCACTGGAGCACGAGCTTGACGACGAGGAGCTCGAGCGATTGAAGACGGCCCTCTCGATCCTGATCGGCCTCGAAGCGATGTTCGCGATGCGCGACGTCCTGGGCTTGGAGCACGATGAGGCGCGCGCGCGCGGCGAGTGGGCGGTCAGGCGGATGGTCCGCGCTGCGCGGGGTTCAGGGCTTGATGAAGATGTACTGCCCTGAGAACCGTGGGATGTGGATGAAGTTGCCGTGGACGGGGCGGCGTGTCCATTGGCCGTGGAAGCGGGTCTTGACGGCGATGACCCCGTCGGGCACAGCGAGGTCTATGCCGGCCTTGAGGCCGGTGATGCGTGCGGACTTCGGCAGTGGCGCCGGGTTGGGTAGGCCCATGCCGACGCCTCGCTTGAGTGCCTGCGTCAGCCCAGTGCAGCCGCTGCCGGTACCGGACGCCAGGACCGTGATCAGGCAGACATCGTCGTGGGACGCGATCAGCGCGATCCGCGGAGCGAGCTTGCGGGCCGCGCTCGCATCGAGATGCAGGGAGCGAGCGATGCGTCTGACCGTTGCGCCGAGGTTGCCGGTCGGCGCGGTGCCCCAGCGCAGGACGGCGAAGTGGGCCGCTGCGGTCGTGGAGTCCGAGGCTGGAGCGGGATGGTCGAGCAGGCGCAGCTTCGCGCGGGTGGTGGCGTTGAAGGGCAGCGTCTCGTAGACGCGGAACTGCACGGTCGTCGCCGAGCCTCCGGGTTGGGTCTCGACGTAACGGACGGGTCGGGACGTGTTGGGGTCGATGTCGTAATAGGCGGTGAAGTCGCCCTCGTTGTCAGACCTGCCGGGAAGATCGACCTTCAGCCGGCTGGGACCGAGCGGCGAGAGCTTTCCGGCTTTGTAGGCGCGACGGAAGATCGCCATCGGGTCGCCAAGATGGTTCGGGTCGCTGCTCACCGGCACCGCCTTGCTCTGTCTGACGTGCTCGTCGGCCTGCGACCACGTGGTGGTGCGGCCGTTAGCGGTGCGCAGATCCAGCTCGAGGTGCGGCTTGTGGTTGTAGAGCTCCGACATGAGGATGTGCGTGACGCCGTTGTGGGACCACCCCTCCGTCACCGTCTGCGTGTTGCCCTGGTTGCCGACGTGCGTGCGCAGAGCAGTGCGCCAATGCACGACGCCGGGCTTGGTGACCGCGGCGTACGCGCGCGCCGCCAGCGTGCCGTCGTGCTTGGATGCGCGACCGGGGATCAGCGCGACCGCTGCGACGATGATCAGCGCGCCGCCGGTAGCGGCAAGCGTCAGCCGCCAGGCGCGTCGTCGCGGTGCCGGCGTACGCGCACCCCGGGCGTACGGTGGCACGTCGACGGTGTCGGGATCGATCGGGTTGGCGTGGCGCAGGTCGTCGAGCACATCGATCATCTGGCGGTCCTCGTCGCGGCGGTCGAGAGCGTCGGCTCGGTCTGGCGACCGAGCTCGGCCTGCAACCGCGTCCGTGCACGGTGCAGGCGGGTGTGGAAGGCTGCCGTCGAGCACCCGAGCACCGTGGCGGCGTCACGCGCGCCCAGGCCCTCCCAGGCCGTGAGGATCAGCACCTCCCGGTCGTCGGGACGCAGCGCCGCAAGCGCAGCCAGCAGCGGAGTGCCCGCGTCGAACTCCGGCGGCGGGACGGGCGCGCTGTCGCGTGCCAGAACGCCGAGGGCCACCTGCAACGCAGCCCGTCGGCCGTCAGAGCGCCGCTGATTGGCGAGCACTCGCCGCGCGACCCCGTAAAGCCATGGAAGCGCATCGGCGGGCATGTCGGCCAGCCGACGCTCGACGATCAGAAACACCTCCGACACGACATCGTCGGCGGTCGCCGCGTCGGTCCGGCGCAGCGCGTACGCCAACACGTGTCTGGCGTGCGCGCGATAGAGGTCCTCGACCGTCCTCACATTGGTGTGATGTCCAGACGTGCCCCCGTTCTTACACCCTTCGCGGAAACAGCGACCGGCGCCGCGGTAGCGGCGCGCATCAGCGGCGTCACCCCTCGCTCGTCTCGGACGTTGATCGCAGCCGTTCGACCACCCCCGTAGCCTTCGGGCGGCGCGCTGGCTCAACCGTCGACCGGCAGGCCTAGATGCCCGCAACGCCAGTCCACCTGCGATGCGCTTGCGGTCGACCGCTGTGAAGTGGAACCGATCTAGCCCCGGTTATTGACAACCCCGAGATACGCACAGTACGTTGAGCTGCCATCAAGGAGTCGCATAGAGGAGACACCATGGCGTGCGCATGTATCAAGGCCGGCAAGCCGAAGTGTGCGTGGTGCAAGGAAGCCGAGGCGCACGGGATCCCGATGTCCAGACACAAATGCCAGCATGGCAGTTGCTCTTGACGAGTCGGAGATCGCGTCTGTAGTGATCGGGAACCTCACTGTCAACACACTCGATTGGGTGGACGATCGTTGTGGTGGTGGTGCACACGCCGCGGGACCGGGACGACCCGGTCACCGCGGCGCCCGGGTCGTCGCCAAAGCGCCGCGCCGGTTGAAACCTGGCTAGCGCTGGCCGTGGGGTCCCACGCGACCTTACCGCCGACGCGGTTGCACGACGGGCAGGTCGCCTGGGCGCTCGTTCTCCTGTAGCTGACGTACTTGAGGATGTGCGCCGTGCCGTCCCCATGGAGGGCAGCGACGCAAGCGCGCCGAGCCGGACCAGTGTGACGAGAGAGCCCGCCGCCGTGGGCTCAGCAAGCTGATCCACGCGGCACGCATCATCAGCAGACCCCACAGCGCGAGGCGGTCGACGTCGCGCTGGATCGCGTAACTGAGCCGCAGGCTGCGCAGCGCGTGGCGGCCCACGCTGTGGCCGCGTCGAGGGTCCGTCCGAACAGTCGACGAGCGTTGCGTCCCTGAAATGAGCAGTGCCCACCGCAGGACATCCGGCCCCAGTTGGGCGCGCATGCCGGCGCTGCCGAGCATGAGCTGCAGCGCCTCCTGGCGGCCGTCCACGTCGGTCCGGTCAGTCTTCGCGGCCCTCGACCACCGGACGGCACCGATGTAGACATTCTCCGGCTCGGCGCGCTCGAGCTCGACGGCGGGTCGCTCGTCGTCGCCCAGTTCGTCCTCGCCGCGCCGATGTCACATGCGGCGGGCCAACGACGGAGTCGATCAATAACACGAACCGCAACAGACCAGTCCACCACATCGGCGCCCCCGTCAGGAACATGACACGGCGGCCCCGGCCCTTGATGAAAGATCCCCCTATGGCGACAGCACAGACACCGACCACAGCGCCCCGGGATTCGCTCGCGACGGCCGAGCACCAATCGTCGCGCAAGCGCCCGACGCTTGCGGAACGCCAGATTGACCTCATCCCCGCGCTGGGCGATGCGAGCCCGCGGGCGGCGCGCTGGAGCGGCGAAATCCCCCACGACGCACCTGCCTGCTGCGCGTTCGGCCTCATTAGCGCGGCGAGCGTGCACTGGTTTGAGGCTGCGGTCGCGCACCCGCGGGTCCGAGTCGTCGACGTCTCGCTCGAGGCCATGGGTGCGTTCGCGGCGATCGAGGCGTCGATCGCGACCGGGCGCCCGCAAATCGTCATCTGTGGCAGCGGCCCCGGGACGCTCGGCGTGCAGTGGGCGATCCCCGCCGCTCGCGGTCAGGGGGCGAGCCTGCTCGTCCTCACGCCGCGCACCCCGCCGGAGCTCGCCGGGACGACCCAGATCCAGGAGTCGTCGTTCTTCAGCCTGCCGCCGACCGTCGGCGCCGAGCTCTTCGACGCGAACTTCATCCTTACCAGCGTGCTCGAGATGCCGCGGATCGCGGTTGCTCTGCGTCATCTCTTCGCCCGCCCGCAGGGGGGCGTCGCGCAGCTTTCCGTCCCGACGAATCTGCTCGACCGGCGCTGCCCAAAGCTGCTCGATCCGTCCGCGCTCGAAATCGCCCCGCCCGCGCCGGGCACGCGGGCGCTTGCGCGCATCGCCGAGTGGCTTGCGCTGCCCGGCGGACCGCCCGCGTTCATCCTCGGCGGTGGCTGTACCGGGCACGGGCGCGAGCTCGGCAACGTGATCAAACGGCTGGGAGCTGTCCATCTCACGACGCCCGGCGCGCTCGGCCTGCTGCCGAACTCGCTCGGGCTGATTGGCACCTCAGCCGACGCTGATGTCGCTGCGCTGCTACACGTTGCGCGTCCGCGCTGTGCGTTTGTCATCGGGACGCGGCTCGGGACGGCCAGTGGCGGCAACGATGCCGCGCTGCTGCCGAAGGACTGTCCGATCGTGCACGTCGATGCCGAGCCGTCCGGCTCGGTCGGCAACGCGCCCGCCACGCGCACGCACCGACTGCTGTCCGTCCAGTCTGACGTCGGCGAATTCGTCGCGGCGCTCAACGCGCTCGTCGTGCGCCAGTGAAGTCCGAACATTGACCCGTCCGACCGAGGGAGCGAAGATGACCGACCGCATCAACCCTTACCGCCTTGCTGCCGCGACGGTGCTCGCCGCCGGCCTACGCCGATCGACGACCGCGCTGTTTGCCGAGTCGAGCTCAGCGATGTTCTTCAGCACGAACGCACTCGCCGCGCTGACCGGAGAGCGGCACCCGTACGCGCGCGCGTCGATGCACTACGGCTCGATGGGCCATGCGATCGCGGGAGCGATCGGATTCTGCGCCGCCACGAGGCAGCGCGCGATCGTCTTCACCGGCGACGGCTCGCTGCATCTCATGAACCCGCTGCCGACGGCGCTCAAGCACCGCCTGCAGCTGGCAATCGTCGTCCTGAATGATGCACGGCTCAGCCTCCCGTTCCGGGGCAGCGGCAGCATCGGCGCGAAGGGCGCTCAATCGACGACGTCGCTGCCCGCATGGGATTTCACCCAGGTAGGGAACGCCGACGTGGGTCGGCGGCGCATCACGCGCAACGCCGAGGTCGAGGCCGGACTCGACGAGGCCTTGGCGTTCAACGGCTGCTTCGTCCTCGACGCGCTGACTGATCCCGCCGTCGCACCCCCCATCAGGTCGCGCCTGCAGAGCGTCAACACGATGCTCGGCGGCGGGTCCGGACGACGGTCCGCCACCGCCCCAGCGTGACCCGAGGCCAGCGCGCCCTACCTGTCACATCGTCCGACGCCCCGCACCGAGTCGTCATGAGCACACCCCGAAGGAGACCCCCGATATGAACCCTCCCGTCACGACCCTTGCAAACCCCAACCCAGCGGAATGGAACGGCGCCAGCCCCGGCGAGTTCCTCGTCATGCTCACCCGCGCCGGGGCGACGGGCGTCGCCCTGCGCGGGCTGCTCGACAGCCTCCGCGTCGAGCTGCCTGAGCGGACGCTGGAGCTCATCGCGCTTCGCACGAGCGCGCAGCTGGACTGCTCCTACTCCTGGAGCGGGCATGTCCACATTGCGCTCGACCGCGTGCTGACGATGCAGGAGATCGCATGCGTCGCCGCCAACGGCAACCTGCTTGGCGGGACCGATGCACTGACACTGGGAGCCGTCGACGAGCTGCTGCGCGACGGGCTGCTTTCCAACGAGACGCGAAGCGCACTCGGCGAAGAGGCCGACCGCGTGACAATCGCTATGACGAGCTACCAGCTCGTCGCGCGGCTCACCGCGCGGATGACGCCCGAGCCACGCGCCGAGCGCGTCCTCTCGCTCGCGAGTCCGCTGCGCGCGCGCATCACGTACGCCGCCCTCGTCCACGCTGGCACGATCGATGCGACTGACGCGTAGCCCCGGACACCGTCCTCACCGGGCGACGGACGCGCGTAGCGCGCGAACACCGGCGGCGCGCGCACGCAAGGTCGCCCGCGAGATGCGGCCGTCGCGCAGCGCTGCGCTGAGCGCGGCGTGCGCCACGCGCGCCCCGCGCTCGTCGGTGTAGAGCAACAGGTCGGCGCCAGCTTCGACCGCCCGCACCGCCACGTCGCGCTGGCGCTCGAGGGCAGCGGCCCCGAGCGCGTCGGTAACGACAGGTCCACTGATCCCTGCCCCGCGCAGCGCAGCGTACGTTCGGGCCGAGAGGACCGCCGGCAGCGTGCCGGTAAGCACGGGATAAGAGGCGTTGGAAACCATCGTCAGCGTCCCGGGGAGGCGGCCGCACGACCGGTAGGCCAGCCAGTCGCCACGCAGCGCGGCGAGCGGGCGGTCGATCATGACCGGCGCGAGATCCGTATTCGTCGACCCAGCCGCGCCAAGCCCCGGGAAATGCTTCAGCGTCGCGACAACACCCGCGTGCCGCAGTCCGGCGGCGAACCGACAGGCGTTGCGCGCGACGGCTGCAGCGTCGCTAGCGAACGTCCGCGAACCAAGGAAGTTCGCCGCGTTAGTCCTCACATCAACGACGGGGGCAAGGTCGATGTTTACGCCGCGCACGAAGAGGTCACGGCCAGTCGCGACACCTTCGCGCTCGACCTCGCCGAGTGCGAGGTGACCGAGGTCGCGCGCCGAGGCGCGCGGATGAGCCCAGGCCAGGCGGCGCACGTCGCCGCCCTCTTGGTCAACCATGACGAGCGGCGGCGGCTGGCCACCTTCTCGAGCCGCGGACCGCAGCGAAGCCGTCAGCGCGCTGACCTGCGTTCGCGACACGATGCTCGGACCGAGCAGAATGACCCCAGCAACCTCGCCGCGCCGCAGCCGTCCGCGCAGCGCTGCCGACGCGCGCGGCCCATCAACGCCGGAGATGAGCAGGTCACCAACGGCCGCCGCGTGCGTGCGTGCCGGCTGCGCAGCAGCCTTCCGATCACCCTCGGACGCCGCGCTGTCACGATCGCCAGCCGCGACGGCATGCGGCTCCTCGGTCGATCCGCTCGACTGTGCCCACGCGATCGTCGCGAGCGCCAATGCGATCGCGACGAACACCGGGCCGCCACGGGTCAGCACGCATCGTCCGTCGCGCGCGAGTTGTAGATCAGCCAGCTGCCTGAGCGACGCACCATGATATACGTGAAGTCCCAGTCGCGACAGCCGTTGAGGTCTGATTCGGTCTGAATGTGCGCGCGCATCCGGCCGCGCGTCTCATTGGAGAACTCCTCTTCGAAGTCCTCAAACTCGACGTTCGTAAGCCGGTCTCGGCGCACCTCTTCGGCCCAGCTCGACTCGAGGCCGACACGCCGGCGCACGTCACCCGTGTAATACCCGTAGGCCGTGTTGTAGTCGCCGTCTAGACGCGCTTGCCAGTGCGCCCGGATCGCGTGCTCCATCCCGCCGGCGTTCGTGCTGAGCGCATAGACCTGGTTGTCGGCCCTTCCGCCCTTGTCCGGCTCTTCGCCGTCGAAGGAGGACGGTGCTGTAGTTGTTGTCGTACTGGTGGCGTCAGGCGTCGTCGTCGCGTCGGGCGTCGTCGTCGCGTCGGGCGTCGTCGTCGCGCCAGGCCTCATCGTCTCGCCAGGCGTTGTGGCTTCGTCATCGCCACACTGAAACGAGTTGACAAACGACGTCAGCTCAGACTCGTGGTCGTTCCATGAGTCGGCGGGCGTGGACGCCAGGATGGCGACCCC
Source organism: Solirubrobacteraceae bacterium (assembly GCA_036271655.1). Taxonomy (GTDB): domain Bacteria; phylum Actinomycetota; class Thermoleophilia; order Solirubrobacterales; family Solirubrobacteraceae; genus CADCVQ01. The sequence continues at coordinate 61,928 of DATBAE010000012.1, forward strand.
CACGTCACCGCAGCGATAGAAGACGTCGACGGTGTGTGCGCCCTGCGCAGTGAACTCCCAGCGTCGCGCCTTGCCCTGGGCACTGAAGTCGAGCTCCTCGTAGTCGCTTAGCCGGCGATAAGAGGCGCGCAACTCCTGCGCGCCGTCCAGCGCGGTCCCGCTGAAGCCCGGCGTGTAGTCAACGAGCCCATGAACCGCCGATTCGCCCGGCAGATGCCAGCGGCTCTCATAGAACGGGCCCTTGGCTTTGTCGGAGCTGTCCTGCACCCAGCCGGTCGGCGGGACGACTGAGTAGTTACCGGGCGTAGAGCTGTACCGAGTCCCGTCATCACCGGACTCGCCCGCCACCGTATTTGTGTTGCTCGGGTCGGAGGCGTCGGTCGTCTCCGTCGGTGTGGGGTCGACCGGATTGTCTGGCACCTGGTCCGTCGGCTGCAGACTTGAGCCATCGTTAGAGCTGCCAAGCGAAGCCGTATTCCCATAGCTCCCGTAGTCATATTGCTGCTCAAATGGATGCGGGCTGATTGCCAGCAGCACGGCGGCGATCAGGACCGACGCCGACACCCCCGAGCCGTACATCACCGTCGAACGACGGCCTGCCGCGCTGGCCCATTGTCCGGCGCGCGCCGCCGATGTCGCGCCCATCGCTTCCGTAGTCGTCTGTAGTGCCGCGCGCGAGCCGACCGGCGGCGCCGGCGTCGCGACGGCCTGGAGCACGTCGCCAACGATGCCGAACGAGCTCAGCCCGCGGAACTCGAGATCGACCGTCACGGCGTTCGGCAGCGACGGGTGCGGGCATATCGCGGCTGTGATCCGGCTGCGATACAGGCTGCGATAGACGACATCGATCAGCGAGGCCGCGAAAAACGGCGCGGCGAGCAGCGCTGCGAACCCGAACGCGAACATGCCCACGATGAAGCCCATGAGCAGGCTCTCCTCTGCGAGGCCCGCCGCGAGCGAACCCGCCATCACGAAGAGGCGAAGGACCATGCCGAAGCCCTTGCTGCCGGTGAAGTTCGCCTCGTCCATGACAACCCGGCCGGCAACGAGGTCGGTCTCGGCCTCCACAGGAACGAACTGTCCCGTCGGGTAGGCGAATCGGACGTCGTCGATGTCGTACAACAGTGCACGGATCTGCGTGGAAGCATGCTCGATTGAAGTCCCGCGCCAGACAAGCTGCTGGGGACGCAGCGGCCAGCGACGGGTGACGATCCCGCCCACGAGCGCCATCAACTGCAGCGCGATGAAGAGGTACATCAGGAAGACCCACATCACGCTGCTTGCCTTTCAGTCTCCGGCGAGCTGCGGGCCTCCGCGAAGTACCCATCCCACCACGAGAGACGATCCTTGATCGGCTCGTGTACGAAGCGCGAGACCGCGCCGCAGGCGACCTCGTCGAAGACCTCGCGATTGACGTGTTCCGGACCGTCAGCGACGATCTTCCACTGCGGTTTCGCGCGGGCCCGATTGAGGATCGGAAGGATGAGAAACCCCGTCAGCACGCCGGCGTATGCGCGCGAGGCGACGTCCCCGACGTAGAGCCGGTTGTCAGCGACAACCGACCACATGCGAAACGGCCGCACGACATCCTCGGCCTCTGGGGCCCCCTCCGCGCACCACGCTGCGACCTCGACAACACGCTGGTAGCGGAGCAGCTCCTCGGGACTACGGATCGGTAGCAGGCTGAACTGCAGCGCCTGCACAAGCGAGGCTGTGACGCTCGACCGTACGGCCAGGTTGTCGGGATCGGATTCGATCGCGTCGATAGCACGGCGGATCGCCTCCTCGACCTGCGAGCCGGCGACGAGCGCCTCGACGAGTAGCACCTCGAGGCTCGCGTCCAGCCCGGCCGCGAGACGCCGTTCGGCGTCCTGCAACGTGGCGAGCGCCTCGTCTCCGCGGCGCAGGTCGAGCAGCAGCGTCGCGCGGGCGAGGAACGCCTCGGCGGGTGCATCCTCCTCGGCGAGGGCGAGGTCCGCCGAGCGCAGAGCGTCAGCGCGCAGGCGATCGTCGGCCGCGCCGAACCGTGACGCCTGCGCCGCGACCCACGCGAAGACAAGGTGCGGGACGGTCGAATCGAGGAACCGCTCACGAGCCGCGTTTGCGACCTTCAGTGCCTCCTCGAGCCTACCGGCGGCAAGCAGCCGCTCGACGATCTCCCACAGCTCGCCGAGCTCGCCGACCCGTGTCTTCGGCGCTTCGCGGAAGACGTCGGCGAGCTCGCTTAGGTCGATCGGCTTGTCGCCGCCGCGCTTGAGCGCCTGGGCGAGGAAGTCAATCAGCCGCAGGGCGGCGCGCACCTGATCCTCAGCGGCGGCGGTCGCCTTGCGCGACCGAACCTTCGCGTTCCACGCTCTCCGCTTGTTACGGATGTTCTCGTCGAGCTTAGTGTCGGGGTCCGGCGGGACGTTGAAGAACGCCCGCACGTCCGCCGGCGTCGGACGCTCCGGCACGTCGAGGCTCTGCAGCCAGCCTTTCTGGTCAGTTGCCATCCTGCGACTCCTCGATTCGTTCGGGCAGCTCATCGATAAAGCGGCTCAGCCAGACGCGGGCGCCGGCGTCGTAGCGCATGTCGACCGCGTCGATCGATGCCATCGGCATACGCAACGCAGTCTGCTGGTCAGTGATCAGCAACAAGATCACAAGGCTCTCCCCGAGCACGCGCACGAGTGGAAGCACCGGCGCTGGGTCGTCGCCGGCGGCGAACGCGCCGATCAGATCGGTGGTCCTCGCGAAGGCGATTAGCTCCAGCCCGATCGAACGTGCGACCTCATGCAGCAGCTCGAGCGCCGCACCGTCACCGCGCTCGGCGTAGTCGAGCGCTAGCCGCTGCGTCGGGCCATAGGCCGCAAGTGCGAGCGCGATACTGCGTGCGAGTTCGGGGCAGAAGTCCTCGGTCGGCGTCAGGGTCGTCATCGGCTCAGTGCTCGAAGCGCGGAAGGTGGCCGTGGCCCTTGTGCGCGGATGCGCGGACGCACCATCCGCCGCCGCCGGCGGCCGCGCCAGCGACGATGGCGAGCAGCGGGCCGCTACCCGTCGCGGAGAGCACGGTGCTGACGGCGATCGGAATTGCGACCTTCGCCGACGCGGCGACCCATTCCGCAGTCGTCCAGCGGGCCTGGGGTGGGTGCTGCGCGCGATGGTGCAGCTCGTGCGCGAAGCTGCTGTAGGAGCCAGCGTCCGTTGCGCGCGTGGCGCGCTCGCTCACGCGGACGATGACGTGCTCGGCGAGCAGGCCGATCCCGATCGCCGCCATGACACCGGCGGGCGGCGGTAGGACCGCGCCGGCGACCGCACTCAGCAGCTCCTGCGCGTTGTGCTCGATCGTATGGTTGAAGCCGCCCGCGACGACGCTGGCGATTGCGCCGAATGCGTAGCCGTCGGCGACCTTCTGGCCGTGGCGATCGGCGTACCCGCGGTAGCCCTGCACGAGTTGCGCCGGCGCCGAGCCGATCGCGGCGCCGGCAGCCGCGAGCAATGCGGCGACCTCGGCGGCCGCGCTACCACCGCCGCCGCCGGGCGCTGCCGTGCCGAGACCACCACCCCCGCCGCCCGCTGGCTGCGCCGCCGCGCTGCCGCCGGCCACGCCGCTCGCGGCGTGCTGCGCGAGCCACCGCTCAGCGCTCGTCGCGGAGCGCGCGGAGGCCTGCAGCGCCTCGCGCAGTGCCCGATCGGCGCGCGTCAGATGGTCCTGGCGGATCATGGCCGCGCGTCGCAGCCTGGGATCGTGTTGCTGGCGCGCCGTGACCTCGCGCGCCCGCCCGATCGCCTCGCGGCTGCGGTGGATTGGACGCTCCAAGCCGCGGAGCTCGGCGACGAACGACTGCACCTCGCGCGTAACCGCGGCGAGTTCGCTCACCGCGACCGCGCCAGCTCGAGGGCGGCGGCGGCCTGGTACGTGGAGGCGGCGAGGCGGCGCAGCTCGGCGGCCAGCTCGCGATCGGTGCCTGTCGCCGAGCCGCCGAGCACGACGCCGACGCGCGACGCCAGCGCGTCGGCCCCGCGCGACGTGCGCCGCAGTGCCAGCGCGCAGCCGTCGAGCACGCGCTGGGCCGCGGGGTCGGTTGACGGGAGGCCGGCCACGTCTCACCGCACGCTGAGACCCGCGAGCCGGTCACGCGCGGCCGCGCGCTCGTCGTCACTCAGCAGACCCTCGTGGACGACCTTCAGCTCGACGATGTGGGCGTTCGTCTGGCCGTCGTGGAGGTTGACGACGACGAGCTGGTCGACGGTGTACTCGACCTGGCAGCGCAGCGGGTAGCCGCGCGGCACCGGTCGGCCGAAGCTGCCCTCGGACTTGCCGAGTTCGCGACAGAACGTGATGTTCTCGTCGGAGCCCTCGAAGAGGACGACCTCGACCATCGTCTGCCCGTCCGACGCTGCCCCGAAGTCGTACGCCGCCGTGTGCGGGACCGGCGTCCCCTCGGGGATGATGACCGAGTTGTACTCCTGCAGCGCGCCGTTGGCTGCCTCGCGCACGAGCTGGATCCCGACGGCGTGCGAGGCCGCGTCCTGCGGGATCGGCATCTTCGCGAGCTCGCTGCGCGGGTCCAGGCCGCCGTCGAGCTTGGCGCCGAGCATCGCCGCCCCGCGCGAGACGTCCTCGTCGAGGTTCTTCGTGAACTCCGGCGCGATTCCGGTGATCTCGTGCACGAGCTCACGAAAGCGCGGGATGCGGCTCGAGCCGCCGACCATCAGAACCTGGCTCGGCGGCGCGCCCTTGACCTTGTCGAGCGCGTTGCGCACGGCGTCGTCGGCGAACTGGATCTCGTCAGCGATCAGCTCCTCGAACTCGGCCCGGCTGAGCTCGAACATCAGCGGGCGCCCGCCGACCGACAGCGGCCGTCGGGAGCTTTCGTTCGTCGACAGTTCCTTCTTGACTTCCTCGGCCTGGGCGTATGCGTCGGCGAGCATCCAGGGGTCGTCCTCGAGCTCGATGTCGCGCTCCGCGCGCGCGACCTCCTGCATCCGCTCGACGATCTTGCGGTCGAAGTCCGCGCCGCCGAGCTCGCGATCACCATCGGAGGCGATGACCGTCATCTCGCGACCGGCGCCGTACTCCATCACCGTGACGTCGAACGTCCCGCCACCGAGGTCGAAGACGAGCAACCGGCCGCTTGTGTCGCTGTCTCCGTCGGCGCCGCGTGCGATCGCGGCCGCCGTTGGCTCGTTGATGATCTGGACGACCTCAAGGCCAGCGATCTCGCCAGCCGACCGCGTCGCCGCGCGCTCGGGCTCGCCGAAGTAGTGCGGCACGGTGATGATCGCCCGCCTCGTCGGCGCGCCGAGCTCGCGAGCCGCGATGTCGGCGAGCTTCTTCAGCACCATCGCCGACAGCTGCTCCGGGCTGTACGCCACGCTGTCGACGACGAACTCCCGGCCGTCGGGAAGGAACGTCGACTCGCCCATTCCACGCTTGAACACACTCGCGACGCGCTCGGGCTCGACCTTCGCATAGGCCTTCGCGTTCTTGCCGACAACGATCCCACCGTCACTGCCGAACTGCACGACGCTCGGCACGATGCGGTCGCCATTTTCGTCGGCGATGACGTGCGTTACGCCAGCGCCGTCCGTGTACGAGACGACGCTGTTCGTCGTCCCGAGGTCGATCCCTATCACAGGCGTGCTCATTGCTCAGCCTCCTCGGTTGGGCGGTCAGCAGGCAGCTCGCCGCCGACTCGTACTCGTGCCGGCGTGACGACCTCGCCGAGCGTTTCCAGGCCGGGCTCGTAGACACTTGCGACGACCGCCGCGCCAGCAATCACGTCAGCATCGAGCGCCTGATGGCGAAGCGGGTCAAACGGCTCGCCGACCGCACCAAACTCGCTGTACCCGGCACCGCGCAGCACGTCGAGCAGCTCGTCGAGCAGCATCTGGCGCACGTCATCAGGCAGATCAAGGCGCCGCACAAGACCGACGAGCCGGTACAGCCGTGCGACGAGCGGACGCTGGTCGCGCGCGCCGAGTCGACGCTCGGCGTCGTCGAGGCGACGCACAAGATCGGCGACGCCGTCGTTGCGCTTCAGCGCGGCGACGAGGTGAGGGACGACCTCGTCGAACTCCTCGCGTACCGCCGCGCGAACGGACTCTGCCTCGTTCCACGACGGAGCTGACTCGATCACAGTGACTGTCCATAGCTCTCGGCGATCTTCGCCGCGCGGCGTAGCGCCTGCGCCGCGCGGCCGACCTGCTCGCGCGCCTCGTTGACTGCCCCCTGGACCTCGGCCTCCTTGCGCTGCGAGCTGCCGCCGATCAACGAGAGGATCTGCTGTGAGGACTGCTGGCAGGCGCGCTGGATTGGGTCCAGGCCGGAGGCCTGCTGTTCGGTTGAGCGCGAGTAAGCGGCGAGCGCGCCTTTGAGGTTTCCGAGCTGAGAGCTCATGGTCGTTCTGCTCCTGATGGTCGGTTGGTGACGAGCAACAAGCCGATGACCGCGAGCGCCGCGACCATGCCACCCAGCGCACAGCCGACGACGCTGCTGCGCGCAAGGCCGGCTACCACCGAAGCGGCCCCAGCGATCGTGCAGGCGGCGGCAAACACGGCCACGAGCGCGTGGCCGCTCGGCGGTGGCGTGGCGCCCCCCGCCAGCGTCCAGCGGCTCGCGATTCGCGCGACGACGGTCGTCGTCTGTGAGCGGGCGACCACTGTCGCCACTGCGGCCAGGACGAGCCCAGCCAACGGGCCGGCGGCAGGCGGGCCTGCGATGCCCGCGACCAACGCCCCGAGCGCGACGGCGGCAGCGCAGGCCACCAGGGTGCGGTCGCCTCCTGCTGCGCGCTGCAGGGCTTCCTGCTCGCGCGCCTGTCGCTCGATCTCTGCCGCGCGGCGCCGCGCGTCCTGGCTCTCGCTCATTTCGGCGATGCGCGCTTCCTGACGCTTGATCGCCGCGATGTCCTCGCCGCAGGCGCCGATCAGCTCTTCCGCGCGGCGCAACAGCTGCACAGCCAGCTCGAGCGGCCTTGCCGAAGCCACGGGCTGCTGGCGGTTCGCGGCGGGCACTGTGATCGGCAGCTCTGCGAGACGAAGAGCGATCGCATCGCGCTCGCGTGCCAGGGCCTCGGCACGGCTGCGGATCCGACTGCTCGCACGTTCGACGTCAGCACTGCGCTTGCTGGCCTCATCAGCCTCGCGACGCTCGTCGTCACGAGCGCGCTGGGCCGCGAGGTCAACGGCGCGCAACGCATTGGCGTACGTGTCATAGGGGGAGGTGGGCATCAGCGCTTCAGCCAGGACGGAACACTGGCCGTGCCGAATGGCGCGTAACAGTGCGCAGCTTCAGGCGCGCGCGCGTTGAGGAGGTCATGCCACAGCGCGAGGCGGCCGCTGGGGACGGCGAGGTCGAACCCCGACAACCCCATCAGCGCTGCAGCCGGTAGTTGCAGGTACGCGCGCAGGCCAAACGCCTGGC
>DATBAE010000013.1:0-129395 GCA_036271655.1 Solirubrobacteraceae bacterium
GAAGCCGAGGACGATCACCGCTCGACGCGGACCAGGCGGCGGTCGCCGCCGCGATGCTCGAGGCGCACGCGCGCGACGACGCGAGCGGGATCGAGGCCGGCGGGCGCGCCGACCTCCGGCCACTCGACGAACGCGACGCGATCGTCGCCCAGCTCGTCGGCCAGCAGGGCCGGGTCCTCGGCGTCGAGGTCTCCCAGGCGGTAGAGATCGAGGTGCGAGATCGGCACCGCGCCGTCGTAGCGACGCGCGATCGTGAACGTCGGGCTCGTCACCGGCCCCTCGACGCCGAGCGCACGACAGGCACCGCGAACGAACGTCGTCTTGCCCGCTCCGAGCTCGCCGGACACGAGCACGACGTCACCGGGCCGCAGCCGCTCGGCGAGCCGTGCGGCGAGGGCCTCGGTCTCGTGGGGCGCAGACGTCTCAGCAGGCTCGGTCAGGGGCATGACTCTAATGCTTCGCGGGGGCGCGCTCGGTCCCCCGGACACGATCCTGCGGTAGCGTCGCCTCGGTGCTCACCACCGCTCAGATCGAACGCCTCCAAGCCTGCGCTCGGGTGCTCGATCCGCCGGCCCGCGTCGTCATGACCGGCAACGTCGCCGGCGCCGCCGTCGACGCGATCCGCTCGCAGGCCCGCCCCGGCGTCGAGGTGCTCGTCGTCGAGCAGGGTGCGGTCGCACGGATCGACGGCTCGATCGACCTGCTCTACATCGGCCCGGCGGCGCCGTACACCGTCGCCGCCGAGCTCTTCGCCCGCTGGCCTGGACGGGTCACCCCCGGCGGGCTGCTCTTCGTGCACGGCGCCTTCTCGGCGCCGCCCGTGACCGCCGCGCTGCTGAGCGTCGTCGGCTCGTCGCGCGGCTGGCGCTACTACGACCGCGAGGGCGACCTCGCCGAGTACGTGCGGGCCGACCTGACGCACGGCGAGCGCATCCTGGACGGGATCGCGCAGCTCGCTCAGGCGAGGTTCTTCGCCAGCCGGCTGCTCCGGCGGCGACCGCGGCGCTGACGAGCGCGCCAGCTCGGGCAGCACCACGCGCGCTGGAGCTACATTGGATTCATGAAGCACACCCCGATCGAAGCCCCCATCAAGAAGTCCGACGAGGAGTGGCGCGCGGAGCTCTCGCCCGAGCAGTACGAGGTCCTGCGCAAGGCCGGCACCGAGCGCGCGTTCACCGGCGACTACGTCAACGAGAAGTCCGACGGCATGTATCACTGCGCCGGATGCGGCGCGAGCCTGTTCTCCTCCGACACGAAGTTCGACTCCGGCACCGGCTGGCCGAGCTTCACCGATCCGGCGGTTGCGGCCGCCGTCGTGCTGCGTGACGACAACAGCATGTTCATGCGGCGCACCGAGGTTCTCTGCAGCCAGTGCGGCGGGCACCTCGGCCACGTCTTCCCAGACGGCCCCGGCGACAGCGGCCAGCGCTACTGCATCAACTCGGCGGCCCTGAAGCTCGCGCCGACGGACGGCGAGTAATCAGAACAGCCCGAGCTGACCGTCGTCGTAGCCGGGCTCGGGGCCAGCCCCCGGATCGGGCTGCGGCGCGGCGGGCTCCGGCTCCGGCACGACGGGCTCGGGAATCGCGATCGACTGCGGCTGCTCGGGCGGCGCGAGCGCCAGCAGGCCCGGGAGGCGCGCGAAGTCGGCCCGCAGCGTGTCGAGCAACGAGCGCGTGTAGAGCGCCGCCGCCGGGTGAAAGAGCGGGTAGAGGCGTACCGCGCGCGTTCCGATGACGCGGATCTCGGCCTGGCCGTGGAGCCGCGTGATGCCCGTCGGTTCACCGCGCAGGAGCTTCGTCGAGAAGTTGCCCAGCGTGCAGATGACACGCGGCTCGATCAGCTCGACCTGGCGCATCAGGTAGTCAGAGCATGTCTCGATCTCGACCGGCAGCGGGTCGCGGTTGCCGGGCGGCCGGCATTTGAGCGTGTTCGCGATGAAGACGTCGGCGCGAGCCAGACCGACCTCGGCGAGCAGCTCGTCGAGCAGCTTGCCCGCCGCTCCGACGAACGGGATCCCCTGCTCGTCCTCGCGAGCGCCCGGCGCCTCGCCGACGAACATGAGGTCGGCGTCCGCGTTGCCGGCACCGAAGACCACCTGCGTGCGCGTGCTCGCAAGCTCCGGACAGCGCAGGCACCCGCGCGCCTCGCGGTAGACGGCGGTCAGCTCTGCGCGGCGCTCGTCCTTCGTGGTCACGGCGCGATCGTAGAGCCCACGGCGCTCAGCTACCCTTGAACGTGCGGCGGCAGCGACCGTCGCACAGCAACAACGCGACCGGTACCTCCTGGAGGACTGGACCGACACGATGACCACACAGTCCGAGCTCACGCGTCGCCTGACGACGTTGCGCACCGTCGCCGACCTGCGTGCCGCGCTCGCAGGACCGCGCCGCGCCGGGCGCACGATCGGCCTCGTGCCGACGATGGGCGCGCTGCACGACGGTCATCTCTCGTTGATCCGCCAGGCCCACGCTGCATGTGACGAGGTCGTGGTGACGCTGTTCATCAACCCGACGCAGTTTGACGACGCGTCCGACCTGCAGGCCTATCCACGCGACGAGGAGCGCGACGCCGCGCTCGCGGCCGAGGCGGGCGCCGACATCCTCTTCGCCCCATCGCCCGCAACGGTCTACCCCGACGACTTTGCCACGACGGTGACGGTCGACGGCGTCAGCACGCCGCTCGAAGGCGCCCAGCGCGGCCCGGCGCACTTCGCGGGCGTGGCGACGGTCGTCATGAAGCTGCTCAACATGACCCAGCCTGACGTCGCCTACTTCGGCCAGAAGGACGCCCAGCAGGTCGCGGTGATCCGGCGCCTCGTGCGCGATCTCGACATCCCGGTGCGGATCGAGGTCGGCGCGACGATCCGCGAGCCCGACGGCCTCGCGCTCTCCAGCCGCAACGTTCGGCTGCGCGGCGAGGACCGCGCCCGCGCGCTCGCGTTGCGCCGCGGGCTGGACGCCGTCCGTGCCCGCGCCGCCGCCGGCGAGCGCGACGTCGCCGTGCTGGCCGCTGCCGGCCGTGCCGCGATGGCAGAGCTCGGCGTCGAGCCCGAGTACCTCGAGCTCGTCGAGCCCGACACGCTCTCCCCCGTCGTGCGCCTCTGCGGCGAGCAGGTGCTCGTCGCGGTCGCCGCGCGCGTCGGCGCCGTCCGCCTGATCGACAACGAGATCATCAACTGAAAGCCGCAAGCCAGGAGCCTCTGATGCAGCGAACGATGCTCAAGTCCAAGATCCACCGCGCGACGGTCAGCGGCTGCGATCTGCACTACGTCGGATCGATCACGATCGACGCCGACCTGCTCGACGCCGCCGACATCCTCGAGCACGAGCAGGTCCACGTCGTCGACGTCGACAACGGGGCCCGCTTCGAGACGTACACGATCGCCGGCGATCGCGGCTCGGGAATGATGCAGGTCAACGGCGCTGCCGCGCGGCTCGTGCAGCGCGGCGACACGATCATCGTCATCTCCTATGGGCAGTACGACCGCACCGAGATGCGCGACTACGAGCCCCGCGTCGTGCACGTCGAGCGCGGCACGAACGCGATCGTGGGCGTCGACGACCAGGTCGGCACGCTGCTCACCTTCGGAAAGGAGCGCTGATCGATGTCCAGTCACCCGAGCCAGATCTCCGCGAGCGCGGCCGTCGACCGCCTGCCGATCACGCTGCCGCGGCTGGCCGCGATGAAGCGCCTCGGCGAGCCGATCGTGATGGTCACCGCCTACGACTTTCCCAGCGCGCGCGCCGCCGAGGCGGCCGGAGTGGACATCGTCCTCGTCGGCGACTCCGGCGCGATGACGGTGCTCGGCTATCCGTCGACCGTCGGCGTCGAGCTCGACGAGATGCTGATGCTCGCACGCGCCACCCGCCGCGGTCTGCGCACGCCGCTGCTCGTCGCCGACCTGCCGCTGGGGTCCTACGAGGTGTCCGACGAGCAGGCGATCACGAGCGCGCTGCGCTTCGTCAAGAGCGCCGGTTGCGACGCCGTCAAGCTCGAAGGCGGCGGCGCGGCCTCCTGCGCCCGCGCCCGGGCGATCGTCAGTGCCGGGATTCCCGTCATGGGGCACGTCGGCCTGACGCCGCAGACGGCGACGGCGCTCGGCGGCTATCGCGCCCAGGGCCGCAGCGCTGACGCGGCGGAGCGCGTCATCGCGGACGCCCTCGCCCTGCAGCAGGCCGGCTGCTTCTCGATCGTCTTCGAGGCCATCCCGTCCGACGTCGCCGAGTTGCTGATGGCGCGGATCGAGGTGCCCGTGATCGGCATCGGCGCCGGCCCCGCGACCGACGGCCAGGTACTCGTCTTCCACGACCTGCTTGGGATCCGGGAAGGGCTCGGAGCGCGCTTCGTCAAGCGCTATGCCGACCTGCAGGACGAGATGGCGGCAGGCATCGCGGCCTTCGCCGACGATGTGCGTAGCCGCCGCTACCCGCAGCCTGAGCACGGCTATTCGATCGAGTCACAGGAGCTCTCCTCGCTGCGTGACCGCCTGACGTAGAGTCCCGGCCCATGGGTCGGCTCTCGCAGGTGTTCTCCCCGAAGGATCGGGTCTTCTTCGACCTCTTCGAAGAATCGGCGGCAAACGTGCTGCGGGCGGCAGAGCTGCTCGAGGAGATGCTGCGCTCGTTTCCCGAGCACAACGACCTCGCCCGGGCGATCCTGCTGTGCGAGCAGGAGGGCGATCGGATCACCTACGACATGATCCAGCGCCTGAACTCGACATTCGTCACGCCGATCGATCGCGAGGACATCCTTGCGCTCGCGTCGGGCCTCGACGACATCGTCGATCTCACCGAGGAGGTCGCCGACTACCTCGGCCTCTACCGCATCGAGGCGCCGATGGAGCAGGCGCAGCGCCTCGCCGAGATCCTGACCGAGGCGTGCCGCAGCGTCGCCGAGGCGGTGCCGCTGATCCGCGGCTTCAAGGACGTGTCGCACTACACCGCCGAGATCCACCGCCTCGAGACCGATGGCGACCGCGTCACGCGCGAGGCAGTCGCGTCGCTCTTCGACACGGGGATCGACCCGATGGTCGTAATCCGCTGGAAGGACATCTTCGAGCGCCTAGAGGACGCCGTCGATGCCACGGAGCACATCGCGAACGTCATCGCGAACATCGTCGTGAAGAACTCCTGACCCGCAGGCTCCACGCCCGTGGATAGCGACATCATCCTTGTGATCGTCGTCGTGACGGCGCTCGCGTTCGACTTCACGAACGGCTTTCACGACACCGCCAACGCGGTCGCGACATCGATCTCGACGCGCGCCCTGGCGCCGAAGACCGCGGTCGGGCTGTCGGCGATCCTGAACTTCGTCGGGGCCTTCATCTCGATCAAGGTGGCCGCGACGGTCGCGGGCGGGATCGTCGACGCGAAGCTCGTCACGACGACGGTGATCTTCGCGGGCCTGATCGGAGCGATCACGTGGAACCTCGTCACGTGGTACTTCGGGCTTCCGTCGAGCTCGTCGCACGCCCTCATCGGCGGCGTCGTCGGTGCGGCGTTCGCCGCCAGCGGGACGAGTGCGATCCTCGGCGCCGGCCTGCTCGAGAAGGTCATCGTCCCGGCGCTCGTCGCACCGGTCGTGGCGTTCCTGACCGCGGGCTGCTGCATCCTCGTGACATACCGCATGGTCGGTCGTCTGCGGCCAGGCTCCGTCAACCGCGGCTATCGCCTCGGCCAGATCGGCAGCGCGAGCCTGCTCTCGCTGTCGCACGGCACGAACGACGCGCAAAAGACGATGGGCATCATTACGCTCGCGCTCGTCGCACACGGCTCGTTGCACGGCTCGGACCCCAGCCCGCCCACCTGGGTCATCGTCAGCGCCGGATCGGCGATCGCGCTCGGCACCTACCTCGGCGGGTGGCGCATCATCCGCACGATGGGCAGCCGGATCTACAAGATGGATCCGGCCCAGGGCTTCGCCGCGCAGGGCGGCGGCGCGGCCGTGCTGCTGACCGCCTCGCACCTCGGCTTCCCACTCTCGACGACGCATTCGATCACCGGCGCCGTGCTCGGTGCCGGTGCGGCGAAGCGCGTGTCCGCCGTGCGCTGGGGCCTGGCCGGCAACATCGCGATCGCCTGGGCGCTGACGCTGCCCGCGGCCGCCGCCGTCGGCGCGATCACATATGAGGTCAGCCGCGTGTTCGGCACCGGAGCGCTGGGACCATTGCTCATCTCCGCCTCCCTGCTGACGCTGATCGCTGCGCTGTTCGGCAAGCGCGTGCGCCGTGGTCCGGCGATGACCACTGCGGTCGCGGACGCATGACTGCCGCGATCGACACCCACGCTCTGCTCGAGCTCGTCTGGGCGGCACCGCTCGCCGCGCTCACGGTCGTATTCGCCTGGGGACTCGTCGTCTACGGCTCGGCGCGCGCCACCGAGGCGCGCCGCGACGGGCGCGCCGGCAGCGCCGCCGTGCACGCCGCCGTCGCCGCAAGCGGCGCCATCCTGTTCGGTGGCGCGATCGTCCTCGGCCTGATCGTGATGACGTCCAAGACCTGATCCGGCTGTCGGCCTCGTCGCGCTGCAGCGCGACGTGCAGGGCGACGTAATCACGCGCGGTGAGGTGAAAAGGGGGGCGCCGCGAGGCACTGTGGAGTTCATCCACGGAGAGGAACCCATGCGTGCCCTGCGAATCAGCATCCTTGCCGCAGTCGTCGCGCTGCTCGCGGCACCGGCCGCGAACGCGGACGTGCTGCATACCGTCGCGACAGGCGAGAGCCTCTGGTCGATCGCCGCGCAGTCGAACCTGACGACCCGCACGGTTGCCGCGTACAACGGATTGAGCGAGACCGCGAACGTCGTAGCCGGCAGCACGATCAAGATCCCAAGCGTCGCCGAGGGCCGCGCCGCGCTCGCACGGGCTGGGGTCGCGCCGGCGGCACCCACGACGTCCGTCGTGCCGGCGACCGAGGCCACCGACGCCGCCGCCCGCGTCACCCCCGTGGCCACGGCGCCGGGAGCGCCACCGCCGCTCGGCGCGTACATCGTGCGAGCCGGTGACACGCTCAGCGGGCTGGCCGCGCAGACCGGCGTGCCCACCGCCCAGATGGCGTACATGAACGGCCTTGCGCCCAACGCGCTGCTGCTGATCGGCACGGTGCTCAAGCTGCCGACCGGCGCCCCCGCCCCGATGCGCGCGGCCGAGCCGGCGCCCTCCGCCCGGGTCGTGCCGGCCGCCAACCCGGCGCCGACACCGGTCCGCCTGAGCGCCGACGAGATCAAGGCGCTCGCCGCTCAGCACGGCGCGCCGCCGTCGCTGACTGCCGCGATCGCCTGGCAGGAGAGCGGCTTCAACAACGCGCTCGTGTCACCGGCCAACGCGCGCGGCGTGATGCAGGTCATGCCGGGTACGTGGGACTGGGTCAACCACAACCTCGCCGGTGCTCCGCTCGACCCGCTGTCGGCAGCCGACAACGTAAGCGCCGGCTCGCTGTACCTCGCCCAGCTCCTGCGCGAGACGAACGGAGACGAACGGCTTGCCACGGCCGGGTACTACCAGGGCCTCGCGTCGGTCCTGTCGCGCGGGATGTTCGACGACACGCAGCGCTACGTCGACAACGTGCTCGCGCTACAGGCGCGCTTCGGCGGTTGAGGCTCAGCCCGGCTCGACCGGGCTCGCTCCCGGCCCCTCGGCCGTGTCGGCGCGAAGGTCAGCGTCGGGGTACGTGACCGCGCGCAGCACCTTGGCGGGCGCGCCGGCCGCGATCGAGAACGGCGGGATGTCCTGCGTGACGACGCTGTTGGCGCCGATCACGCAGCGCTCGCCGATCGTCACTCCGCTCGTCACGACGACGTTCGCTCCGAGCCACACGTTGGCTCCGATCCTCGTCGCGCCCTTCGTGCTGAAGCCCTGCCAGGGAACCGGCTTGACGGGATCGTCGTAGCGGTGGTTGGCGTCCGTAACGAAGCAGCCATTGGCGAGCATGCAGTGCGCGCCGATCTCCACGCACGCGGTCGCCGCCACCATCACGCCGATGTTCAGGAACGTGCCCTCGCCGATCCGCACCGTCGCCTCGTCGCCGACGGTGATCCAGACGTCGGGCTCGAGCAGCACGTTGGCGCCGATCTCCAGACGGCCGTCGCGGAGCGCCTCGTAGACGTTGCCGTGCAGCGGCCAGCGCGTGAACGCATCGCGGCGCATGAGCTGCCAGTGCAGGCGCGCCCGGTTCCAGGGCAGCGTATTGCGCTGATACCAGCGCCATTTCTGCAGCCACAGCCGGGCGTGAGTGGCGAGCTCTTCGATCTGCAGAGGCTATGCCACGGACCGATCCCTTTCCCCCGACCGCTTGCTATGCCGCAGCCGCCACCTTGCGCTTGCGCGTGCGCCTCGCTGTCGGCGACGCGGACGTGACGCCGGTCTCGACGAGGAAGGCGCCCGTGTGCGAGCCCGGTGTCCCGGCGACCTGCTCGGGCGTGCCGGCGGCGATCACGACGCCACCCTCCTCGCCGCCTTCCGGGCCCATGTCGATCAGCCGGTCGGCGGTCTTGATGACGTCGAGGTTGTGCTCGATGACGACGACGCTGTTGCCCTGGTCGACGAGCCGGTGCAGCACGTCGAGCAGGCGCTCCACATCGGCGAAATGCAGGCCGGTCGTCGGCTCGTCGAGGATGTAGAGCGTGCGCCCGGTCGCCACCTTCGAGAGCTCGGTGGCGAGCTTCACGCGCTGCGCTTCGCCGCCGGACAGCGTCGTCGCGGGCTGACCGAGGCGGATGTAGCCCAGACCGACGGCGGACAGGGTCTCGAGGCGGCGGCGGATCTTCGGGATGTGCTCGAAGAACGTCAGCGCCTCCTCGACCGGCATGTCGAGCACGTCAGCGATCGTCTTGCCCTTGAAGTGCACGTCGAGCGTCTCGCGGTTGTAGCGTTTGCCGTGGCACTGCTCGCAGGGGACGTAGACGTCGGGCAGGAAGTGCATCTCGATCTTGATCTGGCCGTCGCCGCGGCACACCTCGCAGCGCCCGCCCTTGACGTTGAACGAGAAGCGACCGGGCTTGTAGCCGCGTGCACGCGCCTCCTGCGTCTTGGAGAAGAGGTCGCGGATCACATCGAACAGGCCGGTGTACGTCGCTGGGTTGGAGCGCGGCGTCCGGCCGATCGGCGACTGGTCGACCTGGATGATCTTGTCGAGCTGGCCGAGCCCGAGGATCGCGGTGTGGCGTCCCGGCTTCTGGCGCGCACGATGCAGCCGGTTGCCGACGGCCTTGAAGAGCACCTCGTTGACGAGCGTCGACTTGCCCGAGCCGCTGACGCCCGTGACCGCCGTCAGCACGCCGAGCGGGACCTTCACGTCGATGCTCTTGAGGTTGTTCGCCGCGGCACCGCGGATCTCGACGTAGCCCGACGGCGTGCGCCGCTTGGCCGGGATGTCGATCACGCGCGTCCGTGCCAGGAACTGGCCCGTCAGAGACTCCGGGACGCGCTCGATGTCCGCCGCCGTGCCCTGCGCCACGATCTCGCCGCCGTGCTCGCCGGCCCCCGGCCCGATGTCGACGACATGGTCGGCCGCGCGCATCGTCTGCTCGTCGTGCTCGACGACGATCACCGTGTTGCCCAGGTCGCGCAGCCGCTCAAGCGTCGCGATCAGCTTCTCGTTGTCGCGCTGGTGCAGGCCGATCGAGGGCTCGTCGAGGATGTAGAGCACACCCACGAGCGACGAGCCGATCTGCGTCGCCAGGCGAATCCGCTGCGCCTCGCCACCGCTCAGCGTCGCCGCCGCCCGCTCCATCGACAGATATCCGATGCCGACGTTCTCGAGAAAGTTCAGGCGCTCCTCGATCTCGCGCAGGATCAGCCGCGCGATGTGACGCTCGGTGTCGGTCAGCTCCACCTCGGCCAACCACGTCAACGCGGCGCGCACGCTCAGCGCCGTGAACTCATGAATCGGCAAGCCCGCGACGAGCACCGCCCGCGACTCGGGCCGCAGCCGCGCGCCGTGGCAGGCCGGACACGGGCGCACGCTCATGTACTCCTCGATCTTCTCGCGCGAGAGCTCCGAGTCGGTCTCGCGATAGCGACGCTCGAGGTTCGGGATGATTCCCTCGAAGCGCGTCTGATATGAGCGCTTGCGCCCGTAGCGGTTGCGGTACGTCACCTGGACCGGCTCGCCGTTCGTGCCGGACAAGAAGAGGTCGCGGTCAGCCTGTGGGAGCTCGCTCCAAGGCGCCTCGAGATCGACGCCGTAGCGCTCGGCGATCGCCTCCGTGATCTGCTCGTAGTAGTTCGACGAGCTCGTCGCCCACGGCGCGAGCGCGCCGTCGGCTATCGAGAGCGCCGCGTCGGGCACGATCAGCTCCGGGTCGATCTCACGCTGCGAGCCGAGCCCCGTGCAACGCTCGCAGGCCCCGTGCGGAGAGTTGAACGAGAACATCCGCGGCTCGAGCTCGGGCATCGAGGTGCCGCACTTCAGGCACGCGAAGCGCTCGCTGAACGTGAGCACCTGGGGCTGGGCTGGGCCGGTGTCCGCGCGCGGCGTCAGCTCGACCTCGACGATCGCGTCCGCGAGGCCCGATGCGGTCTCGATCGAGTCCGCGAGCCGCTTGCGAACGTCGTGGCGCATGATCAGCCGGTCGACGACGACCGAGATGTCATGCTTGAACTTCTTGTCGAGCTCGATCGGCTCTTCGAGCAGCTTCAGCTCGCCGTCGATCTTCGCTCGCGTGTAGCCGTCGGCGCGCAGCTCGTCGAGCAGCTTGCCGTACTCCCCCTTGCGCCCGCGCACGATCGGAGCGAGCACCATGAAGCGCGTGCCCTCCTCGAGCTCCATCACCTGGTCGACGATCTGCTCGACCGACTGGCCCTCTATCGGAGCGCCGCAAACATGGCAGTGCGGCGCGCCGACGCGCGCCCACAGCAGCCGCAGGTAGTCGTAGATCTCCGTCACCGTGCCGACGGTCGAGCGCGGGTTGCGCGAGGTCGTCTTCTGGTCGATCGAGATCGCCGGCGACAGGCCCTCGATCGAGTCGACATCGGGCTTGTCCATCTGCCCGAGGAACTGGCGCGCGTAGGCGCTCAGCGACTCGACGTAGCGGCGCTGCCCCTCGGCGTAGATCGTGTCGAATGCGAGCGAGGACTTGCCCGATCCGGACAGCCCGGTGATGACGACGAGGGCATCGCGCGGAAGCTCGAGGCTGATGTCCTTGAGGTTGTGCTCGCGGGCGCCGGAGACGACGATGCGATCGTGCTTGGCCACCCGGTCATTGTAGGCGACCGAACAGACGTTCGTTCGCGGCGGTGAGCGGCTACCCGCCGACGGTGGCGTAGACCTCGTCGAGCAGCGCGCCGCGATCGGTCAGGTCGAAGTTCTCGGCGAGGTAGCTGTCGGTCTGCTTGCGCGACTGACCATTGAGCGCCATGTTCAGCGCGACGAGACGCGCGGCCTCGACGTCGCCGCGGCCGACCCCATCGGCCCTGTCGCCGTCATCGGCCTCGCCGGCATCGTCCGTCGCGACCACGTCCTCGTCGTCGTCGTCGAGGTCGGCCTCCGCGAGCTCCGCGCCCGGAGGCTCGTCGGAGCGGCCCGCGGCCGCATAGAGATCGTCCATCTCGGCCGACAGGGTCGTGAGCTCGCCGTTGAGGCTGTTGGTCCCGGCCCGCAGCGACTCGATCAGGTCGCCCAGCTCGGTCTCCATCGCGCCGAGGCGCTTGAGCATGAGCGACGTCGCCTCGCGCACCTTCCCGACGTGTTCCTGCGAGCGCTCGACCGCTTCCTGGCGCGTACGCTCGGCGTCGCCGGCAGCATCCTTGGCGGTCTGCTGCGCGCTCTCGCGAGCCTCGGATTCGATCGCCGACGCGCTCGCCTCGGCTGCCTCGACGATCGCCTGCACCTGCACGCTGGCGAACGAGGCGAGCGACTCGGGCGCCTGCCGGACGGGGGCAGCCGCGTCGGACGCCTCCGGAGCGGGCTCGCGCGCCTTGGCCTGCTTGAGCGCCTCAACCTCGCGCGCGATCGCGGCGAGGTGCTGGTCGACGGCCACCGGCTCGTAGCCACGGCGACCGATCGGAAAATCGCGCTTCTCGATGGACTGACGGTCGAGGTCCACACTGCCTCCGTAAGTTCTTCGCTGACGGATTGTGAGTCGAGATGAGGACAGTAGTACACCTGTCCGCGCCTCCTGGCCAGCCGTACTAGCAGCGCGCGCCCGGCAGCTCGAGCCCGTTCGGCCCGCGCTCGACGAGGCCATCGCGCTCGAGCCCGGCGAGCACGCGCTCGAGCCGGTCGGCCGCGATCGCGTCGGGCAGGTCGCCGCCGGCGGCGAGCGCGGCGACGATCCGGCCGCGCAGCCAGCGATCGGTCTCCCTGAACGGCGTACGCGCCCCGAGGCGGCTCGGCAAGGCTGCGACCCGCCCCCGCGACGGGCACCAGGACGCGGCCGGGCATTCGGCGCAGCGCGGCGAGCGGGCCGTGCAGACGCGCGCGCCCAGCTCCATCGCGGCCTGGTTCCAGTCGCTGTGACGCTCTGCCGGGAGCAGCGCGCCGGGCGCAACCGCCAGCCGCATCGCAACGCGGCGGACGTTCGTGTCGACGGCCGCGATCCGCTCTCCGAACGCAAACGATGCGACCGCGGCGGCGGTGTACGGACCAATTCCAGGCAACGTCCGCAGGCCGGCGCTGTCACGCGGCCAGCCGTCGCGGGTGACGATCGCGCACGCCTCTCGCAGTCGCAGCGCACGCCGGTTGTAGCCGAGGCCGCTCCACTCGGTGAGCACCTCCGCGGGCGTCGCGGCGGCAAGCGCGGCCGCTGTCGGCCAGCGCTCCAGCCAGCCCTCGTAGCGCTCCAGCACGCGGGCGATCTGTGTCTGCTGCGCCATCACCTCGACAACGAGGATCGCGTAGGGATCGCGCGTGCGCCGCCACGGCAGCGGGCGACGGGTCGCGTCGTACCAGGCGAGGACGGCGGCCTGCAGCGGGGCGCGCTCGCCCATGACCTGGCTCAGGCCGGCGCCTCGTTGGACTGCGCCGTCAGCAGCTCGCGACGCAGGTCGCGGATCTCGTCGCGCACACGAGCGGCGTACTCGAAGCGCAGCTCCTCGGCGGCTGCCAGCATCTCCTCCTCGAGCTCGACGATCGTGTGCTCGAGCTCGGACAGCGACATCGCCTCGACCGCACTCTTGGCAGCCCGCCGGCGGCGCTTGGCTCCCTTGCCGGGCAGCTTGGACTCCGACTGCAAAAACTCGGCGATGTCTGAGATCCCCTTGACGATCGTCGCTGCGGTGATCCCATGCTCCTCGTTGTAGGCCAGCTGAATCGCGCGGCGCCGATCGGTCTCGCCGAGCGCGGTGCGCATCGCGTCGGTCTCCTTGTCGGCGTACATGATCACCTTGCCCTCGATGTTGCGCGCGGCGCGGCCGATCGTCTGGATCAGCGAGGTCTCCCCTCTCAGGAAGCCCTCCTTGTCGGCGTCGAGGATCGCGACGAGCGAGACCTCGGGCAGGTCGAGGCCCTCCCGCAGCAGGTTGACGCCGACGAGCACGTCGTATTCGCCCAGGCGCAGGTCCCGGATGATCTGGATGCGCTCGAGCGTGTCGATCTCGCTATGGAGATATCTCACCTTGAAGCCCATCTCGAGCAGATAGTCGGTCAGATCCTCGCTCATCTTCTTCGTCAGCGTCGTGACGAGCGTGCGCTCGCTGCGGTCGACCCGCAAACGGATCTCGTTCATGAGGTTGTCGATCTGGTTGCGCGTCTCGCGCACCTCGACGATCGGGTCGACGATCCCCGTCGGGCGCACGATCTGCTCGACGACCTGACCGGAGTGCGCCCGCTCGTACTTGCCCGGCGTCGCGCTCACGAAGACGAGCGTCGGCGTGATGCCGAGGAACTCGTCGAACTTCTGCGGCCGGTTGTCGAGCGCGCTCGGCAGGCGGAAGCCGTAGTCGACGAGCGTCTGCTTGCGCGACCGGTCGCCCTCGAACATGCCGCCGATCTGCGGCACGGTCTGGTGGGACTCGTCGAGGAAGCAGACGAAATCCTCCGGAAAGTAGTCGATCAAGCAGTACGGCCGTGCGCCCGGCTCACGGCCGTCGAGGATCCGCGAGTAGTTCTCGATCCCGTTGCAGAAGCCCATCTCGCGCAGCATCTCCATGTCGTACTGGGTGCGCTGCCTGAGGCGGTGCGACTCGAGCTGCCGGCCCTCGGCCTCGAGCTCCGCGCAGCGCTCGTTGAGCTCGCGCGCGATCTCGGCGACCGAGCGCTCGATCATCCCTTCCTTGACGTTGTAGTGGGTCGCCGGCCAGACTGCGACGTGCTCGAGGTCGTCGGCGATCAGCTCGCCGGTGAGCGGGTCGAAGTGCTGCAGGCGCTCGACCTCGTCGCCGAACAGGGTTGCCCGGAACGCCGTCTCCTCGTAGGCCGGGAAGACCTCGAGCGTCTCGCCGCGCACGCGGAAGGTGCCCCGGCTCAGCGCGGTGTCGTTGCGGGTGTATTGGATGCTGACGAGCTTGCGCAGCAGCGCATCGCGATCGATCACGTCGCCCTTGCGCAGAACCTGCATGTTCATCTCGTATGTCTCCGGGGAGCCGAGGCCGAAGATCGCGGAGACGCTGGCCACGATGATCACGTCTCTTCGCGCGAAGAGCGCCGCGGTGGCGGCGTGCCGCAGACGGTCGACCTCCTCGTTGATCGCCGAGTCCTTCTCGATGTACAGGTCCCGGCTCGGGACATACGCCTCGGGCTGGTAGTAGTCGTAGTAGCTGACGAAGTACTCGACCGCGTTGTCCGGGAAGAACGTGCGGAACTCGTTGCAGAGCTGTGCCGCGAGGGTCTTGTTGTGGGCGAGGACGAGCGTCGGGCGCTGCAGCTCCTGGATGACGCCGGCCATCGTCATCGTCTTGCCGGTGCCCGTCGCGCCGAGCAGCGTCGTGAAGCGGTCGCCGCGCGTCACGGCGGCAGAGATCTGCTCGATCGCCTTCGGCTGGTCGGCGGCCGGCGTGAAGATGTCTTCGAGCTTGAACTTCGGCACGGCGTTCCACGATAGCCGCGCTTCGAGCTTGAACTTCGGCACGGCGTTCCACGATAGCCGCGGTCTAGGCCAGCATCCGGCCGCAACCGCACCCGCCGGCGAGCCGCGTGGCAGCTTCGCCCCGATATCCGGGGACAAGCTGCCAAACGCCTACAGCCCGAGCTCCGCGCTGTACTTCTGGCGGTAGCTGCGGCGGGCGTTGAGAACCCGCGTGACGTAGTTGCGCGTCTCGGTGAACGGGATCTGGGCGATGCTGAACGCCTGCTCCGACGTGCCCGATCGCGCGATCCAGCTGTCGACGTTGCCCTCGCCGCCGTTGTAGGCGGCGAGGGCGAGGACCGTGTTGTGGTTGTAGCGGCCGAGTAGGTAGCGCAGGTAGTAAGCGCCGTAGGCGATGTTGATCTGCGGCGTCGCGAGATCTCCCTGCTCGAACGCTGTGCCGCCGGACAGGTGCGCGATGTAGCGCGCCGTCGCCGGAGTGATCTGCATCAGCCCGCGTGCCCCGGCGTGCGACGTGCGCGGCCGGAAGCCGGATTCGGCATAGATCACGGCAGCCAACAGGGACGGATCGAGCTCTTTGGCCCCCGCCTGCTGGCGGATGATGTCCTCGTGGGCGAGTGGTAGCGCGAACTCGCGCACGGCATCGGGCAGGCGCGGCAGGATCAGCGCCGCGAGTGCTGCGGCCAGCAGCGCGACCCCGAGCATGAGCGTGATCCGACGGCGGCGCCGGCGCCGGAACACCTGGCGCGAGCGGCGCGTGGTCGTCGCTCTGGTCGTGATCGGGCGTGCCGTCATCCGCCGCATAACCTCGCGAGCACGTCGGACAGCTTGACTTCGAGCTGCGCGACGGTCCCGTCGTTTACGACCGCGTACGTCGCACGGCGGGCCTTCTCCTCCTGCGGAAGCTGGCGCGCAGCACGTGCGTCTACCCCGACGTGGCCGCGAGCCCGGGCCCGCCGAAGGCGCAGCTGCTCGTCGGCGACGACGACGATCGTCGCGTCGTAGCTGTCCTGCAGGCCCGCCTCGAACAGCAGCGGCGTCTCGACGACGGCTGCACAGGGCCGCGGGTCGAGCGCCGCAAGCTCCGCACGCCACGCTGCGACGCGCGCACTGACGAGCGGCCAGATCTGCGCTTCCAGCCAGGCGCGCTCCTCGGGCGCGGCGAACGCCCGCGTCGCGACCGCCGCACGATCCACGACCCCATCGGCCACGACGTCCTCGCCCCAACGGCCGACGACCGCCTCGCGCAGCTCCTCGGTTCCGTACAGGTCGTGCACGACCGCGTCGGTCGAGAGGGTCGCCGCACCGAGGCGCTGCAGTGCCGCCAGCGCGGTGGACTTGCCGGCGCCCAAGCCGCCGGTCAGGCCGACGAACGGAACGCCGGCCCGAGACCGTGCGTCAGGTCGCGGCTGGCTCGTCTGACTCAGAGGCGACGGCCTCGGGAACGTCGGCGTCGGCTTCGACGGCCTCGGGATCGACAGCCGTCTCGGCATCCGCGTCCGGCGCGGCGACCTCGGCCTCAGGCTCCTCGACCTCGACCTCGGGCGCGACGGCGACCTCGGCCTCCACCGCAACCTCCGCGTCGGCGTCCTCAACGGCAGGCGCCTCACCAGCGAACTCGGTCTCTACGCCGGCCTCGGCGAACGCCTCGTCGATCGCGTCCTCGTCGGAGCCCTCAAGCTCCTCGGGCGGAAGGACCTTCGGCTCGAGGACCTGGCCCTCGACGCGCTTGACGCTCAGCGAGAGGCGGCGGCGCTCGGAGTCGATCTCAAGGATCTTCACCTTGACCTCGTCGCCCGGCGCAACGATCTCGCGCGGGTTCTCGACATGGTGCGGAGCAAGCTCGGAGATGTGGACCAGGCCCTCGACGCCGTCGAGGATCTCGACGAAGGCGCCGAACGTGACCACCTTCGTGACCGTGCCCTCGAGCTCGTCGCCGACGTTGTAGGTGTCGACGACGCGCTGCCACGGATCCTCTTGCGTCTGCTTGAGGCCGAGGCTGATGCGCTGCCGGTCACGGTCTATATCGAGCACCTTCACTGCGACCGTGTCGCCGATCGAGAGGATCTCGCTCGGGTGGTTGACGTGCGACCACGACAGCTCGGAGATGTGGATCAGTCCGTCGATGCCGTTGAGGTCGACGAACGCGCCGAAGTCGACGATGTTCGAGATCTGGCCCTCGACGATGAGGCCCGGCTGCAGGCGGTCGAGGATCTCCTGGCGCTGCTCCTTGCGCTCCTCCTCGAGCACGGCGCGACGGGAGAGGACGACGTTGTTGCGCGAGCGGTTGAGCTCGATGACCTTGCACTCGATCTTCGTGTGCAGGTACTCGTCGAGGTTCGGCACGCGGCGGATGTCGACGAGCGAGGCGGGCAGGAAGCCGCGCACCCCGAGGTCGATGATGAGGCCGCCCTTGACGACCTCGATGACCGTGCCCTCGACCGGCTCGCCCGACTCGGCGGCGGCCTCGATGCGGCGCCATGCCTTCTCGAAGCGCGCGCGCTTCTTGGACATGATCAGGCGGCCGTCCTGATCCTCCTTCGTGAGGACGAGGGCGTCGACCTCCTCGCCCATCTCGACCTCGTCGTGCGGGTCGACGGACTTGCGGATCGAAAGCTCGTTGGAGGGGATGACCCCCTCGCTCTTGTAGCCGATGTCGACGAGGACTTCGTCGTTGTCGATGCGGACGACGATGCCGGTGACGACCTCGCCCTCCTCGAAGAGGGTGAACGTGGCGTCGTAGTTCGGGACGATCTGCCCGTCGATCTCGAGCAGCAGGCCGTCAGAACCCTCGACGACCTTCGCTTCTGGTGCGGCCTCGGTGATGGTTGTCATGTGCGAGGGAGGTTAGCGCCCCTAGAATCGGGCCGCGATGCCGGTTCGAGCCACAGCGCGGGGTGACGCGCGCACACCGCTGGAGGGCGATTGGGATGTGCTCATCTGCGGCGCGAGCTTCGCCGGCCTGACCGTCGCCCGCGAGCTCGCCCGTACGGACGCGCGCGTGTTGATGATCGACCGCTACGAGATCGGCGAGCGCCAGACGAGCGCCTGCGCGGCGCCGACGACCTGGCTGGAGCACATGGGCCTGATGGATGCCGTCCAGCAGACGTTCGGCGAGCTCGTCGTCCACACCCCCGGGCGCACGCTGCGCTGGCCGCTGCCGTTCACGTTCTCGACGTTCGACTACCGGCGCATCTGCGCCCTGCTGCGCGAGCAGTCGGAGGGCTCGGCGCAGTTCGAGACGGCGAAGGTGGAGGGCCGCACCGGCTTCACGGTCCACACCGATCGCGGCGACCTGCGGGCGCCGCTGATCGTCGACGGACTCGGCTGGCGCCGGATCCTCAGCAACGGCGAGACGATCCAGCCGCCGAACGCGCGCCTCTCGCGCGGCCTGGAGGTGCACCCCCACGCCAGCGGCAACGACCTCGAGCTCTGGATCGACCCGAAGTACGTGCGCCGCGGCTACTCGTGGTCGTTTCCGGCCGACGGCGAGCTGCGCGTCGGCGTCGGCTCGTTCGACCCCAAGGACCATGTCAAGCAGCCGACCTTGCAGCTCGCCGAGGACGTCGGCGTGCCCGCCGAGCGCTGGCAGGGCAACTGGATCCCGCACCAGCTGCGCCCCGCCGTCGAGGACGGCATCTTCTTCGTCGGCGACTCTGCCGGCCACTGCCTGCCCACGACCGCCGAGGGCATCCGCCCCGCGCTCTACTTCGGCCTGGCGCTCGGTCGCGAGCTCGTCGACGTGATCGAGGGTCGTCAGACGCGCGAGCAGGCGCTCGCGCGCTACGGCGCGTTCTCGCACGAGCACCTCTGGCAGTACCGCTGGCTGCTGCGCGTGCAGAACTGGGTCGGCCGGATCACGCCGACGCGCCTGCTGACGCCCGCCATCCGCGCGATCAGCCCGGCAACGCTCGTGCGCTGGTCCTTCGGGCACTACCGCGACATCTGCGCGCCCGAGTTCGTGCTCGAGGGCCCGCTTGCGGTGGGCGAGCCCACCGACACCGTTGCTGCGTAGCCTCCGGTCGACGTCAGCGCTTCGCCGTCGTCACGCTCTTCTTGGAGGAGCTCGAGCTCGTATTGCCTGAGCCATCGACGGCCTGCACGACATAGCTGTGCTTGCGGCCGGCGGCGAGCCCGCCGTCCTCGTAGCTCACTGTGGCCGGTGTGCCTCGGGCTCTTCTCGGCCTCCTGCCGGCTGTCTCACGGGGCTGTCATCGGCTGCTATCGAAGGCACGACCACCACGACCGCGCTGACAATCGTCAGCAGGAGGCCGAGGCCCCCGACGACGCGACGCCTGCGACCGGTCATCGCATGCCGCATACCTGCGGCTGTCATCGCGCGGCGGCCACCGCGCAGGTCGAGCTCATTTCGCCTCCATCCACGTCGGCCCGACGCCGACGTTCACCGCCAGCGGCGGGTCGTGCTCCCAGAAGCTGCACATCTCGTGGCGGATCACTTCACGGGCCTCCGCGACCTCGTCCGGCGGACCCTCGAACAGCAGCTCGTCGTGGACGGTCAGGATCGGCCGCACCGGCGAGTCGCGCAGCGCCGCGTCGACGCGCACGAGCGCGAGCTTCATGACGTCCGCTGCGGTCCCCTGGATGACGGTGTTGACCGCCAGCCGCTCGCCGAGCGTCCGCACCTGCCAGTTGCGCGCCTTCAGCTCGGGGATCTGGCGGCGACGGCCCCACAGCGTCGTCACATGGCCGGTCTCGGTCGCATTTGCGATCGTCGACTCGATGAACGCGCGGACGGCCGGGAAGCGATCGAGGTAGGCGTCGATGATCGCCTTGGCCTCCTCGCGCGGGATGCCGAGCCGGTCGGCCAGTCCGAAGTCGCTGAGGCCGTAGACGATCCCGTAGTTCACCATCTTCGCCTTCGAGCGCTGACCGAGGTCGAGCTGCTCGGGCGGCGTCTTGAAGATCGCCGACGCGGTCGCCGTGTGGACGTCCTCGCCGCGCACGAAGATCTCCTTCAGCACCGGCTCGTCGGCGATGTGGGCGAGCACGCGCAGCTCGACCTGCTCGTAGTCGGCGCTCAGCAGGACATTGCCAGGCGCGGCGTCGAAGCAGCCACGGATCTCGCGCCCGAGCTCGGTGCGGATCGGGACGTTCTGCATGTTCGGGTTCGTTGACGCGAGCCGCCCGGTCGTCGCCGCCGCCTGGAGGAACGTCGTGTGGATCCGCGAGCGGTCGTCGACGAGCTGCGGCAGCACGCTGAAGTACGTCTTGTCGAGCTGGTTGAGCTCGCGCCAGCGCTCGATCAGCGGAATGATCTCGTGCTCGTCGCGGATCGCCTGCAGCACGCGAGCGTCCGTCGAGAAGCCCGTCTTGCCGCGCCGCTTGCGCGACAGCCCGAGCTTCTCGAACAGGATCTCGCCGAGCTGCTGCGGCGAGCCGATCACGAACTCGGTCTCGGCGAGGCGCCAGATCTCGAGCTCCAGCGCGTGGATCTCCTCGCGCACGCGGGCCGTGATCTCGCGCAGGCGCTCGACATTGAGACGGACGCCCTCGAGCTCCATCGAGCGCAGCACCGGCACGAGCGGCAGCTCGATCTCCCCCATCACCGTCACGAGCCCGCGTTCGTCGATCTGCTCGCGCTGCCAGGCCGACAGCTCGCCGATCAGCAGCGCTTCGGCTGCCAGCTCGTCCTCGACGCCGGGCGCGCCGAGCCCGCGCTCCTCGAGCAGCTCGCGCAGCGGATAGCCACGCCGTGCGGGCTCGAGCAGATAGGCGCCGAGCAGTGCGTCGTGCGCGAGGTTCGGCGGTACGACGCCGAATGCCTTCGCGTCGTAGGCGACGACGGGTCGCTCGCCTGCGGCCGCGACGAGCTGCGCCGGGTCGTCCATCGTGCCCGTCAGCACGCCCCCCGTGCCGGCCACGGCAAAGCGCCATGAGCTGTCGACCGCGAGCAGCTCGCCCTCCGGGATCTCGGGCGGGTGCGCGACGAGCACGAGCTCCTCGTCCGGCAGCCGCGCCACATCAGCGAGCTTGGCGGCCCGCACGCGGGCGCTGACCTCGGTCGAGGCGACCGGCGCGGGCGCGGCCTCGTCGGCGCCGAGGAACTCCTCGAGGCGGCGCAGCGGATCGCGCAGCTCGAACTCGCGAAAGACCTCGCGCAGCTTGGAGCGGTCGGGGGCCTGCGAGGCCGCCTGCGCGACGTCGAGGTCGACGTCGAGATCGCGGCGCATCGTCGCGAGGACCTTCGACATGCGGGCGTTGTCGGCGTGGTTGACGAGGTTCTCCTTGCGCTTGGCGCCCGAGATCTCGTCGATCGAGCCCAGCACGCCTTCGAGGTCGCCGAAGCGCTGCAGCAGCTGCGCCGCCGTCTTGTCGCCGATCCCAGGGACGCCGGGGATGTTGTCGCTCGTGTCGCCCTTCAGCCCGTAGAAGTCGGGGATCAGCTCGGGCGCGATCCCGTAGCGCTCGACGACCGCGGTGTGGTCGTAGAGCTTCGTCTCCGTGATCCCGCGCGATGTCGCCATCACGCTGACGAGGCCCTCCGGGTCGATCAGCTGAAACGCATCGCGGTCGCCGGTGACGATCACGACCGGGATCCTCTGCTCGCGGGCGCGCTCGGCGAGCGTCGCGATGACGTCGTCGGCCTCGAAGCCCGCCAGCCGGGTGTTCAGGTAGCCGAAGGCGTCGACGAGCGGCTCGAAGTGCGGCCACTGCTCCTTGAGCAGGTCCGGTCGCTTCGAGCGGCCCGCCTTGTACTCGGCATAGACCTCCTTGCGGCCGCTGGCGCCCGCGTCCCAGACGACAATCGTCGGCTTCGTGCCGTGCTCGGTGAGGATCTTCACGAGCATCGAGGCGAAGCCGAAGATCGCGTTCGTCGGGAAGCCGGTCGAGGTCGCGATCGACTCGGGCAGCGCGAAGAACGCGCGGTAGACGAGCGAGTTGCCGTCGATCAGGTACAGCTCATCCGGGCGGCCTGCCATCCGCGCGCACTCTACGATGCCAGCCGCTCTTTGCCCGGCACGTATGCTCGATGGATGCGGGTCACCGTCAGCGGGGCGACCGGCCGGGTCGGGCGGCTCCTGGTCGCCGCGCTCAAGGCCCGCGGCGACGACGTCACGGTGCTCTCGCGCGACCCCGACAAGGCGAGCGAGCTGCTCGGCGTCGAGGCGTTCGCCTGGAACATCAAAGAGGATGCCGTGCCGCGCGGGGCGCTCGCGGGACGTGACGCTGTCGTCCACCTCGCGGGCGAGGACGTCGGCCAGCGCTGGAGCAAGGAGGTCAAGGCGGAGATTGCCGAGAGCCGCGAGCGGGGCACGCGCAACATGGTGCACAGCATCTTCGACTGCGAGCCGCGGCCGCAGACACTCATCTGCGCGTCGGCCTCGGGCTACTACGGCGCGCGCGGGGACGAGATCGTCGACGAGCACGGCGCGCAAGGCGACGACTGGCTGGCCGACGTCTGCGGCCGCTGGGAGCGCCAGATCGAGACCGCGAAGATCGGCATCCGGACGGTCATCGTGCGTACGGGCATCGTGCTCGACGCCGAGGGCGGCGCGCTGACGAAGATGCTGCCGCCGTTCAAGGCCGGCATCGGCGGGCCGATCGGCAGCGGCAAGCAGTACATGCCCTGGATCCACCGCGACGACCTGATCGGCATCTACCTCGCGGCGCTCGACAACGACCAGTTCGCCGGGCCGATCAACGCCGCAGCGCCCGAACCCGTCACGAACAGGCAGTTCGCCAAGGCGCTCGGTCGTGCGATCAACCGGCCGGCGGTCGCCCCGGTTCCCGGCTTTGCGATCAAGCTGCTCTACGGCGAGATGAGCCAGATCGTGCTCGGCGGCGTGCGGATGGTGCCGGGCCGTGCCGCCGAGCTCGGCTATGCGTTCGCGCACCCCGATCTCGACGAGGCGCTGCGCGACACGCTCACCTGAGCGGGCCGTCGCGCCGCGCGCCGCTGCGACCAGAGCGCGCCGCTCAACCCTCCTGGCGGTTCCACGGGAACGGCCCGACGACGCGCCAGTCAGAGTCCGGCTTGGCCGGCAGGGCGAGCCAGACAAGCGCGCCGACGACGGTCAGCAGCAGGCCCGAGGCCAGGCCCGCCCGCTCGCCGTAGCCCTTGCGCGCGGAGAGATATGAGCAGACGATCGCCGACCCGAGCCAGAGGAAAAGCAGGTAGAGCGCCAAGACGCCGACCGTCGCGATCGGAACGATCATGCGCCGAGGTACGCCTTCTGGACGTCGGGGTTCGTGCGCAGCGCCTCGGAGGCGTCGCTCAGCGCGACCTTGCCGGTCTCGAGCACGTAGCCGCGCGACGAGACGCCGAGCGCGTAGTTGGCGTTCTGCTCGACGAGCAGGATCGTCGTGCCCTGGCGGTTGATCTCGGCGACCGTCTCGTAGATGCGATCGACGAGGATCGGCGCGATCCCCATCGACGGCTCGTCGAGCAGCAGGAGCTTCGGACGAGCCATCAGCGCGCGCCCGATCGCGAGCATCTGCTGCTCGCCGCCGGACATCGTCCCCGCCATCTGGCGCTCCCGCTCCTTCAGGCGCGGGAACAGGTCGAAGACACGGTCGAGGTCGGTCCCGATCTCGGCGTCGCGACGCAGGTAGGCACCCATGTCGAGATTCTCGCCGACGGTCATGCGCTGAAAGCAGCGACGCGCCTCGGGCGACTGCGAGATGCCCAGGCGAACGATCTCCTGCGGCGGGGTCCGCGAGATCTCGCGTCCAAGGAAGCGGATCGAGCCGCTGCGCGGTGGCGTCAGGCCGGAGATCGAGCGCAGCGTCGTCGACTTGCCGGCGCCGTTGGAGCCGATCAGCGTGACGACCTCGCCCTCGTCGACGGTCAGCGACACGCCCTTGAGCGCCTCGATGTTGCCGTAGTACGTGTGCAGGTCGTCGATCTCGAGCAGTGCCATGTTGGGTCGCTACCCCTGCTTCCCGAGATACGCCTCGACGACGAGCGGGTTGGCGCGGACGGTGACCGGGTCGCCCTCGGCGATCTTCTCGCCGTGGTCGAGCACGGTGATGCGCTCCGACACACCCATCACGACCTTCATGTCGTGCTCGATCAGCAGGATCGTCATGTTGCGCTCCTCGCGCAGCTGTCGCATGAACGCCGTCAGGCGGTCTGACTCCTGCGGGTTCATGCCGGCGGTCGGCTCGTCGAGCAGCAGCAGGCGCGGGTCGGATGCCAGCGCGCGGGCGATCTCGACGCGGCGCTGATCGCCGTAGGCGAGGTTGACCGCGAGCTCGTCGTGGACGTTCGCCGCGAGGCCGACATAGCTCAGGGTCTCGCGCGCCTTCTCGCGCACCGCGCGCTCCTCGCGGCGCACGTGCGGCGGGCGCAGGATCGATCCGAACAACCCGGCGCGCATGCGCGCATGCTGACCGACCATCACGTTCTCGACCGCGCTCATCGTCGCGAACAGGCGGATGTTCTGGAACGTTCGCGCGATGCCGAGCGCCATGATCTGGTCCGGCCGCGTGCGCGAGATGTCTTCGCCGTCGAAGGTGATGTGGCCGGTCGTCGGCTTGTACAGGCCCGTGAGGATGTTGAAGAACGTCGTCTTGCCGGCGCCGTTGGGACCGATGATCGAGACGATCGAGCGCTCGGGGATCGTGAACGAGACGTCGCTGACGGCGACGAGGCCGCCGAAGACCTTCGACACGTGGTCAGTCACGAGGAGCTCCCGCGGGCCGGCGCCGGCGTTGCCCACGGCCGTCGACGCGTTCGCAAGATCGGCGCTCACCGTCGTGCCTCGCCGATCGAGTCTCCGGCGCCGACGCCCTCCGTCAGCTCCAGCGTCCGCCTTCGCTCCGGGAACAGGCCCTGGGGCCGCAGCACCATGACGATCAGGATGAGGAACCCGAAGATGCCGAAGCTCAGCTGCGTGAGGTCGAAGTCCAGGCCGATCTTGCTCGGGATGTTGTTCAGCACGTTCGGGATCAGATACGTGTTGATGAAGGAGAGCAGGACGGCGCCGAACACGACGCCCCAGATCGATCCCAGCCCTCCGACGATGATCATCGCGAGGATGAAGATCGAGAACCCGAACTGGAACTGGTCGGCGTTGACGGCGGACTGATAGGACGCAAGGAAGGCGCCCGAGATGCCGCCGAACGCGGCGCCCGTCGCGTACGCCAGCAGCTTCGTCTTGACGAGCGGGACGCCCATCGAGGCGGCGGCGACCTCGTCCTCGCGGATCGCGATCCAGGCTCGCCCGAGCCGAGAGTCGCGCAGGCGGAAGTTGACGAACAGCACGAGCGCGACGAGCACGAGCGCGAGCCAGAAGAACGGGCGCAGGTCCGTCGCGGAATCGAACGGCGACAGCCCCGGCAGGTCGATCGAATCCAGCGGAGCGATCGCCTGGCGCCCACCGGTGAGCGTCGCACCCTTGGCGAGGTTGATGCGATCGCCGTTGACCGCGAAGCGGTAGATGATCTCGCCGAACGCGAGCGTGACGATCGCGATGTAGTCGCCCCGCAGGCGCAGCGTCGGAAGGCCGATGAACATGCCGGCGATCCCGGTGATGACGACCGCGATGAAGACGATCAGCAGGAAGTTGAAGTGCAGCCCCGGCAGCTTCGACGCGAAGTCGCCGGCGAGGATGTGGATGCCCTTGCCGTGATTGATCGGGGCGAACTGCAGCGATGCAAACCAGGCGGTCGTGTACGCGCCGAGCGCATAGAAGGCGACGTAGCCGAGGTCGAGCAGCCCCGCGAATCCGACGACGATGTTCAGGCCCAGCGCCATCACGACGTAGGCGCCCGCGGTGATCGCGTTGTCGGTGATGCTCGACAGCGGGTCGAGGAACAGCGGCGCAATCGCCGCGAGCGTCAGGCACACGACCGCCGCAACGAGGTTGCGGCTCTGCCCCAGACGCGCCTGGAGGGCGGTCATCCGGCCTCCCTCGTCGCCTCGCCGATCAGGCCCTGCGGACGGAACACCATGATGAGGATGAGGTAGGCGAAGACGACCGCAACCGTCCAGTCG
Organism: Solirubrobacteraceae bacterium; assembly: GCA_036271655.1. GTDB lineage: Bacteria > Actinomycetota > Thermoleophilia > Solirubrobacterales > Solirubrobacteraceae > CADCVQ01. The sequence goes on from DATBAE010000013.1 coordinate 25,924, forward strand.
GCCCCGATCCGATAGTCGGAGATCTGCTGGATGCAGCCGATGATGAGTCCTCCGAGCACCGCGCCGCGGAGGTTGCCGATGCCGCCCATCACGGCGGCGGTGAACGCAATCAGGCCGGCGCTGAAGCCCTGGAAGTACCAGACGTTCGTCTGGTAGAGGAGGTTGACGAGCCCCGCGGCGCCAGCGAGCGCGCCGCCGAGCAGGAACGTGAGCGAGATGGTCGTGTTGATGTTGACGCCCATCAGCCGTGCCGCCTCGGGATCCTGAGCGGTCGCGCGCATCGCCTTGCCGAGGCGGCTGCGCGTGACGAACGTCGTCAGCGCGAGCACGAGCGGCACGGTCACGGCGAGCGCGAGGACGTCGGCGCGGTGCACGGTCACGCCGAACAGCGTCAGCACGTCGGCCTGCGCGTGGATGAGGTCGGGCACCGATGCCGGCGAGGAGCCCAGCCAGAGGATGCCGACGTTCTGCAGGATGAACGAGAAGCCGACGGCGGTGATCAGCGGCGCGAGCTTCGGCGCGCTGCGCAGCGGCTTGTACGCCACCTGCTCGATCATGACGTTCATCACGCCGCAGACGACCATCGTGATCAGCAGCGTCGCGAACAACCCGACGACGAGCCCGAGGGGCCCGGTCGCGAGCCCCAGGCCGAAGGTGCCCCAGAGCCCGAATGCGACGAACGAGCCGATCATGAAGACCTCGCCATGCGCGAAGTTGATCAGCTCGATGATCCCGTAGACGAGCGTGTAGCCGAGCGCGATCAGCGCGTAGATCGCGCCGTTGGACAGCCCCGCGACGAGGTTGTTGCCCAGCCGCGACAGATCGCCGTACGTCGTCAGGTCCGAGATCGCCAGGTACGCAGGCATCGCGGCGAGCACGACGATCAGGCCGTACCTGCTCGCCGCCTCGCGCAGCCGATCGGCCGGATGGGTAGCACCGGCGCCTTCGGGGACGACTTGCGTGCCGCTCACATCAGAATCCGTTCGAAGGCGGCGTGGGAGCGAGCGGGACCAGCCCGCCCGCCCCCGCCGTCGAGCTTCGTCAGCCCGCTGCCACGATCTTCTTGGAATACGTCGGCTGGCCGCCCTTGATGACGTACAGGCCGTAGTCCGTGAGGGTCGTATCGCCGTTGGCGTCGATCGAGTACTCGCCGAGGACGCTCTTGCGGTTCTTCGTGTCGAGCAGCGTCTGGCGCACCGTCTCACGGTTGTTCGCACCGCTACCGGCGCGCTTCAGCGTGTCGAGCGCGAGCGCCATCGTCTCGTAGCCGTAGATCGCGTATGGCGCAACGGTCTGCGTCTTGTAGAGCTTCTTGTAGCGCGCGAGGATCGGGCCTGCCGCAGGCAGGTCCTTCACGCCCAGCGTCGCAACCGTCAGCTTGATGCGGCCGGCGATCGAGGCCGGAACGCCACCCTGCTTGGGATCGGTGAAGGCGGGCTCGGTGACGCCGTCGGGGCCGTACATCTTCGCCTTCGGATCGGCGGCTGCGACGTCCTTGAAGACCTGCACGCCGCCCTGGTCGGTCGTGCCTGCCCACAGGAAGCAGTCCGACGTGACCTTCGATGCCAGCGAGCGGTAGTTGCCGGCGTTCTTGTCGGTGCCCTGCTGATCCTCGATCGTGATGCCGGCCGCCTTGGCCGACAGCGCGACGTTGCGCGCGAGGCCAGCACCGTAGGTCGACTTGTCGTTCCAGAGGGTGACGGCCTTGCAGTTGTCTTCCTTCATGACGGTGACGAGCGCGGCGCCCTGTACCTTGTCGCGCGGGACGACGCGGGCGTACGTGCGCTTGCCGGTCGGGTAGTAGATGTTCGGCTCGCCGGCCTCGGAGCCCGGCTCGTTCGTCGTCAAGCCGATGTACGTGTTGGAGGGGCTGATCTGCGGGATGTTCGCCTTGTTGAGGAGCGGCAGCGAGACCTTCGTCGCGCCGGAGTTGAACTCGCCGAGGTAGAAGATCGTCGTCTTGTCGCGAATCGCCTGGCGCGCGTTCTGACCGGTCTTGCCCTCGTCAGCGGCGCCGGCCTGCGCGGTCGCATCGTCAAGCGACACGTACTTGATCGTGTACTTGCCGACCTTGCCTCCGACGTCCTTGAGGGCGAGCTTCTCGCCGTTGATGACGGCAGTCGACTGGCCCCGAGTCGCGCCCTGCAGCGGGAGCGACGAGTAGATCGTCAACGTCGATCCGGAGATACCGGCGCTGCTGCCCGACGATTTGCTGCTGCTGCCGCATGCCGCCACCCCGACGGCCAATGCCGGCAGCAGCAATCCGGCTGCGGCTGCTCGATGGAAATGCAAGATTGACCCCCTCGGTGGGACGGAACACTGAGCGCGCCGATCGTACACGTGTTAACGCCGTGATTGTGGGCTTTCTTCAGGTGTTGGGGCGAACCTTGAGCAACGTCTGCAGCACGAACTGCGAATCCTCGATGCGCTCTCCGGCGTAGCTCGACAGGCTCGTGTCGCCGTCCGCGTCGATCGAGTAGCGCCCGAGAACCGAGGGATGGTTGCGGATCGTGAAGAACGCCTTGGCGACCGACAGACGATCGTTGCCCTTGGCGCCCGCCCGGCGGATCGCGTACAGCACGGCGTTGCATGCCTCGTAGGCCTGCAGCGCCTCGGGCGCAGGCTCGCGCCCGAACGCCCGCCGGAAGCGGTCGCGAAAGACGCGCGCGCTGGCCGGCAGCAGGCTCGGCGGAAGCGCCGGCGTCGTGACGCGCATCCTGCGCTGGACGGCCAGCGGCAGTGCATTGACGAACGACTGATCGGCGACGGCCGCGGGCCCGAACAGCTGCATGCTCGGTGCCGCCGCACCGACGGCGCTGAAGATCCGCGCAGCGCCCGTGGCCGTCGTGCCGGCGTACAGAAACGCATCGGCACCGCTCTTGGCGACCTGCCTTGCGAGGCCCGAGACATCGCCCTTCGTGCCATCGACCGTCCCGTCGTCGTCGATCGTGATGCCCTGGCGGGCAGCTGCCTCCTTCACCTCGTCGGCGATCCCGCCGCCGTAGAACTCCCGATCGGCGACGAGGGCGAGGCTATGGACGCCCGAGGACTTCATGTAGCCGATCAGCGCCGAGGCCTGCACGTCGTCGGCCGGCACCATGCGCCCGAACGTGCGGATGCCGGACGGATAGAAGCGATCCGGCTCGCCCTGGCGGCGGCTCTTGCGCGTCAACCCGACGTACGTGCTCGACGGGCTGACCTGGAGGATGTCGCCCTCGTTGGTGAGCGGCAGCGAGAGCGCCGTCGCCGCCGAGTCCTGATCGCCGATGTATGCGATCGCGTTCAGGTCGTGGACGGCGGCGCGGGCATTGACGAGCACCTGGTCTCCGGTCCACGTGCCGGCCTGCGGGGTCGCCGAGTCCAGCGACACGTACGTGATATTGAACGGACCGACCTTGCCGTGCGCCTGCTGCAGGGCAAGCTTGATCGCGTTGACCATGTCGCGCGCGCGGGCCCGGTCAGGACCCTGCAGCGGCAGGCTCGAGTAGATCGTCAGCGTGTCGCTGCCATTCTCGACGGCGCTCTTCTTGCCGCCGCAGCCGGTCAGGCCGGCAGCGAGCGCGAGCGCGCCGAGAACGCAGGCGAAGGTCGCCCGCAACCCGCGCGGCATGGCGTCGTCGCTAGTGGTCCGTCTCGCGACGGACCACTACTCCCGGCCGGGCAGGTACGGACGGAGGATCTTGGTCGTGGCGCCGAACGTCATGATCAGCGTCGTGACAAGAAACGCGTCGAGCGGCCGCGCGCCGATCGACCAGAGGACGATCCAGACGGCGAGGCCAAATGTTGTCGTGAGGGCAAGTGCCATGGGCGGCCGCCAGCTTAACCGATAAGTGCGGCGGCAAGCTGCGCTACAAGCTCGCCGGTGCCGGCGACGGGATCGTCAGCCTCCGCAGCGGCCCGCACGAGACGCGTTCCGACGATCACGCCGTCGGCGCCCGCAAGGGCGGCCTGCGCCGCTTGCACGGGCGTTGAGATGCCGAAGCCGAGCGCGACGGGCACCGTCGTGTGGCGCTTCACGCGAGCGAGCATCTCCTCGAAATGCCCCTCGCGGCTGTCGCGCTCGCCGGTCGTGCCGGTGACCGAGACGGCGTAGACGAAGCCGCGTGCGCCCGCGCCGATCAGCGCCATGCGCTCGTCGGTCGTCGTCGGCGCGACGAGCGGCACGAGCGCGACGCCCTGCTCGACGCACGCGGCGGCGATCGCAGGCTCCTCGCCGAGTGGCAGGTCGGGCACGATGAGCCCGCTGACGCCGGCGTCGCGCAGACCCGCGACAAACGCCTCAGCGCCACGCGCCAGGACGAGGTTGACGTAACACATGAGGACGACCGGGACGCGCTGCGCGATCGCCTCGGCGGCGCCGAGCACGCCGTCGAGCGTGGCGCCGGCGCGCAGCGCGACGGTGCCCGCGGCGTGAATCGTCGGCCCATCGGCCAGCGGGTCCGAGTAGGGCACGCCGAGCTCGACGAGGTCGGCCCCGTTGGCGGCGTAGGCCTCGCCGATCCTGCGCGACGTCTCGATATCGGGGAAACCACCCATCAGGTACGGCATCAGCGCGGCGCGCCCGCGGCGCAGCGCGAACGCGGCCGTGATCCGATCCTCGCCCGTCTGCGGCACGGCGGGGACGCGATCGCGGGCGGGCTTACCCATCGTGCTGCTCAAGCTCAGGCATCGGCGTGTGCGATGACCTCAGCGAGGTCCTTGTCGCCGCGGCCCGATAGGCAGATCAAGTCGCGCTGCGAGCCCTCGCCGTCCTCGTGCAGGGCGTAGTGCAGCGCATGCGACGTCTCGAGCGCCGGGATGATGCCCTCCAGCCGCGTGACCTCGCGGAACGCGCCCAGCGCGTCGCCGTCCTCGACGGCGACGTAGCGCGCGCGGCCCGAGTCGCGCAGGTAGGCGTGCTCCGGTCCGGAGCCCGGGTAGTCGAGGCCGGCGGAGATCGAGTGCGCCTCGGTGACCTGGCCGTCGCGGTCCTGCATCACCGCCGACAGCGAGCCGTGCAGAACGCCGGCACGACCGCCGACGGTCAGCGGGGCGCCGTGACGGCCGCTCTGCAGGCCCTCGCCAGCCGCCTCGACGCCGATCAGCGCGACGTCCGCATCGGCGACGAACGGCGTGAAGATGCCGATCGAGTTCGAGCCGCCGCCGACGCACGCGATGACGCGATCGGGAAGGCTGCCGGTGCGCTCCAGCAGCACCTGGCGCGCCTCGTCGCCGATCACGCGCTGCAGGTCGCGCACGAGCGCCGGGTAGGGCGCGGGACCGACCGCGGAGCCGATGATGTAGTGCGTCGTCGTGACGCTCGAGACCCAGTCGCGGATCGCCTCGCTGACGGCCTCCTTCAGCGTGCGGGCACCGGCGTCGACGCTGACGACGCCGGCTCCGAGCAGCTTCATGCGCTGGACGTTGGGCGCCTGACGGCGGATGTCCTCGGCGCCCATGTAGACGACGCACTCGAGGCCGAGGAGCGCGCACGCGGTGGCGCTCGCGACACCGTGCTGGCCGGCGCCGGTCTCGGCGATGATCCGCCGCTTGCCCATTCGCTGGGCGAGCAGGGCCTGGCCAAGCGCGTTGTTGAGCTTGTGCGAGCCCGTGTGCATGAGGTCCTCGCGCTTGAGCCAGATCTCGCGACCGGCGACCTCGGACAGCCGCTCGGCGAGGTAGAGCGGCGTCGGACGGCCGGCGTAGTCGCGCAGCAGCCCGTCGAGCTGAGCGCGATAGCCGGCGTCGTCGCGCGCCGCGACCCACGCCGTCTCGAGCTCGGCGAGCGCCGGCATCAGCGTCTCCGGGACGTACTGCCCGCCGTAGGGGCCGAAGCGGTGCTCGACGCCTGCCTCGATCAGGGGGCCGCGCTCGGTCACGTCGGCCATCCTAGATCTGCTCGGGAGTCTGCGCCGCGACGACGGCCGCCGGCTCGGCAGGGGATGCAGCAGCGTCGGCCGCGACGAGGCCGGCGTCGCGCACCGCCTCGTGGAATGCGACGAGCTTCGCAGGGTCCTTGATTGCAGGAGATGACTCGGTGGCGCTGGCGCAATCGACCGCGAACGGCTCCGTGGCGGCGATCGCCGCGGCGACGTTGGCGGGATTCAAACCGCCGCTGAGGATGATCGGCGCGCCCAGCCGGGCGCTGCGAACGAGCTCCCAGTCGATCGTCCGGCCTGTGCCGCCCGGAACGCCCTCGACATGCGCGTCGAGCAGCAGGAAGTCCGTGTGGAAGGCGGCGGCGGCCTGCAGCGTGGCACGCGACTGGACGCGCACGGCCTTGATGATCTTCGCGCCCGTCCGCCGGGCGACCTCGCTGCAGAAGACCGGGCCTTCGTCGCCGTGCAGCTGGACATGCGACAGCCCTGCCGTCTGGACGGCGAGGTCGATCTCCTCCAGGCGGGCGTTGACGAAGACCCCGACGAGGTTGACTGTGCGGCGCAGCGCAGTCCCGATCAATTGCGCCTCGTCGAGCGAGCAGCGGCGCGGCGAGCCGTCCCAGAAGATCATGCCGAGCGCCCAGGCGCCCGCCTCGGCGGCACGATGGGCGTCGTCGAGGCTCGTGATCCCGCAATGCTTGATGCGCGTGGGCATCCGCCCATCGTAGAGGCGCGTCCGACCGGCTCGGGGGCCGGCCCGGTCACCGCGGCCGCAGGGCGATCGCGCAGCCGCCGCTACAGGACGTTGGCGAGAAACGCCTTCGTGCGCTCGTGCGTCGGATCGGCGAGCACGGCGTGCGGGGCGCCGGATTCGACGACGACGCCCTCGTCCATGAAGACGACCGTGTCACCGACCTCGCGCGCGAAGCCGATCTCGTGCGTGACGACGATCATCGTCATGCCCTCGGCGGCCAGCGTCCGCATGACGTCGAGCACCTCGCCGACGAGCTCGGGATCGAGCGCCGAGGTCGGCTCGTCGAAGAGCATCAGCCTGGGCTCCATCGCCAGCGCGCGGGCGATCGCCACGCGCTGCTGCTGGCCACCGGACAGCTGCGCGGGGTGCGAGTGGAGCTTGCCGGCGAGCCCGACGCGCTCGAGCAGCACGGTCGCGCGCGCGGCGGCCTCCTCGCGCCCCATCTTCTTGACCCGCACCGGGGCCTCGACGACGTTCTCGAGCGCGGTCATGTGCGCGAAGAGGTTGAAGCGCTGGAAGACCATCCCGATCTCCGCGCGCTTGCGCGCCACCTCGGCTTCGCGCAGCTCGTAGAGCTTGTCGCCCTCCTGGCGATAGCCGACGAGCTCGTCGCCGACCCAGATCCGGCCGGCGTCGATCTTCTCGAGGTGGTTGATGCAGCGCAGCAGGGTCGACTTCCCCGACCCCGACCGGCCCAGCACGCAGACGACGTCGCCGGCCGGGACGTCGAGCGTGATGCCGTTGAGGACCGGCAGCCGGCCGAAGCTCTTGAAGACCGCCTCCGCGCGGACCATCGGAACGCCACTCATCGCCCCTCTCCAGAGGCGCCGGAGACCGCGACCGGCGCATGCCTGAACGTCGTGACGTTGTGGCGCAGGCGCCCCCACGGCGTCGATTGCTGCTGGCGCGACGAGCCGCGGTCATAGTGGCGCTCGATGTAGAACTGGCCGATCGAGAAGATCGACGTGACGACGAGGTACCAGAAGCTCGCAACGATGAGCAGCGGGACCACCAGGTAGTTGGCGGCGTAGATCAGCTGCACCGAATAGAGCAGCTCGGGCATCGCGATCACGCTGACGATCGATGTCAGCTTCAGCATCGAGATCGTCTCGTTGCCGGTCGGCGGGATGATCACCCGCATCGCCTGCGGCAGGACGATCCGGCGCAGGGTCTGCATGCGCGTCATCCCGAGCGCGTGGGCGGCCTCCGTCTGGCCCTCGTCGACGGACAGCAGTCCGGCCCGCACGACCTCCGCCATGTATGCACTTTCGTTGAGTCCAAGTCCGATCACCGCGGCCACGAACGTCGGGATGAGCGTGTTCGCGTTGCCGTGCACCAGCGGGGGCCCGCCGAACGGGATCCCCAGCGTGATCACCGGATAGAGCGACGCGATGTTCGCCCAGAAGTAGAGCTGGACGAGCACCGGCGTGCCGCGGAAGAACCAGATGTAGAACGCGCTTCCGCCTGCGACGACCGGGTTCGCAGATTGCCGCATGATCGCCAGCAGCAGGCCAAGCACAATCCCGACGGCCATCGCGGTCGCGGTCAGCTCGAGCGTCATGAGCAGGCCCATCAGGACGCGGTGAGCGAAGAGGTACTGCCCGACGACGTCCCAGTGGAAGCGCGGGTTCGTGACCGCGGAGTCGACCAACGCCGCCGCGAGGAAGACGACGAGGACGCCGGCAATCCACCGTCCCGGTCGCCGCACCGGGATCGCCGTGATCGCCTCGGGCCGTCCCGGCGCCCCCACCGGTCCGTCCTCGCTATCGCTGCGCGGCACCCCGTCGCACGAGCCCTAGCTCGTCGCCCCGTTGAGCACCGGATCGGTGATCGCGCCGTTCTCGATGCCCCACTTCTTGAGAATCGAACCGTACGTGCCGTCGGCCATCAGCTTCTTCAGCGCGGCGAGCATGGCGTCATCCAGCCCACCACCCTTCGGCAGCGCGATCCCGTATGGCGCCGTGCCGTACGTCTTGCCGCTGACCTGGAACTGGCCCTTCGAGCGCTCGACCTGATACGCCGCGACCGGCGAGTCGGCCATCCCGACCTGGGCGCGACCGCTCTGCAGCGCGAGGTTGGCCCCGCTCTGGTCGGGGAAGACGAGCACCTTCACGCCCGGCTTGCCGGCGGCCGCGCAGGTCTTGCCCTGCTTGGCCGCGTCGTCGGCCTGCGTCGTGCCCTTCTCGACCGAGACCGTCGTCCCGCAGAGGTCCGCGAGCGTCGACGGCTTCACCGAGCCGCCCGTCTTCGTGAAGAACGACGTCCCGGCGGTGAAGTACGTCACGAAGTCGACGACCTTCTCGCGCTCCTTGGTGTCGGTGAACGACGACAGGCCGACGTCGTACTTCTTGGCCTGCAGGCGCGGGATGATGCTGTCGAACGTCGCGTTGACGACCTTCGCCTTCAGGCCCATGACCGCGGCCAGCGCCTTTGCGAGATCGGCGTCCATCCCGATCACGGTCTTGCCGTCAGTGCCGACGAACTCGTTCGGCGGATACGTCGCGTCGGCCGCGAACGTCAGCGTGCCCTTCGCACGCACGGCCGCCGGAAGCTGCGCGACGATCGCCGCGTCGGCCGCCGGCGCCGTCGCGGCGGACGGGGTCGCCGTCGTCGTGGACTTGGAGCCCGAGTCGCTGCTACTGCCGCAGGCCGTCAGGCCAACGGCGACCGCTGTCAGCGCGGCGGACCAGGCGGTGTGGCGCAACATCCTGCGGGGCATCGATCGACCTCCGGCTCGGGCTGACGGGCTATGTGGCCGGGCATTGTCGCGCTTGACGCAACTTTTGTGTGCTTCGTTGTCGCGCGGCGTCTCGCGACACTGGCCCGCCGGGGCCCTCAGCCCGCGTCGCGATCCAGTCCGGTCAGCGTTCGCAGCGCCGATCCGGGGTCATCGGCTCGCATCAGCGACTCACCGACGAGCACGCCGTCGACGCCGACCCGCTCGAGCTCGTCGAGCTGGTCGCGTGAGTAGAAGCCCGATTCCGACACGACGGTCTTTCCCGCCGGAATGTCAGCCAGCAACTCGAACGTGCGCTCGACATCGACGCTGAAATCCGTCAGATCGCGGTTGTTGATGCCGATCACGTCGGCGTCGAGCCGCTCGAGCGCGCAGTCCAGCTCCTCCTCGTCGTGGACCTCGACAAGGACGTCGAGATCCAGCGCGCGCGCCTCCGCGTACAACTCGGCAAGCACGCGGACGTCGAGCGCCGCGACGATCAGCAGGATCGCGTCCGCGCCGGCCGCAGCCGACTCGTAGAGCTGATACGGATCGACCATGAAGTCCTTGCGCAGGATCGGCAGGCGCGACGTGGCACGTGCGTCGCGCAGGTCGTCAAGCGAGCCGCCGAAGTGCTTGCGCTCGGTCAGGATCGACAGTGCCGCCGCGCCTCCGCGCTCGTAGGCGAGCACCACATCGGCGACCGTGGCCCCTTCGCGGATCGTCCCCGCCGACGGCGAGCGGCGCTTGTGCTCGGCGATCACCGAGACGCCGGGCAGCGTGAGTGCCTCGGAGAACGGACGGTCCTCGCCGCGACCGGCGAGCGCCGACTCGAGATCGGCGAGCGGCGTCTGCTCGCGCCGGCGGCGGATGTCGTCGTGAGTCGCGGCGACGATCCGCTCGAGCACGTTCATGCCGGTGCCGCCTCACCGGCGAGCTGCTGCGTGCGCTCGATCAGGGCATCGAGCGTGCGCGCTGCGGAGCCGTCGTCGATCGCGACCTGCGCCGCTGCGACGCCGCCCGCAAGATCCTCCGCCCTGCCGGCGGCGTAGATCGCCGCTCCGGCATTGAGCACGGCGATATCGCGACGAGGCCCACGCTCGCCGGCGAAGATCGCCCGCACCGTCAGGGCGTTGTCATGCGGCGAGCCTCCGTTGGTCGCGTCGGAGTCCTCGGCCGTGACGAGGCCGCAGTCCTCGGGACTGACTGTGTAGCGCGTCAGCGTCGTGCCGTCGACTTCGACGACGGTGGTGGGGGCCGCGATGCTCATCTCGTCGAGGGCATCGTCCGAGCATACGACCAATGCGCGGTCGACGCCCAGCAATGCCAGCGAGCCAGCGATCACCTCGACGAACGCGGGGTCCGACACGCCGATGACCTGCCGCCTCGCTCCCGCTGGGTTCGTCAGCGGACCGAGGAAGTTGAAGATCGTCCGCACGGCGAGCTCCCTGCGCACCGGGATCACGAAGCGCGTCGCCTGATGATGACGGGGCGCGAACATGAAGCCGAAGCCGAGCTCGTCGATGCATGTGCCGACGGCACCTGGGTCAAGGTCGATCCGCACGCCCAGCGCCTCGAGCACGTCTGCCGAGCCCGAGCGGCCGGTCGCTGATCGGTTGCCGTGCTTGGCGACAGCGCAGCCGGCGCCGGCTGCGATCAGCGCCGCCGTCGTCGAGACGTTGAACGTCGGCCGGCCGCCCCCGGTCCCGGCCGTGTCGACGAGATCGTGTCGCACGCTGCTGACCGGTGACGAGAGCGCGCGCATCGTGCGGGCAAGGCCGGCGAGCTCGGCGACGGTCTCGCCTTTCGTGCGCAGCGCGATCAGGATGCCGGCGATCTGCGCCTCGGAGGCGGCGCCGGCCATGATCACCTCGAGCAGCTCCGCCGCCTCGTCGACGGTGAGGTCCCGGCCCGACGCGACCTTGTCGATCGCCTGCGTGAGGACGGGTTCGGGAACCATCGAGGGCGGCAGACTAGTAGGACTTCTCCAAACCTTCTAGAGAGGCAGCGCTTGACGACGCGGTGCGTCAGTCCGGCGGCTGTTCGAGGGCCGGGCGCCGGCCGGCCGCTGCGATCGGCACCAGCGCGCGCACCTGGCCGACGACCCGTGCCGCGAGCTCGGCGGCCGACTCGTCCGGCCCGAGCCCGTGCGCAGGCGGCAGGAACGTCACGCGCAGCCGCGGGCGCTTCGGAAAGCGCGGAATGTCGGTCGTCCCGCTGACGGCGACCGGCACGATCGCCGCTTCGGGCACGGCGGCCGCCAGCCGGCCGACGCCGCTGCGCGGGCGCAGCGTGCGCCCGAGGCTGCGTGTTCCCTCGGGGAAGACGCCGATGCAGCTGCCGGCGCGCAGCTCGGTGATCGCGCGATCGAGCGCATCGGCGTCGCCGCTGCCGCGCACGATCGGGATCTGCCCCATGCCGTCGAGCACGACGTTCATGCCCTTGACCTTCCACAGCGACGATTTCGACAGCGCTCGCACCTGGCGTCGCTTGATCGCAGCGATCCCGATCACGACAGGATCCCAGTACGAGTCGTGGTTGCCGACGAGCAGCATCGGCCCACTCGCCGGGATGTTCTCGGCCCCCTCGACCTCGAGCCGGCCCCAGAGGCGCACGATCGGCACGCAGAGGCCGAGCGCTGCGCGGTACATGCCGGTCATCTGCTCGCGGTCGCTCATAGTGGCGATTCTAGGTTCGCGCGGGCGACTGGGTGAGCTCGAAGGCTTGGGCGACGCGTTCGAGCGCCTGGATGCGCTGCTCGGGGTCGGCGACCTGTGAGGTCAGCATGAGCTCGTCGGCGCCGCTGCGCTCGGCAAGCTCGAGCAGCGCGGCGTGTACGGTCTCGGCGCTTCCGACGATCGCCCGAGCGATCGCCTCGTCGACGACGGCAAGCTCGGCGGCGCCGAGCCGGGCGACCTCGGTCTCCGCCTGCTCGATGCTCGGGATCGGGGCCGGGCGGCCCTGGCGCAGGCGCAGCATCGAGACCCCGCCTGGCAGCGCGCGGCGCACGGCGTCTTCGTCATCGTCGCCGACGACGACTCCGGCAGCGACGATCGTGCGCGGCGCATCGAGTGACTCGGATGGCACGAACAGGCCGCGGTACAGCTCGAGCGCGGGCTCGGTGAAGTGCGGATGGAAGTGGTGCGCGAAGACGAACGGCATCCCGAGTGCAGCGGCGATGCGAGCGCCGCCGTCGGTCGAGCCGAGCATCCAGACCTGCGGCAGCGTGTGCTTCCCTGCGACGGCGCGCATGCCGCCGTGCCCCTCGCCGAGGTGGTCGAGCAGCTGCGCGTACTGCTGCTCGAAGAGCTCGGGCGACGTGCTGCGCAGCGCCATCGCCGTGCGCATGTCGGTGCCGGGCGCGCGGCCAAGGCCAAGGTCGATACGGTCGGGATGCAGCGCCTCGAGCATGCCGAAGCGCTCTGCGACGGCAAGCGGTGCGTGGTTGGGCAGCATGACGCCGCCGGATCCCACGCGGATCCGCTCGGTGCTGGCGGCGATGTGCGCGATCAGGACCTCGGGCGCCGTCGATGCGACCGACGGGATGTTGTGATGCTCGGCGACCCAGAAGCGCCGGAAACCGAGCTCGTCGGCGCGCTGCGCGAGCCGCGTCGTGCCGGCGAGCGCGTCGGCGGCGCGCTGCCCGGCGCCGATCGGCGCGAGGTCGAGGACGGAGAGAGGAACGCTCATCCCTCCAGCGTAGGCCCCGGACGACCTCGGCTCGCGAGCGTCCTAGCCGTGGAGGAAGTTGCGCAGCAGCTGCTTGCCCTCGTCGGTCAGCACCGACTCGGGATGGAACTGGACGCCCTCGGCCGGCAGCTCGCGGTGGCGCAGGCCCATCACGACGCCGTCGCCCTCGGCGGAGACCTCGAAGGCGGCGGGCAGGCGGGCCGGATCGACGACGAGCGAGTGGTAGCGCCCGACCGTCAGCGTCGGCGACAGCCCGGCGAAGATCGTGCGGCCGTCGTGCGTGATGTTGCTCGTCTTGCCGTGCACCGGCTCGCCGCGGATGACGAAGCCGCCGAACGCCTGGGCGAGCGACTGATGGCCGAGGCAGACGCCGAGCGTCCGGATCCCGGCTTCCGGGAAGCGGCGCATCGACTCGACGCTGATGCCGGCCTCGTTGGGAGTGCACGGCCCGGGCGACACGACGACACGATCGGGCGCGCGCTCGAGCAGCTCGTCGACGGTCGCGGCGTCGTTGCGCACGACGTCGAGCTGCGCCCCGAGCTCGCCGAGGAACTGGACGAGGTTGTACGTGAACGAGTCGTAGTTGTCGACGACGAGGACGGAGGTCATGGCCGGCCCCTCACCAGATCGCGATCTGTCGATCGAACGCGCGGATCGCGCGATCACGTGTGACGAGCTTGGCACGAGTGGCACGCGCCGTCGCGTAGATGATCCGGTCGACCGGATCGCCCGGGAAGTCGTCGCGGTGCAGCAGCGCCGCCGCGACGGCGATGTCGGCGCTCGGCGCCAGCGCCTCCACGCGGGGGAACGCGAGCGCCTGGCGAACCCAGACGCTCACGTCGCGGTCCAGCGAGATGCGTCCGCGCACGGCGAGCATCGCCAGCTCCAGCGCGCTCAACGTGCAGATCCCGATCGAGGTGGCGCTCTCGATCGCCTGACGCGCGGTTGCGGACAGGCGCGCAGGATCGTCCAGCCACCACAGCCACGCATGCGTATCGAGGACGATCACTCGGTCCACGCGTCCCAACGCTCGTCCAGCGGAGCGACGAGCTCATCGTCGCTGACGTGATAGGTGACCGATCCGCCCAGCCCCTCTGGCTGCTCCATTGCGACGACGCGAGCCACGGGACGGCCACGCTTCGTCACGACGATCTGCTCGCCTGTGGCCGCGACCTCATCGAGCATCGCCAGGCAGCGTGCCTTGAACTGACTTGCGGAGACGGTGTGCTCAGACATGACCATGGTCACGGTACCATGGTCATGTCGGAGCGCATTGAGTCCGGCGACCGCTCAGGGCCAGTCCGGCTGCTGGGATGCGAGCTCGACTGCTCGCAGCACCGCGCTCGCCTTGGCCTCGGACTCGGCGAACTCGTAGGCCGGCTTGGCGTCGGCGACCGTCCCGCCGCCCGCCTGGACATGGGCGCGACCGTCCTTGATGACGACGGTGCGTATGTGGATGCAGGTGTCCAGGTCGCCCGTGTACGCGAGGTAGCCGATCGCACCGCCGTAGCCGCCGCGCTTGATCGGCTCGAGCTCGTCGATGATCTGCATCGCCCGCACCTTCGGCGCGCCCGACAACGTGCCCGCCGGCAGGACGGAGCGCAGCGCGTCCATCGCGGTGACGTCCGCGCGCAGCGTGCCCGAGACGTTGGAGACGATGTGCATGACGTGCGAGTACGTCTCGACCGCCATGAAGCGGTCGACGCTCACCGAGCCGTACTCGCAGACGCGACCGAGGTCGTTGCGCCCGAGGTCGACGAGCATCACGTGCTCGGCACGCTCCTTCTCGTCGGCGAGCAGCTCCTCGGCGATCCGCTCGTCCTCCTCGAGGGTCGCGCCACGCGGCCGAGTGCCGGCGATCGGTCGCGTCGCGACATGGCTGCCCTTGACCGTGAGCACCGGCTCGGGCGACGCGCCGGCGACCTGGAAGTCGAGGAAGTCCAGGAAGTACATGTACGGGCTCGGGTTCACGACGCGCAGCCCCCGGTAGACCGAGAAGGGGTCGACGTCGAGATCGGCCGACCAGCGCTGCGAGGGGACGACTTGGAACGCGTCGCCGGCGTGGATGTACTCGACGATCCGCGCGACGTTCGCCTCGAACTGCTCGCGCGACATGTTCGACTGAAAGCGCGGTCGCGGGCGCGCCGGCGTCGGCGCCGGACGCGGCACCGGCCCGGCGAGCAGCTCGCGGGCCTTGGCGATCGTTGCGAGAGCTTCCGCGTAGGCCGTCGCGAGCCCGGACCCGTCGTCGTCGTCGGCGTAGACGTTGACGAGCACGCTGATCGTGTGGCGCAGGTGGTCGAACACGACGAGCACGTCGGACAGCATGAGCGCCATGTCCGGCAGCCCGACCGGGTCGGGGTTCGGGTCGCCAAGCGGCTCGACGGTCCGCACGAGGTCATAGCCGAAGTAGCCGACCGCGCCGCCGGCGAACGGCGGCATGCCGGGCCACGGCGCCTGGCGATGAAGCGCGACCTCGTCGGCGGCGTAGCGGTACGGGTCGGCCGGCTCGTCGCCGAGCGACCAGCGCACCACCTTGCGCGGACGGACGCCGATGAAGCTGTAGCGGCCCACCTCCTGCCCGCGCTCGGCGGACTCGAGCAGGAATGCCTCCGAGGCCGGTTCAGCTCCGCGCAGCTTCAGGAAGGCCGAGACCGGGGTCTCGGTGTCGTCGATGAACGAGTGACGCAGCGCGATGACGTTGTACTCGCGGGCGAGCTCGCGGACCTCGTCGAGCGACGGCTCGACGGGCAGCGATCCGTGGTCGCCGCCCACGCCGGGCGAGTCAGCGGCGACGGCCATTGAGCACGGTCTCGGCGTCCACGAACGAGCGCTCGCGCCCGCGCAGCAGCACCGCGAGGTGGTAGAGGACGTCGGCGGCCTCGTTGTCGACGCGGTCGTCGCTCTCCTCGCGGACTGCGCGCGTGACCTCCTCGGCCTCCTCGAGCACCTTCTCCCCCGCGAGCAGCGGATCCTCGAGCAGGGTCACGGTGTACGAGCCGGCGGGACGCTCGGCGGCGCGCGCCACGAGCGTGCGCTCGAGCGCCGGAAGCGCCTCATGTGGCGCCGGCGGCTCGAGCTCGCCGTTGTGAAAGCAGGTGCGGTCGCCCGTGTGGCAGGCCGGGCCGGCGGGCTCGACGAGCGCGAGCAGCGCGTCGCCGTCACAGTCCAGGCGCAGCGCACGCACGGCCTGCGTGTTGCCGCTCGTGCCGCCCTTGTGCCACTGCTCCTGGCGCGAGCGGCTGTAGAGGTGCAGCTCGCCGCTCTCGCGCGTGCGGCGCACCGCCTCCGCATTGGCATACGCGAGCGTCAGCACCTCGCCGCTGTTCCAATCCTGCACGATGACCGGCACGAGGCCACGCTCGTCGTAGGCGATCTCCATTGGCACGGAGTCTAGGTTCACCGCAGCCTGCGCGACCGCCGGCCGTCAGTCGGTGGCTGCGATGGCGGTGGGTTCGAGCCCTCAGCCGAGCTCGTCGACGCCACCACCGGTGGCGAGCAGCGCGCGGGCGAGCGCAAGGTCGTCCGGGCGACCGACGGCGAGCGCGGCGAGGACGTGCCCCTCATGGGCGTAGAAGATGCTGAACGAGCCGCTGGCGGGATCACCGCGGACGATCTCCTCGTCCCACGCCACGGCCGGTCCGACGTACTCGAGCGTCGCCCAGTCGGCGAGATCGGACCAGAAGTACGGGATCTCCGTGTAGGGATCGCCGCTGCCGAGCATGACGCGCGCGACGTGCCGGCCCTGGGCGGCCGCGACCTCCTCGTGCTCGACGCGCAGGCGGCGACCATGCACGACGCTCTCGTATTCGCAGATGTCGCCGGCGGCGAAGATCCCGGCGGCGGAGGTGCGCAGGAGGGCGTCGCAGGCGACGCCCCCGCTCTCGCCCAGCTCCAATCCCGCCTTGCGGGCCAACATGACGTCGGGCTGGGCACCGACGCCGACGACGACGAGATCGGCCTCGACGCGGCGGCCGTCGGCACAGACGACGGCTGTCACCGGCCCGTCGTCCTCCCCCTCGCCGTCGAACGCGGCGACGTCGGCCTGCGTGAGGATGTCGATCCCGTTCGCGGTGAGCAGACCGTGTACGAAGCGCCCGGCGACCGGCCCGAAGCCGCGTTCGAGCGGCAGCGCCTCCTGCATGACGAGCGTCACCCGCTTGCCGAGTGCGGCCATCGACGCCGCCACCTCCGTCGCGACGTATGAGCCGCCGACGACGACGACGCGCTGCGCGTCGTCGAGGAAGCCGCGCAGCTTGTCGGCGTTGCCGAGGGCGCGCAGGTAGTGGATGCCGTCGCGCATTCCGCCCGCGACCTGCAGCCGGCGGATGCCGGCGCCGGTGGCGAGCAGGGCGCGCTCGAAGCCGAGCTGGTCGCGGCCCAGCTTCGCCGTCCGCGCAGTCGTATCGAGGTCCATGACCGGCGTGCGCGTGCGCAGCTCGACATCGTGCTCGGCGTACCAGGACTCGGGCCTGATGAGCGTCGAGAGGCGATCCTCGCGACCCTGCAGATAGCCCTTCGTCAGTGGCGGGCGATGGTACGGCGGATCCATCTCGCGAGTTGCGAGAACGATCGAGCCCTCGAACCCGCCCGCCCGCAGCTCCGCGGCCGCGCTGACCGACGCGATGCCGCCGCCGATCAGCAGGATGTCCGTCGTCGGTGCCTGGTCGGTCACGGCCGCGATGCTAGTTCGGCGGCCTATTCGATCCCGAGCCGGTCGAGCAGGCCGTCGTCCCCGCGCCAGCCGCGCCGCACGCGGACGGCGAGATCGAGATGCACGTGCGTGCTCAGCTCGCGCTCGAGCTCGCGGCGCGCCGCCGTGCCGATCGCCTTGATCATCTTCCCCTGGGCGCCGATCAGGATGCCCTTCTGCGACTCGGCCTCGACCCACGCGCGGGCCTGCACGCGGACGAGGTCCTCCCGCGAGGCGTCGATCTCCTCGACGACGACCTCGACCGCGTGCGGCACCTCCTGGAACGTCCGGCGCAGGATCTGCTCGCGGATCAGCTCGGCGAAGAGCACGGCGTCGGTCTGGTCGGAAGGATCCTCGACATCGAACAGGTAGGGGCTCGCCGGCAGCAGGCCGACGAGATGCTCGACGAGCGCCTCGACCCCCGTCCCCTTGCGCGCCGACAGGGGGAAGATCTCGTCGGCGATGCCGAGCTCGGCAGCTGCCTGCAGCGCAGCCAGGGTGTGCGCGTCGTCGATCCGGTCGACCTTGTTGACGACGATCACGACCGGGACGTCGGCGCGTCCCAGCGCGCCCGCGATGAAGCGGTCGCCGGGGCCGACCCCCTGCTCGCCGTTGATCAGCAGCAGCGCGGCGTCGGCGTCGCCGAACTCACGCTCTACGCGCGACTGCATGCGCTGCGTCAGCGCGTCGCGCGGGCGCTGCACGCCCGGCAGGTCGACGAGTACGAGCTGCGCGTTGCCCCGCATCGCGATCCCGCGGATCGCGCGGCGCGTCGTCTGTGGCTTGTCGGACACGATCGCCACCTTGTGGCCGACGATCGCGTTGACGAGCGTCGACTTGCCGACGTTCGGCCGCCCAGCCAGCGCGACGAAGCCGGCGCGCGTCGATCCGGCAGCAGGTAGCGCCACCGTCACGGCTCGTCGGTCGGCGTGACCCAGCCCATGATCTCGCGCTGCACGGCGAGCATCTCGCCGTCGTCGGTCTCGTGATCCATGCCGGTCAGATGAAGCGCGCCGTGCACGATCGCCTCGCGCAGGTCGGCCGTGTGCTCCGGGCAGATGACGATGTCGCCGAGCTCGCGCGGGCCGGGCGACGGATCTGCGCCGTCGATCGGGAACGAGAGCACGTCGGTCGGCCCGGCGACGCCGCGGTGCTCTGCGTTGAGCTCCGCGATCCGCTCGGCGTCGACGAACTCGACGGCGACGTGGCCGCTGTCGATGCCGGCAGAGGCGAGCGCGAGCGACAGCAGGCGATCGACCTCCTCGTAGGGCAGGAAGATCGGGCCGCCGGGCCAGCTCAGCACGTCGATGTCGAGCTCGTGGCTCACGACAAGGGCTCGGTGCGGGCCGCTGCGATCAAGCGCGGCGGCGGTCCGCCGGCCGCAGCTCGGACGTGCTGCGCTCGGCGTGCTCGGCGTAGGCCTCGACGATGCGCTGGACGAGGCGATGGCGGACGACGTCCTCGCCGCCGAAGCGCACGAACTCGATGCCTTCGATGTTCTTCAGGATGTCGCCGATCACGACGAGCCCGGAGCCCTCGTTCTTGGGCAGGTCGATCTGCGTGACGTCGCCGGTGACGACCATCTTCGAGTTGAAGCCCAGGCGCGTGAGGATCATCTTCATCTGCTCGGGCGTCGTGTTCTGCGCCTCGTCGAGGATGATGAAGCTGTCGTTCAGCGTGCGGCCACGCATGAAGGCCAGCGGCGCGACCTCGATCTGGCCGTGCTCGAGATACGACGACACGCGCTCGGCGTCGAGCATGTCGTGCAGCGCGTCGAACAGCGGGCGCAGGTACGGATCGATCTTCGCCATCAGGTCACCGGGAAGGAAGCCGAGCCGCTCCCCTGCCTCGACGGCCGGCCGCGTGAGGATGATGCGGTTGACCTCGCGCCGGCTCAGCGCGGCTGCCGCCAGCGCGACGGCGAGGAACGTCTTGCCGGTGCCCGCCGGGCCGACTCCGAATGTGATCGTGTTGTTGCGGATCGAGTCGACGTAGCGCTTCTGGTTGACGGTCTTCGGCGCGACCTGCTTGGAGCGATGACGCCAGACGACGTCCTCGAGGATCTCCGCCGGCGAGCGGTGTTGGTCAAGGGCGCCGGTGACGGCGGCGATCGTGCCGGGCGCGATGTCGTGGCCCTGCTCGATCAGCTCGGCAAGCTCGCGCACGACGAGCGCGGCAGCCTCGACCGCCTCGTCTTCGCCGTCGAGCGTCACGACGTTGCCGCGCAGCCAGAGCCGGCACGCGACGTGTCCCTCGAGCGCGCGCAGGACCGCGTCACCGCTGCCCGCAAGCTCCGTGGCGACCTCGTTGGACAGCTCGATCTGGCGACGCATCAGCGGCCTGCCGTTGCAACAGCCACTACGTGAGAACCTCGCGCACGAGCGCCGACACCCGCTTGCCGTCGGCGCGGCCGTCGACGACCGCCATCGCCGCCTTCATCACGAGGCCCATGTCCTTCTGCGAGCGCGCCCCGGTCTCGGCGACCGCCGCAGCGACGATCGCGCGGACGGCGTCGTCTGACAGCTCGGCCGGCAGATAGCCCGCGATCAGCTTCGCCTCGGCCTCCTCGCCGTCGGCGAGCTCGGCGCGACCGCCGTCCCGGAAGGCCGCCGCTGCCTCGAGGCGGCGCTTGCGCTCACGGCGCAGGACGACGAGCTCGTCGTCGCCGCCCTCCTTGGCCGCCTTCTGCAGCTCGCTCAGGATCAGCCGCAGCGCACCGACCCGATCCTTCTCCCCCGCTCGCATCGCGGTGACGAGATCCTGCTTGACCGTGTCGACCAACGTCATCTGCCGTCCAGGATACGCGGCCCGCGGACGGCGCCGGCCATCGTCTCGAGAACGTCGGCGAGGGCCGCCCGCAGCTCGCCGTCGGCGATCGCCCCGTCCGGGCCAACGGCTCCGCGGGGCACCGTCACGCGCCGGCAGGCAGGCTCGATCACGTCGGCCGTGACATAGCCCAGGACGGTCATGAGCGTGGCCTCGGCGCCGTCGCCGCGACCCACCGGCGCGACGTTCAGCCAGGCGACGGGCTTCTCGTACAGATCGCCGTTGCCGACCGTCCAGTCGAGCAGGTTCTTGAGGCTGCCGGGCAGCGTGCCGGCGTACTCGGGCGTGCAGATCAGCACGGCTTCGGCGGCGGCAAACGCCGCGCGCATCGAGGCCACGGCGGGATGCACGACGTCGCCGTCCAGCTCGTCGTCGGGGTTGAACGCAGGCAGCTCCGAGAGGCCGTCGTAGAGGACGGCCTCGACGCCGGCTGGTGCGACCTGCAGCGCGGTCCGCAGCGCCGACGTGTTCGTCGAGCCGCCGCGCGTGCTGCCCGAGACGAGCAGCAACCGCACCGGCCCGCGCCCGGCCTCGGCGCTGTGCTCGGCTTCGCTCACTCGCCTGCGGCCACCTCGTCGGCGAGCGACGCGTCGAGCGAGCGAGCCTGCCCGAGGCGGCCGAGCTCGGCGGTATCGCGACCGAACAGCAGGCCGATGTTCCAGTCGACGAGCAACCGCACCCGCCGTCCGAGCCCCGGCATCATCGCGATGTGGTACGAGCGGGCGAGGATCCAGGCCGGCATCCCGCTCCACGTGATCGGGCCGGTCGTGGCGACAGCCTTGCGCCGTCCCATGTCGACGAACACGCCCTTCGTCTTGTAGGTGAAGCGGCGCGCGTGGCCGACGCCGCCGATCGCGTTGGCGACGTTGCGCCCCACGACGCGCCCCTGGCGGATCGCGTGCTGGGCGGTCGGCGGGCAGGGCATGCCCTTGCGCGCCGGGTCGGGCACCGCAGCGCAGTCGCCGATCGCCCAGACGTTCTCGAAGCCGCTGACCTGTAGACGGCTGTCCGTGTCGATGCGACCCTTCTCGTCGAGCGGTAGACCGAGCCGTGCGACGACCGGATGCGGCTTGACACCCGCGGTCCAGACGAGCGTGCGCGTCGGCACGACCTCGCCGTCGCTGAGTGTCGCCGCTCCCGCGGTGACGCCGTCGAGCGTCGTGTTCGTGCGGATCTCGATCCCACGGAAGCGCAGCTCGCGGACCGCGAAGTCGGCGAGCTTGGCGCCGATCTCGGGCATGACCCGCTCGCTCGCCTCGACGAGGATCCAGCGCAGCCCGGTCACGCGGCAGCGCGGGTAGAGATGCATGACGTCGGCGGCGAAGTCCTGCAGCTCGGCGAGCCCCTCGAGGCCCGCGTAGCCGGCGCCGACGAAGACGTACGTGAGGTACTCGCGGCGGGCGTCGCCGTCCTCGAGCGTCTCGGCGATCTCGAGCGTGCGGATGACGTGGTTGCGCAGCTCGATCGCCTCGGGCAGCGACTTGAGCGCCTTGCCATGCTCGGCGAGGCCGGGGATCGGCAGCGTGCGACTGACGGAGCCGACTGCGACGATCAGCTGGTCGTAGCGCAGCTCCTCCTCGCTGCCGTCGAGCGAGCGCACGTGGATGACGTTGCGCTCGGGGGATGCGCCTGTGATCTTGCCGAGCCGCAGGTGGATCGAGCTGTCGAGCTCCTCGCGCAACGGCACGACGACGTGGCGTGGCTCGAGCGTTCCCGCGGCCGCACCCGGCAGCAGCGGCGTGTAGAGCATGAAGTTGTCCTCGGTGACCAGGCGCACCTGGGCGCTGTGCGGCGGCAGCACGCGGGCAAGCGTGCGCGCCGCGTAGAAGCCACCGAACCCACCGCCAGCGATGATCACGTTCCAGGCCATATGCCTCGGCAGGGTAGCCCTGTCGACGGCGGCGCAGCGGCAAGTCTGGCGTTTCGTGCTCGCATATCGAGCACGGCACGCCAGAGTCAGGCCTGACGGGCGTGGCGATCGGTCAGGCGACGAGGGTCAGCGCGGCCCATTCGCCGCGTTCGCTGCGCGCGGCCTCGCGCAGTCCCTGCTCGCGCTCGAACGCGCCGGCGATCGCGTCGGCTTCGTCGCAGAGCAGGCCGCTGACGATGAGCACGCGCGGCGGAGGACCGTCGAATCCGTGCTGCGCGACGTGTGCGAGCAGCGGGCGCAGGAGGTTCGCGACGACGGTCGGCGCGGTCGCGGCTGGGCCGTCGTGCAGCAAGTCGCCGTGGCGCACGTCGATGCGCACGCCGTTGGCCTCGGCGTTCTCGCGCGCGGCCTCGACGGCGGCCTGCTCATGGTCGACGCCGTGCACGGGAGACCAGCCGAGCTTCGCCGCCGCGATCGCGAGCACGCCGGACCCGCAGCCGAGATCGACGAACGGCCCCGTCCGCGCTGCCGGGGCGAGCTCCAAGAGCGCCTCGAGGCACAGGCGCGTCGTCGCGTGTGCGCCCGTGCCAAACGCCTGGTTCGGGTCGATCACGATGTCGAGCAGGCCACCGTCGAACGGTGGCGGCCCGGTCCAGGGCGGGCGCACGTGGAGCCGCTCGCCGATCGTCACCGGGCGGTGGAACTCGCGCCAGCGCGAGGCCCAATCGTCGGCGACCTGCGTCGTGCTGACGTCGACGAGCGCCGCGCCGGCGGCCGCACGCACGTCGGGAAGCGACGGCAGCTCCCCCTCGGCGCCGTAGACCGCGTATTCGATCGTGTCGCCGCGGTCGACCTCCTCGACCCCGGCCGGCGCAAGCTCGAGCAGCTCCGCGAGCGCGACCTCGGCATCGGCGCGCGCGACGCGGATCGCGAGCCGGATCACCCGTTCAGGACGCGCTTGAGCTTGGAGAACATCGACTCCTCGGACCTCATGTTCGCGTCCGTCATCGAGTCGGCCAGCTGCTGGACGAGCCGGCGCTGCTCGTCGCTGAGCTGGCGCGGGATGATGACGTTCACGATCACGCGCAGGTTGCCGCGCCGCCCGGGCCGGCGCAGGATCGGCATGCCGCGACCGCGCAGCTCGTAGCTCTCGCCCGGCTGCGTCCCCGGGCGAACGTGGACGTCCTCGGCGCCGTCGAGCGTCGGCACTTCGAGCTTCGCGCCGAGCGCCGCGACCGGCGCGGGCACGTCGAGCACCGTGACGAGGTCGTCGCCGTCGCGGATGAACTGCTCGTGCGGGGTGACGACGACATGGACGTAGAGGTCACCGGCCGGCGCACCGGCCTCGCCGGCGTGCCCGCGGCCGCTGACGCGGATCCGCTGGCCCTCGGCGATCCCCGCCGGGATGTCGACGCTCACGGTGTGCGTGAGCATCTCGCGGCCGCGCCCGGCGCAGCGCGTGCAGCGCTTCTCGGCGACCTTGCCGTCGCCGCCGCAAACGTCGCACGAGACGGTTCGCGCGATCTGGCCGAACGGCGTGCGGCTGACGGCCTGCAGGACGCCGTTGCCGTTGCAGCGCTCGCAGGTCCTGATCGGCGTGCCGGGCTCTGCACCGTTGCCGTGGCAGCGCTCGCAACGGTCGACGACCTCGTAGCGCACGTCGACCGGCGTGCCGGCAGCGGCCTGCTCGAGCGTGACCTCGACCGAAACCTGGACGTCGGCGCCTCCTCGCGGGCCCGTCGCCCCGCCCCCGAAGAACGTCTCGAAGAGGTCGGAGATCGAGCCAAAGCCCTCGTAGCTCGGCGCCTGGCCGCCCCGCTTCAGGCCGTCGTGACCGTAGCGGTCGTAGACCTGCCGGCGCTCGGGGTCGGAGAGGATCTCGTACGCCTCGGCGGCCTCCTTGAACTTCTCCTCGGCATCCGGATCGTGGTTGTTGACGTCGGGGTGCAGCTCGCGGGCGAGCTTGCGAAACGCCTTCTTGACGGTGCCCTCATCGGCGTCCCGGCCGACGCCGAGGACCTCGTAGCAGTCGCGCTTGCTCACGCGCGGTCGATGTCGTAGACGTCCTCGACGAAGCGCGACAGCTGGGCCGCAGCCTCACGCACGACGCCGATCGTCGCGCCATAGTCCATCGCGACCGGGCCGATCAGCGACACGGTGCCGAGCGGCCGCAACGGCAAGCCGTAGCTCGAGGCGACCATCGCCAGCGAGCGCAGCGCCGGCGTCTCGTTCTCCGAGCCGATCCGGACGACGACGTCGCTGCGCTCGCCGAGCGCAGCGCGCAGCATCTCGAGCAGCACCACGCGGCCCTCGAGCATCTGCATCAGGCCGTTGATCTGCACGACGTCCTGGAAGCGGTGCTCCTGCAGCAGCCGCGCAGCGCCGTCGACGTAGAGCGTGTCCTCGGCGGTCGCGGCGAGCTCACGAAACGCGGGCATCAGGCTGTCGAGGAAGCCACGCTCGCTGTGCGAGAGCGTCGGGTCGGCGAGCCTGGAATGCAGCTTGCGGGCGCCCAGCCCGATGCCGACGAGCTGCTCGTTGAGGAACTCGGCCGCCCACGACACGAGGCCGCTGTCGACCGCGTGCCCAAACGTCAGGACGCGCTTGGAGACACCGCCGGTCGAGGTGATGATCACGACCATCACGATCTGCGGCTGCAGCAACAGGACCTCGATGTGGCGGATCGTCGCCGTATCCAGCGGCGGGGCCGTGACGACGGCGAGCAGGTTCGTGATCTGCGACAGCGTCTCGGTCGTCGCGCGCATCGCCTCGTCGACCTCGCGCCGCGTCAGCTCGAGCTCGAGCGTCGCTCGGGTGCGGGTCGCCGGCAGCAGGCGATCGACGAAGTAGCGGTAACCGGAGTCCGTCGGCACGCGGCCCGCCGATGTGTGCGGGTGGGCGAGCAGGCCGTGCTCCTCGAGCATCGCGAGCTCGTGGCGGACGGTCGAGGGACCGGCGCGGAGCTCGGGGTCGGCCGCGAGCGTGCGTGACGCGACCGGCTGCACCGTCGCCTGGTAGGCGAGGACGACCTTGCGCAGGATCAGCTCTTGGCGCGGCGTGAGCACGTGCCCGATTGTAGGAGCGGCCCCGGGCGGGCCCTACGGGCGGAGCTCGGCCTCGGCGTTGCGGATGATCTTCTTGCCGTCCTGCTCGCAGTGCGTCTCGGTGACGATCGTCCCATCGTCACGCACCTCACGCACCGTGGCGGTCACGAGCAGCTCCTGCTCGGGCAGCCCCATGCCGCGGAACTGCACGCAGAGCCGCTTCAGCGACTCAGGGCCGCCGCCGGCGTCGGTGTGCGCCCGAGCGACCTGCGCCATCGTGTAGAGCCCATGCAGGATCCGGCCCGGCAGGCCGACCTCGCGCGCGAACTCCTCGTCGATGTGGATCGGGTTGAAGTCACCCGACGCACCGGCATAGCGCACCGTCTGGTACTTGTCGGGCGTGACGCGCAGCGGCTCGAGCTCGTCGCCTGGCCCCATCTCAGACCCCCCGCACGATGTTCGTCCAGAGCCCCGTGCAGACGATCTCGCCGCCGTCGTTGACCGACACGGACTCGAAGACGTAGAACCCGATTCCGCGGCGCTCGCTGATGTCCTTGACGCTCGACGTCGTCGTGATCTCGTCGCCGGCGACGACGAGCGCGTCCCAGTCGAAGTCCTGGCCGCCGTGCACGAGGTGCGCGAAGTCGATCCCGATCTCCGGGTCGAAGAGCAGCGGCCAGACCGACGGCAGGCTGTAGACGACGGCGAACATCGGGGGCGCTACGACGTCGTCGTAGCCAGCCGCGCGTGCCGCGTCGACATCGAGGTACAAGGGATTCGTCTCACCGACTGCGTGTGCGAACTCGCGCACCTTCTCGCGTCCGACGACGTACGTCGCGGGAGCGAACGTCTTGCCGATGACGTCGGTGTTGACGGGCATACGGCTCAGTTCTAGCGCGTCGGCACCGGCGATGGCGGTCAGGCGTCGGTCTCGTGCCGCTGGCCGACGCGCGGCGCCCAGCCCGGCGGTGGCGGCATCGCGCGGATCGCCGGCTGACCGGCGGTGAACGACGGTGCGGGCTCCGGGGTTCGCGTGCCGTCCGGCGCCACCGGCGGCTCGGGTGGCGCGCCGCCGAGCTCGTAGGCGAGCAGGCCGAGGTCGTAGCCCTCCCTGCGCACGCGCAGGTCGAAGTAGACGACGGTCAGCAGCGCGGCCTGCAGCGGCGTGCTCAGCAGCATGCCCACGACGCCGGCGACCGCGCTGAGCGCCAGCACCAGCGCGTCGCCGTCGACCTGCACGATCCCGGCCTCGAAGAGGCCCTGCACGCTCGTCGAGAGCACTCCGGCGAAGAGGAAGCCGACGAACAGGGTGCCGAACGTGCGCCACCAGCGCCCCTGGACGAGCACGAACGAGCGTCGCAGCGCGGCACGGCCGCGCAAGCCCTCGACGAGCAGGACCGGCGTGGCCATCCCCCAGGCGACGAAGAGCCACACGCCGGGCACGGCGAACGCGACCGTTCCGGCACCGACCCCGATCACGTAGAGCGCGATCAGCGCCAGCAGCGGCCCAAGCCGCGCGCGGGCGTGAGCCAGCGACGAACGCCAGTCGGGCGGCTCGCCGAGGTAGTCCTGCGCGATGACGCGCAGGCTCGCCGCGGTCGCAAGCCCGATCGCGGCGAGTTGCAGGAGCGCCGCGATCGCCAGCCCGCCGACATGGCGGTTGAGCTCCTCGAGCGTCTGCCGCGTGGTCTGCGATGAGCCGCCGACGTGCAGCGAGGAGAGGATGTAGCCGGCGTCTGCGGCCGTGATGACGAGCTGCGCCGGGACGACGACGACGAGGACGGTGCGCAGCAGCGCACGCCAGTTCGCGCGATAGATCTTCAACGCGGCGTCGAGCGTCTCGGCCAGCGACAGCGGGCGCAGGCGATGCCCGCTCGCCGCTCGCGCGCGAGCCGGCGTCATGCTCGCGCAGGCATCAGCTGAGGTCGAGGACCGGCGTCGGCGCGGTGATGACGTGGTCCTCGCCAAACGGCACGATCGCGGTGCCGACCGCGAAGAACTCGATCACGTGACTGCCCCAGCCGTGACTGCGCTCGCTCAGCTGCACGCCCACGATGCCCTCGGCCTCGACCGCCTGGGCCTCGGCCTGCATGCGCTCCATCGCGAGCTCGCGGGCGTCGTAGAGCGCCTGCGTGAAGTTCGGCAGCTCGACGTTCTGGCCCGCCTGCTTCATCGCCTGGAACATGCCTCGGTGTGCGACGTGGTAGACGCAGGAGCCCATCACCATCCCGACCGGGCGATGGCCGCTGCGCAAAAGCGTCCAGAAGTCCTGGCCCGACAGGTCGCTCGTGAACGGGCGCCCATTCGGAGCCCGATGCAGATCGTCCTCGCCGCGATGCTTGATCGCGGTCCCGATCGCGATGAACTCGGCCATGTTCTCGCCCCAGTCGTAGCGACCGACCTCGAGCCGCACGCCGACGACGCCATCCGCGCCGAGCTGATCGGCCTCCTCTTCCATGCGCGTCATCGCAAGCTCGCGGGCGGAATACATCGCCTCGGAGAGGACCTTCATCTCCTCGCTGGTCTTCCACGACGACTGCTGGAAGCCGATGTGGAAGATCGACGAGCCGACGACGAGGCCGAGCGGATCGAATCCCGCCTCCTTGACGAGCAGGAACTCGGCCACCGAGAGGTCCGACGTGAAGAGGCCCCCCTTGTTCTGCTCGAGGCGGGCGCGGCCGGCCGCGGGCACGCCCTCCAGCGATGTGGGGTCGTAGTCGCTCATGGGCGTTTCGTCGCTCCTAGTCCGAGTCGCAGGATCGTCTGTGGGTCAAGTGGGCGGTGCTCACCAGAGGGCGCGATCGCGGTGCCGATGATGTGGAACGTCACGATCAGGTCCTCGCGCGTCTGGTTGTTCTGCTCGACCTCGCGCACCGCGACGTGATGCTCGACGCTCATCCCGACGAGCCCGCCGGCGCCGAGCGCGCGGGCCTGGGCGGACGCCCGGCCCAGCGCGCTCTCGCGCGCCTCGTAGACGCCCTGCGTGAAGTCGGTGAGCTCCTGGTTTGGCTGCGTGCGCTGCCAGCCGGTCGTCATCCGGCGCGTCTGGCGACTCGGCACGATGTAGAAGACCGACGTGCTCGCGACGACGCCGACGGGTACGTAGCCGGCGCGGCGCAACAGGACGTAGTCGGGCAGCGAGAGGTCCGTCAGGACGGGCGCGTTCGAGGCGCCGGTGCCCTCGGGCAGATGCACGGCGGTGCCGTTGACGAGCACCTCGATCTCGTCGCTGAGAAACTCATGACGGCGGTTGTCGAACGTCACATCGACGACCGCGTGTGAACCGGCGTGGCTCGCCTCCTCGGCCAGCCGCCCGAGCGCCCGGGCGCGGGCGTCGTTCCAGGCGTTCGTGAGCGCGGTGAGCTCGATCAGCGAGGCATCCGAGCCCCAGCCACTGGACCACGGGTAGTTCTGCCAGCCGACCTTGTAGACCGAGGTGCCCATCACCTGGCAGACGGGCCGGATCTGCTCGAGGCGCGTGAGTGCGAAGTCGGCAACCGACAGTCCCGACGTGAAGGCCGTCCCCGCGACGAGCTCACGGATGCGCTGCTCGGCGGCGAGCGGGATCGAGCCCGACTCGATGCGCGCGATGTCGCGCTCGCGGGCCTGCTGCTCGGCATCGTCCTCGTCGTCGCCCCCGAGGCCCTTGAGACGATCCAAAAAGCCCATCGAGCGCGCCTATCCGACCAGACGCTCGAGCGCGGCGCGCGCCTCGGCGTTGTCGACGGCTGCTTCGCGCAGCTCGCGCTCGAGCGCGCCGACCCAGTCAGCCAGCTCGAGCGGCTCGCGCCTGATGACGACGCCGCGCACCTCCTGCTGGCGGTCGGCGGTGACCCGCGCGCCCTCGAGCTGCACGCCGTAGCGCGTCGTGCCGAGGCGGACCTCGATCGACGCCACGACCTTGTCCTTGGAGAACATCCGGCGCGCACGGCGCTGGACCGTCGTCGCGCTCGGCAGCGACAGCTCGAGCTTGCGAGCGAGAACCTCGACGCCGGCGAGAAGCTCGGGACCGTCGGCGCGCAGGCCGGCCGCATCGAGATCGAACGTGGGCTCGTCCGTCATGCGCCGTTGAGGCTACCGCGACGCGGCGTAAGGGAGCGTCCGAAACAAGTTGCCCAAACACGCAACCTGTTTCGGACGCTCCATAGATCAGTCGCCGAGCTCCAGCACGGCGAGGAACGCCTCCTGCGGAACCTCGATCCGGCCGACCTGCTTCATGCGCTTCTTGCCCGCCTTCTGCTTCTCCAGCAGCTTGCGCTTGCGCGAGATATCGCCGCCGTAACAGCCTGCGATGACGTCCTTGCGGTACGCCTTGACGGTCTCGCGGGCGATGATCGCGGCGCCGATCGCGGCCTGGATCGGCACGTCGTACTGCTGGCGCGGGATCTTCTTCTTCAGCTTCTCGACGATGTTGCGGCCCTGGTCGTAGGCCTTGTCGCGATGCACGACCATCGACAGCGCGTCGACCTGCTCGCCGCCGAGCAGGATGTCGAGCTTGACCATGTCGGAGACGACCATCTCGCCGAGCTCGTAGTCCAGCGACGCGTAGCCGCGCGTGCGCGACTTCAGGGCGTCGAAGAAGTCGATGACGATCTCGGCGAGCGGCAGGTCGTAGGACAGCTGGACGCGGTCGGCGGTCAGGTAGTGCATCCCCTTGTGCGTCCCGCGGCGCTCGATGCAGAGCTCCATGATCGGCCCGATGTACTCCTTCGGCGTGAGGATCGACGCCTCGATCATCGGCTCGCGGATCTCCTTGATGCGGCCCGGGTCAGGGAAGTCCGACGGGATGTGGACCTCCATCTCCGAGCCGTCGGTGAGCGTGACGTCGAAGCGCACCGACGGCATCGTCGCCATCAGCTCGATGTCGTACTCGCGCTCCAGGCGCTCGCGCACGATGTCCATGTGCAGCAGGCCGAGGAACCCGCAGCGAAAGCCGAAGCCGAGCGCCTCGGACACCTCGGGCTCCCACGAGAGCGCGGCATCGTTGAGCGTGAGCTTCTCGAGCGCGTCGCGCAGGTCGGGATAGTCGTCGGAGTCGATCGGGAAGAGGCCGCAGAAGACGACCGGCTGCACGTCGCGGTAGCCGGGCAGCGCCTCGGTCGCAGGATTCGCCTTCGTCGTCAGCGTGTCGCCGACGGCGAGCGCGGAGACCTCCTTGATGCCGGTGATGAGGAAGCCCACCTCGCCCGCGCTCAGCTGGGTGGTCACGACCATCGCCGGCGTGAAGAAGCCGATGTCGTCGATCTCAGCCGTGGTCTCGCCGACCATCGCCTTGATCGCGTCGCCCTTCTTGAAGACGCCGTCGACGACGCGGATGTACACGATCACGCCGCGGTACTGGTCGAACTCGGAGTCGAAGATCAGCGCGCGCGGCGGCGCATCTGGATCGCCCGACGGAGGCGGCACCTGCGCGACGAGCTGCTCGAGCACGTCGTGGACGCCGGCGCCGGTCTTGCCGGAGATGTGGAGGATGTCGTCCATCGGCTCGCCGAGCAGGTCGGCGACCTCCTCGGCGACGCGCTCGGGCTCGGCGCCTGGCAGGTCGATCTTGTTGAGCACGGGGATCAGCTCGAGGCCACCCTCGATCGCGAGGTACGTGTTGGCGAGTGTCTGCGCCTCGACGCCCTGTGAGGCGTCGACGACGAGCAGCGCGCCCTCGCAGGCGGCGAGAGAGCGGCTCACCTCGTACGTGAAGTCGACGTGGCCGGGCGTGTCGATCAGGTGCAGCTGGTAGGTCTCGCCGTCCTCGGCCTCGTAGAGGACCCGCACCGCCTGCGCCTTGATCGTGATCCCGCGCTCGCGCTCGAGGTCCATCGAGTCGAGCACCTGGGCGCGCATCGCGCGCGGGTCGACGGTCTTCGTCATCTCGAGGATGCGGTCGGCGAGCGTCGACTTGCCGTGGTCGATGTGCGCGATGATCGAGAAGTTGCGGATGTGCGCTTGGTCGGCCACGCCTACAGGGTAGGGCGCGACCCGGCGCGCCTTGGACCCCTGGCTACGCCCGGCGCAGGCGGTCCTGCACGGCGACGCGGATCTCGAGCGCCTCCGGCACATGCATCGTGAGCACGGCGCGGATGTACATCGCGAGCCCTCCGGTCAGCGCGATGCCGACCGTCAGGATCTGCGCGATCGTGGACGTCCCGAGCAGCCCGCGCAGGACATGCTCGAGGACGTAGGAGACGAGCGCCAGCAGGAGGCATGCGACGAGCATCCGGGAGACCGCCATCATCGTGGCGGCGCCCTCGAGCCGGCCGCCGAGCAGGCTGCGCAGCTGGCGCGCCTGGCCATACGTCATCGCGACGCTCGCGACGGCCGTCCCGATCACGATGCCGGCGATCCCGAACGGCTTGAAGAGGGCGAGCGAGACGACGATGTTGACGAGCAGCGAGGCTCCCGCGAGCTTCGTCGGCAGCCACGGGCGCTGCAGCGAGAAGAACGTCCGCGTGAGCAGCAGGTTCGCGCCCGCGAACGGCAGGCTGAATGAGAACCAGAAGAGCGCCTCGGAGACGAGGTCGGTCGAGTGGCTGTTGAAGTGCCCGCGCTGATAGACGAGCTGCGTCATCGGCTCGGCAAGCACGAGCATGCAGGCCGCCGCCGGTAGCAGCAGCAGGAAGATCTGGCGCACGCCGGTCGCCGCCATCGCGCGCAGGCCCTCGTGGTCGCCGCGCGTCGCGAGTCGCGCAAGCGCCGGGAACAGCACCGTCGCGACGGCGACGCTGAACATGCCCTGGGGAAGCATGTAGATCCGGAATGCGGCGTCGATCGCCCGCGGGGCCTCGTCGGAGACCTCCGAGCCGAGCGTCGAGTTGATCAGCAGGTCGAAGTTGATCAGCCCGAGGCTGAGCGTCACCGGAAGCATCAGCACCAGCACCTGCTTGACGCGCGGATCGCCCAGTCGCAGCTTCCACTCGAACTGGAAGTCGAGCCGTCGCAGGACGGGGATCGCCATCAGCAACTGCACGAACGTCCCCGCGAGGACGCCGAACGCATACGCGTAGAGCTGCTGGTTGCCGTGCAGCATCGGCGTCGTGATGACGAGCATCGCGATGATCACGACGTTCCAGACGAGCGGCGACAGGGCCGGGACCGTGAAGTGGTCGTACGCGTTGAGGATCCCGACGAGCAAGCCGTTGAGGCCGAGCAGCAGGACGATCGGAAAGAGCACCTGCGACAGGCCGCTCGCCAGCGAGTCGAGTGCAGGCGTGAACTCGCTGCCGGTCAGCAACGGCATGAGCGTCGGCGCGGCGAGTACGAAGAACGCGCAGAGGGCGCCGAGGATCCCGACGATCAGCACGACGAACGTCGACGCCAGCTGGAACGCCTCGCGCCGGCGCCCCTTCTCGATCAGCTCCGTGAAGACCGGCACGAACGCCGAGCTGAGCGCCGCGTCGGCGAACAGGCTGCGCACGAGGTTCGGGACCTGGAAGGCGAAGGTGAAGGCCGAGATCGGGCCGCCCGTGCCGAAGTAGCTGGCCGCGACGACCTCGCGCACGAGCCCGGCGATGCGCGACAGCCCGGTCAGGATCGAGAAGATCGCGGTGTTGCGGGCGATCCGCCCAGACTTGGCAGGCCTCGCGGGCACTTGGGTCGCCATCGGTGCGCTACTCTAGGGACCAGCCGCGGCCCAGTCCGCGGCTACTTCACGCTTATGGCAAACATCCATTCACAGAAGAAGCGAATCCTGCGCTCCGAGCGCGAGCGCCTCGAGAACCGCCATTACACCTCGGCGGTGCGGACGTACTTCCACCGCCTCGAGGCCGCCGTCGCCACCGGCGACGACACGCTCGCCGACAGTGAGCATCGCGCGCTCGTCAGCCTGATCGACAAGGCCGTCAAGCGCGGCGCGCTGCATCGCAACACCGGCGCCCGCAAGAAGTCCCGTGCCTCCCGCGTTCGCCGCGGCGGCACCCCCTCCTAAGCCTGAATCCCCGCTAGCGCTCGCTTGCCGCGGTGGCGTCGGCTTCGCGCTGCGCGCGATGGACCGCTTCGACGACGTCGTGTGGCTTCGCCACGCCGGCGAACCTGAAGTCGTAGTCGTCACCGGCGGCCGTGTCGAAGTCGACGTCGCCGATCACGAGCATGCGCTGCAGCACCGACTGGTTCGTGTTGACGTTCTGCACCCGGTTGATCGTCGTCTGCTGCTCGGCGCGGGCGACGATCCCGCGCCGGATGTGAAGCCGGTCGTTGGTGATCGTGTACGTCGTGAACAGCCGCTTGACATAGCCGACGACGAGCAGGATGACGAGCACGACGGCGCCTGCGCCCACCGCGGGCCCGGTGCCCGCCGCAGCGTAGGCGATGCCCGCCGCGACGACGACGAGCACGAGCCCCTTCAGATAGAAGCCGAGGATCGCCCGCCAGGACGGGTGGCCTTCGAAGATCACGTGCTCGTTGGGCTCGAGGTCCACGGCCGCGAGCCTACAACGGCCGGCGGTCGGGCGACAGCGGCGGGCCGCGGCGCGGTCAGCCGGCGCGCTCGGCGCTGCGCAACCCGCCGCGTGCCCAGAGCGCGGCAAGCGTGAACATCGCCGCGATGCAGGCTGCGCTGATGCCGACCTTCGTCGGCTCGCCGGAGATGAAGCCACGCGCGGCCTCGAGGAACGCCGTCGCCGGGTTGAAGCGCGCGACCGTGTGCGCCCACCCCTCGACGAGGCTCAGCGGGACGTACACCGGCGCCAGGAAGAGCAGGATGAAGACCGGCATCTGCATGACCGGGCCGGCCTGCATCGTGCGCAGCCGCATCGCGATGCCGGCCGCCCACAGCGTCGACGTCGCGCTGACACAGAGCGCGAGCGCGAGGATCGCGAACAGGTCGCCGATCGAGCCGTCGATCCGCATGCCGCTGATCAGGCCGGCGACGAACACGACCGACAGCACGAAGGTCGCGCGGGTCATCGCCGCCATCATGTAGCCGATCACGATGCCGCCGCGATTGGGCGCAGCAAGCAGCAGCCGGCGGGCGAAGCCGAACTCGAAGTCGGCCGCGATCGAGAAGCCGGTGAAGACGCCGCCGAACGCCGACGCCTGGATGCAGACGAACGCGAACTGAAATGACGTGTAGCCCGACTTGAAGTCGAAGTTCGGGGCCTTCGAGACACCCGACAGCCCGCCGGCGAACGCGATGAAGAAGAAGAGCGGGAAGAGCACGCTCGGCAGGATGAAGGCCGGATTCGTGAACGCGTTGTGGATCGAACGCCACGCGACGGCGAGCGCCACGGATCGGGTACGGGCGATCATGTCCGCGTCAGACGCGTGCGCAGCGCCCGTGAGCTGAGGGTCAAGAAGAGGGCAATCGCGATCGCGGCGATGCCGAAGGCCTTCGCGAGCGCCGCGCCGTCCCAGCCGGTGATGATCAGGCTGCGCAGTCCCTCGACGAGGTAGGACACCGGGTTATACGTCGCGACGGTGCGAAACCAGTCCTGCTGGATGAGGTCGCGCGGGAACAGCGCCGAGCTGAGGAACAGCAGGACGAAGAAGAGCGGGAAGAAGCCCTGCACGGCCTCGCCCGTTCCGGCCCGCAGCGCGATGAACGTGCCGAAGCACGCGAACGCGAACGAGATCGTGATCGCGAGCACGATCAGGACGAGTGCGCCGGCGATGCCGCTTGCGATCCCGGCGCCAAACGCGATTCCGACGAGCAGGTAGAGGACGGCGCTGATGACGCCCGTGAAGAGCGCGCCGCCGAGCTGCCCGGCAAGCAGTGCCGCGCCCGACATCGGGGTCATCGACAGCCGGTCGAGGAACCCGCCCTGGATGTCGCGGGCGAGATCCTGCCCCGCGTTCAGTGCGGCGAACAGCGCGCCCTGCATGAACGGCATCGCGAGCGCGAAGTCGAGGAAGCTCGATGTCGGAAAGCCGGGAATCTTCGTCGCGACCGCGAGGCCCGAGGAGTTGACGCCGAGCAGGATCAGCGGGAAGAGGATCGGGAACACCATCTGCGCGGGGTTACGGACGATCCGCTTCACCGCGCGCCCGGCGAGCAGGCCGACCTGCGTCGGCAGGCTGCTCGTGGCGATCGCCGTCATCGGCTCGCTCCGGCCGGCTCGCGCGCCGAGCCGGCACCCTCGCCGCCACCGTCGGCAGGAGCGTCGGCGGCACCCTCGAGGCTGCGACCCGTCTTGGCGAGGAAGACATCGTCGAGCGTCGGCTCGTGCAGCGCGAGGTTGGCGACGGCGATGTTCGCCTGGTCGAGCGCGCGGACGATGTCGGCGAGCTGCTCGGCGCCGGAATGCAGGCGCACGGCAACCGATCCGGCGTGTCGCGCGCCGACCGACTCGCCGAACGGCGCGAGCGCGTTGGCCACCGCCGCGCAGTCGTCGCCGTCGCGCGGTACGAGCTCGACAGTCGGCTTGGCGACCTCGGCCTTCAGCGCAGCCGGCGTCCCCTCGGCGACGATCGTCCCGCGGTCGATGATCCCGACGCGGTCGGCGAGCACGTCGGCCTCCTCGAGGTACTGCGTCGTGAGGAAGACCGTCGTGCCCTCTTCGCGTGCGAGGCGCTCGACCTCCTCCCACAGCGCCGTGCGCGACTGCACGTCGAGCCCGGTCGTCGGCTCGTCCAGGAAGAGGATGCGCGGGTGGTGCAGGAGTGCCAGCGCGAGATCGAGCCGGCGCTTCATCCCGCCCGAGTACGTCGCCGACTTGCGGTCCGCGGCGTCCGACAGGCCGACACGCTCGAGCAGTTCGTCGCCGCGCCGGCCGCGCTCGGCGCGCGGGATCCCCTGCAGCCCGCCCTGCAGGCGCATGTGCTCGCGCCCGGTGAGCATCGGATCGAGCGCGACGTCCTGCAGCGCGACGCCGATCATCGATCGCACCTTGGAGCCCTCGGTCGCGACGTCGTAGCCCGCCACGGTCGCCCGTCCGCCGGTCGGCGGCAACAGCGTCGTGAGGACCTTCACCGTCGTCGACTTGCCCGCGCCGTTGGGGCCGAGAAACCCGTAGATCTCGCCTTCGGCGACCTGCAGGTCGATGCCGTCGACGGCCCGCACGCCGCCCTTGAACTCGCGGACGAGGCCCTGCACGTCGATTGCGCTCGCTTGACTCATGGCGCGCATCCTAGGGCATTGGTTGAGGTTGTCAACTATCCGGGTGATCCACTATCCTGATACTCAATGGCTTCAACCGTGAACCATTCTCCGGCCCTCCAGGAGGCCTGGTCGCTGATGGGGCGCCTGTTCTGGAGGATGCGGCCGCGGATGCTGAGCGTCGCCGCGGAGTTCGGGCTCAGCCCGCCGCAGATGTTCGCGCTCAACGCGCTCGACCCCGACAGGCCGATTCCGATGCGCGAGCTCGCGACGCAGCTGCACTGCGACAGCTCGAACGTGACCGGCCTCGTCGACGGCCTGGAGGCGCACGGCCTCGTCGAGCGGCGCTCGGCGGAGCACGATCGCCGCATGCGCATGCTCGTGGTGACCGAGCGCGGCATGGAGCTTCGGGCTCGGCTGCAGGCGGCGATCCAGGAGGTGCCGATCGAGCTGGCGGGTCTCACGATCGACGATCAGCACGCCCTGCGCGGCATCCTGCAGCGCGCGATGGACGCTGCCGCCGAGTAGGCCGCTACCAGGTCGTCATCAGCGCGCGCACCTTGCGCACGAGGTACGGCGCGAGCGTGCGAGAGTAGACCGCCGTGATGTGGTCGTCGTCGTTGTAGACGCGCACGCCGCCGATGACCGGCTCGCAGTTGCTGCGATCACAGAAGAAGTCCGTCAGGTCGACCGATCCGTAGCGCGGCGAGTGCAGGTCCGTCGCGGCCGTGACCGCCGTATCCCAGCGCAGCGCGACGGAGCGCGGCGTCTCGCAGGCCGGGCCCGGGGCCTGCGTGCCCGCCGCGAGCACCGTCCGCACGCACGCGCGCGCCGCGTCGGTCGTGGCCGGCGTGTCGCGGATCACGATGATGTGCTTGACCGTCTTCGGCAGGGCGCGCCATGTGCGCTGGAATCCCGTGACCTTCGTGACGCCGTAGGACTCGCCGGCGGGCGGCACGACCGGCGTCGGAGCGAACTGCGACACGAACACCGTGCTGACCTCTGGATGCTGGCGGAACCACGCCGTCGCCGCTCGGTACCAGGGGTCGCAGTCGGCGCGGAATCCAGCCGGCAGATACCTGCTCGCCGCCGAGAAGATGCAGCCGGCGGTCGTGATCGAGTAGCCGCGCCAGTGCATCGTGTGTGCAGCGTCCTCGAGCGCCGCGCGCCAGTGCAGCGCATGGCTGTCGCCGATCAGCGCGATGTGCGCCTTCGCCTGCGCGGCTGAGACGCCGAACGTGCAGACCGGCCCAGGCTGCTCGTGCACGAGCTTGCAGTCGGTCGTGTACGGGAAGCTCGCGACCGATCCCTCGGCCGGGTAGGCGGACAGCACCGGGTTGGGACACGGGTTGCTCGGATCGTGGGCGGCCGCCCCGTAGCAATGCGGCGCTGCCGTGGCGGCGCTTGCGGCCGCGCTCGCCGCTGCGACCGGGCCCGCCCCGAGAACCGCTGCGACGGCAATCGCCGCCGCGGCCAGGGCTGAACCGAGCAGAGCCGCCCGCGACGCCCTCACCGCGGACGCCCCCTGAGCGCGCGCGGCAACCGGGATCGATCCGACGGCGTAGGGCCCGGCCGGCGCAACGCTCAGGCCGCGATCCGCATGATCGCGCGAATCGCCTCGGTGGCGTCGCTCAGCTCGCTTGCGCCGTGCGCGGCGAGCTCGAGGTCGGCGAGCAGCTCGAGCGTGCGCCCGAGCCGATCGGCGTCCGAGCGCCGCGCCTCCGAGATCCGCCGGTCGAGCGCCCATGCGTTGCCCTTCATCGAAGCCTTGATCTGCGCCGGCGCCTCCCCCGCCTCGAGCGCCAGCGCGATCGCCAGCACCTCCCGCACGCGACGCGCGAGCAGCGGGACGAGCCGAGCGAGCGACTCGCCCTGAGCCGCCAGCTCTAGGTATGCGGCGATCGTCGCCGCACCGTCGCCGGCCACGAGCGTGTCGACGAGACCCCAGACCTGGTGCTCGGCGGAGTGCGCGGCCACGAGGTCGACCTCCTCGGTGCCGATCCTGGCGCCGGAGCCGAGCTCGAGAGCGAGCTTCTCGAGCTCGCGCAGCAGCCGCTGCTGGCGCTCGCCGACGTGGGCGACGAGCGCCTGCGCGGCGTCGCGGTCGATCGTCACGCCGAGCCTCTGGGCCTCCGCGCGGAGCCACGCGGGCAGCTCCTTGGCCTTCAGCGTCCGCTCCGCGGCGACGCTGCCGCCGGCCTTCTCGACGGCCTTGAGGAGCGTCGCGCTGACCTTGTAGCGCCCGTCCTCACGTCCGAAGAAGGCGATCGTCATGTCCGGCCCGATGCTTGCCAGCGCCGGCAGCAGGTGCGCTGCCAGGTCGGACTCCTTCCAGCGCTCGACGCCGTCGACGATCAAAAAGCGCCGCCCGATCGCGAACGTCATCGCCGCGATCGCACCGGCGACGATGTCGGGCTCCGAGCTCGCACCCTCGAAGCACTCGACGCCCGCCGAGCCGGCCTCGCGCTCGGCGAGCGCGCGCAGCGCCGCACGGCGCTCGCCGACACGACCGTGGTCGTCGCCGTGGATGACGTAGGCGGGCTTGAACTCCGGCATCGACGGCGAGAGTAGTGGGTCGTCCAGGAACGTCGTGCCAGAAGCCCAGGGATGCCGACGCCGGCTGGCAGGACTCCGTCCCCACCCGCCCGCCGTATGCGCGTCGCGCCGGGCGGGCCGAGTCACTGCCCGCCCGTGACACGCATCCGCCCGTCGTGGATCGTCAGGCGGACGGTGCCGCGATCGGTGCGCCGCACGATCGGCACCGCGGCATGCAGCGCCGCCAGCGTCGACGGGGTCGGATGGCCGTACGTGTTGTGGGCGCCGACCTCGATGACGGCGATCTGCGGCCGCAGCCGGCTGAGCAGCCCCGGCAGGCCGGGGTCGTCACTGCCGTGATGCGGGACCTTGATCGCCTCGACGACCGGCAGGTCCAAGCCGGCGACGACGTTGGACTCGGCATCGGCCGTGAGCAACAGATCGAAGGCGCCGTCACGCACGTGCAGCACCGTGGCACGGTCGTTCGGCTCGGCGCCGGGAGGTGCAGTCGGCAGGCGGTGCGGCCACAGGACATCGAGCTCGATCGGCCCGGCGCGCAGCACCTGCCCAGCGTCTGAGGCGATCCGGCGGACGTGGTCCGCGGACGCGAGCTTGCGGATCGTGGCGTGCGGTGTCGCCTCCTCCCCGTCGAGCACGAGCCCGACCGGCAGATGGCCGAGCACGGCGGGCGCGCCGCCGTCGTGGTCGAGCGCGTCGTGCGTGAGCACGAGCACGTTCAGACGACGGACGCCGGCTGCACGCAGGCGCGCGAGCACGGGGGCGCCGGGTGGTCCGGTGTCAACGAGCACGGCGGCGCCACCGTGCTGGATGAGCGTCGCGTCGCCCTGCCCGACATCGAGGAACGAGACCGTCAGGTCGCGCGGTGCCGCCGGCGCTCGGGCATGCCATGCCACCCCGGCGACGGCGCCGATCGCGCCGACAAGGAAGAGGGCTGCCGCGCCGCGCCGCGCAGCCCGCGGGAGTCGTCGCCATGCGAGCGCCGCCAGTCCCGCGGCGGCGTACGCCGCCAGCGCGCCCACCGGTCCCGGCGACGGCACGCCGACCTGGGCGAACGGCAGGGCGGCGGCACGCCCCGCGAGCCATGTCAGGTAGGCGAGCGGCAGCGCCGTGACGGCCGCCACGGGTTGCGCAAGGGCCGGCGCCACCTGACCGAGCACGCCGGCAAGCGTCCCGAGCCACATCACCGGCGCGACGGCGGGCGCAGCGAGCACGTTCGCCGGTAGCGAGACGAGCGACAGGCTCTCGAAATGCAGCGCGATCAGCGGTCCGGTCCCGGCGGTCGCGGCTGCGGTGACCGCGACCGCATCGGCGAGCGCATGCGGCAGGCCGGCGGTGACGAGCCGGCCCCGGATCGCCGGACCGAGCGCGAGCAGCGCGAGCACCGCGGCGAAGCTCAGCTGCCAGCCGACGTCCTGCGCCGAGCGCGGGTTGCAGACAAGGGTGAGAGAAGCAGCCAGCAGCAGCGCGTACCAACGCGAGGCGGGCCGCCCGGCTAGCGCCGCGATGAGGCCCGCACCGCCCATGATTGCCGCCCGCTGGATCGACGGACCGCCGCCGGCCAGCGGGACGTAGGCGCCGACGACCGCCAGCGCGAGCCACAGGCGAGCGCTGAGCCCGAGTCCGGCGAGCGCGCCCAGCGCGAGCACGAGCGCCGCCAGCAGCGCGATGTTCGCGCCACTGGCGGCGACGAGATGCGCGAGGCCGCTCGTGCGGAAGTCGTCGCGCAGCTGGTCGTCGAGCGCACCGTCCTGGCCCAGCACCATTCCTCGCGCGAGCTCGCCCTCGGGCACGGGCAGGCCTGCCGTCAGGGCACGCTCGCTGCGCGCGCGCACGCCGTCAAGCACGCCGAGCAGCCCGCCGCGGCGAGCGCCGCTGTCGCCGATCGACGACGCCCGCCACAGCGCGTGCGCTCCCCGCAGCCGCTCGTAGGCGTCGAACGGACGCAACGGCACGAGCTCGCCGCCGACGTCGAGCACGACGCCCGGCGCGGCCGTCGCCGGCCAGTGCACACGCGACGATGCCTCGAGCAGGACGCGTTCGCCCCGCACTCGCACGGCCGCGATGCGCGTTCCGAACGATCGCGTGCGGGGGTGCTCCAGTAGCGTCGCACGGCCATGGAGCGGCCCGAGGACGAGCGCGCTGCGATCGAGCGCCGCCAGCCGCGCGTCGGCGAGGACCGCGCCCGCCAGGAGCGCGGCGAGCGTGCCAAGTAGCAGGCGCGGGTCTGGGACGACGAGCAGCGCAACGGCGAGCCCCAGCGCCAGCGCAGCGGGCCAGCGCGGACCGACGACCAGTCCGCCGACGAGCGCCGCCAGCAGCACATGACGTGGATGCTCGGAGAGTACGGCTGGCCGCGGCATCGGCGGGCGGGTCAGACCGCAACGCGCGGCGTCAGCGCCGCCAGCCGCTTCGGGCCGATGCCGGGCACCTCGCCGAGCTCCTCGACACGCGAGAAGCCACCGTGCTGCTGGCGGTAGTCGAGGATTCGCTGCGCGATCCCGGGACCGACGCCGTCGAGCGTGTCGAGCTGCTCGAGCGTCGCGGTGTTGAGGTTGACCGGAGCCGCGGAGGCGCCGGTTGCCGCGCCCTGCGGATCGCTTGCCGCCGACGCCGGTGCGGGCACAGCCCCCGCGCCGCCCGCTGCCGGCGCATGCTGCGGCACGAGCACCTGGCGGCCATCGTCGAGCTTGGCAGCGAGGTTCAGCGCCGAGAGCTCGGCGTCGTGCGTCGGCCCGCCGGCGCGGCGCACGG
The DNA here is from genome assembly GCA_036271655.1 of Solirubrobacteraceae bacterium. Classification (GTDB taxonomy): domain Bacteria; phylum Actinomycetota; class Thermoleophilia; order Solirubrobacterales; family Solirubrobacteraceae; genus CADCVQ01. The sequence continues at coordinate 67,705 of DATBAE010000013.1, forward strand.
CGTCGTCGACGCGCGAACCGGCCGGCAGCCGGTACACCCCGGCGTGCCGGATCGCCCCGGCGACATCGACCGTGATGGGGCCGTCGTCGGATCGTCCGAGCGCGACGCCGGCCGCGTCGCCGTCGCCTGCCGCAGCGCCGTCACCGGCTACGGAGTGCGTCGCGCTCGAGTCCGTGCCCGTCCGCGCGGCGGCGCCGATCGGAGCAGGGGCCGGTGACGCCGCCTGCCCGACGAGGTAGCGGGCGCCCAGCAGGCACACGGCCAGCCCGAGCGCGAGGTAGAGCACCAGCCGCGGACGGTCGATGTCGGACACGATTCGAGGCTAGGCATGAAATCGCGCAATCGGACACGCGGATCGCGACGATGCTGCGCAGCGATCGTGCAGCTCGCAACGGCGGCCCGCCGGCTTCCCCGACGAGCCGAGCCGAGTGGCTATGACGGAGGCTGCGAGCGGGCTGGAGTCACTGCTTCCAGCCCGCCCAACCCCGATCGATCAGTGGGCGATGTTCGCGTAGTGCCCGGTATCCGGCAGGACGACCATGAGCCCGATGACGACGAGCATCGCGATGCCGGCCAGCAGCGCGAGGAAGAACTTTCCTGGAGTGACCATCGACCAACCCCCTTTCGTGGATCGACTGCGAGGCACCAAACCTGCCTCTCGCCGCGATCATCCGATGCCGACCGCCCTGTCATCAAGCCCCGATCGTTAGGCGCTTGTTAAGTTCGCGCGGCTGGGCGCATCCGACTGGGCTCAGCCGAGGATCTCGTCGAGCGTGCGCCCGCTGACGACCGACTCCGGCCGCGTGACCACGATGTTCGAGCCCGGGACCGCTTGCTCGTCGCGGCGCTTGATCAGCAGCCACTGCGCCTTCGGCCCGGGTCGTGTGCGCTGCAGCGCGAAGCCGCCGCGCAACTTCTCGCCGTGCAGGACGAAGACCGCGTGCCCGCGGGCGAGCGCTTCGGGCCAGGCGACACGGCCACCCTGCTCGTAGCTGCCTCGATCCCAGACGATCACACCGCCGTCCCCGAGCCTGCCCTCGAACGCGTTGTGCTCCAGGCCATGGTCGGCGACCTCGACGGCGAAGCGCTTGACGGCAGGATCCAGCGACGGTCCCTTCGGCAGCGCCCAGGAACGCATGACGCCGTCGACCTCGAGCCGTAGATCGAAGTGCAGCGCCGTCGCCGCGTGCTGCTGGATCACGAAGACGCCCGCGCTCACGCCGCGCACGGCGAACTGCTCATGGCCCTCGACCTTCGTCCGATCGACCGTGATCCCATCGACGCGGGCCGCCGGCGGCCCCTCCCCCAGGAACGACACGAGCGCGTCGACCGCCGTCGTGGCTCCCTCGGCGTGGACGAGCACGCCGCCGTCGTCGGCGTTGCGGACCCAGCCGCAGACGCCCAGCGAACGGGCTCGCTGCACGGTCGCGGCGCGAAAGCCGGTCGCCTGGACTCGGCCGCGCACGTCGGCACGGACCGCGAGCTCGGCGCGGAAAGCCACGAAACCGCGCGCTAGACCGCGGAGCGGGCCGGGCGGATCACGACGTTGACGAGCTTGCCCGGTACGACGATCTCCTTCACGACCTCGCTGCCATCGATGAACTGCGTCATCCGCTCGGACCCGTGTGCCAGGGCGACGAGTTCCTCGCGCGATGCCTGCGAGGGCGCCTGGACGCGGTCGCGGACCTTGCCGTTGACCTGCAGGACGAGCTCGAACGTCGGTGTCTCGAGGAACTCGCGGTCGGCCGAAGGCCACGGCTGCTCCCAGACGCGCTCACCGGTCAGCAGGTGGTAGGCGTCGGCGCTGACGTGCGGTGCGAACGGGAACAGCAGCGACGCGGCGCTGCTGAGCACGAAGCGGACCGCGCCGGGCGAGGCAGCGCCACGCTTGGCGGGCGTGACCTCGTTCAGCAGCTCCATGACGGCGGCGATCGCGGTGTTGAAGTTGAAGCGCTCGCTCATGTTGCTCGTGACCTTGTCGATCGCCCAGTGCGCCTTGCGCATGATCCGCTCGTCGTCGGGCCGGGCGGGATCGATCTCGGGGACGGGATGGTCGGGAAGCTCGTCGGCGGCCTCTGCGCTCATCCGCCAAAGCCGACCGAGGAAGCGCTGCATCCCCTCGACCCCGCTGTCGGACCAGTCGGCATCCTGATCGGGCGGGCCGATGAAGAGGATGTACGAGCGTGCCGTGTCCGCTCCGTAGCGCTCGACGAGCGTCTTCGGCGAGACGACGTTGCCGCGGTTCTTCGACATCTTCTCGCCGTCGCGCAGGATCATCCCCTGCGTGAAGAGGGCCGCGAACGGCTCCTGGATCTCGGCGGGCAGGTGGCCGAGGTCGGCCAGCGCCTTCGTGAAGAAGCGCGCATACAGCAGGTGCAGGATCGCGTGCTCGACACCGCCGATGTACTGGTCGACCGGCATCCAGCGAGCGACCACGGCGGGATCCCAGGCGGCCTCGTCGTTCGCCGCGTCGCAGTAGCGCAGGAAGTACCAGGACGAGTCGACGAACGTGTCCATCGTGTCCGTCTCGCGCTTGGCCGCGCCGCCGCACTGCGGGCAGTCGACGCGCACCCAGTCCTCAGCGGCGGCAAGCGGCGAGCGGCCCCGCGGCTTGTAGTCCTCGACGTCGGGCAGCACGACCGGCAGGTCCGCGTCTGGCACCGGGACGGCGCCGCACGTCGGGCAGTGGATGATCGGGATCGGCGTCCCCCAGTAACGCTGGCGTGAGATCAGCCAGTCGCGCAGCCGGTAGTTCACCGAGAGATGGCCCTTGCCCTCGCGCTCGAGCCACTGCACGATCGCCTCGAGCGCGGCTCGGTTGTGGAGCCCGTCGAACTCGGCGGCGGAGTTCATCAGCGGCCCGTCGCCGCTGTACGGCAGCACGTCGTCCGGACCTTCGATGACTCGCGTGATCGGGAGGTCGAAGGCCTGCGCGAACGCGAAGTCACGATCGTCGTGCGCCGGGACGGCCATGATCGCGCCCGTGCCGTACTCCATCAGGACGTAGTCGGCCACGTACATGGGCAGCTGCTTGCCGTTGACGGGATTCGTGACGGTGCGCCCGAGCGGCACGCCGGTCTTCGGCTTGTCGACGTCGCCGCGCATCGTCTTGTCGGCCGTCAGCGAATGGTTGACGTAGGCGCGAACCTCGTCCTCATGCTCGGTGCCCGCCGCAAGCCGCAGGACGTCGGGGTGCTCGGGCGCCATGACGAAGAACGTCGCGCCGAACAGCGTGTCGGGTCGCGTCGTGAAGACCGCGTAGTCGATCGGGTGGGCGGGATCCAGATCCTCGTTGCGAAAGACGACCTCGGCACCCTCGCTGCGCCCGATCCAGTTGCGCTGCATCGTCTTGACGTGCTCGGGCCAGCGGATCGAATCGAGCTCGCTCAGCAGCCGGTCGGCGTAGTCGGTGATGCGGAAGAACCATTGCTTGAGCTGGCGCACCTCGACAAGCGCGCCCGAGCGCTCGCCGCGCCCGTCGACGACCTGCTCGTTGGCGAGCACCGTCTCCTCGACGGGATCCCAGTTGACGGCGGCCTCCTTCTGGTAGGCCAGGCCGTGCTTGAAGAGCTGCAGGAAGATCCACTGTGTCCAGCGGTACACGCGCGGCTCGTGCGTGCCGAACTCGCGCGTCCAGTCGATCGAGACGCCCCAGCGGCGAAACTGGCGCTGGAACTCCTTGATCGCCGCGTCCGTCGAGTCGCGCGGGTGCTGGCCGGTCTTGATCGCGTGGTTCTCGGCGGGCAGGCCGAATGCGTCGTAGCCCATCGGGTGCAGCACGCGCCGGCCGGTACGACGGTGGAAGTGCGCGACGGCGTCGCCGACCGAGTAGACCTTCAGATGCCCGATGTGCGGCTCGCCGCTCGGGTACGGCAGCATCTCCAGCACGTACGACGTCGGGCCCTCGCCGGCGTCGTCGTTGTCGACCTCCCAGGTGCCCTCGTCGGCCCAGACGCGCTGCCAGCGCGGCTCGATCTCGGCGGGGTCGTAGTGATAGTCGGCGGCGGGCATGGCGTAGCGCGCAGGATAGAAGTCGTGTCGCGCTGGTCGCTCAGAAGCTCAAACCGGCGCGCCACCCCCCGATGGCGCGCCGGAGATGAGCCCGGGAACGCGTGGCTAGACGGGCTGCGCGCTGAGGCCGGCGGCCTCGCGCAGCAGGTCGGCCTTGCCGGTCTGCTCCCACGTGAAGTCGGCGTCGTCGCGGCCGAAGTGCCCGTAGGCCGCGGTCTTCTGGTAGATCGGGCGATGCAGGTCGAGCTCGGCACGGAACGCGCCAGGCCGTAGGTCGAAGTGCTCGTCGACGAGCGCCGCGATCTTGTCGCGGCCGATCTTCTCCGTGCCGAACGTCTCGACCATGACCGAGACCGGGTGCGCGACGCCGATCGCGTAGGCGACCTGCACCTCGCAGCGGTCCGCGAGGCCGGCGGCGACGATGTTCTTCGCGACCCAGCGGGCGGCGTACGCGGCCGAGCGGTCGACCTTCGACGGGTCCTTGCCGCTGAACGCGCCGCCACCGTGGCGCGCCATTCCGCCGTACGTGTCGACGATGATCTTGCGGCCCGTCAGGCCGCAGTCGCCGACCGGTCCACCGATCACGAAACGGCCCGTCGGGTTGACGAGGAAGTCCTTGCGCAGCGCGTTGGCGTCGTACAGCTCGGCCGGCAGGATCGGCAGCACGACGTGCTCCCAGAGATCGTCGAGGATCCGCTCGCGCGTGGCGCTCTCGGCGTGCTGCGTCGAGATGAGCAGCTTCTCGATGCCGACCGGCACGCCGTCGGCGTAGCGGACGGAGACCTGCGTCTTGCCGTCCGGGCGCAGGTAGGCGAGCGTGTTGTCGTGGCGGACCGCGGCGAGCTGCTTGGCGAGCTTGTGGGCGAGCGAGATCGGCAGCGGCATGAGCTCTGGCGTCTCGTTCGTCGCGTAGCCGAACATCATGCCCTGGTCGCCGGCGCCGGCGATGTCGAGCTCGTCGTCGGCCGATGCGCCGCCCTGCGTCTCGTAGGACTGGTCGACGCCCTGCGCGATGTCGGGCGACTGCTTGTCGATCGCGTTGAGCACCGCGCAGGAGTCGGCGGAGAAGCCGAGATCGGCGTCGACGTAGCCGATCTTGCGGATCGTGTCGCGCGCGATCTGCTGGATGTCGACGTACGTCTCGGTCGAGATCTCGCCCGAGACGACGACCAAGCCGGTGTTCACCAGGGTCTCGCAGGCGACGCGACCGGTGGGATCCTCCGCCATGACGGCGTCCAGCACGCCGTCTGAGATCTGATCGGCGACCTTGTCGGGATGGCCCTCCGTCACCGACTCAGAGGTGAAGAGGTACTCGTGCTGGGCGAAGTTCGTCATTGCGAGAAGGCTAGTGGTTCGGTCGCAAACGTGGCACGTGAATCCATGCGACCCGCTACCGGATCTCGCTGCGCCGCGACTTGCGCTCGTTGAAGTCGATGATCAGCGGGATCCCGTCCATCCCGAAGCGGGCGCGCAGCCGGTTCTCGAAGAAGTACGCGTAATCGCGCGTCACGCGCTGCCGTGAGTTGACCTGCACGGCGAAGCGCGGCGGGCGCTCGCCGATCTGCGCGCCGTAGAGGAGCTTGAGGCGATGGCCCTGCTTGGCCGGCGGCTGGCGGGCCTGGACGGTCTCGCCGATGAAGCGGTTCAGCTCCGGGGTCGGGATGCGGCCCTGCATGCGGTCGCCGAGTGCGACGACCTCGCGCAGGAGGCGCTCCAGGTTGCGGCCGGTGAGCGCGCTCGCCGTCAGCACCTTGGGCCGCAGGCGCAGCTTGTTGGCGACGTGTGCCCGCTCGTGGTCGAGGTCGGCCTCGGTCATCTCGGCGCTGTCCCACTTGTTCAGGACGATCGCGGTCGCACAGCCGGAGGTCATCGCGAGCTCCGCGATGCGCAGGTCCTGGGCGGTCACCCCGTCGTTTGCGTCGCAGACGACGAGCGCGACGTCGGCGCGCTCGGCGGCGCGCTGCGAGCGCAGCGTCGTGTAGTACTCGACGGAGTCGGTGACCTTCGACTGGCGGCGCATCCCCGCGGTGTCGACGACGACGAGCCGGCGGCCGTCGAACTCGAGCGGCAGATCGATCGCGTCGCGCGTCGTGCCGGCGACGTCGGAGACGATCACGCGGTCCGAGCCGACGAACTTGTTGACGAGCGAGGACTTGCCGACGTTCGGGCGGCCGATCACCGCAAGCCGGATCAGCGTGTCGTCGATCTCCTCGTCGTCCTCGGGCATCAGCTCGACAAGGCGGTCGAGCAGGTCGCCGGTGCCGAGGCCCTGCGCGGCCGAGACGGGCATCGGCTCGCCGAAGCCGAGCCGGTGCGCGTCGATCGCGAGCGGGATGTCCTTCACGCTGTCGATCTTGTTGGCGGCGACGACGACGGGGATGTGCGAACGGCGCAGCAGGTCGCAGAGCTCGTCGTCGCCGGGCCGCAGCCCGGCTTTCGCGTCGAAGACGAAGAGCGCGACCTGGGCGTCGGCAAGCGCCGCGCGCGCCTGGTCGCGGATCGAGCCGGCGATCGGATCCGGGTCCTCGTTGTCCATCCCGCCGGTGTCGACGAGGGTGAACCGGCGACCGTTCCACTCGGTCGCGATCTCCTTGCGGTCGCGCGTGATCCCGGCGCGCTCGTGGACGACCGCCTCGCGCGAGTTCGTCAGGCGATTGACGAGCGAGGACTTGCCGACGTTCGGATAGCCGACGACCGCGACCTTCATCGAACGGCCTGGACCATGCGCGCGATCTGCGCGACGACCTCGTCCACCGTCTGACCCGTGGTGTCGACGCGCAGCGCGTCATCTGCCGCTTGCAGCGGCGAGTGCTCGCGCGTCGCGTCGCGCTCGTCGCGCTCGCGCTGCTCCGCCAGCACGGTCTCCGGGTCGGCGCCCGTCTGCGCGGCGCGGCGCCGCGCGCGCTCCTCGGGCGAGGCGGTCAGGAAGATCTTCAGCTCGGCGCCGGGCGCCACGACGGTGCCGATGTCGCGCCCTTCGGCGACGTAGTCGCCGGCGCGGATCATCGCCCGCTGGCGTGCCACGAGATGGCCGCGCACCTCCGGACGCGCGGCGATCTGCGACGCGTGGGCGGTCACCTCAGGCGTGCGGATCTGCGCCGTCACGTCCTCCCCGTTCAGCAACACGCGCTCGCCGAGCTCGATCTCCGATTCGAGCGCGTCCTCGGCGCCGCGCAGCTCGGCGAGCGCGACGCAGCGGTACATCGCTCCCGTGTCGAGATACGTGATCCCCAGCGCCGCGGCGACTGCCCGCGCGACCGTGGACTTCCCCGCCCCGGCGGGGCCATCGATCGCGATCAGCATCGGGTGAGCATAGGCCGGGCGGATTCGCAGGGGTCTTCGCGATTGCGTCCGTATGCGGGACGCAATCGCGAAGACGCCTACGCCATCGCGGCGAGATCCCGCTCGAATCCCGGATACGAGACGGCCGCAGCCTCCATCCCGATGACCTCCACGCCCTCGCGCGACGCCAGGCCGGCGACCGCGCCCAGCATCGCCATCCGGTGATCGCCGCGCGCGTCGATCGTGCCGCCACGCAGGCCACCGGTGCCGGTCACCACGAAGCCGTCATCGGTCGCCTCGATCGTCGCGCCCAGGCCGCGCAGGCCGTCGACGACCCCCGCGATCCGATCGGACTCCTTGACGCGCAGCTCCTGCGCGCCGTGAACGACCGTCTCGCCCTCGGCGAAGCAGCCGAGCAGCGCGACGAGCGGCAGCTCGTCGATCGCCAGCGGCACCTCGGCCCCCTCCACCACGGTCCCGGCGAGCGGGCCGGCGCTGACGGCGAGATCGCAGATCGGCTCACTCGGCGCGACGGCCACCGACGGCTCCTCGAGCTCGCCGTCGACGAGCGCGCCCATCCGCTGCAGGATGCGCAGGAATCCCGCGCGCGTCCAGTTCACGCCGACGTCGCGCACGGCGACGCTCGAGCCGGGCACGAGGACGCCCGCCGCGAGCATGAACGCGGCCGACGACAGGTCGCCGGGCACGACGACGTGCTGGGCCTCGAGCCGCGCGGCGCGCGCCACCGTCACCGTGCGCCCATCGCGCGTCACCGACACGCCCGCCCCGGCGAGCATCCGCTCCGTGTGATCGCGGCTCGGCTCCGGCTCGATCACGCTCGTGCTGCCCTCCGCGTTGAGCCCTGCCAGCAGGACGCACGACTTCACCTGCGCGCTCGCGACGGGCATCTCGTACGTGACCCCCCGTAGCCGGGTCCCGTAGACGACGAAGGGCGCGAAGCGGCCCTCCTTCGCCTCGATCTGGGCGCCCATCATGGCGAGCGGCGCGGCAATCCTGTCGACCGGCCGGCGGCGGATCGAGTCGTCGCCGTCGAGCACGAAGATCCGCCCCTCCTGCGCTGCCAGCCAGCCCGGCAGCAGGCGCATGAGCGTGCCCGCGTTGCCGACGTCGATCGGCCCGCCCGCCTCGGCGGCATCGAGCAGGCCCCGGCCGTGGATGACGACCGTCCCGTCGGCGCCCTCGTCGACGACGGCGCCGACCGCCCGCATCGCCTCGAGGGTCGAGAGGGTGTCCTCGGCCATCAGGTAGTTCGTGATCCGCACCGGCTGCACCGACATCGCGCCGAGCAGCGCCGCACGATGCGAGATCGACTTGTCCGGCGGGGCGACGACGGCGCCTCGCAGCGGACCCGAGGGCTCAAAGCGCGTGTTGCTCACGAGGCGTCGTACCCGAACTCGGCGAGCAGGCCGATCGCCCGTGGGGCGTCGCCGGCGGCGATCCACAACGCGATCAGCCCGGTGCGGTTGTCGGCCTCGGGCGTCAGCGACAGATCGGAGATGTTGATCCCGGCGCGCCCGAGCGCGAGCGCGATCTGCGCGACGATGCCGGGGCGGTTGGGAACCGCGAGACGCAGCTCGCGGAGCTCGTCGCCGCCGGCAAGCCCGACCTCGAGTAGCGCCCGGCGCTGCTGCGCCGCGACCGCCTGCCACGCCGCGAGCACGCCGCTGTCGCCGGTCAACAGCGAGCGCACGTCGCTGAGCCGCCGGACGAGATCGTCGATCTGCGCGCTCAGCGCCTCGCTGTTGGCACGGTAGATCTGCGCCCACAGCTCGGGGTTGGCGCCGGCGACGCGCGTCGCGTCGCGGAAGCTCGGCCCGGTCGCCGGCAGGGTCTCGCCCCCAAGTGCCTCCGCGGCCTGGGCGACAAGCAGGTTGGCGACGACATGAGGCAGGTGCGAGACCGCGGCCATCAGCCGGTCGTGGTCGTTGGGCGCGATCGCCGTCGGAACCGCGCCGATCCCGGACACGAAGCGCGCGAGCCGCTCGTAGAGCACGCCGGGCGTCTGCTCGCAGGGCGTCAGGTACCAGGTGGCGCCGTCGAACAGGTCGTCGCGGGCATGCGCGACGCCGACCAGCTCCGCACCTGCGAGCGGATGCCCGCCGATGAAGTTCGCATTGTCGATCGCCCCGACGAGCGCGGCCTTCGTCGAGCCGACGTCGGTGACGACCGCGTCGGGCAGCGCGGCGCAGAGCGCGCGAACCGTGTCCGGCAGCGCGTCGACCGCGACGCCGGCGATCGCGATGTCGGCCGTGCCGATGTCGGCGATGCTCGCCGCTGCCTCGTCGATCGCCCCGCGGCGCAGCGCCACCTCGAGCGCTGCCGGGCTGCGGTTGCAGCCGACGACGTGCGCGCCGAGCCGGCTGCGCGCGGCCATCCCGATCGAGCCGCCGATCAGCCCGACCCCGACGAGCGCCACCCTCATGCGCGCGCCGGGGTCACCCGAGCGCGCGGCGCGTGCGCACCGAGGCGGCGAGCCCGTCGAGCACACCGACCGTGGCCTCCCAGTCCATGCAGGCGTCGGTGATCGACTGCCCGTACGTCGGGGCGACTCCGTCGACGACGTCCTGGCGCCCGGCGACGATGAACGACTCGAGCATCACGCCGGTGATCGCGTGGTTGCCGCGCGCGACCTGTGCGCCGATCTGGGCCGCAACCGCCGGCTGGCGCTCGTGGTCCTTGGCGCTGTTGTCATGCGAGGCGTCGATCACGAGGCGCTCGGTCAGGCCCGCCTTGGCGAGTTTCGCAAGCGCCGCCGCGACACCGGCCGGGCCGTGGTTGGGCTCGTCGCGCCCGCCGCGCAGAATGACGTGCCCGTCGGGGTTGCCCGTCGTGTGGAGGATCGCCGGGACCCCGCTGAGGTCGACGCCGGCGAACGAGTGCCGGGCCGCGGCGGCGCGCACCGCGTCGACGGCGACCTGGACGTTGCCGTCCGTGCGGTTCTTGAAGCCGACCGGCATCGAGAGGCCGGAGCCGAGCTGGCGATGGACCTGGCTCTCGGTCGTGCGAGCGCCGATCGCGCCCCACGAGACGGCGTCGGAGATGTACTGCGGCGTGATCGGGTCGAGGAACTCGCAGCCGACGGGCAGCCCCAGGCGCAGCACCTCGAGCAGCAGCTCGCGCGCCATCCGCACGCCGGCGTCGACATCGCCTGTGCCGTCGAGGTGCGGGTCGTTGATCAGGCCCTTCCAGCCGGTCGTCGTGCGCGGCTTCTCGAAGTAGACGCGCATCGCGACGCAGAGGTCGTCCTCGTGACGCGCTGCCTCGGCCCGCAGCAGCCTCGCGTAGTCGAGCGCGGCGGCAGGGTCGTGCACGCTGCACGGGCCGACGACGACGAGCAGGCGGTCGTCGGCGCCGTCGAGGATCGCGGTCACGTCGGCGCGGCCGCGCAGGACGACATCGGCGAGCTGGGGCTCGAGCGGCAGGCTCTCGAGCAGCGCGGCGGGGGTGGTCAGCGGCGAGACCCGCGCGATGCGGGTATCGCGCACGCCGCTGCCGTGCTCACCATCGGTTCGGACTTCTCGGTCCGTCGCCGCGGGTTTCATCATGATCATCACAGTCTCACGGTCCTTTCGAAGATTGAACGCCTGGCGGGAGGTACGGCGGGCGCTCGGCGAAAGGGCGAAGAAGAGGGTGCGGTGAGCCGAGCGCCTAGATAAATCGCCAGGCGAAATACCGACGCGCGAACGTAAACGTGGTGCGAGCGCTGTCGGTGGACCGGATCATGCGAGATCCAGCTTAGAGGACTTGCGCGAGTGCGTCGAGGAAACGGACGTTTTGCGCAGGCGTGCCGTATGTCACGCGCAGCGCGCCGGCACGACCGAGCGCGGCGCCCGCGCGCACGAGCACGCCTCGCTCGGCGAGGCCCTTGACGACCGCCTCCTCGTCGGCGTCGCCGGGCAGGTCAAACCAGCAGAAGTTCGCCTGCGACACGGCCGGCTCGATGCCGAGCGCGTTGAGGCCGGCCTCGACCTCGACGCGCGCGACGATCGCGCGCTCGACGCGATCGGCGACCGCGTCCTGGTGCTTGAGCGCCTCGATCGCGGCCGCCTGCGCGACGGCGTTGCAGAAGAACGGCTGGCGCACGGCATCGACGGCGCGGGGGAACTCCTGGCTGCCGCAGAGCGCGAACCCGACCCGCAGGCCGCAGAGCCCGTAGACCTTCGAGAAGGTCCGCAGCAGGACGAGATTCGGATGGCGGTCGAGCAGGTCGAGCGTCGTGTCCGGATCGTCGAGCAGGTTGAACTCGCAGTACGCCTCGTCGACGATCAGCGCGACGTGGCGCGGAACGCGCTCGACGAAGGCTGCGAGCTCGTCGAAGTGGACCGCCGTCGAGGTCGGGTTGTTCGGGTTGCAGACGATCACGAGGCGTGTCGCTGCCGTGATCTCCTGCGCCATCGCATCGAGGTCGTGACGATCGTCGTCGCGCAGCGCGACCGTGATCGCGCGCGCCCCGGAGGCAGCCGCGAGGTGCGGGTAGACGCTGAACGACGGCCACGCGTAGACAAGCTCGGCGCCCGGCTCGAGCAGCGCCTCCCCCGCTGCGAGCAGGACGTCGCAGGAGCCGTTGCCGACCGCGATCCTGTTCACCGGCACGCCATAGCGCCCGCTCAGCGCGCGCTTGAGGGCCGAGTTGGACGGGTCCGGGTAGCGGTTGACGCCGCCGAGGGCACGCTGTGCAGCCGCCACCACGGCGGGCAGCGGCGGATCCGGCGACTCGTTGGAGGCGAGCATCGCCACGTCGTCGGACAGCGAGTACCCGTCCGCGACGGGATAGACCGGGATGCGCCGGACGCGCTCGGAGAACTCGATCGCCATCGGCCCATTGTTCCGCATCCGGCCGCACGGGCCGGCCGCGAGGCCTATGCGAGCAGCACGGACTCCTGGTTGATCGTGTAGCCGCCGGCGGCGACGAGCAGGCCGCCGAGGACGCCGGTGTAGGCGCCGTAGCCCAGCCCCCCTGTGTCGCGGACGAGCTTGATGACGAGGATCACGGCGACGAAGACGCCTGCCACGACCTGGACCTGAGCCCACGGGACCCCAGGTGCCGGGAGGTCCAGCTTCGTGAACCGCTCGATCACGATCTGGGCAACCATGACCAACGTGAAGATCACCGCGGCGATCCCGTAGGCACCGCTCGGTGACTGCACCGCCGCAGGAGTGGGATCGAACCCGACCTGCTCGGCGTAGCGGGCCGCGACCGGATTGAGATGCACGCTGTGCCAGGGGAGGAACAGCAAATCGATGATCAGCAGCACGCCGCCGATCAGGACGATCCGCTCACCCTGCGTCAACCTGCTCATTGAGCCCCCTCGAGGTCGAGCCGCAGCCGACGCGCTTCACCGAGATACACGTGACGCGAGACGTGCTCGTCGGGCGCGTGGTAGTGCATCAGCACGCGAATGACCTTCGGCAGCGCGCCGGGCACGGGGACCTCGCGCGCGCACAGCAGCGGGACCGTCGAGAAGCCCATCCTGCGCGCCGCGACAGCCGGAAACTCGGCGTCGAGATCGTCGGTCAGCGTGAAGATGCAGCTCACCACCTCAGCGGTGTTCAGCTCGTTGCGCTCGAGGATCTCGCTCAGCAGCTGCTCGGTGGCGCCGAGGATCGCCCCGGAGTCGTTGCGCTCGACCGACGCCGCGCCGCGCAGTGCGAAGAGTCGCATCAGTGGATCCCCCACGAGCGTTGCGTATCCCCTCGAGCCACCGGCGCGACCCTATCCGCTAGTGGCGCGAGGCGGAAGGACCGCGGCGCAGCGTCTCGACCTCGGAGGCCTTCAGGCGGCGATGGCCGCCCTCGGCGAGGTCGTCGAGCTTGAGCGGCCCGAAGCGCACGCGCTGCAACGTGCGCACGCGATGGCCGACGGCCTCGCACATCCGCCGGACCTGATGGTTACGGCCTTCGTGGATCGTCAGCTCGAGCACGCCCGGCTTGACCTGGCGCACCTTGGCCGGGGCGGTGCGACCGTCGTCGAGGTCGACGCCCTCGCGCAGCGTGCGCAGCGCGCGCTCCCCGACGGGGACCGGCCGGACGGTCGCGCGATACGTGCGTGGCACCTCGTAGGACGGATGGGTCAGGCGCTGCGCGAGGTCGCCGTCGTTCGTCACGAGGATCAGGCCCGTGCTGTCGGCATCCAGCCGGCCGACCGGGTACAGGCGCGCACCGCGTCCCGGCACGAGATCGACGACCGTGCGGCGCCCATGGGTGTCGCGAGCCGTCGAGAGCACGCCGCTCGGCTTGTTGACGAGAAACACCATGCGCTCCTCCGGTCCCTCGAGGTAGCGCCCGTCGACGGCGACGCCGCTGTCGGCATCGACGTCGCGAGCGGGGTCGGTCACGATCTTGCCCGCGATGCTGACGCGGCCGTCGGCGATGATCGTCTCGGCGCCACGTCGGGACGCGACGCCCGCGTGAGCTAGGAATTTGGCGAGGCGCACGCCTACGATGGTCGCAGGTGGCCGGCCTGTTCTATCCCGAGATGACGAACTTCGTGCTGCCGCTGCATGCAACGCGCGAGGAGCTCATCGAGATCGCGATCGGCTGGGCCGACGAGCACGACCTGGACGTGTCGATCGAGCGCTTCTTCCCCGACTACCTCGTCGGCGCCGTGCCGGCCGGTGGCGACGTCGCCGCCGCGATCGCCGACTTCGAGCCGGTCCGGCGGCTCTCGCTGCGCCGCTCGCCGTTCGACATCGTGGCGACGAATCAGGCGCAGCACATGAGCATGAACCCCGAGAGCTTCATCGTGGTGCTCGAGCCGCTGTCCGGCGAAGGGCTGCGGGCAACCGCGCTGACGGCGCGGATGGGTGACGTCGATGCGCTGCGCTGGTGGGTCGGTCTCGCCCGCGAGGCCGCCGAGCACATGGAGCGGGGAGCATGGGCCGTGGAGCCCGGCGGCCGGCGCGTGTACGTCCCGGACCACTGGCACACGCTGGGCGCCGCCGCCCTCGCGGCCGACGGCGTGGCGATGCTCTCGGCATCGGGCAGCGCGACGTTCGAGTTCGACGACCTGACCTGAGCGGTCCGTGTCGGCTGCGAGCGCACAGCGGTCCCGGCTACCCTCGAGCGATGGATCTCGAGCTGCTCGAGCGGACGCTCACGGACGCCGGCGAGCCGGCCTTCCGCGCCCGTCAGGTGTGGTCGTGGGCGGCGCGTGGCGCAGCCTGCTACGACGCGATGACGGACATCCCCGCGAGCCTGCGCGCGCGGCTCCAGGGCGAGGTCCCGTTCTCGACGCTGGCCCTTGCCGACGAAGCGCACGCCAAGGACGGCACGGTGAAGTCGCTCTTCCACACGCACGACGGCCGGCCGGTCGAGGCCGTGCTGATGCGCTATCGCGACGGGCGACGCTCGATCTGCCTCTCCTCGCAGTCCGGCTGCCCGTTGACGTGCACGTTCTGCGCGACCGGGGCGATGAAGTTCGGCCGCAACCTGACGGCCTCGGAGATCCTCGACCAGGCGCTGCACTTCCGGCGACTGCTGAGGACGGCAGGAGGCGGTCCGGCCTCATCGTGGCTCGAGACCGGCGGTGTCGCCGAGGACGCGCCGAACCACGTCGTGTTCATGGGCATGGGCGAGCCGATGATGAACCTCGACAACGTCCTCGCCGCCTGCCGCCGCCTGCCGGACGTCGGCGTGACGCACCGGCGCACCGCGATCTCGACCGTCGGCTGGATCCCTGGCATCGAGCGCCTCACCGAGACCGAGATGCCGATCCGCCTCGCGCTCTCCCTGCACGCCGCCGACCCCGAGCTGCGCTCACAGCTGATGCCGGTCAACGAGCGCTATCCGCTGGCCGACGTGCTCGCGGCCTGCGTGCGCTTCCACCACGCCAAGCGCGGCCTCGTCTTCGTCGAGTACGTGATGCTCGCGGGTGTCAACGACCGCTACGAGCAGGCCGTCGCACTCGCCGAGCTGCTCGACCCAAAGGTCTTCAAGGTCAACCTCATCCCGTACAACCCGACGGGCTCCTACGACGGCTCGAGCGCGCCGGCGATCGACGCGTTTCGAGCCGTGCTCGAGGAGCATGGCCTGCGCGCGACCGTGCGCCTCACGCGCGGCCGCGACATCGCCGCGGCCTGCGGCCAGCTGGCGGCCGCCGCAGCCGCCTGACCTACGGCTCTGACCGTGGCCCGAGCTCGGCGGCGCGCTGCTCGCCGGCGCGCAGCAGGCGGTCGCGCAGATCCGCCTGCTCCTCGGGCGACGGATCCCACTGCTCGACGCTCGGCAGAGCCTTGAGCGAGTCCAAGCCGAAGAGCTTGAGAAAGAGGTCGGTCGTGCGATAGAGGACCGCGCCGAACTGTGAGCGCCCGGCCTCCTCGATGAAGCCGCGCTCCTCGAGCGTCGAGCTTGCCGACTCTGCAGCGACGCCACGGATGCGCGTGATCTCCGGCCGCGAGACTGGCTGCAGATAGGCGACGATCGCCAGCGTCTCGGCCTGCGCGGCCGTCAGCGGCGGTGTGCGCGGCTTGGCGAGCAGGCGGCGCGAGGCCTCCTCGGCGACCGGGTCGGTCGCCAGCGCCAGGCCACCGCCGACGCGCTTGAGCACGAGCCCGCGGGCGCCCGGCGCATACTCACGATCCAACTCGGCGAGCGCCGCGGCGAGCTCATCGCCGTCGCGCCCTGTCGCATCGGCGAGATCGTCGATGCCGACGGGATCGGGCGAGAGGAACAGCAGCGCCTCGACGATGCGCGCGAGCTCCGTCATCCGGCGAGCGCAGCACGTGCTGGCGCCGCCTGGGCGACGCGCGAGATCGAGATCTCCCCGAACGGCTCGGCGCGCATCGCCGGGGCGATCGAGATCTCGCCGAACGGCTCGGCCTGGACCCAGGTCGCCTCGCCCTGCTTGTAGAGCTCCAGCAGCGCGAACAGCGTCACCGCAACGGTCACCCGATCGGCACCATGGACGGCCTCGTCGAAGGTCGTCGCACCGCGCCGCAGGAGCGCGCGCAGATGATCGAGCCGCTCGGCGGTCGTCACCCGCGGGATCGTCAGGTGGCGGAGCGTGAGCGGCGCCGGCGTACGCAGCAGCCCACCGAGCGCCGCGCCGAGCCGAGCCGGCTTGTAGACGGCTCCGGCCTCGGCGAGGTTGCGCCGCCGCAGCGCAGGCGGCAGCGGCGCGCAGCGGTAGCGGATGCCCTCTTCCCCAGCGAGACGGGCGCCGAGATGCTCTGCGGCGCGACGGTAGCGCTGCGCTTCGAGCATGCGTGCGAGCAGTTCCTCGGCGGCCTCGCCGGGCTCGAACTCCTCCGGCTCGTCGTCGGCACGCGGCAGCATCAGGCGCGACTTCAGCTCGAGCAGCGCAGCGATCAGCACGAGAAACTCGGTGGCGACCTCGAGATCGAGGTCGCCGCGAGCGTCGAGATGGTCGAGGTACGCGATCACGACCTCGGCAAGCTGTACTTCGAGCAGGTCGATCTCCTCGCGCAGCACGAGTGTGAGGAGGAGATCGAATGGACCCGAGAAGACCTCGAGGTCCAGTTCCAGCGCAGCGACGGTCACTAGCCGGAGGCTAGCGCCGCCACTGGACGACTCAGGCTCTGTTGGGTTGGTGCTCGGCTACGACCAGGTCGATGCGATGACCAGCGAGACGCCGAACAGCAAGATCAGCATGAGCAAGATGGCGATGATGTCGAGACCGTCGAGACTGCCGCGTTCGTTCTTAAGCATGGCGCGACTCTAGCTTTTTCGCGCCATTCACGCTCTCTGCCTATGGGGACCGATTCCCATGGCGTCGCGGACGTCCGCGAGCGTCGCCGCGGCGAGCACCCGCGCCGCGTCCGCACCGGCCGACAGGACGGCCTCCAGCGCTGCCTCGTCGCCGCGAATCTCCTGGTAGCGGGCCTGCAGCGGCGCCAGCTCGGCGACGACCGCCTCGCCGACCGCGACCTTGAGATCGCCGTACCCGCGAGCGCTCTGCAGCTCCTCCTCGACGAGCTCCGTTCCGACGCCGCGGACCGCCGCGATGATGTCGATGAGGTTCGTCACGCCCGGCTTGTCGTCGCTGCGGCGCAGGACCGGCGGATCGTCGGAGTCGGTGACCGCCCGCTTGAACTTGCGCCGGATGACGTCCGGCTCGTCGAGGAGGAGGACGGTGCCCTGCTCGGTCCCCCCGGTCGTCGACATCTTGCGCTCGGGCTCCTGCAGGTCGCGCACGCGCGCGCCGACGGCCGGGATCCGCTGCTCGGGCACGATCAGTGTGCCGTCACCGAAGCGAGCGTTGAAGCGCGCGGCGATGTCGCGCATCAGCTCGACGTGCTCGCGCTGGTCCTCGCCGACGGGAACCTCGTCGGCACGGTATGCGAGTACGTCGGCCGCCATCAGCACCGGATAGATGAGTAGGCCGGCCGACACGAGCTCGCGCTGCGCCGCCGACTTGTCGCGAAATTGATGCATGCGATTGAGCTCGCCGAGCGCCGTGACCGACGTCAGCAGCCAGCACAGCTCGCTGTGCTCGACGACGTCCCCCTGGCGGAAGAGAACGCAGCGCTCGGGGTCGAGGCCGGCCGCGATCAGGATCGCAGCCGTGTCGTAGACGCGCTCGCGCAGCTCGGCCGGGTCATAGGCGACCGTCGTCGCATGGAGGTCGACGATGCAGTAGATCGCCGGATCGCCGCGATCCTGGCCGGCGACGTACTGCGTGATCGCGCCGATGTAGTTGCCGAGATGCTTACGGCCCGTCGGCTGGATACCACTGAAGATGACCGGTGCCACGACGGCGCAGGGTATCTGGGCATGATCGGGAACGGAGACCGATGAGCTCGAAGACCTATGACGTGATCGTGATCGGCGCCGGGCCGGCAGGCGAGGTGCTCGCCGGCAGGCTGGCCGCCAGGGGCCAGGACGTCGCGCTCGTCGAGCGCGAGCTCGTCGGCGGGGAGTGCTCGTTCTACGCCTGCATGCCCTCCAAGGCGCTGCTGCGTCCTGCGCAGGCGCTCGCCGAGGCCCGCCGGGTGCCCGGCGCCGCTCAGGCGGTGACCGGGAAGCTCGACGTCGCGGCCGTGCTGCGACGGCGCGACGATGTCATCCACGAGCTGGACGATGCCGTTCAGCTGCCGTGGATCGAGGAGCACGCGATCACGCTGCTGCGCGGCCATGCGCGGCTTGAAGGCGAGCGCCGCGTCTGCGTCGACGGCGGCGAGCCGATCGAGGCGCGCTCGGCGGTCGTGCTCGCCGTCGGCAGCGGGCCGGCGCTGCCGCCGATCCCCGGACTTGCCGAGTCCGAGCCGTGGACGAACCGGGAGGCCACGACGGCGCAGGCGGTTCCCGCGCGCCTGATCGTGCTCGGCGGCGGCGCCGTCGGGGTCGAGATGGCGCAAGCCTATGCCACGCTCGGCTGCGCGGTGACGCTCGTCGAAGGCGAGCAGCGCCTGCTCCCCCGCGAGGAGGCGTTCGCCGGCGAGCAGCTGCGCGATGCGCTGGTCGAGCTCGGCGTCGACGTTCATGTCGGAGTCCGGGCCGAGCGCGTCAGCCGAGACGCGGGCACCGTGAGCGTCGCGCTCGACGACGGCACGACCGTCCCGGGCGACGAGATCCTCGTCGCCGTCGGCCGCCGGCCGCGCACCCGCGACCTCGGTCTGGAGACCGTCGGCCTGGAGCCCGGCGAGCTGGTCGAGGTCGACGAGCGCCTCCAGGTGCCCGGCAAGCCTTGGCTCTACGCGATCGGAGACGTCAACGGACGCTCGCTGCTGACGCACATGGGCAAGTACCAGGCGCACGTCCTGTCGCAGATCCTCGACGGCGGCGAGATGCGCGCGACGAGCGATATCGCGGGCGCGCCGCGCGTCGTCTTCACGGAGCCGCAGGTGGCCGCCGTCGGGATGACGCTGCAGCGCGCCGCCGACGCCGGGCTCGACGCACGCGCGTACGACGTCCCCACCTCCGCGACGGCCGGCGCCAGCTTCTACGGCCGGGACACGCCGGGCAGCTGCCGGATCATCGTCGACGAGGCTCGCAGTGTGATCGTCGGCGCGACGTTCACCGGGACCGACGTCGCGGACTGGCTGCAGGCAGCGACGATAGCGATCGTCGGCGAGACGCCGATCGCGCAGCTCTGGCACGCGGTGCCGGCCTTTCCGACGCGCAGCGAGGTCTGGCTGCGCCTGCTCGAGGAGCGCGAGCAGAAGCTCGCCGGCGGCTGACGGCGGCGCTGCGAGGCGCCTACAGCGCCTGGCGGATGCGGGGGCGCTTCGCCGCGCCGGCCTCGTCGAGCCGCCGGACCGGCGTCCCATACGGGGCGTTGCGCGCGATCTCGGGATCGTTCTTCGCCTCGGCGATGATCGCGGCGATCGCGGCGACGAAGGCGTCGAGCGTCTCGCGCGTCTCAGTCTCGGTCGGCTCGACGAGCAGCGCCTCGTCGACGACGAGCGGGAAGTACACCGTCGGCGGGTGCATGCCGTGATCGAGCAGCCGCTTGGCGAGATCGAGCGTCCGGATGCCGAGCTCCTTCTTCATCGGCGCCCCGCTGAGGACGAACTCGTGCATGCAGCGCTCGCCGAACGCGAGCGGCAGCTGGTCGCCGACCTCGGCCCGCAGTCGCGCGAGCAGGTAGTTGGCGTTCAGCACTGCGACCTCGCTGACGTCCTTCAGCCCTTCGGCGCCCAGCGAGCGGATGTACGCGTACGTACGCACGAAGACGCCGTAGTTGCCCTGGAAGCCGCGCAGCTTGCCGATCGACTTCGTATCGGCGCCGTCGCGCTCGTCGAGGTCGAACGTCGGCGGCCCGCCGTTCGAGGACGGGCGGCGAACGACCTGGGGCCGCGGCAGGTAGGGCTCGATGCGGTCGGACACCGCGATCGGCCCGGCGCCGGGGCCGCCACCGCCGTGCGGCTGCGTGAACGTCTTGTGCAGGTTGAAGTGGACGATGTCGAAGCCCATGTCGCCCGGGCGCGAGTAACCCATCACCGCGTTGAGGTTGGCACCGTCGTAGTACAGCGTCGCGCCGACACCATGCACGATCGAGGCCATCTCCTCGATGTTCGGATCGAAGATCCCGAGCGTGCTCGGGTTCGTGAGCATCAGGCAGGCGACGGACTCGTCGGTCTTCGCGCGCAGGTCGTCGAGGTCGACGCCGCCGGCCGCATCGAGCGCGACCTTGACGACCTCGTAGCCGGCCATCGTCACCGTCGCCGGGTTCGTGCCGTGCGCGCTGTCGGGCGTCAGGACCTTCGTGCGCTGCTCGCCACGGTCGGCGTGGTAGGCACGCGTCAGCAGCACGCCGGCAAGCTCGCCGTGCGAGCCGGCCGACGGCTGCAGCGAGACGTGCGGCAGACCGGCGATCTCGGCGAGCGCCTCCTGCAGGTTGAACATGAGCTCCAAGGCGCCCTGCGCGCGGCGCGGGTCCTGCAGCGGATGCAGGCGCGCGTGCCCCGGCAGCGCCGCGACGCGCTCGTGCAGGCGCGGGTTGTGCTTCATCGTGCACGAACCGAGCGGGTAGAAGCCCGAATCGAGATCGAAGTTGCGCTTCGACAGGTTCACGTAGTGGCGGACGATCTCGGGTTCGGAGGCCTCCGGCAGGCGCGGTGGCTCAGCGCGGCGCAGCGCGTCGGGGATCAGGCCGTCGACCTCCGGCACGTCGAGCGACGGCGCACGGAACGCGCGGCGGCCCGGAGCGCCCTTCTCGAAGATCGTCGTCGCGCGCTCGCGCTGCTGCGCCGTGGCGCCCACGCCGATCGTGGCAGCGTCCGCCTTGCGGACCACGTCACCGCTGACGCCGCTCATGCCGCCACCCCCTCGGCCGCCACGGCCCGCTCGGTGGCGACGGCGACGCCGAGCACCTCGGCAAGCCGGTCGATCTCAGCCCGTGAGCGCTGCTCGGTGATCGCGACGAGCAGCCCGTCGGCGTACTCCGGGTACGAGCGGCCGAGCGCGTAGCCCGCGTTGATCCCGGCGGCGGCGCAGCGATCGAGCACGCGCGTCACGCCTTCCAGTCCATCGACGTCGAGGCGCAGCGCGAACTCCCGCACGACGGGCTGCTCGTGGAGCTTCTCGACACCGTGCAGCGCGGCGAGCGTCTCGCGCGCGTAGTGCGTGCGCTGCAGCATGAGCTCGCCGATCTCGACGATCCCCTGGCGGCCCAGCCAGCTGAGGTACACGACGCCGCCGAGCGCATTGAGCGCCTGTGACGTGCAGATGTTCGAGGTCGCGCGCTCGCGGCGGATGTGCTGCTCGCGGGTCTGCAGCGTGAGCACGAAGCCGCGGCGGCCGTCGACGTCGGTCGTCTCGCCGGCGATCCGGCCCGGCATCGAGCGCAGGTGCTTCTCGGTCGCCGCGAAGAAGCCGAACGAAGGCCCGCCGAAGTCGAGCCGGTTGCCGAGCGACTGGCCCTCGCCGACGCAGACGTCGATGCCCTGGTTGCCGGGCGCCTCGAGGACGCCGAGCGTCAGCGGATCGGCTGAGCAGATCGCAAGGGCGCCGTGCTCGTGGGCGGCGGCGGCGATCGCGGCGACGTCCTCGACCGCGCCGAGGAAGTTCGGCTGCTGGACCACGACGGCGCCGACGTCGTCGCCGAGCGCCGCGCGCAATGCATCGAGGTCGGTCGCGCCACCGTCAAGCGGGACCTCCTCGACGACCGTCCCGTAGCCGACGGCGAGCGTCTCAAGCGTCGCGCGGCTGTGCGGATGGACCCCGCGGCTCACGAGCAGGCGTGGGCGCTTGTTGACGAGCTTCGCAAGATATGCGGCGGCGCCGACCGCGCTCGGGCCTTCGTAGACCGACGCGTTGGAGACGGGCAGGCCGGCCAGCTCGGAGATCGCGGTCTGGTACTCGAACATGACCTGCAGGCCGCCCTGGCTGATCTCGGGCTGGTACGGCGTGTACGGCGTCAGGAACTCCGAGCGCGACATCAGCATGTCGATGATCGACGGGACGTAGTGGTCGTACATCCCGGCGCCGAGGAACGTCACCTCGTCCTCGGCCGACACGTTGCGCGCCGCGAGCCGCCTCAGCTCGGCGTAGACGGACTGCTCGGGTTCGCCCGGCGGCAGGTCGATCTCCCGGCCGAGGCGCACGCCCGCGGGGATGCCGTCGAACAGCTGCTCGATCGAGTCGACGCCGATCACCTCGAGCATGTGCTCGAGGTCCTCCGCGGTGACGGACGTGTAGCCGGCCACTACAACGTCCCCACGTAGGCGTCGCGGTCGAGCAGTGCCTCGGCCTCGGCCGGGTCCGCCAGCTTCACGCGCACCATCCAACCGTTGCCGTACGGATCGTCGTTGATCGCCTCGGGCGTGTCGGCGAGTGCGGAGTTGACCTCGACGATCTCGCCCGAGAGCGGAGCGATCACATCGGACACGGCCTTGACCGATTCGACCTCGGCGTAGAACTCGTCCGCCGTCACCGAGGTGCCGACCTCGGGCGGATCGAAGAAGACGACCTCGCCGAGTGCGTCCTGGGCGAACCACGTGACGCCGAACGTCGCGATGCCATCGTCGATCCGTGCCCAGTCATGCTCTGCGTGGTAGAGCAGGTCCTCGGGATAGCTGGCTTCAGCCATCGGTCTCCTTGGTGTAGATGGGCCGGGCTGCGACGACCGCCGCCCGGAGCTTCCCGCGCACGTCGATCTCGAACGTCTCGCCGATGCCGGCACGCTCGCTCGAGATGTACGCCATGCCGATCCCGATGCCGAGGCTGGGCGACATCGTGCCGCTCGTCACCTCGCCTCCGCCGACGATCGGATTGCCCTGGCGCGCGATGCCAGGACCGTCGATCTTGAACGCCACGAGCTTCTGCTCGGTGCCCTGCTCGCGCGCACGCCACACGGCCGCCGATCCGATGAACCCGGTCTCCTCCTTGCAGGCCCAGCCGAGACCGGCCTCGATCGGATTGCGATCGGTCGACAGGTCGTTGCCGTAGAGCGGGTAGCAGACCTCGGTGCGCAGCGTGTCGCGCGCGGCGAGCCCGCAGGCGACCGCCCCACGGCGCAGCAGCTCGTCCCAGACCGGGCGCGCGTACTCGGGCGCCAGCAGCAGCTCGACGCCGTCCTCCCCGGTGTAGCCGGTGCCACAGACGAGCGCGTCGCGCCCGAAGATGACGCGCGGCGAGGCGTGCATGCGCGTGGGCAGCGGGCTGTCGGAGATCGCCTGGACGGTCTCGCGCGCGAGCGGGCCCTGCACCGCGAGCATCGCGTAGTCGTCGGCGACGTCGGAGATCTCGGCATCGAAGCCGTCGGCGTTGGCGCGGATCCACTCGACGTCGGTCGGGTGATTGGAGGCGTTCGTCACCGTGAGGAAGCGATCCCGATCGAGCCGGTACGTGAAGAGATCGTCGAGCACGCCGCCGTCCTCGCGACAGAGCATCGAATACTGCGCGCCGCCGATCGCCAGGCGCGAGACGTCGTTGGAGTACAGGTGCTGCAGCAGCGCGATCGCGTCCGGCCCGGAGAACTCGACCTCGCCCATGTGCGAGACGTCGAAGACCCCGACGGCCGTGCGCACCGCGTCGTGCTCGGCACGGACGCCGTCGGCGTACTGGACCGGCATCTCCCAGCCGCCGAACGAGACGAGCTTGGCGCTCGCGGCGACGTGAGCCTCGAAGAGCGGGGTGCGCTTGAGCGTGGGCGTCGTCACAGCGACGAGGCTAGCGGAGCTACCGGCGAGCCCCGGCGCGCCGAAAGCTCAAAATTCCGCCACGTCTCTTCGCCCCGATGGCGCGGGCGCCGACGCGGCGCGCCGTCAACCCGCTAGCGCAGGAACGGCGGGATCTCGATCTCGTCGTCGGGGATCTCGAGCGACGAGCGCTGGCGGTCGTCGATGCGCGGATTGCGATCGAGGCGGCTGACGTTCTGGCGCGTCTCCTCGCGCGCCGTGCGCGGACGGGCACGACCGTGGTCGAAGCCGGTCGCGATGACGGTCACCCGGACCTCGTCGCCCTGCGCCTCGTCGATCACCGCACCGAAGATGATGTTCGCGTTTGGCGCCGCGGCCTCGCGCACGATCTCGGCGGCCTCGTTGACCTCGAACAGGCCGAGGTCGCGACCACCGGTCATGTTCAGCAGGATGCCGGTCGCGCCCTCGACGTCCTCCTCGATGAGCGGGCTCGAGATCGCCATCCGGGCCGCTTCCGAGGCGCGGTTCTCGCCGTTGGAGGTGCCGATCCCCATCAAGGCCGAGCCGGCGTCCTGCATGATCGTGCGGACGTCGGCGAAATCGAGGTTGATGAGGCCGGGGATCGTGATCAGGTCCGTGATGCCCTGGACGCCCTGGCGCAGCACGTTGTCCGCCTCGCGGAACGCGTCGAGCATCGTCGTGCGGCGCTCGATGACGGACAGCAGCTTCTCGTTCGGGATCACGATGAGCGTGTCGACGACCTCACGCAGGCGCTCGATGCCGTCCTCGGCCTGGCGGCTGCGCTGGCTGCCTTCGAACTCGAAGGGCTTCGTGACGACGCCGACGGTGAGCGCGCCGATCTCGTTCTTGGCGATCTCCGCGATGACCGGCGCGGCGCCCGTGCCGGTGCCGCCGCCCTCGCCCGCCGTGACGAAGACCATGTCGGCGCCCTTCAGCGCCTCCTTGATGTCGTCCCGCGATTCGGCCGCCGCGCCAAAGCCGATCTCCGGGTTGGCGCCCGCCCCGAGGCCCTTCGTCAGATCGTGGCCGATGTTCAGCTTGATGTCGGCGTCCGTCATCTGCAGCGCCTGCGCGTCCGTGTTGGCGGAAATGAACTCCACGCCACGCAGACCCGCGTCCACCATCCGGTTGACCGCGTTCGTCCCGCCGCCGCCTACGCCGACGACTTTGATGACCGCGAGATAGCTACTGCTGGATTCCATGAGGAGACGTCCGACCCTTGAGTAATTGTTGAGGGATTTGGCTCCCTCAACCTGGTTCCGGGGAAACCACAGTACGCACGGGCCGGAACTCGTGTCAACGCGAAGTCTAGCGCCGCAAGAACAGTTGCAAAACGAGCGACTCTCGACCTGAGCAGGAGAATCGTGAATTCACTGCCATCAACCTATAGTGGAGCTTGAGACTCAGCGGGACGGGCCTGCAGGCCGCCGGCGACCGGTCGCCCCGGTACGCGCAGGTCGACGTACGCAGCGCCGCGCGAGGTCGAGCTCGAGAGCACGGCAGCCGCCGCGCCCCACTTCGCGACGAGGCTCTCCGCCCCGCCGAAATAGAGCTTCGGTCCGCGTTGCATCGTGGCCGCCAGGCCGTGCGGTCCGTCGTACACGCGCGCGACGCGCGTGCGCAGGGCCTGCGGGGCGGCGGCGATCACCTGCACCGCGGAGAGCGTCTCGCCGGCTGGGAGGCGGGTGCCGCTCGGCGCCAAGCGAACGCCGACCACGGGGAGCCCGTTCGTTGCGTTGCCGGGCAGCAGCGTCCCGTCCCCCGCAACCGCGGTCGCGCCGCCGCGGACGGGGTGCAGCGCCGCAACCGCCCGGTAGGCGTCGACGACCACGCGCAGGCCGTGCGGGAAGTCCGTATCGGCATGGACGCTGCGCACGACCGGATAGGACGCGACCGCGGCACGCAGCACCGCCGCTCGCATGTGCAGCGTCGTCATCGTCTCGCCGGCCCGGCGCAGCGCGCTCACGATCGGCCGCGACTGTTCGCCGCCGATCCCGCTCACCGTGACGTGCTCGACTTGCACGATCGAGCTGTCGCGCAGCCAGAAGGCCAGCGGCGTCAGCACGGCGATCAGCACGCCGACGGCAAGGGCCGCGCGGACTGCGCGACGGGAGAGCAAGACCATCGCAGGAGTGTTCGCCGCCTGCCGTCCCGGCCCTGCCTCGCTGCTGGACTTGCGGACGGGTCCACGAGTGGGTCACTACCGTCCCGGCGCATGTCCTCGCCGCCGCTCTCGGAACTGACGACGCTGCGCCTCGGCGGGCCGGCGGCACGGATGGTCGCCGCCGACAGCGAGGCGGCGCTGATCGACGCCGTCCGCACCGCTGACGAGGCCGGCGAGCGAGTGCTGCTGCTCGCCGGCGGCAGCAACGTCGTCGTGGCGGACGCCGGCTTCGACGGGACCGTCGTGCGAGTTCAGACGCGCGGCGTCGGCGAGTACCACATGCGCGACGGGCGAGTCCGGCTTGACATCGCCGCCGGCGAGCCCTGGGACGCGCTCGTCGCGTCCTGCGTCGCCGACGGACTGGTCGGGATCGAAGCGCTGTCGGGGATCCCGGGGAGCGTTGGCGCGACGCCGATCCAGAACGTCGGCGCATACGGCCAGGAGGTCGCCGACACGATCATCGCGGTGCGCGCGCTCGACCGCCAGAGCGGCGAGATCCACGCGCTCGACACGGAGGAATGCCTCTTCGACTATCGCTCGAGCATCTTCAAGCGCGACCCCGGCCGCTGGCTCGTGCTCGGCGTGAGCATCGCGCTTGAACCGACCGGCGAGTCCGAGCCGATCCGCTATGCCGAGCTGGCCGCCCGGCTCGGCGTCGAGATCGGCGAGCGCGCACCCGTCGGCGCCGTGCGCGACGCCGTGCTCGCGCTGCGCCGCGCCAAGGGGATGGTGCTCGATCCCGCAGACCCCGACACCATCAGCGCGGGCTCGTTCTTCACGAACCCCACCCTGCGCACGCGCGACATGGCCGACTTCGCCCGCCGCGTCGCGGAGCGCGTCGGCCCCGACGGCCCGGCGGCGCCGTCCTGGCCGCTGGACGCGCGCACCGTGAAGACGTCTGCCGCATGGCTGATCGAGCGGGCCGGCTTCGCCCGCGGGTACGGAAATCCGCACGGGATCGGGATCTCCTCCAAGCACACGCTGGCGCTCTGCAACCGCGGCGCGGGCACGACGGCGGAGCTCGTGGCGCTCGCACGCGAGATCCGCGACGGCGTGCATGAGATCTTCGGCATCGAGCTTGTTCCCGAGCCCGTCTTCGTCGGCCAGGCCTGGTAGAACTGACATCAAGCTCAACCTGAGCTTGATGTCTGTCCGAGTGCTATGAACCTCAGGTCTAGCGTCAGTGTCCAGCGAGGCGGCGACCGAGCTCGTCGATGTCGCCGGCCCCGAGCACGAGGCAGAGATCGCCCTCCAGCAGGATGGCCGCGAGCAGCTGCTCGGCCTCGGCGAAGTCGCGCGCCCAGGCCACCCGGCGGCCGGGCGCCGCGTCCGCCGCGGCCTCCGCGACGAGCAGCCCGCTGACCCCCGGGAAGTCCTCGGCGCGCTCCCGCGACGGGTAGACGTCGAGCACGCAGGCGATGTCGGCCTCGGCGAGCGCTGCGCCGAACTCGCGCGCGAGCAGCTGTGTACGGGAGAAGAGGTGCGGCTGGAAGACCGCGACCACGCGCCGCCTGCCGAGCGTGCGAGCGGCCGAGATCGTCGCCCGCAGCTCCGTCGGGTGATGCGCGTAGTCGTCGACGACGAGCACGCCCGAGGCGGTCTCGCCAAGGCGCTCGAAGCGGCGGCCGGCGCCGCCGAAGTCAGCCAGCGTCCCGGCCACCTCGCGCGCATGCGCCCCGGCGATCACGCAGGCGCTCAGCGCCGCCGCCGCGTTGGCGACGTTGTGGGCACCCGGCACCGCCAGCGAGACCTCCTCGCCGGCCCAGACGAAGCGCGAGCCGCCTTCGCCGAGCTCGATCTCGGACGCGCCGTAGAACGCCGATTCGACGATCCCGAAGCGATCGAGGAACTGCTCTGCTGCGGGCGTGTCGGCGACGATCCGCCGCAGGCCCTTGTCAAGGAACTGCGCAAACGTGCGCTCGAGCTCGGCGAACGATGCGTACGTCGTGTGGTGGTCGAGCTCGATGTTCGTCACGACGGCGATCTCGGGCGACAGCTCGAGGAACGAGCGGTCCGACTCGTCGGCCTCGACGACGAGCCAGTCGCCGGTGCCGAACGCCGCGTTCGTCCCGTGGGTGGGCGGGGACGAATTCACGGGGCGGCGCAGCTCGCCGCCGATCACGTACGTCGGGTCCCAGCCGATCGCCAGCAGCGCGTGGGCAACCATCGACGAGGTCGTCGTCTTGCCGTGGGTCCCGGCGATCGCGATCGTGCGTCGCAGCCGGCTCAGCTCCCCGAGCAGCGCGCCGCGATGGATCTCGCGCAACCCGCGATCGCGTCCCACCCCACGCTCGGGGTTGTCCACGCCGATCGCGGTCGACACGACAAGCTCGACGTCGTCGCCGGCCGGCACGTTCGCCGCATCGTGGCCGATCGCGGCCTCGATCCCCGCCGCGCGCACGCGATCGAGATAGGGCGAGCCGGCGCGATCGGAGCCGCTCACGCGGGCGCCGAGCGCGCCGGCGATCAGCGCGAGGCCGCTCATGCCTGCACCGCCGATGCCGACGAAGTGCAGGCGCCGTCCACTCCAGTCGGCACTCACCGTCATCACGCCCGCTCCTGCGCGCTTGCGAGGACCGCGTCGGCGACCGCCTGGGCGGCATCGGGACGCGCGAGCGCAGCCGATGCGCTCGCCATCGCGGCCAGCCGCGACGGATCGCCGAGCAGCGCGCCGACGACGGCGCCGAGGCGGGCGCCCGTCAGCTCGCTGTCTGGCACGAGCACCGCAGCGCCAGCAGCCACCATCCAGCGCGCGTTCGTCGTCTGGTGATCGGCGCTCGCATGCGGATACGGGACGAGCACGGCCGGCTTGCCGGCCGCAGCGATCTCGAAGATCGAGCCGCCGGCGCGCGCGACGCAGAGGTCGCAGGCGGCGAGCGCCTCGGCGAAGTCTTCGATGTATGGGCGCAGGTCGTAGTGCTCGCCGTCGACGCGTCGCGTGAGCGCGGCGTGGTCGCGAGCGCCGGCCGCGTGCACGATCCGAAACGGCGCCGACGCGAACGCCTCGACAGCGGCCTCGTTGATCGTGCGGGCGCCGAGCGAGCCGCCGAAGATGAGCACGCACCGCTCTCCGGGCTGCAGGCCGAAGCGCACACGAGCGGCGCCGCGGTCGGTCGCGGGCGGCGGCACGGGCCGGCCCGTCACGACGTAGCGCGGTCCGCTCCGACCGGCGATCGGAAACGCCAGGCAGACGCGCCGGGCGCGTCCTGCGAGCAGCCGGTTGGTGACGCCGAGATGGCTGTCCGCCTCCGTCAGCACGAGCGGGATGCGCCGCGCGAGCGCCGCCAGCCCGACCGGCCCGGCGACGTAGCCCCCGCCGCCGAGCACGGCGGCGGGTCGCAAATCGCCGAGCATGCGACAGGCCGCGGCCGTCGCGGCGCCGGCTCGCAGCACGGCGCGCGCGGCACGCAGCGGGTTCGTCCTGCTGAGCCCCTCGACGCCGATCGTGCGCAGCTCATAGCCGGCGGCCGGGACGAGCTGCGCCTCGGCGCGCTGCCCGCCGACGAAGACGACCTCAGCGCCTGCGGCCTTCAGCCGCTCCGCGACCGCCAGAGCCGGCACGACGTGTCCGGCCGTCCCGCCCGCCGCGATCACCACTCTCAGCACGCCGTGATCCTCGCGCATCGTCGTGATCCGAGGCAGGGTGAGGCAAGGCCGCGAGATGGCTCTCGCTGCGCGACGCGACGTTCATCAGCAGTCCCATCGTCGCGAGCATGACAAGCAGCGAGCTCGAGCCCGCGGAGATGAACGGCAGCGGCACGCCGGTGATCGGCGCCATCCCAAGGACCGCGAAGACGTTCAGCAGAGCCTGGCAGAGGATCAGCGCAGTCAGTCCGGCAGCCAGCAGCTGGGCGTAGCGCGTCGTCGCGGCCTTCGCGGTCCGCAGCCCGGCGTAGCCGATCAGGCCGTAGAGGAACAGCAGGCCGCAGATGCCCGCGATGCCGAGCTCCTCTCCGATGATCGCGAGGATGAAGTCCGTCTGGGCCTCGGGCAGATAGAAGATCTTCTGCACCGACTGGCCGATCCCGACGCCGAGGAAGCCGCCCGAGCCGACCGCGATCTGGCCCTGGACGGATTGAAATCCGATCGCCGTGTGCGCGTGAGCCCAGGGGTCGAGGAAGCCCGTCAGGCGCGCAGCGCGATATGGCTCGACGAGAATGAAGAGCAGCAGGACGACGCCCGCGATGCCGGCGATCCTGCCGATCAGCCCCAGCGGGACGCCGGCGACGAGCAGCAGCGCGCCGATCGTGAAGGCGATCACGAGTGCCGTTCCGAGGTCCGGCTGGGAGGCGATCAGGGCGATCGCGCCGCCGGTCACGAGCAGCAGCGGCTTCGTGGCGCCGTGGAAGGAGCGCAGACGCGACGGGGTCGTCGCCAGCACCGTCGCCGCGTAGAGGACGAGCGCGAGCTTCATGAGCTCGGACGGCTGGAACTGCAGCGGGCCGGCGCCGAGCCAGCGACGGCCGCCGTTGATCTCGACACCGAGGCCGGGAACCTTGACGGCCAGCAGGAGGACGAACGACGTGATCAGCAGCGGCGCGGTGATCCGTCGCAGGGCATCCAGCCTGAAGTGCGTGAGCAGCTGCATCGCGACGAGCCCGACGGCGCCGTAGCCGACGTACTTCACGAGGTATGAGGTCCCGTCGCCCTGCCCGGCGAGCAGCGTCCGCGCCGACGAGGCGCTGTAGACCATGACCGCCCCAGCCGCCAGCAGGCAGAGGGTGGCGGTGAGCAGGATGTTGTACTCGACCGGCTTGGCCGTGCGCCGGGACTTCGACACAGCAGGCGCGCCGATCGGCCGGGCGGCAGAGGCCATCCGATCGGCGTTCGACGTAGCCGGCGCGAATCCTCGCGCCTCGCATCAGTGTCACGTCTCGCACAAAATACGCACTCGATTGAGTTCTTTCCACCGGAGTCTTGACAAAAGGCTCTTTGTTACGGGAGGATTACGAGATGGCACCGAGTGGAGCGGGCTCGCTGGAATCGCTCAGGGAGCGCAATCGTCGCGAGTTGGTCGACGCGCTACGACGGCGTGGCAGCGCAAGCCGCGCCGACCTCGCCCGCGTGACGGGCCTGTCGCGCTCGACCGTCTCCACGCTCGTCGCCGATCTGCAGGCAAGCGGACTCGTCGTCGAGCACGAGCCCGACGAGCGCGCGCCCCAGAAGGGCCGACCGCCCACGCTGATCACGCTCGACCGGTCGGCGGGCCTCGTGCTCGGGATCGACTTCGACCACGAGCACGTCCGCGTCGCGATCGCCGACCTGTCGCGCACGATCCTCGCCGAGCGCATGCTCGAGCACGACGTCGACACGTCGGCCTCGCGAGCACTCGACGTCGCGATCGAGCTCGCCGACGAGGTAGTCGCGGCCGCAGACGTCGACGGCGACCGGATCCTCGGCGCGGGGGTCGCGCTCTCCGGCCCGATCGACATCGCTGCCGGCAGCGTCCACGCGGGCAAGATCCTGCCGGGCTGGGCGGGCGTCCGGCCGGCCGAGGAGCTGGCCGCGCGGCTCGGGCTCGAGGTCCACCTCGACAACGACGCAAACCTCGGCGCGCTCGCCGAGGTCACGCTGGGTGCCGGCGTCGGCGCCCGCGACGCGGTCTACCTGATGGTCTCCGGTGGGATCGGCGCCGGACTGATCCTCGGCGGCGAGCTCTACCGCGGCACGAGCGGCACCGCCGGCGAGCTCGGCCATGTGCTCGTCGACGACCGGGGCCCGATCTGCCGCTGCGGCAATCGCGGCTGCCTCGAGATGATGGCCGGCGGGCGCGCGATCATCGCGCTGCTGCGCTCCAGCCACGGCGAGAACCTGACGCTCGACGAGGTCATGGCGCTGTCGGCCGAGGGCGACTCCGGCGCGCGGCGCGCGATCGCCGACGCCGGCCGCGTGCTGGGACGCTCGATCGCGGCCCTCGTCAACGCCTTCAACCCAGAGCTCGTGATCGTCGGCGGCGCCGTCAGCGCTGCCGGCGACGTCCTGCTCGACCCACTCCAGGAAGCCGTCCATCGCTACGCCATCCCCTCGGCCGCGGCGGACGTCCGAATCACCCGTGGCGTGCTCGGCGAACGAGCCGAGGTGCTCGGCGCGCTCGAGCTCGCGGCACGGCAATCAGATGTCGCGACCACCGCGGCGTCCGGCCACACGATCCAACGACCACCGAAACAAGGGAAGGCACATCGATGAGGGTCATGAGCGGAACACGCCGTCACGCGCGGCCGCTGACGATGGCGGCCGGCGCTGCGGCGCTGGCGCTGGTCGCGGCAGGCTGCGGCAGCAACAACAGCAGCTCGGGCAGCAGCGGCGGTGGTGGCAGCGGCAGCGGGGGCAAGACGATCGCCCTGTTGCTGCCGGAGAACACGACGGCCCGCTACGAGAGCTCCGATCGCCCGCTGTTCATCAGCAACGTCAAGCGCCTCTGCGCCGACTGCAAGGTGCTCTACTCCAACGCCACGGAGGATGCGTCCAAGCAGCAGCAGCAGGCCGAGGCGGCGCTCGCCCAGGGTGCCAACGTGCTCGTGCTCGATCCCGTCGACGGCGCCTCGGCTGCCGCGATCGTCAAGGAGGCCGACGCGAAGAAGGTCCCGGTCATCAGCTACGACCGGCTCGTGCTGAACTCCAAGCCCGACTACTACGTCGAGTTCGACAGCCCCTCGGTCGGCAAGCTCCAGGCGACCGCGCTCGTCGAGAAGCTCAAGAAGGACGGCAAGTCCGGCTCGCTCGTGATGATCAACGGCGACCCGGCCGACAACAACGCCAAGCTCTTCAAGCAGGGTGCGCACTCGGTGCTCGACAAGAGCGGGTTCAAGATCGCCAAGGAGTACGACACACCCGGCTGGACGCCGGCCAAGGCGCAGACCGAGATGGACCAGGCGATCGCTGCGCTCGGCAAGAACGGCTTCGTCGGCGTCTACGCCGCGAACGACGGCACCGGCGGCGGCGCGATCGCGTCGATGAAGAGCGCGGGGATCGATCCGTCGACGCGTCCCGTCACAGGGCAGGACGCCGAGCTCGCGGGCATCCAGCGGATCCTCGCTGGCGAGCAGTACATGACGGTCTACAAGCCGATCAAGCCGATGTCGAAGACCGCGGCCGATTGGGCCGTCGCGCTCGCCCAGGGCAAGCCCGTCACCGGCGCAGACGTCAAGGAGAACAACGGCTCGATCGACGTCCCGACGCTGAAGATTCCCGTCAAGGCGGTCACGGCGAGCACGGTGAAGAGCACGGTCGTCGCCGACGGCTACTGGAAGGCGAGCGAGATCTGCACGAGCAAGTACGCCGCCGCCTGCACGAAGTACGGGATCAAATAGGAGCATCGTCATGACGGCCTCCAGCACGCACGTAGCGAAGCGGCACCTCCTCGAAGCGAAGGGGGTGACCAAGCGCTTCGGGGCCGTGGAGGCACTCACCGGCGTCAACTTCGAAGTCGACGCCGGTGAGATCGTGGCGCTTGTCGGCGACAACGGCGCGGGCAAGTCGACGCTGATCAAGTCGATCGCCGGGATCCAGCCGGGTGAGGAGGGCCAGTACTTCTTCGCCGGCGACGAGGTCTCGATCCGCTCGCCGCTCGACGCGACGCAGCTCGGCATCGCGACCGTCTACCAAGACCTGGCGCTGTGCGACAACCTCGACGTCGTCGCCAACCTCTTCCTCGGCCGCGAGGAGATCGAGCACGGGCCGCAGTCGGCCCTGCTGACGCTCAACGAAGTTGACATGGAGGCGCGTGCGCTGGAGCTGCTCGCGTCGCTGTCGGTCACCACGCTGCGCAGCGTGCGCACGGAGGTCGGCTCGCTGTCCGGCGGCCAGCGCCAGTCGGTCGCGATCGCCCGCTCGCTGCTCGGCGACCCGAAGGTCCTGATCCTCGACGAGCCGACCGCGGCGCTCGGCGTCGCGCAGACGCACCAGGTGCTCGAGCTCGTCAAGCGCCTGCGCGAGCGCGGCCTCGGCGTGATCTACATCAGCCACAACATCTCCGACATCTTCGACGTCGCCGACCGCGTCATCGTGCTGCGCCTCGGTCGCCGCGTCGCGACGTTCCGCACGAGCGCGGCGACGCCCAACGAGGTCGTCGCCGCGATCACCGGCTCACGGCTGACAGCCACCGTCCCTCAGGCCGGGAGCGAGGCGACGACATGACGACCGCGACACCCACGCCCCCCGTCGCCGCGAGCGCGCCGGACGTGCCCGAGACGCCGCGCCCCACCCTCACCATGCGCCTCGCGCAGCTTGGCTCGTTGCGCGTCGCATTCGTCCTGGCGCTCATCTGGATCATCTTCCAGGCCGAGAACGACCGTTTCCTGACGTCCTTCAACCTCACGAACCTCGTCCTGCAGATCGCCGCGGTCGGCACGATCTCGGTCGGTGTCGTGCTGATTCTGCTGCTCGGCGAGATCGACCTGTCGGTCGGCGCGGTGAGTGGCCTGGCGGCGGCCGTGATGGCGGTGCTGAACGTCAAGCACGGCTGGGGTCCTGTGCCCTCGATCTGCGCCGGCCTCGCGACCGGTGCGGTGATCGGCCTGCTCAACGGCCTGTTCGTCACGCGCTTCGGGATCCCCTCGTTCGTCGTGACGCTGGCCGGCCTCCTCGCATGGCAGGGCGCCCTGCTGCAGGTGCTCGGCTCGACGGGCACCGTGAACCTCAGCGACCCGACCATCACCGGGCTGACCGACACGTTCTACGGGGACGTCTTCGGCTGGGTCATGGTCGTCCTCGTCGTTGGGGCATACGCCGCCTCCGGCTACCTCGAGCGCGTCCGGCGCGCGCGGGCAGGCCTCCCACCGCCCAACCTCGCGGCGTTCCTGACACGCCTCGCGTTCGTCGCCATCGGGACGATCGCCAGCGTGCTCGTCCTGACCTCAGACCGCGGCATCCCGCTCGCCGGGCTGATCCTCGTCGGGCTGTGCGCGATCTTCGTCTTCCTCATGACGCGGACCGTGTTCGGGCGCCACGTCTTCGCGGTCGGCGGGAACGCCGAGGGCTCGCGGCGCGCCGGCATCCGCGTCACCCGGCTGCGGATCATCGTCTTCACGCTTGCTTCGACGCTGGCAGCCGCCGGCGGCATGCTCGCCGCCGCGCGACTGCAGGCGGTCAACCAATCCAGCGGAGGCAGCGACCTGCTGCTGCTCGCGATCGCCGGGCCGGTGATCGCCGGCACGAGCCTGTTCGGCGGCCGCGGCTCGGTCTGGCATGCGCTGCTCGGCGC
Source organism: Solirubrobacteraceae bacterium (assembly GCA_036271655.1). GTDB lineage: Bacteria > Actinomycetota > Thermoleophilia > Solirubrobacterales > Solirubrobacteraceae > CADCVQ01. Next base: position 102,947 of record DATBAE010000013.1, read on the forward strand.
ACTCGTGATCGGATCGATCTCCAACGGCATGGACCTGCTCGCGCTCGAATCGTCGGTGAAGTTCATGATCACGGGCGGCGTCCTGCTGATCGCCGTCGTCATCGACGCGGTGATCAAGACCCAGCGCGAGCGAGCCGGTGCGCGGAGATAGCCGCGCACCGGAGGAGTAGCGCTCTCGTGCCCGTAGCGTGGGGCGTGCTCTCGACGGCGCGCATCGCCGCGCGCCTGATCGAGGCCGCGCGACGTACGGAGTCCGCCGAGATCGTCGCCGTCGGGAGCCGCGACGCCGCGTCGGCGCAGGCGTTCGCGAACGCGCACGGGATCCCGCGCTCACACGGCTCCTACGACGCGCTGCTCGCCGATCCGGCGGTCGAGGCGGTCTACGTCCCGCTCCCCAACGGCATGCACGTCGACTGGGCGGTCCGCGCACTCGAAGCCGGTAAGCACGTCCTCTGCGAGAAGCCGCTCGGTCGCGACCCCGGCGAGGTGACGCGCGCGTTCGACGTCGCCGATCGGGCGGGACTCGTGCTGAGCGAGGCGTTCATGTGGCGCCACCATCCGCAGGTCGCGCGGCTCCGCCAGCTGCTCGACGAAGGCGCGATCGGCGGGCCGCGCCTCGTGCGCGCCTGCTTCTCGTTCGTCCTGACGCGCGGCGAGGACCCGCGGCTCGATCCTGCGCTCGGCGGCGGAGCGCTGATGGACATCGGCTGCTACTGCGTCGGCGGTGCCCGCTTCGTCGCCGGCGGCGAGCCGCTCGCCGTCGCGGCGCAGACCGTGGTCGGGCCGACCGGCGTCGAGCTGCGCCTCGGTGGCGTCCTGCGCTTCGACGGCGACCTGCTTGCGACGATCGACTGCAGCTTCGACGCGTACGGGCGCGGCGAGCTGGAGGTGATCGGCAGCGACGGGCGGATCGTCCTGACCGACCCGTGGCATGGCTTCGAGGCGCACATCGTGCTCGAGCGCGGATATCGACGGGAGGTCATCGAGCTCGACGCGTTCGACAGCTTCGTGCTCGAGCTCGAGGACGTCAGCGCGGCGATCCTCGGCGAGCACCCCGCGCTGCTGGGCCGCGCCGACGCACTCGGGCAGGCGCGCGCGATCGACGCGCTCTACCGCTCGGCTGCCGAACAGCGACTCGTCTCGCTCGCCGAGTAACGGCGGTATCGTCGAGCCATGGGCAAGAAGGCCAAGACGGACCCGATCCGCGAGCTGCTGGCCGATATCCCGCCAGCGCTCTTCTTGGGCAACCCGTCGGACACCGTCGCCATCATGGAGGACAAGGTCGTCGCCGCGGGCGGCGACCCGGAGGCGGTGCTGGCCTGGGTCCGCGAGCACGGCGGCTATCCCGACAAGAGCTTTGGCGTCCGCACGCGCCAGGGCTTCGACATGCGCCCGAAGGCCGTGAGCAAGCACTACTACGTCGTGCCGCAGGACGCCCTCCGGTAACGGGCGCCGCTCGTTGGCGAGCGCGACCGGTGCCCTGGCCGGCACGCTGTGGAGCGGTCACGCCACGAGTTGCTTGAACGCACGCCCGCGCTGCTCGTAGTCGGCGAACTGGTCCCAGCTCGCGCAGGCCGGCGACAGCAGCACGATGTCGCCGGGGCGCGCCGCCGCCCGCGCCCGGGCGACCGCGCTCGCGAGATCGCCGCACTGCTCGCCGCCGACCTCCCGGCCGAGCCGCTCGGCGTCCTCGCCGATCAGATACGCGCGGTGCGCGAGGCCACGCAGCGCCGAGAAGTCCTGGCCCTTGCCGCGACCACCGAGGATGAGATGCACGCGCGCGCCGGCGAAGCTCGCGAGCGCGACGAGCGTCGATGCGACGTTCGTCGCCTTCGAGTCGTTGACGAACAGGACGCCGTCGTGGCGCGCGACCTCCTCGAGGCGGTGCTCGACGCCGGCGAACGTCCGCAGGCCTTCCCGCACCGCGTCGCGATCCACGCCGCGGGCCAGCGCGACCGCCGCCGCCGCGGCGGCGTTGCACCGGTTGTGGGCGCCGCGCAGACGGATCTCGTCGTGCGCGATCAGCGGCTCGCCGTCCCACCACAGATGCCCGGCGCGATCGTCGAGCTCGCCGCCGGGCCCGAACGGCACGCGTCGCGCGCAGCCGCCGAGATCTTCGACGCCGAGGCCAGCCGGCGCGACCGCGACATCGTGGTTGCCCTGGCGGGCGAAGATCTGCAGCTTCGCCGCCAGGTATGCGGCCACGGTCCCATGGCGGTCGAGGTGATCGTTGGCGACGTTCAGCAGCACGGCGCCCTCGGGCGCGAACGCGAGGGTGTCCTCGAGCTGGAACGAGCTCGCCTCGCAGACGACGGTCGCATCCCGGTCGAGGCCGGGCGCGAGCGCGCTGACGGCCGTGCCGACGTTGCCCGCCACAGTGACCGGGAGCCCCGCCTCTCGATAGACATGGCCGAGCAGCTCGACGGTCGTCGTCTTGCCGTTCGTCCCGGTCACGGCGACGAACTCGTTGGGCAACAGCCGCCAGCCGAGCTCGAGCTCGCCCAGCACGGGCAGGCCGCGCGCCCGTGCCGCCGCGATCACCGCGCTCTCGCCGGGCACGCCGGGTGACTTCACGACGGCTCGCGCGCGAGCCAGCAGCGCCAGCCCGTCGGTGCCCGTGTGCGCCTCGATGTCGTCGGGCGCCGGCGGCGAGCCGCTGTCGACGACGACGACCTGCTCGCCACGGCCCTGCAGCGCGCGCGCAGCCGCGATCCCGGAGCGGGCGAGCCCGACGACGAGCCACGGACCGGGCGGCAGCGGCGGGCGTGCGCTCATGCTCACCTAGCGAGCACCGCTCTCAGGCAACGGATGCTTGATACAGCGTGAAGCCAATCGCGCTGCAGATCGCGGCGATGATCCAGAAGCGCAGGATGATCTTCGTCTCCGACCAGCCGAGCAGCTCGAAATGGTGGTGGATCGGCGCCATCAGGAATGGTCGCTTGCGGAACGCCTGGAAGGAGAACACCTGGATCATCACGCTGAGCGCCTCGACGACGAAGATGCCGCCGAGCAGGATCAGCAGCACCTCGGTCTTCGTCATCACCGCGAGGCCGGCGATCGCCCCGCCGAGCGCCAGCGAGCCGGTGTCGCCCATGAAGATCGTGGCCGGGAACGCGTTGAACCACAGAAAGCCGACGCAGGCACCGACAAGGCAGGCCGACAGCAGCGCGAGGTCGCGCTGGCCGGTCGTGATGAACGTGATGCCGATGTACGCGAGCGCGACGATCGCGGCGCAGCCGGCGGCGAGCCCGTCGAGGCCGTCGGTCAGGTTCACCGCGCTCGTCGTTCCCGCCACGACGATGTAGATCAGCACGAGGAACGGAAGGCCCGCAAGCGAACTGAGGTCGATCTGGTAGTCGACGACGCGCAGCCGCAGGGTCTCCGGCAACCCCGCCTTCTGCGTCGCGACCCACCACAGCCCGATCGAGATGAGGATCGTCACGCCGAGCTTCATCCGCGCGCTCAGGCCGAGCGAGCGGCGGCGCACGATCTTCACGTAGTCGTCTGCGAAGCCGAGCAGCGCGCAACCGATCACCGCCCCGAAGACGCCGACCGCGCGCCAGTCGTACTGGGAGAGGATCAGGAACGGGATCGAGATCGAGATCACGATGATGATCCCGCCCATCGTCGGCGTGCCCGCCTTGACGTGGTGCTTGGCCGGCCCCTCCTCGCGGATGAACTGGCCGAACTCGCGCTGCTGCAGGAAGGCGATGAACTTCGGCGACAGGAAGATGCAGATCAGCAAGGCCGCGGTGCCCGCGATGAGGACCTCGCCCATCAGCGCTCGCCCGCCCCGGCGCGCAGGCGTTGCGCGACGACCTCGAGGCCGACGCCGCGCGATCCCTTGACGAGCACGGTGTCACCCGCGACGGCGAGGTCGGCGACGCACGCGGCAGCGCCAGCGGCGTCCGGCGTCGTGTGGTGCTCGCCGGCGAAGTCCGCGGCGATCAGCGCCGCGAGCTCACCGACGGTGACGAGCACGTCGACCGCGCATTCGTTCGCGTAGCTCCCGAGCTCGGCATGGAAGCGCTCGCGCTCGGCTCCGAGCTCCAGCATGTCGCCGAGCACGGCCACCCGCCTTCCTGACGCGGACTCGGCGAGGTCGTCGAGAGCGGCGCGCATCGACATCGGATTCGCGTTGTAGCAGTCGTCGATGACGAGCACCGGCCCCGGCAGCTGCACACGCTGTCCACGCAGGGGGCTGAGCTCCACCTCGAGCAGACCGCGCGGCTCGACGCCGACCGCCCGTGCCGCCGCCAGCGCGGCGAGCGCGTTGAGGCGCATGTGACGCGAGGTGAACGGCAGCTCGAGGTCGCCGCCGAGCTCGCTGACGTCGCCCTCCGGCCCGAACGTCACCGTCCGCAGGTCGTCGCGCAGGTGCACGCGCAGCAGCTGCTCGCCCGCCGGCAGCACGGCGGTGGCGCCGCGCGGCAGATCGTCGAGCAGCTCGGCCTTGGCCGCCGCGATCGCCTCGAGCGTGCCGAGCAGCTCAAGATGCACGGGACCGACGTTGACGATCACGCCGACGTCGGGCTCTGCGATCGCCGTCAGCTCGGCGATCTGCCCGGCCCCCCGCATTGCCATCTCGAGCACGAGCACCTCCGTGCCGGCGGGTGCGCCAAGGATCGTCAGCGGCAGGCCGATCTCCGTGTTGAGGTTCTGCTGGTTGGCGACGACGGCGCGCTGCTGGGCGACCATCGCCGCGAGCAGGTCCTTCGTCGACGTCTTGCCCGTCGAGCCGGTGATCGCGACGACCTGCGCGCCCAGCTCGCGCCGCCAGGAGCGGGCGAGCGCCTGCAGGCCGGCGAGCGGATCGTCGCTTGTCAGCAGCACGCCGGCGTGTTCGCGGGGCTCGTCGAGCACATGCTCGGGGGCGACGAGCACGCCCCAGGCGCCCGCTGCGAGCGCGGCAGCGGCGTAGCTGCCACCGTCGACGTTGCTGCCGGGCAGGCCGACGAACAGGTCGCCCGGCCGCACATCGCGCGAGTCGATCGTCACGCGCAGCGGGCCGATCGCGCCGTCGGGCGGCGAGGGCGAGCGGAATGCGCCGCTCAGCCGTACGCCCGCCGCCTCGGCGACCTGCTCAGGTGACCAGTCGCGCACGCAGCGCCCCCCGCGCTACGCGGACATCGTCGAACGGCAGCTTGCGTCCGTTCTCGAACTCCTGGCCGAGCTCGTGACCCTTGCCAGCGATCACGATGACGTCGCCGGGTTCGGCGAGCGCGACGGCCCGTTCGATCGCGGCGTGCCGATCGACGATCGCCTCGACGGCCGCGGGCTCGTCGATCCCGGCGAGGATCTGCGCGACGATCGCTTCGGGATCCTCCGAGCGCGGGTTGTCGGACGTGACGATCGTCTGGTCCGCGAGGTGCGCTGCGATCGCCCCCATCTGCGGGCGTTTGCCGCGATCGCGGTCGCCGCCGCAGCCAAACACGCACAACAGGCGCCCGGCCGTCAGCGGCCGCGCCGCGCGGAGGACGTTCTCAAGCGAGTCCGGCGTGTGGGCGTAGTCGACGAGGACGGCGAAGTCCTGGCCCTCGTCGACGGGCTCGAAGCGGCCGGGGACGCGTCCCGCCTGCGGCAGCGCCGCCGCGATCGTCGCGTCGTCGACGCCGAGCGCACGCACCGCGGCTACCGCGCCGAGCACGTTCATGACGTTGAAGCGGCCCGGCAGCGGCGACCGCAGCCGCAGGCCACCGGCCGTGAACTCAGAGCCGCCGAAGCCGCTCTCGATCTGCGTGGCGCGCAGATCGGCGTCCTCAGACGCGATCCCGACGGTGACGAGCCGCGGCAGCTCGTCGCGCAGCTCGGCGGCGAGGCGCGCTCCGTACCGATCGTCGATGTTCACGACCGCGATGCCGGGCGCGGCCTCGAAGAGCCGCCGCTTGGCCGCGAAGTAGTCGTCCATCGTCGGGTGGAAGTCGAGGTGGTCCTGCGTGAGGTTCGTGAAGATCGCGGCCGCCCAGTGGATCGCGTCCGCGCGGCCGAGCGCGAGCGCGTGGCTGGAGACCTCGAGCACGCAATGCGTGTCGCCCGCGTCGCGCATCGCAGCGAGCGTCGCCTGCAGATCGAACGCCTCGGGGGTCGTCCGCGCGACGGCATGCTCGACGCCTCCGACGACGCTTGTCACCGTGCCGAGCAGGCCCGTCGGCTCGCCGGCGGCCTCGAGCAGCGCGCGCACGAGATAGGCGGTCGTCGTCTTGCCGTTCGTGCCCGTCACGCCGATCGTGCGCAGTGTGGCCGTCGGGTCGCCGTGCAGACGGGCGGCGGCCGGGGCCATCGCCGCGCGCACGTCCTCGACGACGACTTCCGGGACGCCGAGCCCAAGGGGATGATCGACGACGAGCGCGACGGCCCCGCGCGCGACTGCCTCGGCGGCGTAGTCGTGGCCGTCGCGCGTGAAGCCGGGTACGCAGAAGAAGACGCTGCCCGGCGTCACCCGGCGATCGTCGTAGGCGAGCGTCATGACGTCGACGTCGGCAGCGTCAGAGGCGGCATCGCCGAGCACTTCGCGCAGCGTCATCAGTCCGGCCGGGAGTGGGTCGTCACGTCCGTCGGGTTGGAGTCGGTGGCGCGCCTGATGGGGCCAGGATAGTTGCCCGACTGCCATCGGAGCCCAGATGGTTGATTCCGAATTCCCGCACCGCGGATGACGGGCCAATACGACATCAACCATCTACTGCGGAGCGATGCCGAGGTACGGGAGCGCGAAGCGCATGATCTGCTGGAACGCGGGCGCCGCGACCTCCGAGCCCGTCGTCTCGCCCTGCGGCTCGTCGACCATCACGGTCACGAGCAGCTTGGGCTTGCGCGCGGGAGCGAAGCCCGCGAACGAGCTGACGTAGCGCGTCGTCGAGTACTCGCCGGTGCGCGGGTCGATCTTGTTCGCCGTGCCCGTCTTCCCGGCCAGCGTGTAGCCGGGGATCGACACCGAGCTCGCGGTGCCGCCCGCCTCGACGACGCCCTCGAGCATCTTGCGGACCTGCGACGCCGTCCGCGCCGAGATGACGCGCCGGCCGGGGGGCGTCGGCGTCCGCTTGCCGCCGATCGCGGAGATGATCCGCGGGCTGCGCAGGATGCCTCCGTTGGCGATCGCCGCATATGCCGTCGCCAGTTGCAGCGGGGTCACCGACTCCCCCTGGCCGATCGGCAGGTTGCCCATCGACGAGCCCGAGTACTGGTCCAGGCGCAGCACCTGGCCGGCGTTCTCGCCCGGCAGCTCGACGCCGGTCGGCTGGCCGAAGCCAAAGCGCCTGACCCAGCGGTCGAATGCCGTTCGCCCGAGCCGCAGCCCGATGCTCACGGTGCCGACATTGCTTGACTGCGCGAGGATCTGCGAGGTCGACAGGTCGACGGTGCCGCGCGCCTCGGCCTCATGGATCGTGCGGTCGGCGACCGTGATCGTCGGCGGCAGATGGAAGATGTCCGCCGGCGACACGACGTCGTCCTCGAGCGCTCCGGCCACGGTCACGACCTTGAACGTCGAGCCGGGCTCGTAGTTGAACTGGACAGCGCGATCCTGCGCGGCGTAGGCGGGCGCGCCGGCGCGGTCGTTGGCGTCGACGCGCGGCCAGTTGGCGAGCGCGAGGATCCTGTTCGTCGTCGGATCCATCACGATCGCTGTGGCCCCCTTCGGCTTCCACGCGCTGCCGACCTGGGACAGGACGTCCTCGACCTTGCCCTGCAGTCCCGCGTCGAGCGTCAGCCGCAGGTCCTTGCCGGCCCGCGCCTGCTTGATGTCCTGCAGCATGATCGGCTGGCCGCCGCCGTCCTTCACGATCCGGCGCTCGCCGTCGGTCCCTCGCAGCACGCTGTCGCGCGCGTACTCCAGGCCGCCGAGCCCATTGCCGTCGGTCCCGACCCAGCCGAGCACCTGCGACGCCATCCACTTGCGCGGGTACTCGCGCACCGCGCTCGGGATGAACTGCAGCCCCGCGAGCTTGAGCTTCTGGAGGCGCGTGGCCTTCGCCATCGGCATGTTGCGGGCGAGATAGACGAAGCCGCTCTTCTCGGAGAGCTTGGCGAGCACCTGCGCCTGCGTGATCCCGAGCAGCGGCGCGAGGCGCTGCGCGGCAGCAAGCGGATGCTTGACGAGAAACGGCGAGACGGCGACGTCGTCGGCTGGCTCGGAGACCGCCAGCTCGATGCCGTTGCGGTCGGTGATCGCGCCCCGCATCGCGGGGACCTTCAGCGTCTCGACCTGCTGCGTCGCCGCCAGTGCCTGCAGCGACGGGCCGCGGACCGCGCCGAGCCAGGTCGCGCGCGATGCTGCGATCACGAGCAACAGCAGGAAGATCGCGAACAGCAGCCCGATCCGCCGTTCGGTGCGGCCGACTACGGCGTCGCCCCGGTCTGCGGCGTCGCTCCGCCGGCCGCGGTCGCGGCCGCGCCGGCGGCCGGGATCGTGCCGGCGCCGGTTGCCGATGCGTCGACGGGCGCCGTCGTCCCCGTCCCCGTGCTGGTGGGCGCCGCCGTCGTGCCAGCCGGGGGCGTCGCGGGCGGCGTGACGGAGGTCGCGCCGGCAGGCTGCCCGAGCGACGCCGAGGACGCCGGAGCGGTCGATGCAGGCTGCGTGGTCGTCGTCGCCGCAGCGCTCGGGTCCGCCGGCGGGCTGTCGGCCGCGGGCGATCCGGCGGGACCGGTGATCGCCTTGTCCGCGGCCGTCATGCGCTGCGCGGCGGCCCGCGCCGACGCAGCGCGATTGCCCGCGTCGAGGTACGTGACGTCGGCCGGCTGGGGCATGATGAATCCGCGCTGTGCCGCGAGCGCCTGGATGCGATCGCCGCTGCTCAGCGTCGAGATCTGGCTCTTCAGCGACTGGTTGCTGCGCTGCAGCGTGCCGACGGTGTCGGCCGCGCGCGCGATCCCCGCGTTGAGCTTCAGCATCGAAACCTGCATCGCGACGATGCCGATCAGGGCGAAGCCGATGATCATGATCCACGCGCGGCTGCGCACGAGGCGGTCCATCGTGCGGCTCGCGGAGACCGCCATCGCCGTCTCGCCGACGCGCACGGCGATCGTCGCCGCGCTGCCCGCGGCGAGCCGCAGCGGCGGGCGGGGCGTCGCGACGCGCTCGCGCTCACGCGGCGCGACGCGAGGTGGGGGCGCGGCAGCGCCATCGGACATCGCGAGCGAGCCGTCGATCCGCGGTCGCTGCGGCAGGACCGGGCCCGACACGCGACGAGCGACCGCCGGCCCCGGGGGGCGTGGCCGGCGGTGCTCGTGCTCGCGGACGGGTGCTGCTGTTGCAGAGCGGCTCATCCGTGGTCCTCTCTCAGCTTCGATGCGACCCGCAGGCGCGCCGAGCGCGCACGCGGGTTGGCGGCGATCTCGCCAGGTGTCGGTGCGATCGCGCGGCGGCTGACGAGCTCAGCCTCCGGCTCGCGCCCGCAGGCGCAGACCGGTAGGTCCGGCGGGCAGATGCAGCCCTGTGCTCGCGCGACGAGGAAACGCTTCACGCGGCGATCCTCGAGCGAGTGAAACGAGATCGCGCCGAGTCGGCCGCCGACGCGCAGGCGCTCCCAGGCCAACGGCAGGGCGGCGTCGAGCTGACCCAGCTCGTCGTTGACGGCGATCCGCAGTGCCTGGAAGACCCGCTTGGCGGGGTGCCCGCCGGCAAAGCGCGCCGGCGCCGGGACGGCGCGCTTGATGATCTCGACGAGCGCGATCGTCGAATCGATCGGCGCACGTTGACGCTCGCGGACGATCGCGCGGGCAATCGGCCGTGCGTAGCGCTCCTCACCGAGGTCGCGGAAGATCGTCTCGAGGTGCCGCGACTCGGCCTCGTTGACGAGCTCGTGGGCGGAGCGCTCCAGGCCCGGGTCCATCCGCATGTCAAGCGGCGCGTCGTAGGAGTACGAGAAGCCGCGCTGCCAGGTGTCAATCTGCATCGAGGACATGCCGAGGTCCATCAGCACGACGTCTGCCTGCAGCCCCTCGTCGCGCAGCTGGGCGAGGCCCTCGACGAACGAGGCGCGGATGAAGCGGGCCGTGCACGCGATCTGGAGCTCGAGCTCGGCGAACCGCTCGGCGGCCGCCGGATCGCGGTCGATCGCGATCAACGTGCCGGTCGCACCGATCCGATCGGCGAGCAGGCGCGCGTGCCCGCCGGCGCCAAACGTGCAGTCGACGACGGTCTGACCGGGCTGCGGGTCGAGCAGCTCGATCGCCTCGCCGGCCAGGACCGGCACGTGCGGCATCGTCATGTCAAGCAGCGTTGCCAAGGAGTGCGGTGATCTCGTCGACTTCGGAGGCGAGCAGGTCGTTGTAGTCCGACCACGTCGCGCGGTCCCAGATCTCGAGTGCGTCGCCCGAGCCGGTCACGACGACGTCCTTGCTGAGCCCGCCATGCTCGAGCAGGAACGCCGGCAGCATCAGGCGCCCGGCGCCGTCGAGCTCGGTGTCCAGCGAGTTGGCGGAGAAGAAGCGCGTCAGCTTCTGCGCTTCCTTGGAAAGCGGATGAAAGTCCTTCAGCGCAGCGGTCGTGTACGCGTCGTAGGCCGCCGGAGTCCAGATCGCGACACAGCGCTCAAGCCCCTTCGCGAGCACCACACCGCTGGCGAGCTCGGAGCGAAAGCGAGCGGGAACGGTGAGGCGGTTCTTCGCGTCGAGGGTGTGGTCGAAGGTTCCGCGGAAGGCCATGTGGCGGGGTGTCGTGAAGGGACGGCGAAGAGTCGGAGCCGGGGTGGAGAGGTGGGAGGAGCCTCTCCACCCCGGCTCGCTGCGGCGAAGGTATCCCACCTCCTCCCACTTCGCAACTCTTTCTGCACGCTTTCTCCCACCACGAGGCCCGGGCGCCCACCCGTGTCGCAGGAATATGCTTCTGAGCAGGCAATTCTCGCCGCTCGGGCCCGTCCCGCCGAATCACGCCGGTTGCGGGCAGGCCCGTGCAGACCCGCAAAACGGGCGCGTTCTTGCGTCCCGGGCAGGATTCCGCCGCTCCGTGTGCATGCAGGACGGCGCTGGTGGGACATCGTGGGGCGCCTAGCTGTGGAGGCTTTGCAACAGCACTGCCCCGACCACGAGCATTGCCGACGGGACGAGCACCAGCGCCACGACGAGCTGGATCTTCGGCGCCGCACGAGCCGCCGCATCACGCAGCCCGCGGGCCTGCTCGGCGCGCGCGTCGGCGGCGAGCGCCGCGAGCGCCGGGGCGAGCGGCGCACCATGCCGGTCGGAGCGCGCGATTGCGGCGACGAGCGCCGCCACGCCCTCACCTGGGCAGCGAACGGTGAGCTCGCGCAGCACCTCGCCGCGCGCGACGCCGAGCTCGAGCCGGGCCGCGGCCGCGGCGAGCTCGCCTGGGAGCACGCCGCGCAGGCGGCGCCCGACCTCGCCGATCGCACGATCTGCCGGCAGCCCGGCGGCAACCGCGACGCGCAGCAGCTCGGCGACGTCGGCGAGCTCGCCCACAACCCGTTTACGCCGCACGCGCACGCGCCGGCGCAGCGCAAGCTCCGGCGCGAGAAATCCGCCGACCGGTGCCGCGACGAGCGCCGCAAAGGCAAGCCGAGACGGCAGCGCCTGCACTGCGGGCACGGCGACGAGCAGCCCGCCGAGCGCCGCGACCGCCTTCAGCGCCATCACCTCGCCCGCAGCGAGCCCGAGCGGCGTGCCGGCCGCAGCGATCCGCCCATCGAAGCCCCCGGGCTCGGCGCGCACCCCGGGGCGGCGCGCGAGGCGCGCGAGCCGAACGGCGACTGCGGCGAGACGACTGGGAGGCGCCGCCGCGCGGCGCGGTCGGAGCCGGCCCCGCTCCGTCGCGAGCAGCTCGATGATCCCTGCGGCCGCGCAGATGCCGGCAATCGCTGCTGTCACGGCAGCGATCACGGCCGCTGACCGGCTGCCATCCGGCGAATGCAGAGCGCCGCGACGGCCTGCAGGAGGAGCGCGGCGGCGACCATCGCGGCGGCGATCGGCGACCCGAGCAGTGCCGGCGCGAAGCTCGGTCGCACGAGCTCGGCGAGCACGAGCGCACCGGCTGGCAGGGCTCCGACGAGCAGCGCTGTGAAGCGGGCCTGCGCCGTCGCGGAGTGCGCATCCGCGACGACGCGGGCGCGCTCCTCGAGCGCGCCGGCGAGCGCGCGCAGCAGCGCGGCGAGGTCACCGCCAGCCTCGCGTTGCAGGAGGACCGCCGCCGCCAGCGTGTCGAGCGGACCGTGCTCGCGGTCGCGCGCCGGTCCGCCGGCGAGTGCGAGCAGCGCATCATCGGTAGGCGTGCCGAGCTCGAGCCGCGTCGCCGCCGTGCGCAGCTCCTCGCCCGCCGGACCGTCGATCGCGCCCTCACGAGCGACGGCCGCCAGGGCCCCGCGGATCGAGTGCCCGCCGGCGAGCGCGTCGGCTAGTGCCCGTGCGATCGCCGGAGCAGCGGAGCCAACCGCGGCCTCGCGCCGGCGCAGGCGCACTCGCAGCACGGCGCGCGCCACCCAGGGCGCGGCCGCGCCGAGCGCCAGCCCGACCCACAGATCCGCGAGCAGACAGCCTGCGGCGAGCAGCGACAGGGCGCCGAGGACGACCAGCCGGCGGCGCTCGGGGCTCGTCGGCGCGCGGCCCGAGCGCAGGACCTCGAGCACGGGCGCCAGCCAGCGCCGAGCCGACTGCACGGCCCGCTCCTCCTCGACGGCGGCGATCGCCTCCCAGGCCGCGAGCAGGGCGGCGATGCCGGCAAGCCCGGCGACGGGTACGGCCGGGCTCAGACTCAACACCGGGCGCCGCCGTCGATCGCCGATCGGGGAACGTCGTGCACGGCCCGTCCGCTACGCAGTGGCCGACCGGTCGGCCAGCCGCTCCGCCAGACGATCGCTAAGCGGAGCGTGCCAGCTCGCGCGGCCGTCGCGGACGGCATACAGCTCGCGGACGCCGGCGCCACCCGCGACCCGCACGACCTCGCCGACGGCGACGACGCGCCGCGCGCCGTCTGCCACGCGCGCCTGGTGGACGACGAGATCGAGCGCGCCGGCGACCTGCGCCCGGATCGCATCATGCGGCAGACCGAGGCCGGCCATCAGGGCGAGCGTCTCGACGCGCCGCAGCGCCTCCTCGGGAGAGCCGGCATGAACCGTCGACAGCGACCCGTCGTGGCCGCTGGACATCGCCGAGAGCATGTCGAGCGCCTCGGCGCCGCGGACCTCGCCGACGACGATCCGGTCCGGCCTCATGCACAGCGCATTTCGTACGAGCCGGCGGACGGTCACCTCGCCGCGCCCCTCGAGTGACGCCGGCCGGGCCTCGAGCCGCACGACGTGCTGATGGCGCAGGCGCAGCTCGGCCGCGTCCTCGATCGTCACGATGCGCTCGTCGTCGGCGATGAACTCTGTCAGCGCGTTGAGCGTCGTCGTCTTGCCGGAGCCCGTTCCGCCGCTGATCAGGATGTTGCAGCGAGCGTGCACCGCCGTGGCGAGCAGATCGTGCAGCTGCGCGCTCCACGTCCCGTTCGCCACGAGATCGTCGGGACCGAAGCCGCCCCGGCGGAAGCGCCGGATCGTCAACACCGAGCCGTCGAGCGCCAGAGGAGCAACGATCGCATTCACGCGCGACCCGTCCGGCAGGCGGGCGTCGACGAGCGGCTCGGCCTCATCGACGCGTCTGCCGAGCGGCGCGAGGATCCGCTCGATCGCGTGGCGTAGCTCGGCCTCGCCCGCGAAGCGCACATCGGTCGGCTCGATCCGCCCGCGTCGCTCGACCCAGACGCGGTGCGGCCCGTTGACCATGATCTCGTCGATCGAGCCATCGCCGAGCAGCGCCTCGAGCGGGCCGAGCCCGGAGGACTGCTCGACGATGCGAGAGACGAGCCGGGCGCGGGCGCGCTCGTGAAGCATGCCCGCCTCGCGATCGACGAGCGCCCGGATGCGCTCCTCCAACTTGCCGGCGAGACCATCCCCTGCGGGCTCGCGCAGCAGCTGCTCGCGCAACACGCCGGCAAGCAGGTCGATCTCGCTGTCGTCGACATCGTCGGCCCGCATGTCTCCATGAGGACGCGGGCCAGCGCAGTTCGCCCCCTGCCCCGGCTTCACGGCAGCACCGCTCCCATCCGCAATCCAGCCCGCCCGCGGGCGTCGTCGCCCGTCGCGCGCGGCAGCAGGCGCAGCTCGCGCGCGAAGTCCTGCGCCGCCGCAAGGTAGACCGCTTGGCGCAGTGTGACGCGCAGCGAGGCCGCGACGCGCGGCCCAGGGGCGTCCTTGCCGGCCGACCCATCGTCGGGAGCAGGGGCTGCCGAGACCACCTCGACGTCCTCGAGCGCGAGCACCGCCTCGCCCTGCCCGTCGGCGGACGGCTCCGGCGTGACGAGGACGTCGACGCGGCTGCCCGGGACGACGAGCTCGGGCGAGCCGAGCGCGACGACGTCGGCGACGCGATCGCCGCGGCCAACCGGTGGACCGACCGGTCCGCCGTCGTCGCCGTCGGCGACGAGCGCCGCAGTCAGATCGGCGCCGACCGGGATCGCAACAGCCGCGCGCCGGCCGACGAGCGCCTCCGCTGCACCGAGGCGGTCGGCGGGAGCGAATCGCTGCGGCACGCGGCGGATCGCCAGCGCGCGCTCGGAGACCCGCTTGCCCGCTGCGATCGGCGCGCGGGCGACGACGACGTCGACGAGCCCGCCGACGCGGCGATCCAGCGCCGCCTCGCGGCCCGCGACGTCATAGGCAGCCAGGCCGCCGAGGACGAGCGCCAGCCCGCCGAGCAGGACCGCTCGCCGGCGCCGGCTCATGGTCGCGGTCCGATCAGCGGCAGCTCGATGCCGAGCCGGCTTCCCTGTGCCGACGGCGAGGCGACGAGGCGCCCGCGGTGACGCTCGGCGATCTGCGACGCGATCGCCAGCCCGCGGCCGCGCGATCCGCGGCCGGCCCGCGGGCGGCGGACGATCTCCTCGAGCGGCCGCGGCAGTCCAGGGCCGTCGTCGATCACCTCGACCCGCACCTGCTGCGTGCCGACGCGACGGGCCGTCAGCTCGATCCGGCCTGGACCATGCTCGAGCGCGTTGGCGATCAGGTTCGAGATCGCCTGCGCGAGCCGTAGCCGATCGCCGAGCACAAACGCCCGCTCTGCGACGGCCCCGAGCGACAGGACGCTCGCGAACGCACCGGCGACGGGATCCCAGCCGTGAAACTGCTCCTCGACGAGTTCGCCGACGTCGACGCGCTCCGCACGATCGGCGTTGCACCGTCCACTGCGCGCGGCGGCAAAGTCGTCGAGCGCCAGGCAGGCTCGCCGCAACTCGCGATCGAGCACCGCGAGGCGCTCCGGCGGCGCCTCGCAGCGGCGCTCCATCGTCGCCAGGCTGAGCCGCACCGCGGTCAGCGGTCCGCGCAGCTCGTGGCACGCGCGCGCGACGAGCTCGCGGCGGCGACGCAACTCGAAGGCGCTGCGAGCCGCGAGCGCCAAGCCGGCCGCCGCTGCTGCCCACGGGAGGATCGAGATCTCCATGCGTCTCTATGAGGGCCCCGGCGGCGGATCTTCGCCCCCCGTGTGGGTGCTCACCCGACGCTCGCCAGCGAGGCGACGGGCGCGTCGACGAGCCTGTAACCGACTCCCCAGACATTCACAACAAATCGATCGCCGTACGCGCCGAGCTTGTGACGCAGACGACAGGCATGTGAGTCCAGGGTGCGCGTCGATCCGATCGACCTGTACCCCCAGATCGATCGCAGCAGCTCCTCCTTGGTGAAAACCCGACTTGGATCAGAGGCGAGCGTGCGCAGAAGCGCGAACTCCTTTTGTGAGAGCGGGACACGAGCGCCGCGCAGGAGCACCTCGCGTGACGGCGGATCGACCTCGAGCGGGCCGGCACGCAGGCGGCCGCGCGCCGGCCGGTGCTCGGCGCGGCGCAGCAATGCGGCGACGCGCCCGCGCAGCTCGGGGTAGGAGAACGGCTTGCACAGATAATCGTCGGCGCCACGATCGAATCCGCGCACGCGGTCGAGCTCCGTGGTCCGCCCGCTGATCACCATCACCGGCATATCGGGATTCATGCGGCTCGCGACGCCGTCGGCAGCGCGCACGCGGCGCAGCAGATCCAGGCCATTGCCATCGGGCAGGCCGACGTCGATCAGTGCCAGGTCGGGGAACTTGCGCTCGAGCAGGCTGAGCCCGATCGAGGCGCAGTCGGCGACGAGCAGGTCGTAGCCGTCGGCCGTCAGGTTGTCGGCGAGGAACGTGCGCGTGGCGTCGTCGTCCTCGACGACGAGGATCGTGGAGGGGTCATCGTCGGTCGTCATGACCGTATGAGTCGCGGGATGGCGAAGATTCGCCCCCCCCACGCGCCGGTTTCGCGCCCAAGATCGGTTGGCTTTGGGCCCGAAAAGCGAGCCTGAGCGATGCAACTTCACGTGCACCTGCTCTCGCGGGAAGGAGTCCCGCCTAGGATCCCGACGCGTCATGGACGAGACCCAACGACGCGGCAACTACGACTCGGGGGAGGACTTCGTCCTCGAGTACGGGGAGCTGCGCTTCACCTTCAACGAACGCGATTTCAGCGAGCGCTGCGAGCAGGCCGCGCTGAAGCTCGGGTTCGTCCACGGACGACTCGGCGTCAACGAGCTCGACGACCTCGTCAACCTTGCCGTCAACGGCGAGATCCAGGCTCCGGCGTCGGGACTCGGCGAGCACGTCAACGACTGCTGGCCCGAGCTCTGCGGCCCCTCGGACCGCTCGCTCGTGCACTGGCTGCGCCGGCTCGTCTTCCGCTCCGCGTGGCTCGACCAGCGCGTCAAGGAGGGTGAGCTGGACATCGCCTTCTGCGTCGACACGCACACGTTCGGCTATGTCCAGCCAGATCGCGCCGGCGAGGCGATCGAGCTCTCACCCGAGCCCTCCTGGGACCGGGTCGCCTACGTCCCGCGCTGACGCCGTCCGGCGGCTCGGGCAGCATGTCCTGCCCGATGCGGACCCGCTCGATCCAGCCCGGCGACATCGTCCTCGTCAGCAAGCGTGGCCGCGTCTTTCACGCGACGATCCGCGGGGTCGCCGTCGGCGGCGGCTTCGATGTCGCGCCGATCGAGCGCGGGATCTCCTACCGCCACGTCAAGGCGTCGGAGATCAACGAGCACTGGGCCCGCAGCGGCGCCCGGCGTGAGGGGCGCCCACCTGCGGGCCAGCTGGACTTCGACGAGCTCGGCGCCTGACGGCTACGCGCCGAGCAGGGCTGCGGCGCGCGCCTCGGCGATCGCCTCGGCGCCCTTGTCGCCGACGAGCAGCTCGGCGCGCAGCGTGGAGCTGCTCGCGAGATCGAGCGCGGGAATGCGCCCGCTCGCCGTCAGTGCGGCGTCGAGTGCGATGACGGTCGTCTCGCCACCGAAGGCGGCGGCCGCCGTGGCGATGATCGTCAGCGAGCCGCCGTCGACGATGTTGCGGGCAGCGGCGAGCAGGCGACAGGCGTGGGGCCGCGGGACGTTCTCGAGCGTGTCGACGAGGAGCACGGCGTGACCGCCGCGGGCGGCGACGCGGCGGCCGGTCTCGACCGCGCGCTCGATCGCCTGAGCCTGTGCGTCGGGCGCGGTGCCGAGGCCGAGCTCGACGATCGGCTGCGCGTCGCCGGCCTTCCAGTCGCCGATCTCCTCCGGGCGGACACCGGCGAGCACGACGAAGCACTCGAGGTCCTCCTGGCGCGCAAGCGCGCCGGCGAGGCGGCGCAGCGCCTCGGTCTTGCCGGCCCGCGGCCCGCCGCTGATGACGACGCGTGAGCCACGGCCGAACGGCGTCAGCCACTCGATCGCCTTCAGCGTCGCGTCCTCGGCGTCGAGCGCGATCCGCTCGTTCGCCCAGGCGCAGGGAAGGTCGTCGTACTTCGTGCCCTCGGCGACCTCGTCCGCCGCGCGGCCGTTGATCGTGTCGACGCGGACCAGCGACGGGTAGCGCTCCGAGCGGCGCGGCGCGCGCACCGGACCGGTGACCGCGTCTCCGCCGACGAGCTCGCAACGGCGCACCTGAGCGCCCGAGATGTAGACGTCGTCGTCCGACGGCTCGGGCGGCGAGACGCGCACGAAGCCTGAGCCGTTGGGAAGCAGCTCGACCGTGCCGGAGACGATGCGCTCCTCGGCCGACGCACGATCACCGTCTCCGTTGCGATCCCGGTCACGCTCGACGTCGCCGTCGCGTCCGCGCCCGCCACGCTCGCGGCCGCCACGATCGCGTCCCCCGCGCGTGCGCGTGGGCTCGCGCTTGGCCGGCGCCGGCGCGGAATCGTCGCCATCGGCGTCGTCGACGCCGACCTCGATCTCGCCGCTGTCGCGGTCGCGCGTACGACTGCGGCCGCGCCCTCCGCGTCGCGAGCGGCGGGCCGGGCGATCCTCGTCGCCGTCGGCCTTCGCCTCCCCGTCGCCGTCAAGCTCGGCGGCGTCCTCGGGCGCGTCGTCGCTGACGCCCTGGCGTTCGATGATCGCTGCGATCAGGTCGCCCTTGCGCAAGCGGCGAAAGCCGTCGAGCCCGAGCTCAGATCCGATCTCGTGCAGGTCGGCGAGCGTGCTGGACTCCAGTGCGGAGCGAGAGATGACTGACATGTGGTCCTCCTGTGCGTCGTCGGTAGGCGTCCGGCCGCGTTGGACAGCGGCCGGCGACTCGTGTCGCAAGGACGTTAGCGCGTGGCAGGAACAGGTGTGCGGTTCTGTTGCGCGCCACGCGCTTAGTACACCGGGCGACGCCGATCAGCCGCGTGCGAGGCGGATCGCGTCGTCGAGCGCGAGCTGCGGGTCGATCGCCGCGTCCCCCTGCAGCGCCGCGCGGACGGCGAGGAAGTCCGCCGTCGCGGCCACGTCGTGGACGCGCAGGATGTGCGCTCCGGCGTCGACGCCATGGGCGATCGCCGCGAGCGTCCCGGCGAGCCGCGCGCGCGGCTCGCGGCCTGTCAGCGCGCCAACGAAGTCCTTGCGCGAGACCGCGAGCAGCAGCGGCAGGCCGAAGGCATGCAGCTCCTCCAGGCGACGCAGCAGCTCGATCGTCTGAGCCGGCGTCTTCGCGAAGTCGGGGCCGGGGTCGAGGATCAGCTGCTTGTCGCGCACCCCGCGCGCGCGCGCGACCTCGATCCGCTCGGCGAGGAAGCCGACGACGTCCGCGGTGACGTCGTCGTAGCGCCCCGGATCCTGCAGGCGCTGCTTCGGGGCGGCACGGGTATGCATCAGCACGAGCGCCGCGCCGGTGCGCGCACAGACGTTCGCGAGCTGCGGATCGCGCAGCCCGCTCACGTCGTTGACGATGACAGCGCCTGCAGCGATCGCCGCCTCGGCGACCGCCGGCTTGTACGTGTCGACCGAGACGGTCGCGCCGAGCTCCCGGACGAGCCGCTCGACGAGCGGCGCGACGCGTCCGATCTCCTCCTCGGCCGCGACTGCCGGCCGCAGCGTGATGCCCGACTCGCCGCCGACATCGATCAGGTCCGCCCCAGCCGCGAGCAGCTCGCGCGCGAGCGCAACGCGGGCATCGAGATCCGGATACTCGCCGGCGTCCGAGAACGAGTCCGGCGACGCGTTCACGATGCCCATCAGCCAAGGCCGGTCGCCGAGCAGCAGCGTGCGGCCTGCGGCGGACACTGCGTGGTGACGGATCGCGTCCGTCATCCGATCCGCACCGTTCGCGCCGAGCGGCTTCTGTTGCCCGCCCGATCGCTGGCGGTGATCTCGAGCGGGAACAGCCCCGCGTGGCCGTAGCGATGGCGCGCACGCAGCATTGACCCGCCACGCACGCCGCGCGTGCGGTCGCCCCACGAGACGACGATGCTGCTCACACCGGACGCGCGGTGCCCGGCGCCGGAAGGATCGCGCGCGCGCACCGACACGGTGACGGCGCGCTGGGCTCGCGAGTACCGCACCGCGAGGCGCGGCGCGACATCGTCGATCGTCAGCCGGCGCGAGCGAGCGCGCTTCATCTGGTTGTGCGGGTCCGCCGCGGTCACCTGCCAGCGGTGGGTGATCCCGGCCAGCGGCGTCGTGAGCTGGAAGTGCGTGTCGGTCGTCTCCCCTACGACACGGCCGTCGACCGCGACGCTGTAGCGCACCGGCCCCCAGAGGTTGGCCGACGCCTGCCAGCTCAGCCGCGGCAGCGCGCTCTGACAGCAGCCCTGCGACGTGTAGCCCGCGAACGCACCGGGCGCGCGGTCGAGGTAGCCGGCGACGATCCGGCGATCGGCGCCGTCGCCCTGCACCCAGGCGACGACGACGCCGCTGGACCGGTCGGCGGCGGCGTCAAAGCCGAGATCGGGTTGCACGGCACCGAGCTCGGGGCGTGACAGGACGCTCTCCAGCGACCCCGGCTTCCCGTTCTCGATCGTCCGCACGTCCACCTCGGGCGCACCTCCGGACGGGGTGATGACGGCGGCCAGCAGGCCGGCGTCGTTCTCGGCGATCGCCGGAGCGATCGCCGGCTCGGCCGCGCTGCCGCCGAAGTAGCGGCTCGCCGCGGTGAAAACGTCGCGGTCCGTGAACGCCGCCATCGGCTGCCCGGTCTGCACGCCGCTCGTCATCGTCACCGCGACGCCGCGCCCGTTCATGTCGAGCCTTGGCGCGCCGACCGGCTCGCCGCTGAAGTCATCGACGGCGACCGGCGGATCGAACTGCGTGCCGCGCTGGCGGCGGGCGAGGATCCGCGAGCTGCCGTCGGCGAACGTCTGGTGAAACACGACCCAGGCGAAGCTCGAGTCGTCCTCGGCATCGACGTCGGGCAGCTCGGAGTCGGTGGCGGTCCGCCCGTCGAACGAGGCCGGCGTGAGGTCCTGCGGCGCGTTCGACAACGCCTCGTCGAACATCTTGCGCGCGTAGACGTGGCCGTTCTCGCCCCAGGTGACGATGCCGACGCCGTCGGCCGAGATCGCCACCCGCGAGCGCCCGTCGCCGACGCCCGCCGGCTGGGCCGGATCGATGTTCGCGGCCTGATCGAGCAGCGTCCAGCCGTTCGTCAAGCGATCGAGCCGGGCGACCCGCACCTCGCCGCCCGTCGTGAAGCTCGCATATCCGGTGCCGTTGATCGAGAGGTCGAGCGCGGGACTCGTCCCGGCCGCCAGCGGTGCCGGCGCCGACCACGCTCCTCCGGCGGGCCGCACGACGCCGTACACGTAACCGCCGCTCACGAACACGACGGCGAGCCTGCCGCCGTCCGACGCGGCCACGACGGGCTGCGAGCTCGCGGGCAGGCCGGCGTCGAGCTGCTCGGGCGGCTGGAAGGCGCCGTCCTGAAAGCGCGCGGCGAAGATGTGGCCGGCGCCGCCGGCCTGCTTGACGTAGACGAGGCCGCCGCTGCCGTCGCGCGCGAGGTCGACGCCACCGAGCGACGTGATGTCGCTGCTCGGCCCGTCGATCGCGTCGCCCGCGATCAGCGCCGCTCGCGCCGGTGCCGCCGGCAGAGCGAGCCCGAGCCCGAGGGCGAGCACGAGCAGGGGGCTGAGAGCGAGCAGTCGGCGCATGCGAGCCGTCAAACTACGCGCTGCCGACGACGCCTTCGGCGCGCGCCTCGTCGGCCCAGGCGGCGATCTGCGCGTCGCGCGCGGCGCTGTCCCAGCCGAGCTCGATCGCAAGCGTCTGCGCGACACGCGCCACGGCGGGGCCGTCCGCCCGTAGCGCACGACCGGCCAGCAGGCCCAGGCGCGTGCGGCGCAGCAGGACGTCGCCGATCGTGGCGGCCTGCTCGCGCCGCGCGGCGAACGCGACCTCGGCCAGCAGGTCGGGGAGCTCGTCCTCGATGCCGGCGGTGAGCTCTTCGCGCTCGCGCGCGACCGCGAGGACGTCGTGGGCGGCATGCCCGTAGCGCGCGGCGAGCGCAGCGTAGGCGTCGGCTCGCAGGCCCTTGACGCAAGGCAGATCAGCCACGGCGACGGGCGCGCCGAGCGGGATCTCGTGCGTGCGGCAGGGTGCGTCCCGAGCCTCGCGCTCGACGAGCCGGTCGACGGTCATCTTCGCCATCCGCCGCCACGTCGTGAGCTTGCCGCCGGTGATCGTCACCATCCCGCTCGACGTCTCGTACAGCTCGGCCTTGCGCGAGATGTCGACCGACTTCTTCGGGTCGCCAGACGTGATCAGCGGTCGCACGCCGGCGTAGGCGCCGGTCAAATCCCCCGCGCCGAGCGCGGTGCCGAAGTACGCGTTCGCCGCGTCGAGCAGATAGGCGACGTCCTCCGAGGCCGGCGCGACGTGGTGACCAGTGCCGAGATCGCCCTCGTAGTCGTTATCGGTCGTGCCGAGCAGTGTGCGCCCCAGCCAGGGCAGCGCGAAGATCGTGCGGCCGCCACCGGCGGGCACGATCGCGCCGCCGCCGTCGAGCGGCAGGTCGGCGTGGCGCAGGGTGATGTGGGTGCCGCGGCTGGGCCGGATGCGTGGCACCTCCGCGTCGTCGTGCAGCTCGCCGGGGCGCAGGCGATCGGCCCACACCCCGGTCGCGTTGACGACATTCGATGCGCGTATGACGAACTCGTCTCCGCTCACCGTGTCACGGACGTTCACGCCCGCGGCGCGACCGCCGCCGTCGCGTTCCAGGCCGCTCACGGCGACCCGGTTCGCACAGACCGCTCCGAAGCGCTCCGCCTCGCCGAGGACCGTGAGCACGAGTCGCGCGTCGTCGGTCTGACAGTCGTAGAAGAGGTAGCCGGAGGTCGGCTCGCGCTCGGCGAGCGCCGGGATCAGCTCGAGCACCTCCGCCCCCGAGATCATGCGGTGGCGCTCGGGGCTCCACTCGTGAAAGTCGCTCGTCAGATCGGGTGCCGCGTGCCGTCCGCGGCGCGGGCGCGAAGGCCGGGAGCGCCCGCGCAGGCGCTCGACCGACATGACGTCGTAGAGGTTGAGCCCGACGCCGGTCAGGCGGTCGGGCCTTGCGCCCTCGAAGGCGGCGACGACGAGTGGCAGGGGGCGGACGAGGTGCGGCGCGAGCGCGACCATCAGCTGACGCTCGAGCAGCGCCTCGCGGACGAGACCGAGGTCGAAGTTCTGCAGGTAGCGCAGCCCACCGTGGACGAGCTTCGAGGAACGGCTGGAGGTGCCGGCGGCGAAGTCCGCGCCCTCGACGAGCGCGACGCTGTAGCCGCGCGTCGCGGCATCGAACGCGACGCCAGCGCCGGTGATGCCGCCGCCCACGACGACGACGTCGAACCGCTCGCCGGAGAGGGCGGCCAGCGCATCGCTGCGGTCGATCATCGTGGCCCCGCAGCGGCGACATCAACCATCGACGCAGTCTCGCAGCCGTTCAAGCAACCGCTGCCGACTGCCGACGAGGGACATATGCCCACTCCTCGCTCGCACCGCCTCACCACGCTTCTCACGATCGGGGCGTTGGGCGCCGGCGCCGCCTTTGCAGCGACGCCCGCGCAAGCCGGCCTGCTCGGCGTCCTGCCGAGCGTCGGCGGGATCGTCACGCAGACCGGCCAGACTCTCGGCAGCCTCGTGCCCGGGGCGGGCGGTGTCGTGACCGGCGTCACCGGCGCCGTCGGCGGAGTCATCGGTGGCGTCCAGGACACCGTCTCCGGCGTCGTCGACCAGACGCTCGGCGGCGTCATCGGCGGCAGCGGCGGCGCGCTTCCCGACGATGTCGTCGGCAGCCTGCTCAGCACCTTGCTCGCCAACAGCAGCGCCGCGCCGGGCACCCCCGGCTTCGGCGGCGCAGGCGCCGGCGGCCCGATCGTCCTCTCCGGCGGACAGACCGGCCTGGACGGCGTCACGCTCGACGCGAGCGCCCCGCGACCGACGGTCAGGGTCCT
Organism: Solirubrobacteraceae bacterium; assembly: GCA_036271655.1. Classification (GTDB taxonomy): domain Bacteria; phylum Actinomycetota; class Thermoleophilia; order Solirubrobacterales; family Solirubrobacteraceae; genus CADCVQ01. The sequence continues at coordinate 126,612 of DATBAE010000013.1, forward strand.
CTCCCGCCTCAAGCAGGTCGGCACCTCAGGCCGCATGCGGATCGAGATCGCCACCAACGAGCCCGGCGTCGTCGCCGTGGCCGCCCGCGTCCGCCCGGGCACCGCGATCAAGGCCAAGAAGGGAGCCAAGCCGATCAAGGTCTCGCGCAAGCTGATCAAGATCCCGCAGATCGTGCTCGGCTATCGCCAGGCCGGCAAGCTCGTCGTCACCGTCCGGCTGTCACGCGCCGCGCAGCGCGCGCTCGGCAAGTCCAGGACGGCGAAGATGTCCGTCGGCACGATCGGCATCGACGTCTTCAAGAACCAGGGCTCGGACAACTCGCGGCTGAACCTCAGGTGAATGTAACGTCGCCGGTGGTCGCCGCTTGCGGCGACCTAACGGCGAAACCCTTGACCAGGCGACGGCCCCGACTCGCGCCCGACCGAACAGGTCATCCGCGAAGGGGCCGTCAGCCGTCGTCGCGCGGACGCTGTGCGGCGCGCTACAGCTGGCCGAGCTCGGACGTGATCTCGGCGACGCTCGCCTTCGCGTCGCCGAACAGCATCTGCGTCTTGTCGTTGTAGAAGAGCGGGTTCTCGATGCCGGCGAAGCCGGACGCCATCGAGCGCTTCAGGACGATGATCTGCTTGGACTCGTCGACGTTGAGGATCGGCATCCCGTAGATCGGCGAGTCGGCCTTCAGGCGCGCGTCGGGGTTCGTGACGTCGTTGGCGCCGATCACGAGCGACACGTCGGTGCGGCTGAACTCCCCGTTGATGTCGTCCATCTCCTTGAGCTGGTCGTACGGGACGTCGGCCTCAGCGAGCAGGACGTTCATGTGGCCGGGCATGCGGCCCGCAACCGGATGGATCGCGTACTTCACCTCGATGCCCTTCTTCTCGAGCGCCTTGGCCATCTCGCGCACGGTGTGCTGGGCCTGCGCGACCGCCAGGCCGTAGCCCGGCACGACGACGACGAGGCGCGCATAGGCGAGCAGGATCGCGACATCGGCGGCGCTCGTCGAGCGCACCGCGCCACCGGTCTCGCCTGGGCGGGTGGGATCGTTTCCGGCCGCCGGCGCCTCGCCGCCGAAGCCGCCGAGCAGCACGGAGCCGATCGAGCGGTTCATCGCCTTCGCCATCTGGTCGGTGAGGATCGTGCCGGACGCGCCGACGATCATGCCGGCGACGATCAGCGCGTAGTTGTCAAGCGCGATGCCCGCAGCCGCCGCGCTGAGGCCGGTGAACGCGTTGAGCGTCGAGATGACGACCGGCATGTCGGCGCCGCCGATCGGCAGCACCGCGAGGTTGCCCAGGACGGCCGCCGACACGAGGATCAGCACGAAGAGGCCCTCGCTCGTCGATCCGAGCAGGATCGCGACGCCGGAGGCGATCGCGATCGCCAGCAGGGCGATGTTCACGAACAGGCCGGCAGGGATCTTGATCGGACTGCCCGAGATCAGCCCCTGGAGCTTGCCGAAGGCGACATTCGAGCCCCAGAACGAGATCGAGCCGACGATCGCGGCGAAGACGAGCGGGATCCCGACCGAAAGGTCGGCGCTGAGATCACCATGGGCAGTGCGGAACTCGGCCCAGGCGATCAGCGCGACAGCGCCGCCGCCGACGCCGTTGAAGAGCGCGACCATCTGCGGCATCGCCGTCATCTTCACGTTGCGTGCCGAGGGCACGCCGATCACCGTCCCGATGATCAGGCCGACCGCGATCAGCGCGAAGTCGCTGCCGCCGAGATCGGGGTTCAGCAGGGTCGCGACGACCGCGATGCCCATCCCGACGGCGGCGATCTTGTTGCCCTGGACGGCGGTCGTCGGGCTCGTCAGCTTCGCCAGGCCGCTGATGAACATCCCGAACGCGACGATGTAGGCCGCCGTGATGAAGTCGACGTCCTGGAAGAAGGCGGTCGCGATCATGCGGCCGGGTCCCCCGAGTCCTTCGGCGGCTCCGGCTTCTTCTTGAACATGCTGAGCATGCGGTCGGTGACGAGGAAGCCGCCGACCACGTTGATCGTGCCGAAGGCGATCGCGATGACGATCAAGAAGCGGCTCAGGAAGCCGTCGGCGTGGCCGATCGCGACGAGGCCGCCGAGCAGCACGATGCCGTGGATCGCGTTCGTGCCGGACATCAGCGGCGTGTGCAGCGTGTTCGGCACCTTCGAGATGACCTGAAAGCCGACGAACGCGGCGAGGACGAGAATCGCGAGGCTGGTGAGGATCGTGCTGGCCATCTGGCCCCCTATTCCTTGTCGCCGGCAGCCGGCTGGGCTGCCGCTGCCTCGACGGTCTTCTTCGCCCCGGCGTGGACGATCTCGCCGCCGCGCGTGATGCAGGCGCCGGCAACGATCTCGTCGTCGAAGTTCAGCTTCAGCGCGCCGTCCTCGCCGGTCAGCAGCTCGAGCAGCGACTGGACGTTGCGCGAGTACAGCGACGAGGAGTGCTCGGCCATCGTCGCCGGCAGGTTCAGTGGCGAGACGATCGTCACGTCGTGGCGCACGACGGTCTCGCCTGGGACCGTCAGCTCGCAGTTGCCGCCCGTCTCCCCCGCGAGGTCGACGATCACGCTGCCGGGCTTCATCTTCTCGACGCTCGCTGCGGTCACGAGCCGCGGCGCGGGGCGGCCGGGCACGAGCGCCGTCGTGATGACGACGTCGAAGGTCGCGATCTTGTCGGCGAGCTCCTGCTGCTGGGCGGCCTTCTCGGCGTCGGTCAGCTCGCGCGCGTAGCCGCCCTCGCCCTCCGCGCCCTTGCCGGCCTCGAGCTCGAGGAACTGCGCGCCGAGCGAGCGGACCTG
>DATBAE010000014.1:0-46057 GCA_036271655.1 Solirubrobacteraceae bacterium
CCGGCCGACGTGGCCGACGTCGAGGGCGACGGCGGCGCGCACTACTTCGACTTCGGCAAGCTGCCGCTGCCTGTCCGGGCGCTGACGAAGGCCACGTTCACGTCCTGGGACGGCGGTCCGCTGCACGTCGCCGCCACGCTCACGGAGGGCGACGCCGTGGGCGACTTCGAGGTCATCCACCTGCCCGGGCACTCGGAGGGCTGCATCGGCCTCTGGCGGTCGTCCGATCGCCTCGCAATCACGAACGACTGCTTCGCGCTCTTCCACCCCGCGCTGCCCGCTCCCAGCAAGCGTCCGCGCGCCCCTCATGCCGCGTTCAACTGGTCCACCGAGCGCTGCGCCGAGTCGATCGAGAAGCTCGCCGCGCTCGCGCCCGCGACCTGCTGGCCGGCGCACTACGGGCCGCTCACCGGCGACGTCGCGGCACAGCTGCGACGCGCGATCTGACCGGCGGCGGGCCGTCGCGGTCGCGGTCGGACGTCACCCCGTCCGAAGCGGCTGCGTCAGCGCCTTGACGAAGTCTTCGAGCTGACTCGTCGTCCAGCACTCGAACGCCCGGCAGTGCTGCTCGTATGCCGCGATCACCGAGTCGCCGTAGTTCCAGTACAGGCGCGGCTCGGGGTTCAGCCAGAACGTCCGGCCTGCGCGCGCGGCGATCTGGCCGAATACGTCGGCCCCCGGGTCGCGCCCGTTCGTGCGCGCGTCGCCGAGCACAATGACCGTCGCACGCGGGTGCAGGTCGTCGTCGACGAGCGCGCGGAACTCCGACCAGACGCGCCCGTAGTCGGTGTAGCCGCTGACGTCCGCGACGCCGGCGTCGCGCGCGATCGCCTCCGAGACGGCGCGAAAGTCGCGCTCGCGATCGAAGACGTCGGTCACCTCGCTGATGCGCTCGATGAACACGAACGAGCGCATCTTGCGAAACGAGTCGTGCAGCGCGTGGAGCACGGAGAGAAAGAAGACCGAGGCGCTCGTGACGCTCGTCGACACGTCGCAGAGGACGTAGATCTCGGGGCGCCGCGGGCGCACCGGCCTGTAGCGCAGGTCGACGGGCACGCCACCGGTCTGCAGCGACGCGCGCATCGTGCGGCGCACGTCGACGTGCGCGTGGCGCGCATGGCCGCGCTGCTCGCGGCCCTGCGTCTTCAGTCGGCGCTTGAGCTGCGCGACGACGCGATGGACCGCCGCCAGGTCCTGCAGCGGGCCGCTCGGCAGCGCGCGGTCGATCTCGTTGAGCGGGCGCGACGGCGGCAGCCGCTCGCTGCGCTCGATCTGCGCACGCTCGAGCTCGCGCCGCAACAGCGCCTCGAAGCGCCGCAACGCGTCGCGCGGGACGCCGTCGCGCCGCGGGTCGCCGGCCGGCAGGTCGGGCTGCGGGTCGGCGCGCAACCCGAGCGCGCGCCTGATGCGCTGCACGTCGACGCCGACGACGCCCGAGCCCTCCTGCTGGCGCCCGAACGCGGCGATCGACAGCCGGGCGAGGTCGCGCAGCAGCGACTCCGAGCCGTCCTGCAGCGCTGCGGCGATCTGCCGGCGCAGCTCGTCGAGGTCGATCTCGCCCGCGCCGGCATCGGTGTCCTCGCCCTCGCGATCGCCGGGCCGCCCAGGCCGTTCGCGCACGCCCTCGCGCAGCGCTGCCGCTTCGGCCGCGCGGAAGAAGAAGCGCTCGAAGACGATCTCGAAGATCCGCCGGTCGTCCTGGGACTTCGCGAGCGTCGCGGCGAGCGCTTCGCGGAACGCGGCGGGCTCGGTCCAGGGCAGCTCGGCGAGCACGGCGAACGCATCCAGCAGCTCGGCGGTCCCGCTGCTGACGCCCTCAACGCGCAGCTCGGCGGCGAACTCGACGAGACGGGCGGAGAGGCCGGGCGGTGCTGCGTTGCTCGAGGCCATCATGCATCGAGGATATGGTGGGAAGCGCCCGTAGACGAACTGCTACGGTGCGACGCATGCGCACGACAATCCCTCAGCGAGAGCTGCGTAACAACGTCAGCGATGTCCTGCGCCGCGCGGAGCAGGGCGAGCGCTTCACGATCACTGTCTCCGGCCGCCCAGTCGCGGAGCTTGGGCCGCCGGCTCGGGAGCCGCGCGGGGCGTCGTTCGCTGAACTCTGGAAGATCCTCGCGGACACCCCGGTGGACCCGGCCTGGGCCGACGATCTGAAGCGGATGCGGGAGGAGGACCGCGCGAACGCGCGAGATCCATGGGCGGACTGACCGCACTCGTCGACACGAGTGTCGCGATCGGAGCGATGGATCTCATCGACCCCGAGAAGGAAGGCCGATGGGCGGTGGCCGCCGTCACCGTCGGCGAGCTCTACGCGGGCGTGCTCCTGACCAACGAGGACGCCGAGCAGGCCACGCGACTGCGACGACTCGCCTCGGTGCTCTCGATCGCCACGGTGCTCGACGTCGATCGCATGGTCACGGCGCGCTATGGCGAGCTGCGGATGGAGTCCGGGCGCGCTCCCTGCAACGACCTCTGGATCGCTGCAACCGCTCTTGCCCACGACCTCGAGCTCCTGACGATGGACGAGCGGATGGCGACCCTGCCGTTCATTCGCTCGACGCTGATCCGCTCCGCGGACTAACGACTGTCAGGGTGCGGCCGCGCCCCGCGCGAGCTTCATGCCGACTCGCTCGGCGACGATGTCGAGGTCGGTGCGGTGCTTGACGATCACCGACAGCGTCTCGCGGAACATCGCATCGTCGATGTCCTGCGCGCCGAGCAGCAGCAGTGCTCTCGCCCAGTCGATCGACTCGGCGATCGAGGGCGGCTTCTTGAGGTCGAGGTCGCGGACCATGCCGACGACCTCGACGAGGCGCCGTGCCACCGTCGCCTGCAGGTCGGGGACGTGCAGGCGGACGATCTCGAGCTCGTGCTCGAGCTGCGGGTAGTCGAGCCAGAGGTACAAGCAGCGGCGCTTGAGCGCCTCGGTCAGCTCGCGCGAGTTGTTCGAGGTCAGCAGGACGACCGGGTGCGAACGGGCCTGGACGACGCCGAGCTCGGGGATCGAGATCTGGAAGTCCGACAGAACCTCGAGCAGCATCGCCTCGAACTCCTGGTCGGTCTTGTCGATCTCGTCGATCAGCAGGACGATCGGCAACTCGGAGGTGATCGCGTCCATCAGCGGGCGTGAGAGCAGAAACTCCTCGCCGAAGATGTCGTCGTGGACGGCGTCCCAGGCGACGCCGGCCGGATCGGCCTGGCCGGCCTGGATGCGCAGCAGCTGCTTACGGTAGTTCCACTCGTAGAGCGCCTTCGCCTCGTCGAGGCCCTCGTAGCACTGCAGGCGCACGAGCCGGCGGTCGAGCACCTTCGCGAGCGCCTTCGCGAGCTCCGTCTTGCCGACGCCGGCCGGGCCCTCTACGAGGATCGGCTTGCCGAGCTTCGTCGCGAGGAACGAGACGAGCGCCGTCGACTCCCCGGGCAGGTAGCCGACATCGCGCAGGCCCGCGGAGAACGCGGCAACGGTGTCTGGAACGACGTGGTCGGCCATGCAGGACAGGATGACAGGAGCCCCTCAGCCGGCTCTCGCCTGCGCGACTATGCTCGGCGCCGATGGTCGCTACGGCGCTAGCCTCGGGGCCCGTCGTCGGCCTCATCGCGCTCGCCGTCGTCGTCGCGGCCGGCGGCCACCTCGCCCGTTCGCGCGCGACCGTCATCGCCGGGCTCGCGTTGCTCTTCGTCGCGACCGCGCTGCTGCTCCTCGGAGCGCACGCGGCGTATCGCCACGACCCAACCGACCCGCGGCCGTGCGGCGCGGCCGGCGGCTGCAAGTGAGAAGGGGACGCTCCAGCCCACTCCCGCCATCGGTCATGTCGTTCCGCACGCGACCGGGGTCGCGTCGCTGGTCGCCGGCTGAGAAGTAGGCTTGACGAAGTCCGAAATACCAGGGGGGCTGGCGACAGGCCGGCTGAGATCGCGCCCATCATGCGGCGCAGACCCTTCGAACCTGTGGGGTAATGCCCGCGGAGGGAGCGATGCAGACGCACATGCGGGCGCCCGCGAAGGCGCAGCCGGAAGATGAGACCGAACTGGGTTCGGTCGTACTGCGCGCCGTCGTCAAGACGTTTCCCGCCGAGCGCCGCGCCAGCCAGCCCGTCACCGCGCTGGACGGGCTCACGCTCACGGCCGATCCGGGCGAGACCGTGGCCGTCGTCGGACCCAGCGGCTGCGGCAAGACGACGCTGCTCGAGCTCGTCTGCGGTTTGACGGCGCCCGACGCCGGCACCGTGCTGAGCGCGCCTGCGGCGCTGATGGCGCAGCGCGACCTGCTGCTGCCATGGCGCAACGCCGTCGACAACGCCTCGCTGGCGATGAACGTCAGCGGCGTCGAGCGCTCCGTCGCGCGCGAGCGGGCCGGAGCACTGCTGCGCGACTTCGGGCTGAGCGGATTCGAGCGCGCCCTTCCCCACGAGCTGTCGGGCGGGATGCGCCAGCGCGTGGCGTTCGCCCGCACCCTCCTGTCGGGCCGCACCGTGCTGTGCCTCGACGAGCCGTTCGCCTCGCTCGACGCGCTCACCCGCCAGGAGATGCAGGACTGGCTGGCGGGCACGCTCGCGCTCGCTCCACGCACGGTCCTGCTCGTCACCCACGACGTCGAGGAGGCGATCGTGCTCGCCGACCGCGTGCTCGTCCTCTCCCCGCGGCCGGGACGGGTGGTCGCGACGATCGACGTCGACGCGCCGCGCCCACGCGATCGCAGCGACCCGCAGCTCGTGGCGCTGCGCGCGCGAGCGCTCCAGGAGCTGCGCGGATGATGGCCGCGGTCCTGCTGATCGCGCTGTTCGGCGGCTGGGAGGCGTACACCAGGGTGAGCGGGATCGACGCCTTCGTCCTGCCGCCGCCGAGCGCGATCGCCACCTCGCTCGTCGACGACCGTGCCCTGTTGTGGAGCAACTTCACGGTGACTGCGGGCGAGATCGCCCTCGGCATGCTCGTCGCGCTCGTGCTCGGGCTCGTGTGCGCCGTCGCGATCCATTTCAGCGCCCTGCTGCGGCGGGCGATCTATCCGCTGCTCGTCGGCTCGCAGACGATCCCGATCGTGCTCGTCGCGCCGCTGCTCGTCGCATGGTGGGGCTTCGGCCTGATGCCGAAGCTCGCGATTGTCGCCCTCGTCTGCTTCTTCCCGGTCGTCGTCCCGACGCTCGACGGCCTCGATCGCGTCGACGGCGACCTGCGCAAGCTGATGCGGACGTTCGGCGCCTCGCGCTGGCAGACGTTCCGGATCGTCGAGGCGCCGGCTGCGCTGCCCGGCCTGCTCACCGGCATGAAGCTGAGCGTCGCGATCGCCGCGATCGCAGCGACGCTCGCCGAATACGCGGGCTCGGACGCCGGCCTCGGCAACCTCATGCTGAAGGCAATCCCACAGTTCGAGACGGCGCGCGCGTTCGCCGCCGTGCTCGTGCTGTCGGCCTTCTCCGTCGCGCTGTTCGGGCTGCTCGCGTTCGCCGAGCGCCGCCTGCTGCCGTGGGCCCATCAACCGAGAGGAACCACCCCGTGATCCGTCGCATCGCCGTCCCCGTCCTGCTCGCCGCGCTCGCGATCGGCCTCGCCGCGTGCGGCGAGAAGAAGGAGACGACCACCACGACGGGCAGCGAGCACGTCGATCTCGTCCTCGACTACCTCCCCAACGCCGATCACGCCGGGATCTACGACGCGATCGCGAGCGGCGAGTTCAAGCAGGCAGGTCTCGACGTCGCACCGCGCACCCCCTCGGACCCGTCGGCGCCGCTGAAGCTGCTGGAGGCCGGCAAGGCCGACCTCGCGATCTCCTACGAGCCCGAGCTGCTGCTCGCGCGCGACAAGGGGGCGAAGCTGATCTCGATCGGCGCGCTCGTCCAGCGGCCGCTGACCTCGCTGATCTCGCTCGGCGGCGCGAATGCGATCCACCGACCGGCGCAGCTGGAAGGCAAGAAGGTCGGGACGGCCGGAATCCCCTACCAGGACGCCTACCTGCAGACGATCCTGACGCAGGCGGGCGCCGACGCCGCGCGCGTGCATTCGGTCAACGTCGGCTTCAACCTGATCCCGTCGCTGCTGACCAAGCGCGTCGACGCGACGCTCGGCATGTTCTGGAACGTCGAGGGCGTCGAGCTTGCGCGGCGCAAGAAGCAGCCGGTGATCCTGCGCATGGATCAGATCGGCGTGCCGACCTATGACGAGCTCGTGATCGTCGCGCGCGAGTCCGAGGTCCACACGCGCGGCGCGATGCTGCGTCGCTTCATGCGGGCGCTTGCCAGGGGCCAGGAGCGCTTGCGCACGAACGTCGATGCGGGCGTCGCCGCCCTCGTGAAAGCCAATCCGGACCTCGACGTGGCTCTGCAGCGCGCGCAGGTCCGCGCGACGCTGCCGGCGTTCTTCCCGGCGAGCAAGAGCGAGCCGTTCGGCTTCCAGGTCCCGGGCGAGTGGCAGCGCTACGCAGCCTGGATGGCCCGCAACAAGCTCATCTCCAACGCGAACATCGCGCAGCGCGCGTACACGAACGAGTTCCTGCCGGGCGAGGGCATCTGACCGCGCCGCGCCGTGTCTCGCTCGCCCACGCGCGACGGCTGGCACTGCACGCGCAGGGGCTGGCCGGGGCGCGGCCCGGCGGCGGTCGCGGGCCCGACGCCGTCGCGGCGCTGACGCAGCGGATCGGCTGCCTGCAGCTCGACCCCGTCAGCGCGGTCGCGCGCAGCCCGCTGCTGGTCCTGTTCGCGCGGCTCGGGCCGCTGCGCGAGACGGCGCTTGACCGTGCCGCGTACGAGCGGCGCACGCTGTTCGATGGGTGGGCGCACGAGGCGTCGCTCGTCGCGACCGCCGACCTTCCGCTGCACCGCTGGGCAATGCGCACCTGGCTGCAGGCGCCAACGACGCGCGCCGGTCGCGCCCGGGAGTTCCTGCGGGCGAACGCAGCGTTCTGCGACGAGCTGCTCGCGGAGCTGCGCAGCCGCGGGCCGTTACGAGCCCGCGAGCTCGAGGATCGCTCGGCGCAGCCATGGCGTCACGGCTGGTGGACCGACGAGGTCTCGGCACGCCAGACGCTCGGCCGACTGCTCGACCTGCTCTGGATCACGGGCCGCGTCGGGGTCTCCCGGCGGCTCGCCGGCGAGCGCGTCTGGGACGTCTTTGAGCGCTGCCTGCCCGACGGCCGGCACGCGGTCGCCGCGGCCACGGACCTGCCGGACGACGTCGCGGAGCGCGAGGCAGCGCTGCGCGCGGTGCGCATGCTCGGCGTCGCGCGCGCCGGGCACGTGCGGGCGCACTTCCTGCGTCGCCGCTACGCGTGCCTGCCTGAGACGCTCGCGGGGCTCGTCACGGCCGGGCGCCTCGAAATGGTGACGGTCGCGGGGCTCCGCGGCGAGTGGTTCGCCGCACCGCAGGACGTCGAGCGCCTCGCTGTCCTCGCACCGGCGACGCGGACAACGGCGCTGTCGCCATTCGACAACCTGCTCTGCGACCGAGCGCGCACCGCCGAGCTGTTCGGCTTCGAGCATCGCCTCGAGATCTATGTCCCGGCGCAGAAGCGGCGCTGGGGCTACTACGTGCTGCCGATCCTGCACCGCGAGCGGCTCGTCGCCCGCGCCGACCTCCTGCTCGATCGCGATGCGCGGCTGCTGCGCGTCCTCGCCCTGCACCACGAGCCCGATGTGCGCCGCACGCCGGCGCTCGACCGGGCGATCGCGCGCTCGCTCGAGCAACTCGCCGCATGGCGTGGAGCAGGCGGCGTGGCAGGTAGGCCGTGACGCGCTCGCGGCCGCTGCGGGTCATCGGTCGGCGCCGCGGCTGCGCAGTGTGTCGCGGCTGTCCGAACTCGGCTTCGCAACCGGCGTCTCAGGCTGCTTCGGCAAGCGCGGCCGGTGGCGCCCGCAGCGCGTGCAGTCCGGCGAGCCCGCGCCACTCGCCGAAGCGGGCGAAGAGGGCGCGCACCTCATCCTCGGCGGCGCGCGCGGCCGGGTCTCCCCCGCTCTGCGCGTGGCCGAGCAGCTTGAGGAAGCCGAGGTCGCCGGCGGGGATGACGTCGTAGCGCCCCTGGCCGTGCAGCGCGAGGATCTCGACCGTCCAGCGACCGATGGTCGGCGTCGCGAGTAGGCGCCGCCATCCCGGCTCGTGGTTGGGCGACTCGAGGTCGATCCGCCCCGCGGCGACCTCGCGCGCCACGCGGACGAGCGCGATCGAGCGGCGACCGGCGAGCTCGAAGCTCTCCAGCCGCGCCGGGGAGCAGGCCGCCAGCCGGGCCGGCGACGGCACGTCGAGCAAGCCCGTGCGGTCACAGCGCGTCCCGAGCGCACGCACGATCCGCCGTTGGATCGCGTGCGCCTGCGTGACCTGGATCAGCTGCTCGCAGATCGCCCAGGCAAGAGCTTCGAAGGCGACCGGCCGGCGCGCCGCGCGCAGCCACGGCCGGCGCCGCAGCGAGGGCCCGACGAGCGGGTCGTCGCGATAGAGCTCCCAGAAGGGCCGCAGGTCGTCATCGACGCCGAGCGCAAACCGCATCCGTGCGATCGCCGCGCCGGCATCAGCTCGGTCGTACGCCCAGGCGCCGAACAGCACGCTGCGCTCGCTCGTCTGCGCGACGCGGACGATCGCCGGGCGCCCCTCGATGTGGAGCAGGCGCTCGAGCATTCCGGCGCGACGGCGCATCACCCCGTCGCCGCCACCGCCGGCGGGCAGCCGGAAGGCCCAGCGCGGGACGACCTCGAGGCGCAGCTCGTACTCCATCGCGCAGAACCTACGTTGCCGCCAGGACGCCCGACGCAGCGAAGCCCGCACATTGCGGACTCCTCGGACGACGCAGGCCGCCGCTGACGGTCAGCTAGCGGTTGCGCTCGCCGAGCATGTGCACGTCGACGAGGAACGAGCGGCTCGCGAGGACCGGCGCGAGCACCCGGCGGCGGCGGCGCGCGACGCGGCGGGCGCGACGGCGGTGCACGACGGCGACCGTCGCCGCCCCAGCGAAGACGCTCGCGCCGACGATCGCCGCGGTCTGCACGAGCGCCGGCGTCAACGCACCCGGCGGTCTCCGGGCCTCGATCGGGCGCGCGGTGGGACCGGCGAGGACCGGGACGCCATCGAGTTCCTCGCCGTCTGCGTCCTGATCGAACACCATCACTGCGAGGAGATCTTGACGGGAGGGTCAGACGGCATCAGAAGCGCGACTCGTAGACGCGGTAGCGCTTCACTACCCGCCCGCCCATCGCTTCCATCCCCCGGTTCATCCCCCGGTTCGTCTCGAGGATCCAGCCCATCTCGCCCCACTTCTGCGGGCGCTTGCTCGCGACGTCGAAATGCTCGATGTAGAAGCGCGCCGCCGTGCCCGTGTGCTGGTACTCCGGCTTGACGCCGAGGAAGCCGACGCGGACGCGGTCGATGTGCTTGGACTTGCGCAAGAACGTCCACCACCCGAGCGGCAGCAGGCGCCCGTTCATCTTCTTCAGCACCTGGTTGACGTCGGGGATCGTCATCGCGATCCCGATCGTCTCGCCGTCCTTCTCGGCGACCATGAACCAGTTCTTGTCGAAGACGAGTTGGAGCTCCTCGGCGTAGTGCTTGAGGTCCTCGTCGGAGAACGGCACGAAGCCCCAGTTGTCCTTCCAGGCCGTGTTGTAGACCTCACCGAAGACCTTGATGTCCTTCGACAGGTCGCGGCGGCGCATGTGGCGCAGCTCGATGCCGTGCTTGGTCTCGGACTTCTCGGCGAGCTCGAAGATGACCGGCAGGATCTTCTCGCGATCGTCGATCACGAGCTCCCACATGAGCAGGTCGATCGCCTTCTGGAGGCCGGCCTGCTCGCAGACGCGCTGGTAGTACGCAGGATGCCAGGGCTGCTTGATCATCGGCTCGCGGTCGAAGCCTTCGATCAGGACGCCGCACTCGTCGTTCATCGTGTAGTCCATCGGGCCGATCATGTGGTTGCGGCCCTGCGTGCGCAGCCAGCCCTGGGCCGCTTCGACGAGCGCGCGCGCGACCTCCGGATCGTCCTCGAGCTCAAGGAAGCCGAACATGCCCGTCCCCACGCCGTGCTGCTTGTCGTAGGCGTGGTCGTACTGGGCGGAGATGCGCCCGACGACACGTCCGTCCCTGCGAGCGAGGAATTCCTGTGCCTCGGCGTGCTTGAAGTACGCGTTCATCTTCCGGCTGTGGAAGATGTGGCGCTCGAGACGCAACGGTGGGATCCACTGCTGCGAGGTAGAGTGCAGCCGGAACGGGAGCTCGATGAACTCCTTGCGGTCTCGCCGTGACGATACGGCCCGTATCTCGACGCTCACGGCCCCCACGCTACATGGCCTCCACGACACACGACGTCTTCGCCAAGGTTCGCGGCCACGAGCGCGCCGAGCAGCTACGCGACGCGCGCGACGCCGACCTGCTGCCGTACTTCCGCACGCTCGAGGGGCCGGCAGGCCCCGTCGTCGAGATGGAGGGCGAGGAGCGGATCATGCTCGGCTCCAACAACTACCTCGGTCTGACCGGTGACGAGCGCGTCGTCGCCGGCGCCCAGGAGGCGCTGAACAGATATGGAACCGGCCTCACCGGGTCGCGGCTGCTGAACGGGACGATCGCGCTGCACCTCGAGCTCGAGCAGGAGATCGCCGACTGGATGGGCACCGAGGAGGCGATCGTCTTCACGACCGGCCACCAGGCGAACCTCGCGGCCCTGGGAACGCTGCTCGCCCCCGGCGACACCGTCATCGCCGACTCTGGCGACCACGCCTCGATCCTCGACGGCTGCTTGCTGAGCCGCGCGAAGCTCCGCGTCTTTCGCCACAACCGGCTCGACAAGCTCGAGCGCGCCCTCGAGAAGGCGGTCGGTGACGGGGGCGGCATCCTCGTCGTCGTCGACGGCGTCTTCTCGATGGAAGGCGAGATCGCCCCGCTGCCACATATCGCGGACCTCTGCGCAGCCTATGGCGCCCGGCTCATGGTTGACGAGGCGCACGGCGCCGGCGTGCTCGGCGCGCGCGGCGCGGGCGCGGCCGAGTTGCTCGGCATCGAGGATCGCGTCGACCTGCGGATGGGGACGTTCTCCAAGAGCCTCGCGAGCTGCGGCGGCTTCATCGCCGGCAGTCACGAGGTCATCGACTTCCTGCGCGTCCAGAGCCGGGCCTTCCTCTTCACGGCCGCGGGCGTGCCCGCCGCCGTCGGTGCGGCGCTCGCGGCGCTGCGCATCGTGCGCTCCGCAGAGGGCCCGGAGCTGCTCGCGCGCGTCCTCGACAACGCCGCCTACCTGCACGCTGGCCTGAAGGCGCAGGGCCTGACGGTGGTCGAGCACGCGGGCGATCACATGACGCCGATCGTCCCGGTGATCGTCGGCGATGACTGGAAGGCCGTCTTGCTGTGGCGCGCGCTGTACGACGCCGGGGTCTACGTGAACGTCGCGATCCATCCCGCGGTACCGCCGGGCGGAGCGCTGCTGCGCACGAGCGTCATGGCGACGCACGACCGGCCGACGCTCGACCGCGCGCTGGAGGCGTTCGCCTCCGTCAAGGACCTCTTCGACGCCGAGGACAGCCTGCTGCCGACGTGAGCGACGGGCGGCCCCCGGGTTGCGAAACCTTCACACCTGGGTCACCGAAGAAAAACCTCGCTCTGAGCGTGCGCGTTTCGTCCAGCGACCTTGAACTCGCCCCCGGCGCTCGCGTACGTTCGAGGAGCGCTTGGCGCAGGCGGGTGGGATGGCAGGCAGACCCCGACGTGGCGGTTTCGGAAACGGATCGTTCGCGGAGACGATGATGACCCTGCTGCTCTGACACGCGCGCTGCGCCATCGCCGTTCCCTTTGAGTTGAACATCACCGAAGCGCTGCCCTCCGAGACGAAGGAGCAGCCGAGGAGGATCCATGCACGACGCGCCCACGACGATGGCCCCTGCTCCGCCTCAACACATGAAGGCTCTGCGGCGCGCCAACGAGGTCCGCCTCGCACGCGCCGAGCTGAAGCGCAACATCGGCGTCGGCAAGATCGCCGTCGCCGAAGTCATCCTGACCTGCCCGTGGGAGGCGGCGAGCATGACGATCGCCGAGCTCCTGACGAGCCAGCGGCGCTGGGGAACGTCACGTGCCAGCAAGTTCCTCGCGAGCATCGGCATGCCCGAGACGAAGACCGTCGGCTCGATGACCGACCGCCAGCGCGCGCTGCTTGCCGCGATGGTCTGAGCAGCGCCGCGGCGCGAGCGCCCGGGCAGGGATGCCCGCCGCTCGGGCGCCGCTCAGCGCCGGCGCTCGGCGAGCAGCAGCGCCGCGGGCAGCACGATCAGGACGCCCAGCAGCGAGACGCTGAGATCGATGACGGTGACGAAGCCGAAGTCGCGCAGCATCCGGAAGTCCGACGCGATGAGCACCGCGAAGCCGGCGATCGCCGTCGCGCCGGAGGCGAGCACGGCGGCGCCCGTCGAGCGGTAGGTGCGCCGCAGCGCGTCGTGCGGCTCGTGACCGCGCGCCCGTTCGGCCCGGTAGCGCTCCGACAACAGCACGCTGAACTCCGTCGATATCGCGATCACGAGCGCCCCCAGCGTTACCGACAGCGGGTTCAGCGGGATGCGCAGCGCGAAGAGGATCAGCGCCGACCAGCCCGTCGCCAGCGCAATCGGCACGAGCGGCACGAGCGCGCGCGCCACGCCGCGCAGCGCAAGCAGCAGCACGAGCGCGACGCCGGCAAGCCCGGCGAGCAGCGTCAGCATCCGGCGCGTGTTGGAGGCGACCGCGGCGTTCGCGTCGGCGGCCAGAACGGGCAGCCCGGCGACGTCCGCGCGCACACCGGCAGGACGTCCGCTGCGGAGCCTGGAACGCAGCTCGTCGATCACCTGCTCCTGGCGATCCAGCCCCATCAGACGGATCCCGAAGGCGAGCGTCGCGGTGCGCCGGTCAGGGGTCACGACGGACTGCGAGAAGTACCTCGGAACGGCGTTCAGCAGACTACGGATGTCAGCGGCGCTGGCACGCGAGGAGTTCGTCGTGAAGAGGTCGGGCAGCGAGAACGCCGGGCAGATCTCCGCTCGTCCGCAGCCACGCCGCGCGGAATAGCCGAAGCGCCTGAGCACCCCCGTCTGGTAGCCGATCATCCAGTTGAGCACCGCGGGCCGCGTCAGGTCGGCGCCCTGGATGAGCACGTCGATCTCGCCGCCGACGCCGGTCGAGCGCTGCAGGGCATCGAGGTCGCGCAGCGCCGGCAGGTCCTGCGGGACGAGCTTCTGGATGTCCGACTCCACGCGCGTCTGCGTGTCGAGCGCCCAGCCGGCAACGGCGAGCACCGCCGCGATCGCGAGCACGCGCCGCGGTCGCGCGATCGCGAATGACAGGCCGGCGCCGCCGGCTCGCCGCGTGGCGCGCGCCGCGAGGCTCCCCGCCACGCACGCGCGGGCGCGTGCGCCCAGCCGCCCAGGGCCGGCAGCCACCCGCCTCAGCAGCGTCGGCGCCGCCGCGCGCTCGGCGAGGACGAGCGCGGCCGTTGCGCCGAGCAGCGCGCAGGGGAACGCAACCGCGATGCCGACCACGAGCAGCAGGCCGAAGCCACGCACCATCGGCACGGGCGACAACGAGAGCGCCGCGAAGCCCGCTGCCGTCGCGAGCGCGGCGACCGCGACGGCAGGGACGCCGAGCAGTGCGGCGCGCTGCGCCGCGGCCGCGACGCCGGGCGGCGCGCGGCGCGCCTCCTCGCCGATGCGTGCCTGCAGCTGGATCGCGTAGTCCACCGCAAGCCCGATCAGCACCGGAAGCACGGCGATCGACGCGATCGTCAGCGACGCCCCGACGAGCGACAACAGCCCGAACGTGATCGCGACGGCGGCAAGCGCAATCGCGAGCGCGAGCAGACGCGGCCGGCCGGAGAAGACGAGAGCCAGCGTCGCCGCCATGACGAGCAGCGCCACGACGAGCAGCAGCCGCAACGAGCTCGTGATCGAGGCCGTCAGGTCCGACACGACGACCGGGGCACCCGTGACCGTGTAGGTCGCGCCGTTGCGGGGCTTCCACTGCTTCATCGCGACGGCGGCGCGGATCAGCCCGAGCGCGGCGGTTCGCTGGACCTCGTCGAGGCCCGCCTTCAGTCGCACCTGGATCAGCGCGGCGTCGCCCGGCCCGCCGTCCTTGGACGGAAACAGGTAGGCGAACTTGCGCTTCGGCGTGCCTGCCGGCTTGGCCGGGTCGAAGACGAGCGTCGAGACGAAGTTCGGATCGTCCAGGCGCGGTACCGCGCGCAGGCCGTAGCGAACGGCGAGCTCGACGACCTCGCCCTCGAATGCCTGATCGACGGCATCCGTCGCACGCCTCGCGGCGTCGGCAACGGCAGCCGCGTCGAGCCCTCGGCGGCGTGCGGCCCGCCGAGCGGACGCGGCGGCGGCGGCGGCACGCCGCTCGCTGTCGGCGATCCGCTGCTCGAAGCCGGCGCCGAGCTCGCGGACGGCCTCGTTGATGAACGTGCCGGGACCGAAGACGACCTTGACGGGCTTCGTGCGCGCGAGCTGCCCGCAAGGCCCGTCCTCACCTCCGGGCGGCGTGGACCCCGCGGGCTCGTTGCCGGCGATGCAGCCTTCCAGGCCGAGCACGCGCTCGAGGTCCTGTGACAGCAGCAGCTTCGTCAGCGGACCGCGGACGAGCACGAGGATCGGGTCGTCGCCGAAGCGTGCGCGCAGGGTCGCGGTCGCGCCGTAGGCTGGGCTGCTCGTTCCGACGAGCGTGTCGACGCCGGCGTCGGGGCGCAGCCGCAGCGCGCCCGCCAGCCCACCGAGCGCGAGGATCGTCATCAGTGCCAGCACGGGCGCGGGCCACCGCGTGGCGAGCGCGACGGCGCGTTGCAGCAGGCCCCGCGGGCTCACCCTGAGCGCCGGGTCGCGCTCACTCCATGCCGAGCGGGCCGTCGGACTCGCCGGCGAGGAACTGGCGCACGAACGGGTTGTCGGACTCCAGCAGCTCGGCTGCCGGACCGGACTCGACGATCCGCCCCTTCCAGAGCAGCGAGATGTGCTCGGCGACGCGGCGCGCGGTCATGATGTCGTGCGTGATGAGCGTGAACGCCGGCGGGCGCGTGCCGGCCTTGCGGGCATCGCTCATCATCTCGGCGTGGATCTCCTGGATGAGCTCGCCGAGCAGGGCGGTGCGCACTGGATCCAAGCCCGAGTCAGGCTCGTCGAAGAGCACGATGTCGGGGTCCAGGACGAGCGCGCGCGCGAAGCCGGCGCGCTTGCGCATCCCGCCTGACAGCTCGTTGGGCATCTTGTCGTGGGCGTTGGCGAGACCGACCTCGGCGAGGCGGCGGTTGACGATCTCGCCGATCTCCTCGTCGCTCTTCTCAGTGTGCTGGCGCAGCGGGAAGCAGACGTTGTCGAAGACGTTCATCGAGCCGAACAGCGCGCCGTCCTGAAAGAGGACACCGAACCTCTGGCGCATCGCGAACAGCTGGTCGTCGGTCATGTTTGGCACCGACTGGCCGTGCACGAGCACGTCGCCGCGGTCGGGGTACAGCAGCCCGACCATGTGCTTGATGCAGACCGACTTCCCCGTTCCCGACGGGCCGAGGATCATCGAGATCGTCCCCTCGGGGATGCCCATGTCGAGGCCGCGCAGGATCTTGTTCGCGCCGAACGCCTTGTGGACATCGCGGAACTCGACGGCGTCCGCAGCGTCATATGTGCGCTTCGCCTCGGCGTGCCAGCGGTACTCGTCCTCGTGAGCATCCTGCGTCGCCATCGTCAGCCCCCGATCGGCGCGCGCGGGTTGGCGCCCCAGAAGAGCTGCGTGCCGAGCATGCCGATGATGTGCACGAGCACGATGCTGAGGACCATCGACTTCGCCGTCGCCGTGCCGACCCCGACTGGGCCGCCGCGTGCGTTGTAGCCGTAGTAGCACCCGACGAGGACGACCGCGGTCGCCATCACCATCCCCTTGCCGAGGCTGTAGAGCAGGTCGGGAGGGTTCTGGAACATCCAAAAGATGAGCGAGTAGCCGCCGCTCGACACCTCCTTGATCTGGTCGACGACGGCGACGTAGCTTGCGGCGAATCCGGCGCCGATCGCCGCGATGTAGACGAACGGGAGCACGAGCCATGATGCGAGTAGACGCGTCGCGCAGAGGAACGTGACCGAGCGGATGCCCATCACCTCGAGCGCGTCGATCTCGTCGGAGATCCGCATCGAGCCAAGCTCCGCGACGATGCCGGTGCCGACCTTCGCGGCCATCATGTAGCCGAAGGCGTACGGCACGAGCTCGCGCAGGTCGCACCAGGCCGAGAAGACCCCGGCGTAGGCCGGGTTGCCGACCGAGCGGTTGAAGTACGCCCCCTCGATCCCGCATTGCAGGCCGATGATGAAGACGAGGCCCCAGATGACGAGCGTCGACGAGACGATCAGGATCCCGGCTTGGCGCAGCGCCTCGCCCGTGAAGCGAAAGACCCGCAGCCTGTAGACATCGCCGACGATCCGCCCGGCGAACTTCGTGATCTCCCCCGCATTGGAGATCCAGTCGCGCGGTACCGCTGACCAGCCGTCGCTCATGAGCTGACGACCTCGATCATCAGCGCAGGTTCGCGAGCTCGGGATGGGTCGCAAGCAGCGTCTGCGTGAAGACGTAGTTGAAGGCGAACACGCCCAGGAAGGCGATCACGACGGCCTGGTTCACGGCCCGCCCGACGCCCTCGGCCCCGCCGGAGGCCGTCATTCCCTTGTAGCAGCAGACGATCGCGATGATCGCGCCGAACAGCGTCGTCTTCAGCATCGAGCCCCAGAGGTCGGTCAGCGATGCCTGGCCGAAGAACGTGGCCCAGAATCCGCCCAACGGTGCGCCATTGACGAGCGTCGCCAGCACGCCGCCGAAGATGCCGAACAGCAGCGCGTAGACGTTGAAGAGGCCCGTCACGAGCATGAGCGCCAAAAAGCGCGGCACGACGAGGTTCTTGATCGGATCGACGCCGAGCACGAGCAGCGCGTCGAGCTCCTCGCGGATCTTGCGCGCGCCGAGGTCAGCGGTGATCGCGGTGCCCGCCACGCCCGCCAGGACGATCGCCGTCACGAATGGAGCGAACTCGCGGATCGAGGCGAGCACGAAGAATCCGCCGAGCCGGTCGATCGCACCGAACAGAACGAGGAAGTTCGCGGCCTGCAGCCCGGGCGCGCCGTAGCCGAACGCGATCGTCGAGACGAGCAGCGGAAACCAGCACAGCTTCAGCGCGAAGAGGAACTGGTTGACGAACTCGCCGCCGTACGGATACGGCGGGCGGATCGCGGAGACGATCGTCTGGCCGGTCAGGACCATCATGTCCCCGACCTCGCCCAGGAAGCCCTGCGCCGGAAGGAACGCACGATCGGCGAGGCTGCGAGCCATCGGGTGAGTGTCGCACGCTGTGGTACGTTCGCGCACGTCTTGCCGATGCTCCCGGCAAACCTGGCTACCTTCGCCGCGACGGTCGCGGCAACGGTGCTTCTCGCGGGCTGCGGCGGTGAGCGACGCGACGCCCGCGCCCCGCACGGCGCGTTCACCGTGGCCGTCGAGCGCGCCGCCTTCGCCAGCCGCCAGCACCTTGCCGAGCGTGCGGAGCTCGTCCTCACGGTTCGCAACACGGGCGTGCGCACGATCCCCGACCTCGTTGTCACGGTGCACGGGTTCACCGATCGCTCGGGCAGTGCCCGCGACGCCGACCCAACCCGCGACGTCTGGATCGTCGACCACGGCCCGGCCGGCGCTACGACCGCATTCGACGACACGTGGGCGGCAGGCGAGCTCGCGCCGGGCCACGCGCGCACCTTGCGTTGGGAGGCCGTCCCGGCGATCGCAGGCACGCACCGGATCAGCTATGCGATCGCCCCCGCGACCGAGGGCCCAGCGCGCGCCGAGTTGCGCGGCGGCGGCGCCCCGCGGGGCACGCTGACGGTCCGGATCAGCTCCCCGCCGGCCGCGGCGACCGTCGATCCACGCACCGGTCGCGTCGTCCGGCTCCGTCCGCGAGACTGAATGGGCGCCCACCGGGTAGGCCGGATATGAACGGCTGCCGCCCGCGGGCAATGGCTCCGCGTCGATCTACGACGGCCGAAACGAGGACGGGAGAAGCACGATGGCGTACTCCGCGCTGGACACGTATCTCAACGACCACATGGCTGGGGCGACTGCCGGGGTCAACCTCGCGAGGCTCGCCGCCGAGGAGCACCGCAGCGACGAGCACGGGGCGTTCTTCGGGGAGATCGCGTCGGAGATCGCCGCCGACTACGACACGCTCGGGCAGCTGCACGCGGCGCTCGCCGTCGATACGAGCGCGACGAAGACCGCGCTCGCCGAGATCGGTTCGAGGATGATGGCGCCGAAGTTCACGTCCGGTGACGACGAGCTCAACGCGTTCGTCACGCTCGAGACGCTGTCGATCGGCGTCGAGGGCAAGGTCTGCATGTGGAAGGCGCTGCGGACCGTCGAGTCGGCGTACCCGGCGTTCCAGCAGTTCGACCTCGACGAGCTCCTCGCGCGCGCCGAGTCGCAGCGCGAGCGCATCGAGGAGCAGCGCCACAAGCTGGCGCCGCTCGCGCTCACACACAGCGTCGCGGTCTGAGACGGCGCTATCGCGGCAGGCGCGGCGCGATGATCCGGTAGGCCTTCAGGCCGAGCCCGAGGCGCTCGCGGTCCTCTGACTGCATGGGGTCCAGCCCCGTGAGGTCGCGCACGCGCTCCAGCCGGTAGGCGACGGTGTGGCGGTGGGCATGGATCGCAGCCGCCGTCGCACTCATGTGGCAGTTCGCCGCCAGGTAGGCCTCAAGCGTGCCGATCAGGTCGGTGCGGTACTGGTCGTCGTAGCGGACAACCGGTGCGACCGTGTCCTCGTAGAAGGACCGCACCTCCTCCGGATGTGACGCCAGGACCCGGAACAGCAACCGATACGTGCCCTGGTTGATGTCCTCGGCGATCGGCTCGCCGGAGACCGTCAGGACGTCGAGCACGAGTTCGGCCTCCTGCACGGCGCGCGCGAGCTCCGCCGGCTCGGAGTAGAAGGACGACAGGCCAACGGTGCCGTGCCGCTGCAGGCGCGCGGCCAAGCGAGCTGCGGCGGCCAGCGTCAGCTCGGCCGAGTCGTCGCCGGCAATCGCCGGCAGGAGCGCGTACACGCGCCCGCTCTGCGCACCGTTAGCGGGAACCTCCATGTGCTGCGCCAGCGCCCCTGGGACGTCCTCGGCGATCGTGGCGACGACGTGCCGCGGGCGATCGGAGTGCAGCTCGGCGCAGAGCGCGACGGCGCCGCGGCTGAGATCGCAGCCGAGGCGGGCCGCCCGCCGCACGAGCTCGTCGGGCGGCAGGCCGGCACCGGCGCGCAGGTCCTCGAGGAAGGAGCCGCGCAGGTTCTGCTCGACCTCGTCGCGCGCTTCTTCGACGGCAACCTCGGTCAGCGAGGCAACCGCGGCCAGGTGCAGGTACTCCGACGCCTCGGCGACAGGCGCACTGGCGCCCTCCAGCAGGAGGACGCAGCCCACCATCTCGTCACCGGAGGCGATCGGGATCTCGACCGCCAGGCCGCGCGGCGGATTCGCCGGGCGGTCGGCCACGCAATCGCCGACGTAGCGACGCAACTCGGGCAGCCGATCCGATGCCGGCGTGCCCGCGGGGGCGATCGCCGCCGCCCCCAGGCGGGGCACGACGATCGCCACGGTCCCGCCGACAGCCTCGGCGGCGAGCTCCGCGACCCGTTCCAGGCCGTCGCCGGCCAGGACGGCATCGACCATTCTGAGATGCAGCCCCCTCAGCCGTTCGACGAGGGTGGCCGCTGCGGGGGCGGCCACCCTCACCACCCCTCAGCTCGCCGCCGCAGCGGCGGCGTCCGGATGTGCCTGCAGCGTCTCCTCTCCGGATTCCCCCGTGCGAATCCGGTAGGCCTCGTCGACGGTGACGACGAACACCTTTCCGTCACCGACGGCTCCCGTGCGGCCGTGCTTGAGGATCGTGTCGACGATCGCCGGCACGTCCTTCGTCGCGACGACGCACTCGATCTTCACCTTGGGGCGCAGGTAGTTCGTCAGCTCCGCCCCCCGGTAACGCTCGGTGATGCCCTTCTGACGGCCCGAGCCCTTCACCTCGCTGATCGACAGCGAGGGGAACCCAAGCGACAGGAGCTCCGTTCGTATCGGCTCGAATGCCTCGTGCCGGATATAGGCGATCACCATCTTCATGCTGGGCTCTCCTTCGTGGCCATCGCGGTAATGGGTGCCGGCGGGACGCTGGCCGTCGGGCCGCCGCCGTAGCCGATCAGCTCAGCCGGCGGGATGAACGCCTCTGGGTAGCCGTACATGCCGTGCTCGGAGATGTCGAGACCGGCGTCTTCCTCTTCCTCGGAGACACGGAGGCCATACGTCTTCTTGATGATGAGGAACGTCACGTAGCTCAAGACGAACACGAACGAGAACGTCATCGCGAAGCCGCAGGCCTGGGCGATGAGCTGCTTGAACGAACCGGAGTAGAAGAGGCCGCCGGCGGGATCGCCGACCGCGTTGTAGGACGCCAGCCGCGGCGACGTGAACAGTCCGCAGGAGAGCGTGCCCCAGATGCCGCAGATGCCGTGCGCGGTCAGCACGCCCACCGGATCGTCGAGTTTCTTGTCGATCCACAGCACGCAGGGCGGGATGAGCAGGCCGGCGATCAGGCCGACCGGAATCGCGGCCCACAGCTCGACGTAGCCCGACGGGGCGGTGATCGCGACGAGCGCGCCGATCGCGCCGTTGCCGCACATGCCGATGTCCAGCGTCTTCTGCATGATGCGACCCATCAGCAGCGCGCCGAGCACGCCGCAGGCCGCGGCGAGGTTCGTCACGAGGACGATCTCCGGGAAGCGCCCGTCGGTCGCGTTGAGCGTCGAGCCCGGGTTGAACCCGAACCAGCCGAGCCAGAGAACCATGCAGGCGAGACCGAACAGCGGCATGTTGTGCCCCGGGATCGCCCGCGGCTTGCCGTCGGCGCCGTACTTGCCCTTCCTCGGTCCGAGCAGCAGCAGAACCGCGAACGCGCCGGTCGCGCCGATCAGGTGGACGGCCGTCGAGCCGGCGAAGTCCTGCATGCCGGTGAAGCCGATGTTCTTCCACAGTCCGACCGGTACCTGCAAAAAGCCACCGCCGAAGACCCAGTGGGACCCGATCGGGTAGATGATGCAGGAGAAGACGACGGCGTAGATGATGTAGACGCCGAACTTGATCCGCTCGAGCGTCGAGCCCCAGACGATCGCCAGCGAGACGGCGGCGAACACGAACTGGAAGAAGAACTTCGAGTCGACGGTCGCGTTGGACAGGCCCATGACCGGGAACGCGGTCGCCGGGTCGCCGAAGTCACGCAGCATGAAGCCGGTGCTGCCGATCACGCCGTTGAGGCCGTGCTTCGAGGCGCCGAAGGCGAATGCGAAGCCGACGAAATACCAGCAGACCGCGCAGATGGAGAAGTTCGTGAGGATCTTCGCGACCACCGTGCCGGCGTTCTTCTGTCTGGAGAAGCCGATCTCGAGGAACATGAATCCACACTGCATGAACATCACGACCATGCCGGCGACGATCACCCACAGGGAGTTCAGTCCTACGGTGTCCAAGCCGACCGAGTCGGCGATACCTCCGTTGCTGTTGATGGCGGAGTCCACCGTGTCCGCCGACGCGAGACCGGGTATCACCAACGCGACTGTCAGCCCAGCCGCCAGCGCGGACAGCACTTTCAGCGCCGTCGAACGTTTCATGCGTCCTCCTCGATTGGATGCAGCCTTCATCGACGGTGATGGTCGACGCCAGCCCCGGGCCGAGTCTTTGTCCCGCTGTCGAAAGATCGTCAGCGGTGCTTCGCCATATGTGATTGACAGCGGACGACGGCCGCTCCTAGGCTGAGAGGAGCGCTCGCGGGCGCTGGGTGGATCGCCGTCCGGCTGGACAAACAGGGCGCTCGAGCCCTGTCCGCGTGGACAACGACTGCGGCGCCGACCCGCGACTACAGTCAGCGCGGCCACCACGAGGAGGACACACGCCAGCATGCCCAAAATCCGCCAGGACAACGTCACCGCCGCACAGTGGAGCTCGAACGGCGGTGCGCTCGGCGCCCCCGATCTGACAGACCCCGGCAACCAGGTCTTCGGCGCCAACGTCTTCAGCACCGAGGTCCAGCGCACGCGCCTCCCCAAGCCCGTGTTCAAGGCGCTGCAGGCCGCGCTGAAGAAGGGCGAGGCGCTCGACGCGGAGCTTGCCAACCACGTCGCGCACTCGATGAAGGACTGGGCGCTTGAGAACGGCGCCTCGCACTACACGCACTGGTTCCAGCCGCTGACGAACATCACGGCCGAGAAGCACGACTCCTTCTACGGTCCCGTCGGCGACGGCACCGCGATCGCCCACTTCTCCGGCAAGGAGCTGATCCAGGGCGAGCCGGACGCGTCGTCGTTCCCCAACGGTGGCCTGCGCGCGACATTCGAGGCTCGCGGCTACACGGCGTGGGATCCGACCTCGCCGGCCTTCCTGCTGGAGAACCCCAACGGCACGCTGCTCTGCATCCCGACCGCGTTCGTCTCATGGACCGGTGAGGCACTCGACACGAAGATCCCGCTGCTGCGCTCGATGGACGCCCTGTCGAAGTCGGCGATCCACGCGCTCGGCCTGCTCGGCGAGCACGACGCGACGCGCGTCTTCACGTCCGTCGGCCCGGAGCAGGAGTACTTCCTGATCGACGAGCAGTACTACTTCGCGCGGCCCGACCTCTACACGACGGGGCGCACGCTATTCGGAGCCAAGCCACCGAAGGGCCAGGAGCTCGACGAGCACTACTTCGGCTCGATCCCCGAGCGCGTGCTGTCGTTCATGATGGAGGCCGAGCACGAGCTCAACAAGCTCGGCGTCCCAGTCAAGACGCGCCACAACGAGGTTGCGCCGAACCAGTTCGAGCTCGCGCCGATCTTCGAGAACTCGAACGTCGGCTGCGACCACCAGCAGCTGACGATGCAGATGATGCAGAACGTCGCGCGCCGCTACGGCCTCGTCTGCCTGTTGCACGAGAAGCCGTTCGCCGGCATCAACGGCTCGGGCAAGCACAACAACTGGTCGATGTCGACGGACACGGGCGACAACCTGCTCGACCCGGGCGACACGCCGAGCGAGAACATCCACTTCCTGTTCTTCTGCGCGGCGGTGATCGCGGCCGTCAACAAGCATCAGGCGCTGCTGCGAGCGTCGGTCGCAAACGCCGGCCAGGACCATCGCCTCGGCGCGAACGAGGCACCGCCGGCGATCATCTCGATCTTCCTCGGCGGCGAGCTCGAGAAGGTCTTCGAGGCGATCGCCAGCGGCGAGGCCGCCGTGTCCTCCGACATGGGCTTCCTCGGCCTCGGTACCCCCGTGCTGCCGCCCCTGCCGCTGCACAGCGGCGACCGCAACCGGACCTCGCCGTTCGCCTTCACGGGCAACCGCTTCGAGTTCCGCATGGCCGGCTCGTCGTCGTCGCTCGGCCTGCCGAACACGGTGCTGAACACGATCACCGCCGAGGCGATCGACGAGCTCACCGCCGCGCTCGAGGCCAAGCTTGGCGAAGGGGTCGGGATCGACGAGGCGGTCATCGCGGTCGTCAAGGACTCCTATGTCGCCAACAGCCGGATCGTCTTCGGCGGCGACGGCTACTCCGACGCGTGGCACGCGGAGGCCGCTGCGCGCGGGCTCGACAACCTGCCCTCGACGCCGGATGCGCTGCCCTGCCTCGCGAGCGCGCAGACCGTCGAGGTGATGTCGAAGTACGGCGTCCTCAACGAGCGCGAGCTCGAGGCGCGGCTGGAGGTCGCCGAGGAGCAATACATCACGAAGCTCAACATCGAGGCCGAGACGACGGTGATGATCGCCCGCACGATGCTGTTGCCGGCGTCGGTCCGCTATCTCAGCGAGCTGATGGCCAGCGAGCGCCAAGGACTGATCGACGAGGTCGCTCCGCTGGTGGACGACTTCCATGCGGCGATCGTCGCGCTGGAGACCGCCAACGAGGACCCGGGCCTGCACGGCATCGAGCTCGCGCAGTACATGAAGGCCACGGTGTTCGCCGCGATGTCCGACGTGCGCACGGTCGCCGACAAGCTCGAGAAGCTCGTCGCCGACGACCTGTGGCCGCTGCCGAAGTACTCGGAGATGCTGTTCATCAAGTAGCGGCTCGGCCGCGCCCGCTGCACGACTCGGAAGCCCCGCAGACGCGGGGCTTCCGTGCTTCTGCGCCGTCCTCAGAGCGCGACGTTTGCGGCGTGGCGCCGCTGTTGCGCGCTGGTACGCTCATGTCATGCCACGTGTACGCGTCCGTCTGCCAGACGAGCTGCTGCAACAGGCCGCAACGACGGCCCAGGGGCTCGGCAAGAACATCGACCAGCTGTATGCCGAGGCGATCGACCGCTATGTCGAGCTCAACAAGGGCGTGTCGGCGGGCGCGCTGCGGAGCCGCTCGGTCATGCCACGATCGGCGCCGCAGCTGAACATCGAGATCCCCGAGGAGCTGTTCCAGCGCGGCGAGCGAGTCGCCAAGCGGCTGGGCAAGCGGCGCGACGTCATGTATGCCGAGGCGCTCGCCAAGCACGTGAAGTACGACCCCGGAGCCGGCGGCGACAGCGCCCTGGACCAGGGGCACGATCTGCCCGACGGGGCGTGGCGCGCCAAAGGATCTGCCTGATTCAGGGGCGCTTGGCGCTGCGGACGACGAACGTCCGCGTGTCGCGCCTCTTGGCGACCCCGTAGTTCGAGGTCGTCGCGCTCGCCGTCAGCGTGATGTGTCCGCGCCGGCGCAGGACCGACCGCGCGCGGCGTGTGGATGAGCTTCGAGTGGCCGGCACGGACCGTGAAGTTGCTCCGTGCCGCCCGCCATCTCGTCGGGCCGGCAGTACACGTCACCGTCGCCTTGCAGCTCGCGCCATCGGTGCTCTGGCAGGCCAGCCTGATCGGGGATGCGACCGTGCTGGCTCGCGGTCACGCGCGAGGGAATCGCAAGCGTCGCGCAGCTATGACCGCGAGGATGCCGTCGTGGTCCAACCACGCGACGACCGCGTGGCCGGTCGCGCTCATCGCAAGCAGCGGGGCGGCGGCGAGGTCAGAATCGGCGCCACCGTCCGTGCGACGTGCAGCCGAATGTCTGCGGGCGGCTGCGGGCGGGCGGTGCGCGCGCGACCGCCGGTTCGCGCCGTACGGTTCGGCCCGTGAGCGCCTCGGCGAATCGGATCGTCCTCGGCGACAACCTCGCCGTCCTGCGCACGCTGGCCGACGCGGCGTTTCAGATGATCTACGTCGATCCGCCGTTCAACACCGGCAAGGCGCAATCGCGCAGGACGCTCGAGACGCGCCCCGACGAGGACGGCGATCGCGTCGGCTTCGGCGGGAGGCGCTACGCAACCCGCCTGCTCGCCGAGTCGTCGTACGCGGACACCTTCGCCGACTACCTCGCCTTCCTCGAGCCGCGCCTCGCCGAGGGCCGCCGCGTGCTCGTGCGCAGCGGCACGCTGTACTTCCACATCGACTACCGCGAGGCGCACTACTGCAAGCTGCTGCTCGACGAGCTCTTCGGGCGCGAGAACTTCCTCAACGAGATCATCTGGGCCTACGACTACGGCGCGCGCACGCAGAAGCGCTGGCCCGCCAAGCACGACACGATCCTCGTCTACGCCAAGGACGCCGAGCACTGCTACTTCGATGCTGCCGAGGTCGACCGCGAACCGTACATGGCGCCCGGTCTCGTGACCCCCGAGAAGGCCGCCCTCGGCAAGCTGCCGACCGACGTCTGGTGGCACACGATCGTGCCGACGAACGGTCGTGAGAAGACCGGCTACCCCACGCAGAAGCCGGAGGGGATCGTGCGCCGGATGGTGCTCGCCTCCTCCCGCCCGGGCGACATGTGCCTGGACTTCTTCGCCGGCAGCGGCACGCTCGGCGCCGTGGCGGCGAAGCACGGTCGCGGCTACGTCCTGATCGACTCGAGCGCCGAGGCTGTCGACGTCGCGACGCGCCGCCTGGCTGCGATCAAGGCGGCGGCGTAGCACCGGGCGACGGCCGCCGCCCGTGCGAGCCTTCCCTGCTGCGAAGCTTGCGCCGTGATCGACCCGCTGCGCGCCGTCAAGGCCACCCGCTACGTCGCCGCGCTGCGTGAGGGCGGCTCGCTGCCCGGCCTCGTCGAGGCCGACGACGACGGCATCTACGTGACGAAGTTCCGCGGCGCCGGCCAGGGCGAGAAGGCGCTCGTCGCCGAGGTCGTCGCGGGCGAGCTCGCGCGAGCGCTCGGCCTGCCGATGCCGGAGCTCGTCGTCGTCGACGTCGATGTCGCGCTCGCGGCGGCCGAGCCCGACCCGGAGATCCAGGAGCTGATCGAGTCGAGCCCGGGGCTCAACCTCGGGATGGACTTCCTGCCCGGCTCGCTGCCGTTCATGCCCGGCATCGCGGTCGACCCGGCGCTCGCCGCCGACATCGTCTGGTTCGACACGCTGATCACGAACGTCGACCGCACGCACCGCAACCCGAACCTCGTCGTCTGGCACGACCGGATCTGGCTGATCGACCACGGCGCGGCGTTCTTTCGCCAGCACGGCGAGCGCGCGCTGCCCGAGACCGCCCACGAGCCCGTGCCGATGCTCGCCGAGCACGTCCTGCTGGCCGATGCCGGCCCGATCTCCGACGCCGACGAGCGGCTTGCCTCCAAGGCCCTGTCCGCCGTCGGCGAAGCCGTCGCCCGCGTGCCGCCGCAGTGGCTCGGCGTCAACCCGGCGACACGCCGCGCCGACCTCGCCGCGTTCCTCAGCGCGCGGCTCGCGGCCCCGCGCGCATTCGTCCGGGAGATCGAGGACGCCCGTGGCTGAGCTGCCGTTCGCATACGCGCTGCTGCGCGTCGTGCCCGACGTCGAACGCGGCGAGCGGCTCAACGTCGGCGTCGTCGTCTACTGCCGCCAGCGTGACTTCCTCGACCTGCGCGCACAGCTCGACGAGAGCCGCGCAGCCGCGCTCGCCCCGGGCCTCGACCTCAGCGCCGTGCGCGCCAGCCTCGATGCGCTGCGCGCCGTCGTCTGCGGCGAGCCTGCCCGCGGTGCCCTGGCGGCGCTCCCGCAGTCCGAGCGCTTCGGCTGGCTCGTCGCTCCGGCCTCGACGATCATCCAGCCGTCAGAGGTCCACACCGGGCTGACGAGCGACCCGGCCGCAACGCTTGAGCACCTCTTCTCGACGCTCGTCCGGTAGCGCCCTCGACGGCGACGAGGCCGGGATGCGCAAGCGCCGCCGGTAGCCTTGACTCTGCGATGCGCGACTACATCTCCGCAATCCGAAGCAACGTGGTCCTCTTCGACGGGGGCATGGGCGCCACGCTCGAGCAGCTCGACCTGTCGCTCGAGGACGACTACAAGCTCCCCGGCCGCGCGCACGAGGTGCTCGTGCTCAACCGCCCGGACGTCATCGAGCACGTCCATCAGTCCTTTGTCGACGCGGGCGCCGACGTCGTCCAGACCGACACGTTCCAGGCGAGCCGGCTGAAGCTCGGCGAGTGGGGCCTTGGCGAGCACACCGTCGAGATCAACCGCCGCGCCGCCGAGATCGCGCGCGCCGCGGCCGGCGAGACCCGCTTCGTCGCCGGCTCGATCGGGCCGACCGGCTTCCTGCCCGCCTCCGACGACCCGACGCTCGGCGACATCTCCTTCCGCACGCTCGCCGACACGTTCACCGAGCAGGCCTCGGGCCTGATCGACGGCGGCGTCGACCTCATCCTGATCGAGACCGCGCAGGACATCCTCGAGGTCAAGGCGGCGGTCTTCGGCGCGCGCGAGGCGATGAAGCGCGTCGGGCGCGAGGTCCCGATCCAGACGCAGGTCTCGCTGCTGCCAAACGGCGGCAAGATGCTGCTCGGCACCGACATCTCGGCCGTCCTGACGACGCTCGAGGCGCTGCGCGTCGACGCGATCGGGCTGAACTGCTCGACCGGCCCCGAGGACATGCGCGACGCGATCCGCTTCCTCGGCGAGTTCTCGCCGCTGCCGGTGTCGTGCATCCCGAACGCCGGGATCCCGATCCAGGGCCCGGACGGCGAGACGATCTTCCCCGAGAAGCCCGAGCAGTTCGCCAAGACGCTGATCGACTTTGTCGAGCGCTACGACGTCAGCATCGTCGGCGGCTGCTGCGGCACGACGCCGGAGCACATCCGCGTCGTCGCCGAGGGCGTCAAGGGCCGCAAGGCGAAGCCGCGCCCGGCGCCGCGCCCGATCCACGTCAGCTCGATGATCGCCGCGACGCCGCTCGTCCAGGAGCCGCGGCCGACGATGGTCGGCGAGCGCGTGAACTCGCAGGGCTCGCGCAAGGCGAAGGAGATGCTCCTCGCCGACGACTACGACGGCCTCAACCAAATCGCCGAGGACCAGGTCGACGGCGGCGCGCACGTCCTCGACCTCTGCGTCGCGCTCGTCGAGCGCGACGACGAGGCCGAGCAGATGCGCCGCGTCGTCGAGCGCGTCTCGCTCTCGCAGCCCGCGCCGATCCAGGTCGACTCGACCGAGCCCGAGGTCATCGAGGCCGCGCTCGAGCAGATCCCGGGTCGCGCGATCGTCAACTCGATCAACCTCGAGGCGGGCCGCGCGAAGCTCGACCGCGTCGTGCCGATCGCCCTCGCCCACGGCGCCTGCCTGATCGCGCTGACGATCGACGAGGTCGGGATGGCGAAGACGGCGCAGCGCAAGCTCGAGATCGCCCAGCGCCTGAAGGAGCTGTGCTGCGACGAGCACGGCCTCGACCCCGAGGCACTGATCTTCGACGTCCTGACGTTCACGCTGACGACAGGCGAGGAGGAGTGGCGCCCGTCGGCCGTCGAGACGATCGAGGGCATCCGGCTCGTCAAGGAGCACATCCCGCATGTCAAGACGTCGCTCGGCGTCTCGAACGTCTCGTTCGGCGTCGCGCCGCGCGCCCGCGCCGTCCTGAACTCCGTCTTCCTGCACCACTGCGTCGCCGCCGGCCTGGACCTCGCGATGGTCAACCCGAACCACATCACGCCCTACGGCGAGATCGACGAGGCCGAGCGCCAGCTCGCCGACGACCTCGTCCTCAATCGCCGCGAGGACGCGCTCGAGCTGTTCATCGCGCACTTCGAGTCCCAGGGAGAGGTCGCCGAGGCCGAGGTCGCCGATCCGACCGCGGGCATGGAGCCCGAGGAGGCGCTGCACTTCCACATCCTGCGCCGCAAGAAGGAGGGCGTCGAGGATTGGATCGACCGCTCGGTCGAGAAGATCGGCGCCGTCCCGACGCTCAACGACGTGCTGCTGCCGGCGATGAAGGAGGTCGGCGACAAGTTCGGCGCCGGCGAGCTGATCCTGCCCTTCGTGCTGCAGTCCGCGACCGTTATGAAGCGCGCGGTCGCCCAGCTCGAGAAGTACCTCGACAAGGTCGCCGGCTACACGAAGGGCACCGTCGTCCTGGCGACGGTCTTCGGCGACGTGCACGACATCGGCAAGTCGCTCGTCAACACGATCCTCACGAACAACGGCTACACGGTCATCGACCTCGGCAAGCAGGTCCCGATCTCGACGATCCTCGAGGCCGCGCAGGAGCACGAGGCGACGGCGATCGGCCTCAGCGCACTGCTCGTCTCCACCTCGAAGCAGATGCCGCTTGCGATCGAGGAACTGCACTCCAAGAACCTCGACTTCCCGGTGCTGATCGGCGGCGCGGCGATCAACCGCGACTTCGGCCTGCGCGCGCTGTACCCCTACAAGCGCGAGTCCGACGAGATCTACAAGCCGGGCGTGTTCTACTGCAAGGACGCCTTCGAGGGGCTGCACAAGATGGACCAGCTGATCGAGCCCGAGGGCCGTGCCGCGCTGCTGACGAAAACGCGTGAGGCGGCGCTGCACTTCCGCCTGCACGGCAAGGAGCCCGAGGCGCTCGTCACCGACGACGACACCGTGCGCTCCGCCGCGCGGACCGACGTGCCCATCCCGACGCCGCCGTTCTGGGGCGCGCGCGAGATCGACGTGCCGCTCGACGATATCTACCCGCACCTCGACACGCACGTGCTCTTCAAGCTGCACTGGGGCGGGCGCGGCGTGAAGGGCGACGCCTGGCGCAAGCTCGTCGGCGAGGACTTCCAGCCGCGGCTGGAGCGGATGTGGCGCGAGCAGGACTACCTGCACCCGCGCGCGCTGCTCGGCTACTTCCCCTGCTACAGCGAAGGCAACGACGTCGTCGTGCTCGACCCTGACGACCGCGAGACCGTGCTCGAGCGGCTCGTCTTCCCGCGCCAGCCGGCCCACGACCGCATCTGCCTGGCGGACTTCTTCCGCCCGAAGGACAGCGACGAGCTCGACGTCGTCGCGCTGCAGGCCGTCACCGTCGGGCCGCAGGTGACGGAGATCATCACGCGCCTCGAGGCCGAGGGCGAGTTCGCGGAGCAGCTCTTCACGCACGGCCTCGGCGTGCAATCCGCCGAGGGCACCGCCGAGTGGCTGCACTCGCGCGTGCGCGCAGACCTTGGCATCGGCGCCACCGAGGGCCGGCGCTACTCGTGGGGCTACCCAGCCTGCCCCGAGCAGTCCGAACACGAGAAGATCTACCGCCTGCTGGACTGCCCGTCGATCGGCCTGTCGCTGACGGGCGGCTTCGCCGTCGAGCCCGAGCAGTCGACGCTGGCGATCATCGCCCACCATCCGCAGGCCGTCTACTTCGGGATGAAGTCCGGCTTCCTGCCGAAGGACAAGGCGCCCGACGACATCGTCGCCGGCTCCGATCGCGACGCGACGCTGCTGCGCGACGACGCCGACCCGCTCGAGGGCCCGCCCGACGAGGAGCTCGGCGAAGCGGCGTAGCTACCCGGGTAGCCGCGCCTCCTCGAGATCGAGGTCACGCTCGATCGCGCGCATCGTGTCGACGCGCAGGCGGCCCTCGTTGCGCAGGCCGAGGATCGCGCCGCGCTCGACGCCGATCAGCTCGCGGCGTAGCGCGCTGTAGCGCTCCATCGTGTCGCGCGCCGCCGCCTGACCATCGCGGGCCTCGTCGGCGTCGCCGCCGATCACTGCCATGCAGCGTCGGAAGCGCGCCCGGTACAGCTCGCGCATGCGGCGCAGGCGCTCCTCGGTGATGCGATCCTCGCGCTCGAGCTCGTCGAGCCGGTCGAGCGCGGCCTGCGCCGCCTCGAGGCGCGCGATCGCCTCGTCGGGACTCCATTCGCGCTCGCTCTCGATGCCGAGCAGCCGCATGAGGGGCCCGAGCGTGAGTCCCTGCCCGACGAGCGTGACGGCGATCACGCCGACCGTGATGAAGATCAGCACGTCGCGCTGCTGGATCGCGTCCGTCAGCGCGAGCGCGGCCGCGAGCGAGATCGCGCCGCGCATCCCCGACCAGCCGACGATCAGCCGCTCGCGCCAGTCCGCCCCGGGATCCGCACGACCGATCGCGGGCACGACGCGGGCCAGCAGCGGCGCCACGCCGACCCATGCCAGGCGCACGCCGATCACGACCGCGCTGACGATCGCGACGTCTCCGAGCAGCTCGGCGATGTTGCCGGTCGCGCGCACGCTGTTCAGCACGCTCTCGAACTGCAGGCCGAGCAGCACGAAGAGCGTCGCGTTGAGGCCGAAGACGAGCACCTGCCAGAACGCGATCGCGCTCAGGCGCGTGTCGGCGTCGAACGTCTCATGCGAGTGCCAGCCGACCCAGACGCCCGTGACGACCGTCGCGAGCACCCCGGACGCACCGATGTTCTCGGCACCGATGTACGCCGCGTAGGCGAACAGCACCGATAGGAAGATCGACAGCGGCGCGTCGTTGAGCTTGCGCTGCAGCCGCTGCCCGCCCCAGCCGACGGCGAGTCCGACCGCGACGCCGCCGGCGACCGACCGCACGAACTCCCAGGCTGCGGTGTCGATCGAGAACGCCGCCGCTCCCGCAGCACCGATCGCGATCCGGTAGGCGACGAGCGCCGCCGCGTCGTTGAGCATCGCCTCGGCCTCGACGGCGATGCCGACGCGCTCGGGCACGCCGAGGCGGCTGAACGTCGCCGCCGCAGAGACGGGATCGGTCGGCCCGAGGATCGCTCCGAGGATGAACGCCTCCGGCCAGGGCAGCCCGATCGCCGCGTGAGCGACGACCGCGACGGCGCTCATCGTCACGAGCACGAGCGCGAACGTGAGCGATACGAGCTGGGCGCTCGCGGCACGTAGCTCCTGCGGCGAGGCGGCGAAGCCGGATGCGTGCAGCAGCGGCGGCAGGAACAGCAGGAAGACCGCGTCCGGCGCGAGCTTGATGTCGGGTAGGCCGGGCACGAAGCCGATCGCCACGCCGCCGATCACGAGCACGATCGGATAGGGGATCGCGACGAGGTCCGCGAGCCGTACGAGCACCGCCGCGGCGAAGAGCACCGCGATGAGGAACTCGATATCGCTCACGGGCTCTGAGTCTATGAGCGTGCTCGCTGGCGCCCGCTACCGTGAGCACGAGATGGCCTCGACCCTCGACCCACCGCTCGGCCCCGGCGACCACGTCGACGGACCCGAGGACGCGCCGCTGGAGCTCGTCATGTACGGCGACTTCCAGTGCCCGTACTGCGTCGCCTCGCAGTCGATCATCCGGCGGGTCCGCGAGCGGCTCGACGGCGAGCTGCGCTTCGCCTTCCGGCACATGCCGCTGGCGGTGCATCCCGACGCGGAGAACGCCGCCCAGGCCTCCGAGGCCGCCGCCGCGCAGGGAGCCTTCTGGCCGATGCACGACGAGCTCTACGGCGCGCGCGGGCGACTGTCGCTCGACGACCTCGCCGCGCATGCCGCCGCCGTCGGGCTCGACGGCGCCCGCGTCCGTCAGGAGATCCTCGACGCCGTCCACGCCGAGCGCGTCGCCCGCGACGAGCGCAGCGCAGTGCGCGCCGGGGTCACGGGCACGCCCGCGTTCTTCGTCAACGGCGAGCTGCACGCCGGCTCGTTCGATGCCGGCTCGCTCGTCGAGGCACTGCGCGCCCAGCCGACCGGCTGAGACGCCGCGAGCGGCTCGGGCTAGTACCTGCGCGCGACGAACTGCATCATCAGCCCGCCGTACAGCATCAGCACGAGA
Organism: Solirubrobacteraceae bacterium; assembly: GCA_036271655.1. Lineage (GTDB taxonomy): Bacteria > Actinomycetota > Thermoleophilia > Solirubrobacterales > Solirubrobacteraceae > CADCVQ01. Next base: position 32,976 of record DATBAE010000014.1, read on the forward strand.
CCGCCGAGCAGCAGCGCCGGGGCCAGGTCGCCCAGCGGCGGCCATCCGCCCGCGAAGCTGCGCAGGTCGTCGCCGTTGGACGCGAGCACCGGCAGCAGGTCCTGACGCAGGTAGTCGTCGAAGTCGGTCATCGAGCGGACCGGGGTCACGCCGTCGAAGAGCGTCATGCCTGCCGGACCGATCGAGGTCCATCCGGCCGTCACGTCGGGCAGCGTCAGCAGCACCTGGGAGAGCCCCGGCATGCGCTCGCGCAGCGTGGCCGAGAGAGCATCGGCGGGCAGGTGCAGCACCTGCGACAGGTAGGCGCGAAGGTGCTCGCTCTCGGCCGCCACCGCGGACAGCGGTGCCGCGTCGAGCAGCGCCGTCAGCCGCGGTGCCCGGCGGCTGACCTCGCGACGCACGAGGCTGCTCGACTGCCCGGTGCGCTGGGCGATCAGGCGGTACAGGTACGGGCCCTCGCTCGCGGCTCCCCCGCCGCTGGTCATCAGCGGGTCACCGAGCGCGATCGCCTCGTGCAGCGTGTCGGCTCCGTTGAGCGCGCCGCGCGCACGCGTCTGCGTGACGACGGGCTCGAGCGCCGTGACCGTCCGCTGGGCACCGCTGAAGCGCGCGAAGTACTGCGCCGCGACGACGAGCAGGATGAAGAGCACCCCGACGCCCACGACGACCGACCAGGAGAGCCTGCCGGGCACGAGCCCGGCGGAGCTGCGCGACCGCATCAGCCCGAATGCGAGCAGACCGATTCCGGCGATCAGCGCGAGATAGGAGATGTAGCCGATCCCACCCGAGCCCGCGAGGCGCTGCACGTCTGCGCGGCGCGCGACGATTGGCGGAACGAGGTCATCGCGGTAGTACGTGCGCAGCCCCGGCACCGTGCGCACCGGCTTGCCCTGGCTGACGCGCGTCAGCCCGTCGATGCCGGGCACGTCGTACCACGCGTCCGAGGTGTTGCTCAGCGCCGTCAGCGCGGCCGAGATCCGCGGGAAGCTCTGCTCGAGCATCGCGCCGATCTGCTCGTCGGTCATGCCCATCGTGATCGCCAGGTATGAGGTCAGGCGCGACAGCTCGTGGCTGATCCCGTTCAGCGGCAGCGCGTGCATCAGCGCATCCGTGTGCGGCGCCTCGCGGCGCAGGATCTTGCGCACCTGCGCACCGCTCAGCCCCATCTTGTGACGCATCAGCCCGATCAGGGTGGCAAGGTCTCGATCGCCGCCGCCGCGCTTGGTCAGCAGCGGATCGAGCACGTCGACGTACTGCGAGAGCAGCTCGACCCCTGCTCGCGTGCCGGTGGCGCGCGTGTCGCTGAACGCGGGCTTGGCCTTGTCGACGACGTGCTGGCCGGAGCCGAGGCGGGAGATCAACCCGAGCGCGACGACCGCGAGGGCGACGACGAGTCCGGCGAACGCAACACCGAGCCACGCGCGCGAGGCGCCGGTCGACAGCAGACCCTTCATGCGAACGTGTGAGGCTCCCCGAGATCGACAGCGACGGGAACGGCGGCAGCCCGCCCTCAAAGACCGCGCGAACCGTACACGGCCACCGGCCCGGCTGCGACGAGCGCGAGCTTCTCAGCCCGGCTGAGGCGCTTGATGCGCGCCTCCTCGCGGCGTGCGGCGCTGCGGTCGGCCATCGGCTGCGCCAGCGCCAGCGCGATCGGCAGGCGGCTCGCGGTGTAGCGGCTCGCGCTGCCCGCCCGGTGCGCCGTCAGGCGGCGCTCGAGATCCGACGTCCAACCGCAGTACAGCGAGCCGTCGCGGCAGGACAACAGGTAGACCCAGGCCTCGGGCATCGCCTGACCGATTCGACGCCGAGCGCCGCGATCATCCCCGGGCGGCGCGATCGCGCCGCCCGGCATCAGATCGCCTCGCTGGCCTCGCCGCGTCCGAAGGACTGCACGGGCTGCAGCTCGACGGGCGAGCTGTGCATCGCGCGGAGCCGCACCTCGCGCCAGGAGAGGCCCTCCTTCAGGAGCGCGGGCGTGCCCATGACGATCGCCGTCGCGATCTCGACGGACTGCAGGATGATCCCGTAGGCGAGCGCGTCGGCGTAGCCGACTCCGTAGGCACCGAGCACGGCCAGGCAGGCGGCCTGGAAGATCCCGATGTTCGACGGCGTCACGGGCAGCACGGCCGAGACGTTGACCGCGAACAGCACCGCGGCTGCCGCACCGAGCCCGGCGCGGTCGTCGAGCCCGAGCGCGACGAGCAGGACGAAGCACGACAGCCACTGCACGACCCAGGCCGACAGCTGGGCGAGCGTCGCGATCGCGCCCAGCCGGGGACGCCGGAAGACCGTCAGCCCGTCGCGCAGCTGCACGAGCGCCGCGCGCGCCCGCGCCAGGAAGGCGGCCGCCCGCGCCGAGCGCGACGGCTTGCCCGAGCGCAGCAGCGCCGGCAGCACGAGCAGCGACGCGACGACCGCGACCGGCGCGATCGCGACGACGACGAGCGCGGTGTGATGCGTGAACACGTCGACGGTCGAGAACATCGTGATGCCGAGCACGATGAGCGCGAAGATGTTCAGCAGCGACTGCGAGACGATCGTGCCGAGCACGACCGGCAGGTGCTCGCGGGCGCTGCCGATCCGCCGTGCGACGACGAACGCGCGCGACGGCTCGCCGAGCCGTGCGGGCAGTGTCGCCGACATCAGCACACCGATGAACGTGCCTTGCAGCGCGTCGCGCAGGCGCACATGGGCGCGCGGCAACGCGGCCCGCAGGATCGCGTGCCACGCGAAGGCCCGCAGCACCATCGACAGGCACATCAGGCCGAGCCCGACGAGCACCCACGGGGGCGCCGCGTGTAGCAGGGCGTGCGTGATCCGGTCGACGCCGATCCGCTGCAGTGCGATGACGGCGAGCACGGCGGCGAACAGCCCGACGGCCCCCACGCCCAGCCGGCGCGCCATCCGCGCACCCGGTCGCGACGCATCGTTCGCGGTGCGCGCGAGGGCCGGTTCGAGCGTCGGCAGCCGGCGCGCGGGGACGCGCTCGCCGTCGGCCGAGGCCAAGCCGAGGCGGGCCTGCACTCCGCCCGCGGCGCGCGCGTGCAGCTCGATCGCGTCCTCGTAGGCGCCGAGCACCTCGCCGGCGACAGTCGACCAGGCGTAGCGCGGCGCCGCCTCGAGCGCGCCGGCGGCGAGCCGTGCACGGCGGGCCGGGTCGAGCGCGAGATCGCGCAGCGACTCGGCAAGCGCCATCGGATCGCCGCGCGGCACGAGCACGCCGTTGACGTCGTGCTCGACGACGTCGCGGTAGCCGGCGATGTCGGAGGCGACGACCGGCGTCCCCGCGGCGAACGCCTCCGTCAGAACCATGCCGAAGCTCTCGCCGCCGAGCGACGGCGCACAGAGCACGTCGGCGTCGGCGAGCACCTCGAGCTTCTCCTCGTCGCTGCACTTGCCGTGCGCGACGACGTCGCGCGTGTCGAGCATCAGCGGCGCGAGGCCCGCGTCGTCGACGCCGACGACGTGCAGCGTCACCGGCAGGTGCTCGCGCAGCGCCTCGAACGCTCGCAGCAGCACGGGCAGGCCCTTGCGCTCGACCGCCTGGCCGACGAACGCGATGCGGAGTGCTCCCTTGCGGATGCTGGACGGGCGGGGGTGCCCGGGGGCCTTCGGCCGAGTTCCCGGGCACCCCCCCCGCCCATCACCCAGCACAGCCTCGTCAGCAAGCTGAGGGACGGGGATGTCGACGCCGTTGGGGATGATGCGGTAGGTGCCGCCGTAGAAGCGCCGGCCGGTCCAGGCGGCGGCTTGCGAGACCGCGATCCGAACGTGCAGCCGGTTCAGCCGCCGCCGCGCGCCGAGCATGTTCGCGAGCGTGTTCGAGAAGACGTTCTCGGAGTAGCAGTGGAACGTCGCGACGAGCGGCGCGTCGACGGTCATCAGCGAGTCCCAGCCCGGGATCGGCGCCACCGGCTCGTGGAGATGGACGACGTCATAGCCGCGCTCGAGCTCGCGCCGCAGCGCGACGAGCGTCGACACGCCGTAGGCGACGTTGGAGACGGCGCCGTTGGACGGGAAGCCGAGCGTACGACCGAGCGGCACGAGATAGTCCGGCAGCGGGCGCTGCGACGGGCGCGCGCCGCGATGCAACCGGCGCGTCAGCCGATCGTCGGGATCGACCGGCGACAGGACGCGCACGTCATGGCCCGCGGCGATGTACTGCTCCGCGAGCGCCTCGATGTGGCGCGTGACTCCCCCCGGGTACGTCCACGAATACGACGACACCAGCGCGATCCGCATGCCAGCATCCTAGATGGTTGATCCAGCGGCCGGAGGCGCGAAGCTCGCAAACTCCGCGGGCCGTCAGCCGTCGTCGGCGAGGCGCGGATCGCCGCGGACGTACGCGGTCGCGCAGGCCAGGACGAACACGCCGAAGACGAACAGCAGCGGGCCGGAGTCGTTGAAGAGCGCCCCGGCGATCGATGCGGCGAGACCCCCGAAGAAGGCCGCACGCCACGACGGCGAGTCCCCGAGCGGGGCGAAGACCCGCTCGCGGTGGCGAATCGCGTAGGCCGTGCCGAGCAGCGCGACGAGCGTGACGAGCGGCATCGCGCCGGTGCTCAGCACGTTGAAGGCGAGCGTGTAGCGCCGCTTGCCGACGTCCAGCAGCGCCGTGAAGCTGTCCGCATGTAGGACGGTGCGGGTGAAATGGCCGTCGCCACCGGTGACGAGGTCGAGCAGCGCGAGCGCCATCAGGCCGAGCACCGGCACCATCGCCGCGAGCGCGATCATGCGCTTCGACGCCCTTCCCGGCAGCATGATGACGGTCGCCGTAGCGATGCCGGCGCCGACCGTGATCACGCCGCCCACATCCGCTCCGAGCTGGCTGGCGCCGACGAAGACGACGAAGACGGCCCCGATGCCCGCGACGATCGCCGCGCTGCGGCGCGACTGCGGTTGGCGCCAGAGCAGCGCTCCGATGCTGATCAGCAGCAGCGCGCTGAGCGTCGACTCGAGCTCGTTGCCCAGGCCATAGAAGCGTGAGCCCGAGCGCGGGTTGACGCCCAGCAGCGAGCGGATGATGAGCGGCGAGCCGAACGCGAGGTCGGTGCAGTACGCGACGAGCGTGACGGCCGCCGGCACGAGCGGAGCTCGTGGCCAGCGCACGAGCCGATCCGTCAGCGCGCCGAGCGAGAACGAGGCCCCGACGACGATCACGATCTCGACGATCCGGCTCGGTGCGATCCAACCCGTGAGCAGCAGCAGCGGCAGCACCCAGAAGATCGCCAGCGCGCCGATCCGCATCCCCGCCCGGACCCCGCGGCGGTCGGCGACGAATCCCAGCGTGAGGACAAGTGCGAGCCACGAGAAGGCGAGCGCGCCGAGCATCGGCGTCCGCCGCCCGCTGACGACCCGCAGCCGTGCCTCGACCTCCGTCAGGTGCGCTGCGTCACGCACGCCCTCAGCGCGGATCGGCTGCCCCCGCACGCCGTCCGGCACCGTGAGCCCGAGGTGGTCGAGAACCGTGACGGGAATATCGATCCCGGCGACGATCCCGTCGAGGCGCGTGCTCGTCGAGGTCAGCGATCCGCCCGCGCCGAGCCCGGCGACCCCCATCGGCAGCAGGATCGGAACGCGGACGTGCGGCGGCGCCTGGACGACGATCAGCAGATCCGCGGGGTTGCGGTCGCGCAGCAGGCCGTCGAGCGCGGCGTCGCCCTTGCTGGAGGTCGGCAGATCGACGACGACGAGCAGGTGGTGCGCGAGCAGCTTCACCGTGCGCCGCGCGAGCGTCGAAGCCGTCCCGAGCGATACGGCCGCGACGTCGCCATCGCGGTTGGCGGCGACGGCGGCTTCCGGCCCGTTGCGGCCGGAGACGCCGGCGAAGCCCGCGCCGCCGGGGATGCGGCCGGCGAGCAGGCCGGGCTTGATCTCGGCCGGCGCGGTCGCGGCGCGCGCGAGCACCTTGCTCCAGCCGAAGATGAAGCCGCTGCCATCGCCGCCCGGTACGAGCTCGAGGTGCGGCGCGGCCGACGGCTTGTAGACGGCGCGCGACGTGCGCGAGCCGGCCGACAGGTCGAGCACCATCTGCTCGGGCGAGAACTGGCCCTGCGTCGCGCTGACGAGCCCGATCGCCAGCGCGGGGCGCGCGGAGAGGCGGTCGAGGATCGGCTTGGGATTGTTCTCCCCTCCCGCCGGAAGAAACGCGACGACGACGCGCGGGCTGCGGGCCTGCGCGCTCGGTGCGGCAAGGCAGCCGAACGCAAGCAGCGCGAGGATCAGCCAGCGCAGCTTCCGCGCGCGGCCAGACGCGGGCATCGCCCGTTCTATCCTGTCTGTCCGTGCCACAGCGTCATTTCGTCAAGTACACCTTCCTGAAGATCGACCCGGCATGGCGCCGCTTGGACGCAGCCCAGCGCGAGAGCGACAAGCGCGAGTTCGCCGCGGCGTGCGCGGACTTCGCCGACGGGCACCTACTGCGAGCCTTCTCGACCGTCGGCACGCGCGGCGATACCGACCTCATGGTGCTCACGCAGGCGCAGAACCTCGATCGTATCCACGAGTTCCACGTCGTCCTCGGCCAGAGCGGCCTCATGAAGTGGGCGACGATCCCGCATTCGTTCCTGGCGATGACGAAGGTCTCCGAGTACTCCGACGAGTCACGCCTCGAAGTTCGCCCCGCGCATGCGAAGTACCTCTTCGTCTATCCGTTCGTGAAGACGCGCGCGTGGTATGCGCTCGATGCCAAGGAGCGCTGGCGGATCATGCAGGAGCACATCGCACTCGGGCGTGAGTACCCCGACATCGATCTCAACACCTCGTACTCGTTCGGCCTCGACGACCAGGAGTTCGTCGTCGCGTTCGAGACCGACGACCCGGGCTCGTTCCTCGATCTCGTCCAGCGCCTGCGTACGACGGAGTCATCGCTGTACACGAAGCGCGACACGCCGACGTTCACCTGCGTCAGCGCATCGGTCGAGCGGGCGCTTGCGGCGCTCGACGGCGAGACGCTCGCCGCCGAGGTGGCGTGACGGCGATGCACGAGTCAGCCGACGAGATCCGCGACATCACGGTCATCGGCGCCGGCCCGGTCGGGCTGTCCGCGGCGTTCTGGGCGGGCATGCGCGAGGCCACCGCACGGATCGTCGACTCGCTGCCGCAGGTCGGCGGCCAGCTGACCGCGCTCTACCCAGAGAAGTGGATCTTCGACGTGCCCGGCCATTCGAAGGTGCTCGCGAAGGACCTCGTCGAGGAGCTGCGGCGCCAGTCGCTCGAGCAGTTCGACGTGCCCGTCCACCTCGAGACGACCGTCGAGACGATCGAGTGGGAGGACGACATCGTCGTCCTGAAGACGAACAACCCCGACTATCCGCAGCTGCGCAGCCGCGCCGTGGTCATCGCCGGCGGGCACGGCGCGTTCGAGCCCAAGAAGCTGCCGGGCTTCGACATGACGCCTTGGGAGGGCCGCGGCGCGCACTACCTCGTCGGCTCGAAGTCGGAGTTCGCCGGCAAGAAGGTGCTCATCATCGGCGGCGGCGATTCCGCCTGCGACTGGGTCATCAACCTCCTGCACACCGCCGAGACGGTCACACTGTGCCATCGCCGCGAGGGCTTTCGCGCTCACGAGCTGACCGTCAACCAGGTCCTGAGGGCCGCGAAGGACGGTCACGTCGACGTCCACGTCCCGTTCCAGATCCGCGAGGTGATCGGCAACGGCTCGATCGAGCGGGTACGCCTCTTCCACTCCGAGGACGAGTCCAACGAGATCGAGATCGAGGTCGACGCGATCCTCCTGCAGCTCGGGTTCAAGACGGCGCTCGGCCCCTTGAAGGACTGGGGCCTGGAGATCTCCAAGGGCGCGCTCGTCGTCGATCAGGTGATGAGGACGAACCTGCCGGGCGTCTGGGCGTGCGGCGACATCACGACGTTCGAGGGCAAGCTGAAGCTGATCGCGACCGGGTTCGCGGAAGCGGCGATCGCCGTCTCGCAGGCAATCCACTCGTTCCGGCCGGAGATGAAGATCCAGCCGAAGTACTCCACGAACACCGGCGTCCCGGGCGGGAGCGGCGGCCAGCCGTAGACCCGGCTGAGCGGCTGACCGCCGCTCAGCGCGCCGCGACCGGCGCCATCTGCGTGGCGAGGTGCTCGGCATCGCGCGCGACGGCCGCAAAGCGGCCTGAGCCCCAGGTGTTCAGCCACGGCAGGCCGAGGACGTAGAGCCCCGGCGTCGCGGCGACGACGCCGCGCTGATGGTCCGGATAGCCGGTCTCGTCGAGGAACGGGACGTCGACCCAGGACCAGTCGGGGCGAAAGCCCGTGCACCAGACCACGGCGCCGATTCCGGCCGCCGCGAGGTTGAGCGGCGCGGGTGGACCGGCGGGCGGCTGCCAGACCGGCTCGTAGACGGACGGGCCCGTCGTCGTCTCGATCCCCTGAGCGGCGATCCAGCGGTCGATCCCCGCGTTGATACGGTCGTACGTCGCGTCGGCGTCGTCGAGGCGACGGCGCAGGTCGTCGCCGAACGTCGCCACGCCGCCGTCGACTGCGCGCAGCAGGCCGTGGAGCTGCATGCCCTGTGCGGCGAACACGCGCAGGTCGAGGTCGCGGCCGCCGTCGCGCCCGGTGACGTAGTGGTTGGCCTCCTTGCGCGCAGCGGTGCCCTCTGGGTGATCCTCGATCGCGAGGTCGTAGTGGCCCATGTCCTCCAGCCACGAGACGACATCGCGGCCGCGATACGTGCGTGCGCAGCGCGGCGCACCGCCGACGCAGAGATGCACCTGACGGCCGGCGAGATGGAGATCCTCGGCGATCTGCGCGCCCGACTGCCCCGTGCCGACGACGAGCACCGCGCCTTCGGGCAGCGACTCGGGATTGCGGTAGGCGTTGGAGTGCAACTGCGCGATCGTCGCCGGGACTCCGGCCTGCGCGGCCGGCGGGGCCCAGGGCGTGTGGTATCCGCCGACGGCGACGACGACCTGGTCGGCCGCGATCGTGCCGGACGTCGTCTCGAGCTCAAAGCCGCGCGGTGCCGCGCCGAGCCGCGTCACGGCGACCCCCTCGTACAGCGGCGGCGCGAGGTCCTGCAGGAAGTCGTCGAGATAGGCGAGGATCTCGAGCTTGCCCATGAACCCCTCGGGCTCGTCACCCGGGTAGGGATGGCCCGGGAGCCGGCACTGGAAGTTCGGCGTCACGAGCGTGAACGCGTCCCAGCGCTCCTCGTGCCAAGCGTGGAACGCGCGCGAGCGCTCGACCACCGCGTGCTCGATCCCGCGCTGCGCGAGATGCCAGCTCATCGACAGCCCCGCCTGGCCACCGCCGACGATCGCGACCGGGACGTGCTCGGGCAGCAGCGTCATCGTCGCGCCTGCTCACGCAGGCTGGCGCCGTCGAGCGCGACGACCTGCACCTCGCGCTCGTCGCCGTCGTAGCGCGCCGCGGCGCGCACGATCTCCTGCTGCTGCTCGGCGGCGCTGCCGCACGAGAAGCCGTAGCGCTCGCGCACCCGCTCGCTCGCAGCCTGCATCGCCTCGGCGCTGCGCGCGACGAACTCGTCGATCGGCAGCGACATGCCGAGCGTCAGGTGCTCGTGGATGACAGTCGACGGCGACGAGCAGCGCTGGCGAACGCCGTCGGGCCAGCGCAGCGTGAAGTCGACGACCGGCATCAGCTGACCCCGAGCGGCGCCGCGACGCGATACGTGTCGGGGCGCAGGTCCATGATCGGTGACAGCGCCCGGCGCGCGCGGGCAAGCGCGGCATCGAGGTCGAACGTCGCGATTGCAAGGCCCTGCTCTGTTGCCGTGGACGCGACGACGTCGCCGCCCGGCTCCACGATGCGAGCCCCGCCGAGGAAGCGCAACGAGCCGAACGTGCCGGTCTGGTTTGCTGACACGACGACGAGCGAGTTCTCGGCCGCGCGCGCCCGGTCCCACAGCTCGGCGCGGCGCCACTGGCGGTCCTCCATGAGGTTCTCCGCTGCGGCGGTCGCGCTGCACGGCCAGGCGGACATCGTCGCGATGACCTGCGCGCCGTCGAGCGCAAGCGTGCGCGCCGCCTCGGGGAAGGCCTTGTCGTAACAGATCAACATCCCGATCCGGCCGACCGGCGTGTCGAACGCCGCGATCGACTCGCCCGGCGTCGTCATGCGCCCTTCGCGCAGCGGCATGTGGACCTTGCGGTGCAGCCCGAGCAGGCCGCCGCCCGTCACGCAGGCCGCCACGTTGTGGCGGTGGCCGTCACCACCGTCCTCGAAGAACCCGACGCAGACGACGAGGTCACCGGCGAGCTCCATCAGCCGGCGCAGCTCGGGCCCGTCGGCATCGAGTGCGGGCGGCGGCTCGACGTCCTCGTCATGCAGCGACTCGACGTACCCGCCGAGTGCGGCCTCAGGCAGGACGACGAGCCCGGCACCCGCGGCACGGGCCTCGTCGAGCAGGGCTTCGATCGTTGCGAAGCATGCCTCCATGTCGCGACCGAACGGCGCGGCGGCGGCGGCGATGGTGAGTTCGGGCATCAGGCCTCCTTGGAATCAGCGGATCCGAGCCCCGTGACGGCGGACTCGAAGAGAGCGGTCGTGACCTCGCCGTCGGGCCAGCGCAGGCGAACGCCCGGCTCGGCGGTCAGCCGTCCGCAGCGCGCGCCGGTCGCGGCGCCGGCGGGCAGCGCCGGCGCCGACGGCGCGTCGGCGGTCACCATCGCGAAGCCGGGGAAGCACGTCAGCCAGTCGCCGGCGACGATGCCGTGCGGACGCGGGATGCTCGCGACGTCGAGCTCGGCGCCGCAGCCCGAGGCCTCGGCGAGCATGCCGACCGTGCCGATCACGCCTGCCATCGAGACGTCCTTCGCGGCATGCGGCCGCGCCGCGCGGACGGCGCCGAGCATCGTCGCCAGCTCCTCGCGCGAGCGCCACGACGACGAGTCCCACTGCGTACGGCCGTAGCCGGGCCGCCAGCCGCCGTGCAGATCGGCGGTGACCGTCAGCGCATCCCCGGCGCGCCCGCCGCCGGCGGGCACCGGATCGCGTGCCAGGCCGAGGCCGGTGACGCTGAGCGCGCCGGCGACGCCGAGCTGCGTATGGCCGCCGAGGACTGGGAGGCCGAGCGCCTGAGCCCCGTCGCGCAGCCCGGCGACGATCCGCGCGGCGTGCGCCGCATCGCGCGCGCCGAGCGCGTCGAGCGCGCCGACGGGGGTCGCGCCCATCGCGCTGAGATCGTGGGCTGTCACGAGCATCGCGCACCAGCCGGCCCACTCGGGGTCGCGCTCGACCATCGCCGGCAGGATCGCGTCGGTCGCTGCGACGACGTCCGAGCCCGGGATCGGCACGCCGTCGTCGCCGAGAAAGCCGCGCGGCACCGAGCCGTTGGCAAGCAGGCCGCCGAGCAGTGCGCCCAGTGGAGCCTTCGTGCGCGCCACGAGGTCAGCGACGCGATCCACGCGCCAGCGCATGACGCGATGCCCGACGCCGGCACAGTCCACCTGACCGACGATCTCCCAGCCGAGCCGCTCGAAGAACCGCACGTGGCTCGGCTGGACGTGGGCGTCGAAGCGCAGTGCGCCCGCTTCGACCGCGCTCGCGCAGGCGGCACGCACGAGCGCCTCGCCGGCTCGACCGCGTGACGGCCCGGCGTGTGCGCAGACGAGCCGGCTGCCGCGCCACCAGCCGAGCTTCGGATCGTCGCCGTCGGGATGCAGGCGCACGCCGCCGGCGACCTCGCCGTCGAGCCCGACGGCGACGAGCACGCGCGTGTTCGGGTCGCCGTCGCGCTCGTCGAGGTCGCTATGCGAGAAGAGGCCCTGCTGCTCGACGAACGTCTCACGGCGCAACGCGTGGTAGGCGCCGAGCAGGTACTCGTCGTGCTCGGCACGGACGATCATCAGCCCGTCGCGTGGCGGGCGCAGCGTGGCCGGCGATCCGAACAGGTCGCGCAAGGTGTCGGCGTGCGGCAGCGTCGTCATCCTCCGCACCCGCCGAGCGCCGAGCAGGCGCCGCACGCCGCGCAGCCGGCGACCTGATCGACGCCGCGCATGCCCGCCTCGCGCAACGCGCGAGCGACGCGGCGCGTCACCCGGGTCAGCGTGAGCGGATCGGGCGCCGGGACGCCGTCGGCGTGGGCGAGCGAGCCCGGCAGTGGGCGATAGGGGACGACGAACGGGTAGACGCCCAGCGTGATCAGGTGCTCGGCCGCCGCGACGAGCTCGTCGGAGTCCTCGCCGAGCCCGACGAGCAGGTACGTCGACACGCGGTTGTGGCCGAAGACGCGGACCGCCTCCGCCCATGCCTCCTCGTAGCTCTCGAGCGGCACGGTCGCCTTGCCGGGCGTCCAGCGCTCGCGCACCTCCGTGTCCATCGACTCGACGTGGATGCCGATCGCCGTCACGCCGGCGTCCTTCAGGCGGCCGATCCACTCGAGCTCGAGCGGCGGCTCGATCTGGACCTGGATCGGCAGGCCGGGCACGGCCTCGCGCACCGCGGCGACGCAGCGCGCGAGATGCTTCGCGCCCCGGTCGGGGCCGTTCGAGGTACCGGTCGTCATGACCATCTGGCGCACGCCGTCGAGCTCGACCGCCGCCTTCGCGACCTCGGCAAGCTGCTCCGGGCGCTTGACCTGCACGGTCGCGCCGGATCGCAGCGACTCCTCGATCGTGCAGAAGCGACAGCGCGTGTCCTCGCTCGTATAGCGGATGCAGGTCTGGACGACGGTCGTCGCGAGCACCTCGGTGCCGTGCAGGCGCGCGAGCGCCTCGTACGGCGTGCCGTCCGCCGTCGCCATGTCGTAGAAGCGCGGACGCACGATCGGCTCGAGCATCGCGTCCTCGACGACGACGCCGTCGCGCGTGAGCGTCCCTCCGGCATGGAGCTCGAACGGCGACGACGACATCACCGGCAGCGTCGCCGCGATCCCGTCGAGCACCCAGTGCCCGTCGTCGCTCGGGCCCGCTCCCGCCGGGCGACTGAGCGCCGGGCGGGAACGCAAGCCCAGCACCGCGAGCTCGCTGCGCAGCTGCGGATCCACGGTCCGGAGGCTCCTAGAACATCCAGGTCGTGTTGATGATCGCGCCCTTGCGCGCGTATTCGATCATCGCGTCCTGCATGTCGAGCGGATGGCACGGGATGACGCCTTCGATGAGGTCCTCCTC
>DATBAE010000015.1:0-93207 GCA_036271655.1 Solirubrobacteraceae bacterium
GTGTCACGGAGATTCGCTGGGGCGCGAGCTCCGGCCGTTAGCGGCAGAGCTCGGCCCTTAGCCGGGCAGCGAGCCGCACGGACGCCTCGATCTCGACTCTGCGTATCGAGACGCTCTCGATGTTCAGTCCGAAGGGAACGCCGACGCGCCGACAAAAGGCGATCAGCTCAGTCGCCGTCGCGACTGCTTGATCGTAGGACGCGCCGAGGGCGTCGTCGGCATGGCGCAGATCGTTTGCGATCCAGCGCGGCACATCGACACCGAGCCACTTCAGGAACTCCAATGTCTTCAGTGACCCGCAGACCGAGAATGTGAAGACGATCGGCACCGGCTCCAGGTTCTGGGCGGCGCACTCGTAGCGATAATCAGAGACCAGGTCCTTCGCAGCGTTGACGTCGTAGACGACCTGGGTGACAAAGAAGGACCAGCCCGCCGCCTGTTTTGCGATCAGCCGTAGGTGCTCATTGCGCCCGCGCGTGTGCCGCTCGGGGATCGCGACTCCGCCGAGCGGCAGGTCCGGCCGGACTTCGGTCCGCAGCTCGTATGCCCGCGACAGCGAGGTTGCGACCGCCTTCGCGCGGGACGAGGCCCCGACGAAGACCGTCAGCGCTCGGGCCGGATCCTGGTCGCGGAGCCACAGACGGAGGCCGTCCTCGGCGTGCTTGCTGACCGCGCGGTACACGATGGCCGGCACGTCCAAGCCCGCGAGGTCACGAGCGAGGTACTCGGCCGGGTCCATCGTGGGCAAAAACGGGAACGGGCGTTCGCTCGGATTGCGGTCGCTCTCGTCATCGATGTCGTAGAGAACGAGGCCGTCTATCCCCACCGACCGGAGTCGCGCGAGTGTGACCTCGGCGATCTGCCTGGTCTGCTCCGGTCCGGTCGTCAGCCTCGGTGGCGTTACCGCGAAGACCAGGAACTCGCCCGTCCGATCGGCGATGCGCTGCTGCAGCTCCACGCGCGGAACCGTAGCCAACGATCGACGCCCGGGACCCCAACCCGACATCACGCCACGGATTACGCATCGCGCCGATCGGCCAGTGCATCGAGAGCATCTTCTGGACGCTCAAAGACCGCCTCGGCCTTGAACTCCACAACGCCCACACCCTGTACGGCATCCGCGCACGGATCGCCGCCAAACTCCTCGCGCTCGCTGCCGGCGTCGGGCTGAATCACTACCTCGGCCGGCCAGCCGCGCATTCGCAGCCCTCGCCATTGAACGAGCCACGGAAATCAATCATCTAGGTGCGGCAGCAGGCACGTTTCGTTTGTCTGTCGTTTGCGTTTCATTTGGCTGTCGCGCGGCGTTCCATCTCCATGCGTCCCGACAGTCGGGCTGGCTAAAGACCCCAGTCCGGTCGCGATGCCTTGAGCGCGACGTGCTCGCCGCGATCGGCGGGCTGGATACCGGCATAGGTGTCATAGCGACGGTTCAGGACGGGCACGTCTCGGATCTCGCGCCAGCCACCGTTGCCGAACCGCCACCACAGACGCACGTGCGCACCATTCGGCGCGCTCGCCATGCCGAAGATATGAAGCACGAAGTCTCCTTGTGCAAACGCCGAGCTGATGCTCAGGTCACTCAATGGGCTGATGTGTCGCACGGTCCGTGTTCCCCACGACACTCGGCCCGACGTCGCCGACCATCCAACCGACAGCAACACCACCATGACTGGCACCACGATGCGCGGACGCCACGCTCGATGGCCCGTACGCCGACGCGTCGCCGCCACGGAGTTCCCGGGCTCGTCAGACGCCGCACGCTGCAGCGACCGATATGAGGCGACCTCACCGCTTGAGGGCACCTTCCCGCCCGGGCGGACGCCCGCGTCAGCCTCGCGCTTGCGGCGATCACGCTCCCAGGGTTGATCGCCGTGCGTTGGCACGGCGGCCATCCTACGCATTACGCAGTTTCACTGTGACGCCGCGACCGCGCATTGCGACACCGACAGCGCTAGGCACCTCGGATGCCCGCCGCCGCACGCGGTCGTTGCGCGCCGACCTCCGGCAATCAGATGACGGCACTGAGGCTTGGCGATCGCCTCGAAGGGCGTTGGGGCTTCGTCAGAGATCACGGATGACCTGGGCGGGGACTCCCGCGACCAGCGTTCGCGGCGGGACGTCCTTCGTGACCACGGCGCCGGCGGCCACCACCGCGTCGTCTCCGACCGTGACGCCCTGCAGGATCATGGCCCCTGCGGCGATCCACACGCCGCGGCCGATGCGGATCGGGCCCAGCGTGATCTGAGAGCGGCGAGTCGCCGGGTCCAGCGGATGGCCCGAGCTGATGAGATGCACGTTGGGCCCGATCATCACGTCGTCGCCGATGTCGATGCCGCCGAAGTCCATCGCGGTGCAGCCGTGGTTGACGAACACGTTGTGGCCGAACCGCAGGTTGCGTCCGCCATCGGTATGGAACGGCGGAAGCACGCGCACCGAAGGGTCGAGCTCGTGGCCGGTCAGCTCGCCGAGGAGCGCGCGCATGGCGTCGAAGTCACCCGGTGCCAGCGCATTGATCCGCCCGAGGATTTCCCACGCGCGCTCGATCTCGGCGCGAACGTCCGGCGTGCCGTCACGTGGCGCGACCCGGCCCTGCGCCGACGCCGATGGTTCGCGGTCGGAGTCAGGCACGGGAGCGGATTCTGGCGACGCGGCCGGATGTCGACTCGCGGCGGCTTCACCTTCGTGGCGTCGCTCGCCATCTCAATATCACAATGAATGTTAGGATCACCTGATGCCTGACGACTGCTGCGATCTTCTGTGTCTCGACCTCGAGAAGGCCGAGCGACTGCGCCTCAACCGCATAGACGACGACCTGGCCACCTCGCTGGCCGCGCGGGCCAAGGCGCTCGCTGATCCGACGCGGCTCGTCATCGCCGCCGCGCTGGCCGCCGGCGATGAACTGTGCGTCTGTGACCTTGCATGGGTGACTGAACGGGCGGCGAACCTCGTCTCTCACCATGCCCGAATCCTGCGCTCATCCGGCCTCGCGACCAGCAGGCGAGACGGAAAGATGATCCTCTACCGGCTCAGCGATACCGGTGCTGCTCTGCTCGCGGCGGTGCTCGCCGACGCCGAGCAGCCCGCGTGAGCACGTTCGAGCTGCCCATCGCCGCGGTTCCGGCATTGGCTGGCCCCAGCGTTGCCTGGCGCCGTGCCGCGCGCCGGGCAAAGCTGCTCGCATGGGCAAGCTTGGCGTGGATGAGCGTCGAGGGCTTCGTCGGCGTCGCGGCTGGGCTGCAGGCGCACAGCCTCGGTGTCGTGACGTGGGCCGCGAGCTCGTTCGTCGAGGCTCTCGCGTCGCTGATCGTCGTCTGGCGCTTCAGCGGCCGTCGTACGCTCTCGGCGACGAGTGAGGCGCGTGCGCAGAAGTGGGTTGCCGCAAGCTTCTTCCTGCTTGCTCCCTACTTCGTGATCGGAGCCGTTCACAAGCACGCAAGCGGCGACCACGCCCACGCCACCGTGCTCGCCGTCGTGCTGACGATCAGCGCGGTGGTGCTCATGCCACTGCTCGGCTGGGCGAAGCTGCGCCTCGGCAGACAGCTTGGCTCGGGCGCGACCACCGGCGAGGGCGTCCAGAACATTATGTGCGCGGTCCAGGCCGCCGCCGCCCTCGTCGGGGTAGCCGGCGCTGGGCTCGGACTGACGGTCCTGGATCCGGCCGCAGCCCTCGTAATCGCTGTGATCGCGCTGAAGGAAGGCCGCGACGGCTGGCGCGGACAGGACACCTGCTGCACCTCCTGCGTGCCGTGATGCTCGCGCCCGGATGGGCGCTAGCGTGGAGGTCGATGGGTCGTCATCGCGACACGCCGCAGGCTGGGATCTTTGCGCTCGGGACGGCGTCGCACGCGTACCTCGAGTTCGATCTGCGTGCCGGTGCCGAACCTCGCGAGCTCGCCTTGGCCCGCGATCCCGACGCGGGCTGACCCCGGAGCCCGAGCCTCCGAGGACGGATCAGGCGCCCACGTACGCCGCGAGGTGCTCGCCGGTGAGCGTCGAGCGGCTGGCGGCAAGGTCGGCTGGCGTTCCCTCGAAGACGATCCGGCCGCCGTCGTGCCCAGCGCCCGGACCGACGTCGATGATCCAGTCCGCATGCGCCATGACCGCTTGGTGGTGCTCGATGACGATCACTGACTTGCCCGAGTCGACGAGCCGGTCGAGCAGCCCGAGCAGCTGCTCGACATCGGCGAGATGCAGGCCGGTGGTCGGCTCGTCGAGGACGTACACGCCGCCGCTCTCCCCCATGCGAGTCGCCAGCTTGAGCCGCTGGCGCTCGCCGCCGGACAGCGTCGTGAGCGGCTGCCCGATCGTGAGATAGCCGAGGCCGACCTGTGCAAGCCGTTCGAGGATCCTGTGCGCGGCCGGGAGCTTCGGCTCACCGTCGGCGAAGAACGCCTCCGCCGCGGCGACGGGCATCGCCAGCACCTCGCTGATGTCCTTGCCGCCGAACTTGAAGTCCAGGACCGATGCCTCGAACCGCTTGCCCTCGCACACCTCGCACGGCACAGCCACCCCGGCCATCATCGCGAGATCGGTGTAGATCACACCGGCGCCGTTGCAGTTGGGGCAGGCGCCCTCGGAGTTCGCGCTGAACAGCGCCGGCTTGACGGCGTTGGCTTTCGCGAACGCCTTGCGGATCGGCTCGAGCAGCCCGGTGTACGTCGCCGGGTTGCTGCGGCGCGAGCCACGGATCGCGGCCTGGTCGATCGCCACGACTCCGTTCATGCTCGAGACCGAGCCGTGGATCAGTGAGCTCTTGCCCGAGCCTGCCACGCCGGTGACGACGACGAGCACCCCGAGTGGGATGTCGACATCGACATCGCGCAGGTTGTGCCTGTCGGCGCCGCGCACCTCGAGCAGCTCGGACGACGCCCGCACCTTGTCCTTGAGCCTGGCTCGGTCGTCGAGATGGCGGCCGGTGAGCGTGCCGCTCGCGCGCAACCCCTCGACCGTGCCCTCGAACACGACTTCGCCCCCGGCCGTGCCGGCGCCCGGGCCGAGGTCGACGACGTGATCGCCAATCGCGATCGCCTCCGGCTTGTGCTCGACGACGAGCACCGTGTTGCCCTTGTCGCGCAGGGCCAGCAGCAGCTCGTTCATCCGTTCGATGTCGTGCGGATGCAGCCCGATCGTGGGCTCGTCGAAGACGTACGTGACATCGGTCAGGGACGAGCCCAAATGGCGGATCATCTTCGTGCGCTGTGCCTCGCCGCCCGACAGCGTCCCCGACGGCCGGTCGAGTGAGAGATAGCCGAGCCCGATCTCCACGAACGAGTCGAGCGTGGATCGCAGCGCGTCGAGCAGCGGAGCGACTGACGGCTCGCTCAGGCCTGCCACCCACGCGGCCAGGTCGCGGATCTCCATCGCGCAGGCGTCGGCGATGTTGATCTGAGCGATCTTCGACGAGCGGGCCGCCGCGCTGAGCCGGGTGCCGTCGCATTCGGGGCAGGTTGTGAACGTGACGGCTCGCTCGACGAACGCCCGGATGTGTGGCTGCAGCGCGTCGACGTCCTTGGCGAGGAACTTTTTCTGGATCGTCGGGATCAGGCCCTCGTACGTCAGGTTGATCCCGTCGACGTTGATCTTCGTCGACTCCTTGTGGAGCAGGTCGTCGAGCTCCTTGCGCTTGTACTGGCCGATCGGCTTGTCAGGGTCGAAGAAGCCGCAGCCGCGGAAGATGCGGCCGTACCACCCCTCCATGGTGTAGCCGGGGATCGTGAGCGCACCGTCGTTGAGCGACTTCGTCTCGTCGTACAGCTGCGTGAGGTCGATGTCGTTGATCGCGCCGCGGCCCTCGCAGCGTGGGCACATACCGCCCAGGATGCTGAAGCTGCGCTTCTCCTTCGTCGTGCGACCGCCCTTCTCGAGCGTCACCGCCCCGGCGCCGCTGATCGAGGCGACATTGAACGAGAACGCCTGGGGTGAGCCGATGTGCGGCTCGCGGAGCCGGCTGTAAAGGATGCGCAGCATCGCGTTGGCGTCGGTCGCGGTGCCGACCGTCGAGCGCGGATCGGTGCCCATCCGCTCCTGGTCGACGATGATCGCGGTCGTGAGCCCGTCCAGCACGTCGACGTCGGGCCGCGCCAGCGTCGGCATGAAGCCCTGCACGAAGGCGCTGTAGGTCTCGTTGATGAGTCGCTGCGACTCCGCGGCGATCGTGCCGAACACGAGCGAGCTCTTGCCCGATCCGGACACGCCGGTGAACACCGTCAGCCGGCGCTTGGGGATCTCGATGCTGACGTCCTTGAGGTTGTTCACGCGTGCTCCATGCACGCGGATCACGTCATGGCTGTCGGCACCATGTAGCGCTGACGACTGCGTGGCCGTCTTCGAGGCCACGCTTACTGCTGGTTGATGCGGACGTGGTTGCCGGCAGGATCGCGAAAGGCGCAGTCGCGGATGCCGTACGGCTGGTCGATTGGCTCCTGGACGACCTCTGCGCCGCTTCCCTGCAGCTGCGCGAAGGTGCCGTCGATGTCGGCCGTCGACAGGACGATCGTGGCGTACGTACCCTTCGCCATCATCTCGGCGATCGTGTGGCGCTCGTCGTCCGTGAGGCCCGGCGTGGCGGCCGGCGGATGCAGGACGATCGACGTGCCCGGCTGGTCGGCGGGGCCGACGGTGATCCAGCGCATCCCGCCGTATCCGACGTCGTTGCGCACCTCGAAGCCGAGGATGTCGCGGTAGAAGGCAAGCGATGCGTCGGGGTCGTCGTGTGGCAGGAAGCTTGCGTGAATGGTGATGTCCATGGCGGCCATGCTAGGTACGGCTCGTGCCGGGCGCTTCTCGATTCCTGATCGGTCTCGTCACCTGCTTGGCCACGCACGACGGCATCCCCGCGGTCGCCCGCGTGGCGTCGCGTCGGTACGCGCTCGGCGAGATCCCCACAAGCTCCGTGAAGCGACTGCTGAAGGTTCCCAGCGACGAGCAGCCGACCGCGAAGCAGACCTCGGTGACATTGAGATCGCCGCAGCGCAGCAGCGCCATCGCGCGCTCGATGCGCCGCGTCATGAGGTAGCTGTACGGCGATTCCCCGTAGGCACGCCTGAACTCGCGGCTGAAGTGCCCGGCGGACATGTGCGCGCCGCGGGCGAGCTCCTCGACGTCGAGCGGCTGCGCGTACTCCCGGTCGATGCGGTCTCGGACGCGGCGCAGCAACGCGAGGTCGCGCAGGTGCTGCTCCGAGGCGGGCGTGCTCGTCATCGCACGATCGTGGCACGTTGCGTGCGAGGGGCCTCGTGTCGCCGCTGCTCCACCCCGCCTGCGCCTCAGCCGGGGATCTGCCCTCCGGCGCGAAATCTAGACTCGGCGTCATCCAAGGAGGTAGGCGTGAGTGACGATGAGCGACAGATGGCGGCACTCGTTCGTGCCGCCCAGCGTGCCGACTGGTCCCTTGATCGGTTGCTGAAGCTCGGCGACAAGGGGTTTGACATGTCGATCAGCGTCCTCGTCGACGGACGCTGGATCGAGGGGCAGCTGGCGATGCCGGAGCGGTGGGCCGACAAGCTCGACGGCGACATCGACGCGGCGATCGGGGCCGCCGCCGAGCGCACAGCGGCCGAACAGGGGCCGATCACCGATCCGTCCGACGTGCCGGCACACACGACGACGGTCGGCGATCTCGAGGAGGCCCGGGCGCGGCTGCGGACATACAGCTTCCGGGGCTACGTCGACCAGCGCCGCGAGCTCGAAGCGGAGATCGAGAGCGACCTGTCCTCGATCGACGCCGGCGAGGCGCCCCCCGAGGACCTGCAGCGCAAGATCGAGGTCCTGCAGGAGCCATCGCACGTCTTCACGCTGCGCGACGTCGTGATCGAGTCCGGTCTGCCGATCAACAACCGCCATCGGCCGATGCTCCGCGTGCTGACGTCGCAGGTGTCGGCCTGGCACATCGGGCGCGCGTCGAAGTACGAAGGCCCGTCGAGCTGAGCCCGGTCGACATCGATCAGTCGGCATAGCGCCGCATCGCGGCGACCGCGGACGAGCCCCAGCTGCCGCCGAACAGCGCCGCGTGCGCGAGCAGCGGCATCACCTGCCACAGCCCGACGCGGTCCGCGTGGCCGGGCGCCAGCGGCGTGACCTCCTCATAGGCCGGCAGGAATGCCCGTCCGGGACCGCCGAACAGCGCCAGCATCGCGAGGTCGACCTCGCGATGGCCGCCATAGGCAGCAGGGTCGATCAGCCACGGCTGCCCGTCCGCGCCGGTCAGGACGTTGCCGCCCCAGAGGTCGCCGTGCAGGCGCGCGGGCGGTTCGGGCGGCCCGCAGAGATCATCGAGGCGCGCCACCAGCCGTTCGAGCGTCGCGAGCGCGCCGGGCGGCAGCGCACCGCGATCAGCGGCTAGGCGCGCGAGCGGCTCGAGCCGGCGAGTCGCGTAGAACTCTGCCCAGTCGTCGACCGCGTCGTTGGGCAGCGTCAGGGGCCCGAGCACGAGGTCGTGATCGCCGCCGAACGCCGGCGCACCCGCGCTGTGCAGGGCGGCAAGTCCGCGCCCGAGCCGGGCGTCCGTCTCGGCGCCTCCCCTCCCCTGTTGGATCCAGTCGAGCGCGAGGAAGCGCGGCCCCTCCGGCTCGTCGGTGCACGCGAGGACGTGCGCGACCGCCAGCGCATCCGCGCCGGCGAGCCACCGCAACCCTTCGGCCTCGCGGGTGAAGGCACCCGGCGCGGCGTCGCTCGCCGTCTTGACGAACACCCGGGCGCCGTCGGCAAGCTCGGCGGCGTATGCGTCGTTCAGGTCGCCGCCGGTGACCCGGCGCAGCTCGCCGACGTCGCGGCCGAGCGCTCGAGCGACAGCCTCACGCAGCGCCGACACGGGTACGCAGCTCGTCGAGCAATCCCCGACAGGCCGCATCGACGAGGTCCAGCACGTGGCCGAAGCCATCGGCACCGCCGTAGTACGGGTCCGGGACCTCGAGGTCGCCGTCGTCGGACGCCGGGTCGAACTCGCGCAGCAGCCTGACCTTCGCCCGCACGTCGTCGTCCGGGGCGAGACGGCGCAGGTCTCGCGCGTTTGCGCTGTCGAGCGCGACGAGCAGATCGAAGTCGTCGAAGTCGCGGAGGCTAACCTGGCGAGCCGAGCCCGCGAGCACGATGCCGCGCTGTCTCGCGGCCGTCACGGAGCGGGCGTCCGGCGAACTGCCAGCATGCCAGCCGCCCGTGCCGGCGCTGTCGATGACGATGCGGTCGCCCAGCCCGGCGTCGTCGACGAGCCGCCGCATGACTCCTTCGGCCGTCGGCGAGCGGCAGATGTTGCCCATGCAGACGAAGAGGACGCGAGCGGCGGGCATTCGCCACGAGCCTAGCGGCGCTGGCGCCGGCGTCGTCAGGGCGCGCGCGCCGCTTCGGCTAGGGCCGGTGCCCCTGCGGCAGGCCCGCGCCCTTGCGCTGGAAGACCTCGAGCAGCTCGTTCTCGTGCGCGACGCGGCCCTGCGCACCGTCGAGCTCGCGGAAGGCGGCCTTGAGGATCGCGACACCCTCGGGGGCGTGCGCGGCGACGTGCGTTGCAAGGCGCAGCGCCGCGGCCTCGGCCTCGGCGGCGGGCACGCTGTCGTGCACGAGCCCGATCGCCGAGGCCTCGGCGGCCCTGACGGTCCGCCCGGTGAAGATCAGCTCCTTGGCCCGCGCCACGCCGACGAGCGGCGTCAATCGCGCCGGGCCGACCGGCACGCCGAGTCGCGCGCCTGCCCAAGCGAGCTTGAGGTTGTCCCCCGCGATCCGTAGATCACAGCCTGCGACGAGCTCCGCGCCGCCGCCGACGCAGTTGCCGACGCAGACCGCGATCGTGGGGATGGGGAACGCTTCGAGCGCGGCGAGGAAGTGCGAGAACGTCTTCATGCGCGCGACGCCGCCGGCATAGTCGAGCTCCTCGGTCACGTCGACGCCCGAACACAGCGCGCGGATCGACGTCGTCGAGAACACGAGTACGCGCAACGTCTCGTCGATCGCGAGGCGCTCGAGCGCATCGACGAGCTCCGTGAGCAGATCGGAGTTCAGCGCGTTGCGGCGCTCGGGGCGGTCGAGGCGAAGGACCGCGATCTCAGGGCTGACCGTGACGTGCTGAAGTGATCCCACGCCGACAATGGAACCCGATGTTCGTTGCGAACGCGTTTCCGAGTCCGAGGCACGCTCCCGAGCGGGGCGTCAGTGCGATCCCGGGTGGGTGGGCTGACGCGACACCTTGGTGGGCCCCCGCAGGGACGGCGGCGCGCAAGCATGGCCGGCATGAACACGCACCTCACCCACTCCATCGCCTCCGCCGCCGCGATCATCACGCTGGCCGGCGGCGTCCTTGCCCCCGCCGCGAGCGCCGCGCAGGCCGGCCAGACGATCACGGTGCGCGCCAAGAGCGCCTACGTCGACAACAAGGGCCCCGGCCGGATCTTCATCGGCACGATCTTCCGCGGCAACCACTTCAAGGTCGACCGCACGGCCAGGGTCACGCACGGCTCCGCGAAGGGCCTCTGGTACCACGGCACCGCGACGGTCACGGGTGCGCACGCACGGGACGCCCACGGCCACATCCGCGCCTTCAAGATCACCGGCTGGGTGCCGGCCGCGGCCTTCTCGTAGCGCTCGCGGCGGACTGCCCGCTCCGAGGCGGAGCGATCGCTGGGTCGGTGCACGCGCCGGGTCGGCGGCGCGCGTCACTACGCTCCCGGTCATGGATGCGATCGACGAGCTGCTGCGTAACAACGAGGCCTTCGCCGCGTCGCTGCCGACACGGCACATCGACGTGCGTCCCAGCCGTCGACTGGCGATCGTCACCTGCATGGATTCGCGCCTCGATGTCTTCGCCGCCCTCGGTCTGAACGACGGCGAGGCGCACATCCTGCGCAATGCCGGCGGCGTCATCACCGACGACGTGATCCGCTCGCTCGCGGTCTCCCAGCGCCGCCTGCGAACGCGCGAGGTGATGCTCATCCATCACACGGACTGCGGCATGCAGTCCGTCACCGACGACGGGTTCCGCGCCGAGTTGCAGGAGGCGACGGGCGTCGCGCCCGCGTTTGCGATCGAGTCCTTCACCGACCTCGACGCTGACGTGCGCCAATCGATCCTGCGCGTGCGCCGGTCGCAGTTCCTGCTGCACCGCGACCTCGTGCGCGGGTTCGTCTACGACGTCGACACGCACCGCCTGCACGAGGTCCATGCTGGCGAATGAGGACCCTGCCGAACCCGAACCCTATTGCGAGGAGCCAGCCATGAGCAGCGCCAGCCCGATGGTCACCGGTGTGGACTTCGTGTCCCTTCCGACGAAGGATCTCGACGCCGCGCGGGAGTTCTACGGCACGGTGCTCGGGCTCGAGGGGTCGGTCGTCTACCAGCGCGGTTCGGAGCCGGCGTTCGGCGCCGAGTTCGAGACCGGCAACCTCACGCTCAGCCTGCTCGCCATCGCGGCGCTCGGAGTCGACCGCCAGCCGAGCACGGGGACGGTCGCGCTGCACGTCGACGACGTCGCCGCCGCGCGGGCCGAGCTCGAGTCGCGCGGCGTCACGTTCCTCGGCGAGACGATGGACACGGGCGTCTGCCACGTCGCGCAGTTCACCGATCCCGACGGCAACGCGCTCATGCTCCACCACCGCTACGCACCGCGTTCCGGCTGATCGCCCGCAACCTCGTCAACCTGAAGGACGTCGGCAAGGGCTACGGCAGCCGGTCGGTCCTGCACGACGTCACGCTCGGCGTGAACGCCGGTGAGCGGATCGGAATCGTCGGGCGAAACGGCGACGGCAAGTCGACGCTGCTGCGCCTGATCGCCGGCCTTGAGCAGCCCGACGAGGGCTCGATCACGCGCGTCCGCGATGTCGAGCACGCGATGCTCGGCCAGGGCGACGAACTGGATCGCTTCGCAACCGTCCGCGCCGCGCTCGTCGCCGATCTGGCCGACCACGAATGGGCGGCGGACGCGACGTTCCGGTCCGTGCTCGGCGGGCTGCTCGGCGGAGTCGGCCTCGATCGCTTCGCCGACGGCATGGAGACGCAGATCACCGTCCTCTCGGGCGGCGAGCGGCGCCGCATCGCGATCGCACGGATGCTGCTCGACGGCCCTGAGCTGCTGCTGCTCGACGAGCCCACGAACCACCTCGACGTCGAAGCCGTCGCATGGCTCGCCGGCCATCTCGCGGCGCGGCGCGGCGCGATGCTCGTCGTCACGCACGACCGCTGGTTCCTGGATGCGGTCTGCACGGCCACCTGGGAGGTCGCCGACGAGTCGATCCATCAATACGAGGGCGGCTATGCGGCCTACGTGCTGGCACGCGCGGAGCGCGACCGCCAGGCCGCTGCGCGCGACGATCGTCGTCGCCAGCTGCTGCGCAAGGAGCTCGCCTGGCTGCGGCGCGGTCCGCCGGCCCGCACCGCCAAGCCGAAGTTCCGCATCGAGGCCGCCAACGCCCTGATCGCTGACGAGCCGGTTGTGCGCGACCGCGCGGAGCTGCTGCGATTCGCGACGTCTCGGCTCGGCGACAAGGTCCTCGACGCCGTCGGCGTGACGCTGGCATTCGGCCCCGAGCCGCTGCTGGACGACGTGACGTGGCGGCTTGGCCCAGGCGACCGCGTCGCGCTCGTCGGCGTCAACGGCTCCGGCAAGACGACGCTCCTGAAGCTTCTTGCCGGCGAGCTCGCGCCGACGGCGGGCGTCGTCGACCGCGGCATGACGGTGCGGCTCGCGCACCTCTCACAGGACACCGCCGAGATCCCCGGCCACCTGCGCGTGCTCGAGTCCCTCGAGCAGGTCCGCGGGCGAGCGACGCTCAGCGACGGCCAGGAGATCACGGCCGGGATGCTCTGCGACCGCTTCGGCTTCCGCGGCGACAAGGCGCGCACGCTCGTGCGCGATCTATCCGGCGGCGAGCGGCGCCGGCTGCAGCTCATGCGGCTGCTGATGGACGAGCCCAACGTGCTCCTGCTCGACGAGCCCACGAACGATCTCGATATCGACACGCTGACGGCGCTCGAGGATCTGCTCGACCGCTGGCCCGGCACGCTCGTGATCGTCAGCCACGACCGCTACTTCGTCGAGCGCGTCTGCGACGACGTCCACGCGCTGACCGGCGATGGCGGGCTACGCCATCTGCCGGGCGGCATCGAGCAGTACGTTGCGTGGCGCGCGTCGCTGGCTGCGCTGCCGAGCGCCGCCGCGCTGTCGCGCCCGTCGCCGACCGCGGCCGCGCAGCCGATGGCGCCACGCGCCAACGGCGCTGCGACGCGCGCGGCGCGCAAGGAGAACGAGCGGCTCGAGAAGTCACTCGAGCGGCTCACCGGGCGCGAACGGGAGCTGTTCGAGGCGATGGCGGCGAACGCCAGCGATCACGTCCGTCTCGGCGAGCTGCAGAGCGAGATCGATGCGATCGCCGAGCAGCGCGAGCAGCTCGAGGCGGCCTGGCTGACGAACGCGGAGCTGCTCGAGGCCTGAACGCGACTCGTCGTCGCTGCCATCGGGGCGAGGCCGAGCCCATGCGAAGCGCCTGCGCGGCCATCGTCGGCACCGATCGCCGCTGCGAGCATCAGCGCGGTGGAGCTCAAGCCCGTCCTGATCGCCGGCGACGACGGCGTGCCGGTTCGCGTGCGCGAAGAGCTTGCGAGCCTCGGCGTGTCTGCGGTCGTGATCAGCTCGTCGCGCGAGACGATGGCGGCACGCTCGGCGATCGAGGCCGGTGCGACGCTCGTGATCGGCGACCCGAGCGTCGTCGACACCTGGGAGCGGGCCGGTTGCGCGGAGGCCGGAGGCGTGGGGCTGCTCGGCGAGAACGACCTCTTCAACCTCAACGGCGCGCTGCTCGTCGGCGAGCTGAACATGAACGCGCGCGTCGTCGTGCGGATGTTCTCCTCCGACCTTGCGGGCGGCATCGAGCAGCTGCTCGGCGGGCGGGGCACGGTGCTGTCGGAGACCGAGGTCGCGGCGCCTGCGCTGATCAGCGCGGCGCTGTCGGGCAACACGGGCCAGCGCGTCACGCTCGCCGGTCATGTGCTCGAGGTGGCCGCTGTCGATCGCAACGATCCGCGCCTCGTCGTCGCGCTCTGCAACGCCGACACGCCGACGGCGGTCCTCCCCGCCCGCGCCGACCTCGCAGAGCACGTCATCGGGCTCGTCGACCCGATGGCCGTCGTCGAGGGACTGCGCGGGGCTTTGCCGGCGACCGTCGCACAGTTCCATCTCAACCGCGAGGACCCGCGCGAGCGCTTCCAGCGCCGCCGGCCGAAGCTGCGGGCGCGCGCGCGGGCCAGTCTCGCCCTCATCCCCCGCCGAGCGTTCATGCTCGGCGGTCTGATCCTCACGGTGCTGGCGATCGCGACGACGGTGTTCGCGCTGTCCGATCATCTCGACCCGGTCGACGCCCTGTACTTCTCGGTCACGACGATGGCGACCGTCGGCTATGGCGACGTCAACCTGCTCGGCGCACCGAACTGGCTGAAGCTCTTCGACATCGGACTGATGGCCGTGTCGGCGGTGCTGCTTGCGTCCGTGCTCGCGTTCGTCACCGATCTGCTCGTCTCGTCTCGGATCGATCGGGCGCTCGGGCGCTTCCCGCGGCCGAAGGGCGATCACGTGATCGTCTGCGGGCTCGGAAAGGCGGGAGCGCGCGTGATCGCCGGGCTGCACGAGCTCGACATCCCCTGCATCGGGGTCGAGCAGGAGCCCGAGGCTGTCGGCATCGCCGTCGCGCGCTCGCTCGAGATCCCGGTCGTCTTCGGCGACGCGCGCACGCCGGGCACGCTCGAGGAGCTTGGCATCGCCCGTGCGCGCGCCGTGATGGCGGTGACAAGCGACGATCTCGCGAACATCCAGTGCGGCTTGACGGCCCGCGAGCTCAACCCGGACGCCCGCGTCGTGATGCGGATCTTCGACGTGCGGCTCGCTGAGCGGCTCGATCGCAGCGTGGATCTCGACCTCACGCGCTCGGTCTCGGCGCTCGCCGCGCCGGCATTCACGGCGGCCCTGCTGGGCCGGCCGCTGGCCGAGCCGCTGCCGCTGTCCAACGTGGCGCTGCGCGTGCTCGAGGCGGAGGTGATGCCGGAGTCGCCGCTGGCGGGCCGGATGATCCGCGACGTCAACGCGGGCAGCGAGCTGCGCATCCTCGCGCTCGACGGGCGCTGGCGCCCGCGCGACGACCTCATGCTGCAGCCGGGCGCGATGATCGCCGTCGTCGGAACGCGGCGCGGGTGCGACACGGTC
This sequence comes from Solirubrobacteraceae bacterium, assembly GCA_036271655.1. Taxonomy (GTDB): domain Bacteria; phylum Actinomycetota; class Thermoleophilia; order Solirubrobacterales; family Solirubrobacteraceae; genus CADCVQ01. Next base: position 15,176 of record DATBAE010000015.1, read on the forward strand.
GTGCGCTGACGACGACCATAGACTTCACCCGCGGTGAGCACGGACGGCATCGATCCCGCCGATCTCGCGATCTGCCTGCGCGTCATGCGCGAGCTCGACGAGCTGCCCGTCGAGCACCCTGATGCGCTCGCCGTGCGGCGGGCTGCCGCCGGCCTCTACAAATCCGTCAAGCTGCGCCGCCGTGCCGAGCGCCGCGCAGCCGTCTTTGCCGCCGACGCGGCCGTGACCGCGGCGACCGCGACCGGCGCCAACGGCCGGATCGACGACGAGACCGCCGGGCTGGCGCTGCGCCCGCAGACGACGGGGGCGACCGCGGGAACCCTCGTCAAGGCGCGCGCCTGCTATGTCTGCAAGGAGCGCTATGTCGACGTCGACGCCTTCTACCACCAGCTGTGCACGGACTGCGCGGCCCGCAACCGCGCCCGCCGCGAGGCGCGCACCGATCTGACCGGGCGGCGCGCTCTGCTGACAGGCGGCCGGGCCAAGATCGGCATGTACATCGCGCTGCGCCTGCTGCGCGACGGTGCGCAGACGACGATTACGACGCGCTTCCCACGCGATGCCGCACGACGCTTTGCCGGCATGACCGACAGCGGCGACTGGCTGGCGCGCCTGCGGATCGTCGGGATCGACCTGCGCAATCCGACCCAGGTCGTCGCTCTCGCCGACGAGATCGCCGCCGACGGACCGCTCGACATCCTCGTCAACAACGCCGCGCAGACGGTTCGGCGATCGGCTGCGTCCTACGCGCTGCTCGCGGAGGCGGAGGCGGCAGCCCTGCCCGCGGGTCCGCTGCCGCCGATCCGCACGTTCGGGCCGGGCGGTACGACGGCCGGCCTGCCAGCGCCGCGCGACGCGGTCGCCCGACCGCACTGGACCCCGACACCCGCGGCGCTCAGCGCGCTCGCCCTGAGCGCCGGCGCGGCATCACCCGAGCGGATCGCCGCCGGGCTCGCGATCGATGCTGGCGGGCTCGTCCCCGATCCGGACCCGGTCAACAGCTGGAGCCGGCACGTTGAGCAGGTCGACCCGGTCGAGCTGCTCGAGGTCCAGCTCTGCAACCAGACGGCGCCGTTCATCCTCGTCGGCAGGCTGCGCGCCGCGCTCGCGGCCTCCCCGGCCCGCCGCACGTATGTCGTCAACGTGTCGGCGATCGAGGGGCAGTTCCAGCGCGGCTACAAGGGTCCCGGGCATCCGCATACGAACATGGCGAAGGCGGCGCTGAACATGCTCACGCGCACGAGCGCGCACGAGTTGCTCAACGACGGGATCCTCATGACGAGCGTCGACACCGGTTGGATCACGGACGAGCGGCCCCTGCCGACGCGCATGAGGCTTGCCGGCGAGGGCTTTCACGCCCCGCTGGATCTCGTCGACGGCGCCGCGCGGGTCTACGACCCGATCGTCCGAGGCGAGGCGGGCGAGGATCTGTACGGCTGCTTCTTGAAGGACTACGAGCCCGCGCCGTGGTGAATGAGGCCGCGGCCGGCCTACCGCTTGCGAGGCAGGCAGCCGACAACGCCCGCCGGGTCGGCGGCGCGCTGCGCCGCCGCTTGCGCCGGACAGGTCCTCCGCTCCCCTACGCCGGGGTCGCGGGCCGGATCCACCCCGATGACGACATGCTCCATCCGGGCGATCCAGACGCCGCCCACTATGCCCGCGTCGGTGCGTCCGCGGTCGCGGCGATTGAACGCGCGCTCAGCGAGGCCGATCGCGCCTTCGGCGACGTGCGCTCCTGCCTGGACATGCCCTGCGGCTACGGCCGCGTCCTGCGCCGGCTCGCGCAGGAGATCTCGCCCGAGCGCATCACGGCGTGCGACATCAACCGCCGCGCGATCCGCTTCTGCGCACGGGAGTTCGGCGTCACGCCCCTGCGCTCGACGCCCAGCCTCGACTGCATGCGGCTCGGGCGCCATGACCTCATCTGGTGCGGCTCGCTCGTGACCCACCTCGACGAGTGGCGCGTCGCGCAGCTGCTGCGCAGCTTCTGCGAGGCGCTCGAGCCGGGCGGTCTGGCGATCGTGACCATCCATGCCGAGCCGCCGGCGAGCGGGGAGTTCGCGCCGCTGCGCGACGAGATCGGCGCCGCGCTTGAGCAGCGCGGCGAGTTCCACGTGGCCTACGAGAACGCCCTGTTCGACTATGGCCATGCGTGGCACACGCCGGAGTATCTGAGCGACGCGGTCTCGACCGCGTCGGCTGGCCACCTGCGCCTCGTCAGCCATCAGCCGCGCGGGTGGGACGACCACCAGGATGTGCTCGCCTTCCAGCGCGATCGCCCGCTGCCCGGATAGGGTGGGCCCAGCGGGGGTAGCTCCTGCTCGATGTTCATGTCCTCACAACGCTCCAGGTTCCAGATCCTCCCCGTCGCGCTTGCCGCGATCATGCTGTTGGCGCTCGTTGCGAGCGCCGGCGCCGTGACGAAGCGCGGAAACGCGAAGGCCAACAACATCGTTGGGACCGCGGGAGCAGACCGCCTTTACGGCAAGGCGGGCAACGATTCGCTGCGCGGACTCGGAGGCCCCGACCGGCTCGATGGTGGCGGCGGGCGCGATCGCCTCAGCGGCGGCGACGGTGGCGACCACCTGCTCGGCAACATCGGTGACGACGTGCTGTTCGGTGGAGCAGGCGACGACCATGCCGACGGCGCCGGCGGCGACGACGAGGTCGAGGGCGGCGCCGGAAACGACACGCTGACGGGCGGCGCGGGCCGCGATCACATCGACGGCGGCCCCGGTACTGACGCGATCGCCGGCGGATCGCAGGCCGACACGCTCAGCGGCGGCACCGGCGACGACACGATCTCGGGCGACGCGGCCGATGATCGGATCTCCGGCGGCGCCGGCAACGACACGCTCGACGGCGGTGCCAACGAGGATCGCATCGACGGTGGCGCGGGTGACGATCGGATCGACGGTGGCGACGGCTCCGACGTCGTGTACGGCGGCGACGGCAACGACTTCATCGCAGAGCGCCTCGCGGCCGCCGACGAGCACATCGACGGTGGGCCGGGCGACGACTACATCTACACCTCCGGCGGCCCGGATCGGGTCATCCACGGCGGAGACGGCAACGACGTCATCCGCGGCGGTGCTCAGGTCGCCGCACGCGAGGACGCCGACCAGTTCGGCGACGGTGTCTCGGACGGCGGGCCCGGCAACGACATCGTGCTCGGCGGCGGCGCGAATGACATCCTGACCGGCGGCGACGGCGACGACGTCCTCTATGGCGGGGCCGGCACCGATCGCTACGACTGCGGACCCGGCAACGACGTCGCATACGTCCAGAACGTGCTTGAGGCCACGGTTGCCGCGCAGCTCGGCTGCGAGAAGGTGGTCATGGGCGACCCGTCGGTCAGCGACCCGCACTTCGACGGGCTCTTCGGGGCCTATCAGGCGGGCAAGGCCGCGGGCGGCGCCGCCGGCCAGAAGCTGCTCGACTCGCTGTAGCTGGGCCGGTGCTGCGCGCCTACGCGCGCCAGACGATGTCGTCGAGCGGCCTGATGCGCAGCGTCACGCCGTCGCGCGCAGCCGTCTCGCCGCGGCGGCGCCAGTAGTCCAGCACGGCCTGCGGCGGCGGCTGCTCGTACGTGAGCTCGATTACGACCTCGCGGCCGGCGAGGCTCGGATAGGTGCTCACCATCTGTCCCTCCATCGCATAGCGCAGGTACGTCCCGAGCTTGCGCTTGAGGCGCGTGCGATCTGAGCCGTCCCCCGCCCAGGGGCCGGTCTGGACGATCGACAGCAACGCCGTGCCGTCGGTGTCCTCGGCGATGACATCGATCTTGTCGGGATCCTCGAGGCCTGGCATGACGCGAGCGTACGGCATGTCCGGCTGCGGCCGATCATGCCGCCGGGCCTGCCGGGCGCGACGTGCCTGTACGGTGAGGCGGTGCGACGCAACGTGATCCTCGCGCTGGGGCTCGCCGTCGTGCTGGGCGCGGCGGCCGGCCTGCACCGGATCATCAAGCCGGTTCCGAGCTGAGGTAGCACCTCCGGCGTCGCGCGGTGCTCTGCCGAGGACGCTCGCGTCAGACGGGCTCGGGCGCAGCGGTCTGCCGGGCGTGCACGCGAAAGCCCGTCAGCGTGAGGGTGCCGAACGAGGTGATCAGCGCGACGTCGACGGCGTCGCGCCCGCGCCCGACGACGACGCGACCGGTCCGCGGCGTGTTGTTGCGCGCATCGAAGGTGTGCCAGCGACCGTCGAGGTATGCCTCGAACCAGGCCGCGAAATCCATCGCCTCGTCCTCCGGGACCCCCACGCCGATGTCCGGGATGTAGCCGAACACGTAGCGCGCCGGGATGTTCATCGCGCGGCAGAACGTGATCGCGAGATGGGCGTAGTCACGGCAGACGCCCTGGCGCGCGTAGTACGCGTCGGCCGCCGTGGTCCAGGGATTCGATCCGCCCGGCGTGTAGGTGAGATGGTGATGGACGCAATCGACGATCGCCTGCACGCGGCTCCAGCCCGGGGCGAGCTCGCCGAAGCGCTGCCACGCCTCGCTGCCAAGCTCGTCCGGAAGGCAGAACCTGCTCGGCATGACGTAGTTGATGACGTCGTCTGGCAGGGACTCGACGGGCGTCTCGCTCGTGGCGGGCTCGACGATGTCGGCGGCCTGCGTCAGCAGCAGCTCGGCCTCGTAGGCGATACGCGACTCGCCGGCTGCGATCAGGAAGCGCTCGCAGCGATTGCCGAAGCCGTCGACGTAGCCATGATGGTCGACCTCGGTATCCCACTGCTCGCGGCGCATGTGGACACGCGGCTCGGCCCGCGGAGCGACCTGCATGATCGCGGCCAGCGGCTGCGCAACCGCGATCTCGAACTCACATCCGACGGTCAGCAGGAGCGTGTCGTCGAGACTCGCGCCTGGCTCGCTGTCTGACGTCATCTCGGCCCAGTCTAGGACCGCATCGCCTCAGGGTGTCGACGGCGTCTGCTTGAGCTGCTCGACGTCCTTGGCGACGGCGTCGATCCGACTTGAAAGCTCCTTGACGGCCTGCGTCGCGTCGCCCGGCGTCGGGCGTGCGGCGAGCGCCTTGACGGTCCGCTCGAGCGCCGCGACGCGGTCACCGAGCGCAGCCCCTGTCGCATTGGCCGATCCGGCCGTCTTCTGCTGAGTGGCGAGCTGGTCTACGCGCTCGGAGAGCTGCGACACGCTTCCCTGGCTGGCGAGGCCGGTCGTCGCAGTACCGGCATCGTCGCTCGTCAGAAGGCCATAGGCGGCGACGCCGAGTGCTGCGACGGCGAGGACACCGACGATCATGACCCCCAGGCGCAACGTGGCAACGGCGTCCTCGAGCCGCAGCAGGGTGACGTTCGGGTCCGACGGCGGAATGCTCATGCAGTGGAACCTGCCCCGGCTCACTGATCGCCAACCGCTTGGCGCCTGCCAAGCGATCGAACCGCCCGTGGAGGCGGCTCGCCGCCGCGGCACGTGACGTGTCGCCGAGCCTACAGGCGCTTCGTCAGGTTCTCCGCCGACTCGCGTTGCTCGTCGAGATCGACCGATTGCAGGTGCTCGACGGCACGAGCAATCGTCTCATTCGCGTCGTCGGGAACCTCCGGTGCCGCCAGCGCGTCAGCGCCGCTGGACTGCATCGCCTGGGCGTCGACCGCAGCGGCGAGCTCGGAGTCGCCCGTCGTGCCGGCGTCGGCCGTCGCCTCTGTCGCCTCGTCTGCCTGCGTGGCCTCGTGCTCCATGTCATCCCTCCGTTGGTCGAGTGCTAGCGACCTGCCTACCCGCCCGTCAGAGGTCCCATCCGCCCGGCGTCTGGAGCCGCACGCGTGTCGTCAGGCGGCGATCTTCTGCGTCCGCTGCTCGCGCGCGATCTCGCGCTCGGGACGCGGCGGGCGCGGCATCCGGCGCGTCAGATGCTTGCGCCAGAACCCGACCAGGCCGATCCGCCACACGTAGTAGCCCGTGCGCCCCGGGATCGCCGAGAAGTCGCACTTGACGAGATGGCTCAGCGCGCGGCGCGAGAGATAGAGCGTGCGCAGCAGGTTGCCGATCCGCGGGTAGAGCTTCTGCTCCTCGGTGCTCGCGCGGACGCGCTTGAGCAGCATCTTCCAGAGCCACTCCGGCGGGCGGCAGAGCGTGAGCGTGTACAGCAGCAGGTTCCCCATCCGCGGCGGGATCGACATGAATGTCGCCGAGATCTCCTCGATGTCGACGCCGCGCTCCTTCATCGCCGCCTCGAGCTCGGTGTTCGGGATCACCTTCAGCGAGTAGATGAACAGCGTGTACGGCCTGTCCATGTCATAGAGGAGCTGGAGCGTCTCCTTGATGTCCTCGCGCGTCTCGATCGGGTTGTCGGTGATGATGTCGTAGGCCGGTGGGATGTGGTACCTCGGCGAGAACGAGGCGTTGACCTCACCTGCCGCAAGGATCTTCTCGGGAGGCGAGGGGCGCTTGTAGAACTCGAGCGTCTTGCGGCTGCCGCTCTGGATTCCCATCCTGACGCGGTTCATGCCGGCCCAGGTGAGCAGCTCAAACTTGTCGCGCTTGACGTAGTTGGGGATGACGCCATAGACGGCGAACGGGAGATCGAGCTCGGCCTTCCAGAGCTCGGCGAACTCCTCGATCTCGCCGTACGGGATCGCCATGAAGCTGTCGTCGTGAAACGAGACGTGGCTGAGGTGCGGAAAGCGCTCGCGTGCGGTCTTGACCTCGTCGACGATGTAGCGCGCGCTCGGGTGGCGGATGCGCTTGTACGTCGGGTCGTTTGAGATGAACTTCGTGTTGCCGCAGTACGTGCAGTGAAACGGACAGCCGATCGACCACAGCGTCGTGTAGCTCAGGCCGTCGTTGTCGATGTAGTGCTGGGCGTTCATCGGCTGAAAGCCGACGCCGGCCTCGTAGATGACCTCACCCTCGCCGTACTGCGGGAACGGCAGCGACTCCATCATGTCCGTCGACATGAGCGGCAGGAAGTGGTTCTTGATGACCGAGCCGTCGGGCTGCTTGAACCAGAAGTTCTTGACGGTCGTCGGGTCACGGCCCTCGATCAGGTTCTGGCGCAGCTCTTCGAAGGCGAACTCCCCCTCCCCAGTGCAGATCGCGTCGACGTCGGCGAGGATCGCGTCCTCGGGCTGGATGATCGGGTGGATCCCGCCCCAGATGACGAACGTCGACGGGTCGAGCTCCTTGACCCGCGTGATGAGCTTGCGCGTGAGATCCGCGTAGCCCGTCATCGAGGAGAAGCCGACGACGTCGGCGTCGATCAGGCCGCGTGCGGCGAGGTCGATGTCCTCGGGCTCGAGCGAGCCGGCGCTGCCGAGCGTGCCGCGCAATCCGTTGCGGATGCTGCGGTAGCGGTTCGTCGAGACGTAGCAGGACTCCGTGTCCTCGTTGATACGCGCGGCGAACGCGGCCATCTTGCGAAAGCCACAGGACGTGATCCCGTCTTCCAGTGAGACGAGCTTGATGCGCACAGACCTGCCTCCATGCTCGGACTGATAAGGCGGCAATCGTACCTGTAGGCACAAACCGCGTCGTCGATATTCGGCGAATTGGCAAATCGCGGCCCCACGCCGCCCTTCACGCTCCTGCCGGCCGCGGCTACCGTTCGCGCGATGTCAGAGCGCAGCACGATCGCGGACGGTCTCGTCGCGGGCTGGGTGGCCGCCGTGTTGAGCGGTGCGCCCTCGACGCTGCATGCGCTCGCGACGCGTGCAGATCCGCTCGAGGCGACGCTCGCCGCGGGCACGCTGCTGTTGCCGCGCGAGCGCCGGAAGACCGTGCTCGTGCTCGCCGCGCTGCCGGTGCACGTTGCGCTCTCGCTCGGCTGGTCGGTCGCGCTCGCGGCACTGTTGCCGCGGCGGCGGCCGATCGCCTGCGCGACGGTTGCCGGGCTGGCGATCGCGGCGCTCGACCTGGGCGTCGTCGGGCGGCGCTACCCGCGCATCCGCGCGCTCCCGCTGCTCCCCCAGATCCTCGACCACGCCGCCTACGGCGCGGTCGTCGGTGCCGTGCTGGCGTTCAGGCGGGCGCGGTGACGAGCTGCGCGTGGAGCGCGTCGAGCACCGGCTGCAGCGGGGTGAAGCACATCGTCCGCAGCAGGCCGAAGACGAGCGTCGTGACGCCGACGGCGCGCACGCTGCCATCGGCCGCCGGGGCCGTGTAGACCGGCCCGCCACTGTCGCCCTCGCGGGCCGTGATCGTGGTGCAGACGACGTGCGTCCCCGCGAGCCTGCTCGCGATCCTGTTCGCCACGCTCGCCGAGCCGTAGACGATCTGGCCGCATTGGTCGATGCCGCTCGTCCGGCCGGTGAAGCAGACGCGGCGCTTGGGCGACGGCTTCGCGACCCCGGCGACGAACCAGGGCGCGTTCAGCGCGCCGCGATCGATCACCGAGGCCGACGGGCGGTCCGGGCCCGAGGGGATCGGGACGACGAGCGCGTCGAGCGGTTTGGAGCGCTCGACGTTGCGCTGTACGGAGCCGAGGACGATGCCCGGCTGGGGCGGCCTGCGCATCGCGGCGTTGCGGCGCTGTGTCGTGCCGTCCTTGCGCAGCCCCCCGCAATGGGCGGCGCTCAAGCCGCCGCGGTGGCCATGCAGTGAGACGAGAAACGACGACGTGCAGAGCACTGAGCCCGGCGGCACCGAGCCGCCGCCGACGAGCCGGCCGCGCGAAAACACGAGCTCGCGGCCCGCGGACCAGCCGTCGAGGTCTGGTGCGGTGCCGTTGCGATGGATGCGCAGTGCGGCGCGGCCGCGCGTTGCGATGAGGTCGTAGCTGGTGCCGGCGTCGCTTGCGATCGCGCGCAGGGGCGTCCAGCCGGCGGAACGCAGCACCGTCGCCGGGTCAGTCGCCGGCGTAGCCGCGAGCGCGACAGCGACGGCGCGGGCGTCGTCGCAGCTCGCAGCGCTGACGCCGATCGCCGTGGCGTCGCCCGCGACGGGACATGGCGCGTACTCGCCGGGCAGTGCCGCCGCGCTCGCCGTCAGCGCGGGGAAGCACGCGAGCAGGGCTGCTCCCGTGCGCAGAGTCCTCTTGAGCGCGGCATCCATGCAGCGGTGATGCTGGCAGACACCGGTCGACGGGGCGCTGCTCGGCCTACGACTATGCGCCCGCGGGACAACGGGCGACGATGCCGGCGACTCCTCGTGGTGCGCCCGATCGCTGTGCCACGCCCTCGTAGCCATCGACGATCTCGAGCTGCGCGAAGGCTGCGGCGAGCTCCCCGTCCTCCAGCACGAAGCGCGAATTGAAGTCGCGGCCGAGCTCGTCGATGTGCGCGCGGCCGAACGTCTCGTAGATCAGCAGGCCGCCGGGGGCGAGCACGCCCGCGAGCGCGCCGAAGAGATCGCGCTGCAGGAAGTTCGTCACGACGACGACGTCGTAGGGACCCGCGGGCAGCGGCTCGCGCTCGAGGTCGACGACGCACGGCGCAATTGCGAGCCCCCGCTCGGCCGCCGCGTCACGCAGGCGGGCGATCAGGACGTCCGAGACGTCGATCGCGTCGACCGCGTACCCGAGCGTTGCCAGCAGGAGGGCGTTGCGCCCGTCTCCGCACGCGACGTCAAGCGCGCGCCCCGCCCCGGGCAGGAGGGCGCAGTGCTCATCAAGCCACTCCGATGGCGCGTCCGGGAAGGGCGTCAGCCGATCGTCCCCGTAGCGCTCGTTCCAGCGTTCGCGGGCGTCCACGACGTCACCGTAGCGACGCTCATGGCCGGCGGCGCTGCTGGGTACGGCAATGGACGTGGAACATCGACGAGAGGAGCCACATGCCTGAGCGAGACCCACGTGACTACCGCGGGGGCGTGCATGAGCCGCCGGATGCGAAGGGCGGAGCCGATAGCTGGGCCGACAATGAGGGCATCGTCCCGCGCGACATGATCGACAACCCGCCACCGCAGCAGGGCGCCGACGATCAGACGCTGGGCGACGACGTGCTCGGTGAGGTCGCCGACCGCGACGTCAAGGAGGACAGCATCGATCACGCGGGCGGCGACAACGCGGACGCCACGCGACTCACGCGCAAGTGAGGAGATCGCGCGCGTGGTTACGATGATGTGACGATGCCGCGCACCCGAATCGACCAGACCGACGGATTGACGGTTGCCGAGGTCACGCACACGCAGTTCAGCGCATTGCCAGCGACCGCCACGGTCGCTGACGTGCGCGACTGGTTCGCTGCCAGCACGAGCAGGCGCCTGGCGTTCCTCGCCGACGACGGTCGTTACGCCGGCTCGCTCATGCCAAGCGACATCGGAGCTGCGGTCGAGGGCGGGCGGCGGGCGGTCGACGTGGCCCAGCAGGGTCCGACGGTGTCACCGGCCGCGTCCGCCGCGACCGGTCGCGATCTCGCCCTGCTGACCGAGGCTCGGCGGGTTCCCGTCGTCGACGGGGAGGGGCGCCTGCTGGGCGTCGTTGCCGTGACCGGCGACCTGCAGTCCTTCTGCGGGACCGGTACCGACGGTTAGCTGTTCAGCGCGCGCGTCTTGCGGGCACCGATCGTCGCCGGATGATCGGCCCCGAAGTGGCGCTCGAAGTCGGCGATCACGCGGTCCTGCAGCGCTGCCGCCTCCTCGGCGCGCTTCGCCATCCGGTAGGACGAGGCGAGCGCCGCGCGTGCTTGCAGCGTGTCGATGTGATCGGCGCCATTGATGCGCTCGCTCTCGTTGACGATCTGCTCCTCAGTTGCGAGCGCCTCGTCGACGAGGTCGGCGTTCCAGCAGGCTGACGCGAGGTTCGCCCGTGCGTCGAGCGTGTCCGGGTCGTCGTCCTCGAGGACGCGCGCACGGTCGGCGACGACCTGTCGCTGAACCTCGACGGCCTCCAGCGTGCGGCCCGCCGACGAGTAGGAGAACGCGAGGTTGGCGCGTGCCGTCAGCGTCGCGAGATGATCGAGGCCGAGGATCCGCTCGGCGTCGGCGAGCACGGCTTCCTCGATTGCGATCGCGTCGTCGGCACGACCAGCGGTCCAGTACGTCGATGCGAGGTTCGCACGCGCCGTCAGCGCCTCCGGATGATCCTCGCCGAGGATCCGGTTGCTGTCCGCGACGAGCGCCTCCTCCATCTCGATCGCCTCGTCGTAGCGGCCCATGTGCCAGAGCGCGACGGCGATGTCGGTGCGCGCGCGCAGGGTGCCCGGATCGTCTGGGCCGCGCTGCTGCGTGCTCAGCTCGAGGACCTTGCGCAGCTGCGCCAACGCGGATTCGCTCTCTCGCTCCTCATCGGCCACGACATCGGCCACGTCACGCGGATCGACGAGCTCGGCATCGTTGCCGCCGAAGATCGGCTGAGTGACCGTTCGGCCGGTCTTCGCCTTCCTGGCCGGAGTCGCCTGCTCGTCTGCGTCGCCCCAGTCTGCGGCCGGCGTCGTCGCCTCGGGTGCCTGGGCATCCTCGCCGAGCGAGGCTGGGGGCGCGGGTGCTGCCTGGGTGCCGGCTCCGCCCTCGCGAGCGATCGTCCGGCTCTTCGTCTTCTTGCCTCGGGCCACGTCTGCTCCTCCTCGCCAGCGCTTCGACGAGGTGCAATCTAGCGACGCGCGCGTGCCGGCTGCGGGCCCTGGCGCGCGGACGTTCGGACCTACTACACGACGAGCAGCTGCTCGCGCGCCTCTTCCTCGGCGGCGGCGAACTCGCAGCAGAGGTCCATCAGGGGGCCGCTGATCGCGCGCAGGCGCGCGATCCGGTCGCGTTCCTCGGGCGCCTGGTAGCTGTCGACGTCGCGATCGGTGACGTACGCGCCGGTGATCTGGCACAGCAATCGTGCCTGGTCGCGCTTCAGGATCAAGGTCGCATCGGGGCCCGTGTCGCGTACTGCGACGAGCAGATCGTCAAGCGTCATCAGCGCGCGCAGCTCGAGGACCGCATCCGCGTCCTCGAGGCCGTCGCGGCCGATCTGCTCGCGTCGCCAGGCAAGTGCTTCGCCCAGCGCGACGTTGTCCTCCCGACCGATGACGGCATCGCACACGACGTTGCGCTCAGCCGGGGCGATCCGGTAGCTGCGGTCCATGAATGCGTTCATACCCATACCTCCATCATCGGCATCGATGCCCTCCGACGTTATGTACGTCGGTCCGCAATTCATCGGATGACATCGGCCCGCCGGTCGAGTCGTTCATGGCGTCACCGGCGCCCTCTTGCAGGCATTTGCTAGGTCTGCCGCGAACGCGTCGACCTCTTCTGCGGCGGTGTCCCAGGAGCACATCAGGCGGACCTCGCCCGTGCTCTCGTCCCAAATGTAGAAGTGCCAGTCGCGCTGCAGCCGCGCCGTCGCGTGCGGTGGCAGGATTGCGAAGACGCCGTTGGCCTGCACGGGCTGCGTGAGCCGGACGCCGGAAACTTCGAGCAGCGCCGCTGCCAGCCGCTCCGCCATCGCATTGGCGTGCGCGGCGCTGCGCCGCCACAGATCGCCCTCGAGCAGCGCGACGAACTGCGCGGCCAGGAAGCGTCCCTTCGAGGCGAGCTGCAGCGTCTGCTTGCGCAGGTACGCGAATCCCTCGGCATGCGCCGGGCCGCAGAAGACGACGGCCTCGCCGAGCAGCAGGCCGTTCTTCGTGCCCCCGAAGGAGACGGCGTCGACGCCGACATCGGTCGTGATCTCGCGTAGCGAGACGTCAAGCGCCGCCGCCGCATTCGCCAGACGGGCGCCGTCGACGTGCAGCAGGAGGCCGCGATCGTGCGCGAAGTGCGCAAGCGCGTGCAGTTCGCAGGGGCTGTAGCGCGTGCCGAGCTCCGTGCTCTGCGTGATGCTCACGACGCGCGGCTGCACGGCATGCTCGTCGCCGAGGCGCCCGAGCTGCCATTCGACGTGCTCGGGCGTGAGCTTGCCGTCGTGCGTCGTGACCGGCTGCAGCTTGACGCCCGCGATCCGCTCGGGCGCGCCGCCCTCGTCGACGTTGATGTGCGCCTGAGCCGCGCAGATGACGGACTCCCACGGGCGGCAGAGCGCGCGCAGGCAGAGCACGTTTGCGGCGCTGCCGTTGAAGACGAGGTAGGACAGGGTCTGCTCGCCGAAGTGCGCCCGCAGCAGCTCCTCGGCGCGTGCGGTCCAGCGGTCCGCGCCGTAGGCCTTCGCCTGGCCGGCGTTGGCCTCAGCGAGTGCAGCGAGCACCTCCGGGTGCGCGCCCGCGCAGTTGTCCGACGCAAAGCCCTGCATCTGTCCAGCGTAGAGCTCGCGTGCAGGCCCCCCTGCGCGTCGCCTCGCGCGGGGCTACTCGGCGCTGCCGAAGACCTCGATGCGCTGCTCGAAGAAGGCCTTCTTGCGCCGGCTCCAGACGACCATGAGCACGGCGCCGAGGAGCATGAAGCCGACCCCGATCACGAGCGGCGGGCCGACGCCGAACCACGAGTAGCCGGACTCGGAATTCGCCGGCTTGGAGAGGTCGATGACCGACTTCACGAGCACCCAGCTGAGGATCAGGCCGCCGAGCGTCGGCGCGACGACGGCGAACAGCAGTCCGCTGAGCGACTTGCGTCCCTCGCGGCGGTAGTACAGCGCGCAGGCGAATCCCGTGATGCCGTAGTAGAAGGCGATCATCAGGCCGAGTGCCGCGATCGAGTCGTAGAGGATGTTCTGGCTGACGATTGTCATCCCGACGTACCAGATGATCGACACGACGCCGAACAGGATCGTCGCGATGTGCGGCGTCTTGTAGCGGTCGTGGACGACGCCGAGCTTGTCGGGCATGGCGCCAGCGCGCGCCATCGAGAGCACCGTTCGCGCGGTCGGCAGGATCGTCGTCTGCGTCGAGGCTGCGGCGGAGGTCAGCACGGCGATGATCAGCAGCTTGCCGAAGGTGCCGCCCAGCACGGCGTTTCCAAGCACCGAGAGCACGTCGTCCTGGTCCTCGAGCGGCTTCGTGCCGGCGAAGGCGACCGCCGCGGTCGCGACGAGCAGGTAGATCGCGACGAGCATGATCGTCGAGACGATCGCCGACTTGCCGGGCGCCTCGGTCGGGTCCTCGGTCTCCTCGTTGGCGCTCACGGCGCTGTCCCAGCCCCAGTAGATGAAGACCGCGAGCAGGATGCCGGACGTGAGCGCCGCGGTCCCGCCGTCGATCGCGAAGGGCGAGAACCAGGAGAGCGCCGGATGCTCGGCGCCGGCAAGTCCGCCGCCGGTGTAGACGCGCACGAGCGCGACGATCGCGAACAGGACGAGCGTCACGACCTCGGCCCCGAGCAGGTACCACTGGGTGCGGGCCGAGAGCTCGATGCCGATCACGGTGATCGCGGTCATCACGACGATCCAGGCGACACCGACGGCGGTGACGGCCACGGTCGACGCGGCCGCCGAGTCCCAGCCGAACAGGGTGAACGAGTAAATGCCGGCGATCTGGGCCAGGTTCGCCATCACGATGACGTCCGAGACGACGATCGCCCAGCCGCCGAGCCAGCCGGCCCATGGACCCATCGCCTTCGAGACCCACGCGAACGTCGTGCCGCAGTCCGGGTCGGTGCGGTTCATGTAGAGGTAGGCGCTCGCGATGCAGAGCATCGGGATGAACGCGACCCACAGGATCGCCGGCGACTGGAAGCCGACGGCGGTCACGATCAGCCCGAGCGTCGCGGCGAGGCTGTAGCCGGGCGCCGTCGATGCGACGCCGATCACGACGCTCGAGATGAAGCCGATCGCGCCTTGGCGCAGGCCCTTGTCAGCAACCTGTCCGGCGACGCGTGGCGCTGGGACGGCGGGGCTCCCCGGAACGACGGCACCAGCCATGGCACTCTCTCCTTGTCGTGCGACTCTGCGCGCACGCTACGCCCCGGCCTCGGCGGCTGCAAGGGGCCGGACGGTTAAAGGCAGCAGAGGTTGATTAGCCAGGGTGTACAACGGCGATGTGCCCGATCGGCCCGCATAGCCTCTTGAGCCGGACCCAGGCCAGCGCTACGGTTGTCCGAAGCGGATAGCCAGACAGGCGCCGCATCGAGGCCCCCCACGAGAGGAGCGACATGGCGACCGATCTCAGCGAACGAAGCCCGAGCCACGCGATCGACCGCGCGGACCTGCAGTCCGTCGCGCGGCGACACCTCTGGATGCACTTCACGCAGATGGGCGGATACGGCCCCGAGGCCGAGATCCCGATCATCGTGCGCGGCGAGGGTTGCTACGTCTACGACGAGCACGGGCGCCGCTACCTCGACGGCCTGGCCGCGCTCTTCTGCGTCAACAGCGGTCATGGCCGCAGCGAGCTCGCCGACGCCGCCGCGGCCCAGATGCGTGAGCTGGACTTCTTCACGAACTGGAGCTACGCCCACCCGCGGGCGATCGAGCTGGCAGCGAAGATCGCGCAGCTCGCCCCGCCGGGGCTCGAGCGGGTCTTCTTCACCTCAGGCGGGTCGGAGTCCGTCGAGTCGGCCATCAAGCTGGCGCGCGCGTACCACCGCCTTCACGGCTTCGAGCAGCGCACGAAGATCATCGCGCGCGAGCTCGCCTATCACGGAGCGTCGCTGGGCGCGCTCGCGGCGACCGGCCTCGAAGGGATCAAGACGCCCTTCCAGCCCGTCACCCCGGGCGGCTGCCACGTCGCGAACACGAACGCCTACCGTTCGCCCGAGGGCCGCGACCCGCTCTGGACGGCGGACGCGATCGAGGAGCGGATCATCGCCGAGGGGCCCGAGACGGTCGCCGCGGTGATCCTCGAGCCGGTCCAGAACGCGGGCGGCTGCTTCACGCCGCCCGACGGCTACTTCCAGCGCGTACGCGAGATCTGCGACCGCCACGGGGTCCTACTGATCTCCGACGACGTGATCTGCTCCTGGGGCCGGCTTGGCCACATGTTCGGCTCGGATCGCTTCGGCTACGTCCCGGACATCATCACGGCGGCGAAGGGGCTCACGTCGGCCTACGTCCCGATGGGCGCGATGATCGTCGCCGACCACGTCGCGGAGCCGTTCATGGAGGGCAGCGAGTCCTTCGCCCACGGCTTCACGTTCGGCGGGCATCCCGTCGCGGCCGCGGTCGCGCTGGCGAACATCGAGCTGATGGAGCGCGACGACCTCTGCGGGCACGTGCGCGCCAACGAGGGCGCGTT
This sequence comes from Solirubrobacteraceae bacterium, assembly GCA_036271655.1. Taxonomy (GTDB): domain Bacteria; phylum Actinomycetota; class Thermoleophilia; order Solirubrobacterales; family Solirubrobacteraceae; genus CADCVQ01. Next base: position 31,160 of record DATBAE010000015.1, read on the forward strand.
TCGCGCGATGCTCGAGAGCCTGCGCGACATCCCGATCGTCGGCGACGTGCGCGGCGCCGGCTACTTCCAGGCGATCGAGCTCGTCAAGGACCGTGACACGAAGGAGAGCTTCGACGACGACGAGTCGGAGGAGTTGCTGCGCGGCTTTCTCTCTGGCGAGCTCTTCCGCCGCGGCCTGATCTGCCGCGCGGACGATCGCGGCGACCCGGTGATCCAGCTCTCGCCGCCACTGATCGCCGGCCCGCAGCAGTTCGAGGAGATCGAGGCGGTCCTGCGCCCGGTGCTCACCGAGGCGGCCGCGCGGATCGCGCGCCGCTGATGCTCACCGTCGGGCGGCTGCTCTCCGAGGTCGGGCTCGAGCTCGCGACGGGGCACGCCTCGGAGTCCGCGTCCGTGCGCTGGGTGCACCTCACGGAGCTGGCCGATCCGACACCGTGGCTGACCGGCGGCGAGCTCATCCTCACGACGGGCCTCGCGCTCGACGGCGCCGACCGGCAGCGCGAGTACGTCGAGCGCCTCGTTGCGCACGGCATCGCCGGGCTGGGCTTCGGCGTCGGCTTCACCCATGACGGGCTGCCCGATGCGCTGCTCGACGCCGCGCGCGAGCACGACCTGCCGCTGTTCGCGGTCCCCTATGCGCTGCCGTTCATCGCGATCACCGAGCGTGCGTTCGCGCATCTCGTCAGCCAGGAGTACGCCGCGCTGCGGCGCAGCAGCGAGATCCAGGAGCGTCTCGAGCGGCTCGTGCTCGAGGAGCGCGGGCTCGATGCCGTGATGGCGATGGTCGCCGAGGCGATCGGCGGCAGCGCGACCGTGCTCGACGCGCGCGGCGCGCGGATCGCGTCGAGCGGGCCGCTTGCGCCCGAGGAGATCACAGAGCTGGCGGCCGCGATCGGCGGCGATGGAACGGTCGCCGGGGCGCTGGCCGGACGGGCGCTTGCACTGCCGGTCGTCGGCCGCGATCGCATCTCCGCGCAGGCGTGGATCGCGGGCGTCTGCAGCGCGACGCTGGGCGACTTCGAGCGGCTGATCCTGCAGCAGGCGTCGACCGTCGTGGCGCTTGAGCTGATGCGCCTGCGGATCGCTCGCGACACCGAGCGCCGGCTGGCGGGCGACGTCCTGGCAGAGGCCCTGACGGGCCGGCTGCATCCCGAGGAGCTCGCCGCCCGGCTGCGCCCGTTCGGGCTCGGTGAGCAGGTCGCCGTGCTCGCGTTCGCGACGAGCGATCCGGTCGCCGCGGAGCCGCTGCTCGATGTCGCGCTGGCGACGGCCGACGTCCGTTCGCTCGTCGCCGTGCGCGGGACGCTGCTCTGCGCGATCGTCGACGCCAACGGGCGCGATCCGATCGAGCTGGCGGGCAGCATGCGCGCAGTGCTCGCCAGCGAGCACCGCACCGTGCGCGCCGCCGCAAGCCGCCCGGCCAGTGCTCAGTCGCTGCGGCGCAGCTTCCACGAGGCGCGCTGCGCGCTGGAGGCCGTCCGCTTCGCCAACGGCGCCGGGCCCGACGTCGCCTCGCACGAGAACCTCGGCTCGTTTCATCTGCTGCTGTCGCTGCAGGATGACGAGGCGCTGCGCTCGTATTGCGACAGTGTCCTTGCGGGCGTCGTCGACGGCGATCCGGACTACGCCGACGAGTTGCTGCGCTCGCTCGACGCGTTCCTCGAGCACAACGGTCACTGGGAGCGTGCGGCGGCGCAGGTCTTCTGCCATCGGCACACGCTGCGCTACCGGATCCGGCGCGTCGAGGAGCTGACGAAGCGCTCGCTGTCCAACCCGCAGGACAGGATCGAGTTCTGGCTTGCGCTGCGCGGCAGGGAGCTGACGCTGTGAGCGGCGTCCGCGTCGCCGTGCTGGGTGCGAGCGGGACGATCGCGCGCGCGATCGTGCGCGACCTCGCCGAGTCCACGGAGGTCGACGAGCTCGTGCTGCTCGACCTCGACGGCGAGCGCGCCGCACAGGTCGCCGCCGAGCACGGCGCCGGCAAGGCGAGCGCGCAGGCGGTGGATGCCCGCGACGGCCTCGCTCCCGCCCTCGCCGGGTGCGCGACGCTCGTCAACGCCGCGAGCTACAGGCTCAACCTGGTCGCGATGGAGGCGGCGCTCGAGGCCGGTTGCGACTACCTCGATCTCGGCGGGTTGTATTGGATGACCGCCCGCCAGCTGGAGCTGCACGAGCGCTTCGCCGCCGCCGGCCGGCTCGCCGTGCTGGGGATGGGATCGAGCCCCGGCAAGACGAACGTCATGGCCGCCCGCGGTGCGCGCGAGCTCGGCGACGAGCCGATCGCCGAGATCACGGTCGCCGCGGCCGGCCGTGATCCTGAGCCGACTGAGCTGTTGCGGGCGCCGTACGCGCTGCAGACGCTGCTCGACGAGCTGTCGATGAGGCCGGTCGTGCTCGACGAGGGTGTGCCGCGTGAGCTCGCTCCGCTGACGGACGGTGGCATCGTGCGCTTTCCCGAGCCGATCGGGGAGGTCGCGACGATCCACACGCTGCATTCGGAGCTGCAGACGTTCGGCGCAAGCTTCGGCGTGCGCCGGGCGAGCTTTCGCCTCTCGCTCGCACCTGAGCTGCTGCAACGCCTTGAGCGCCTGCGCGGCGCAGCGGCCACCGAGGTCGCAGCGGCGCAGGCAGCCGCGGCACCGCCATCGGAGCACGCCGTGTCGGGCCATGTCGTCGAGGTCACCGCGCAGAGCGGCCGCACCGTACGCGTCAGCGCGATGACGCGCCCGATGGCCGACTGGCACCTGGGCGGCGGGATCGTCTCGACGGCGGCGCCAGCGGCGGCGCTCGTTCGCCTGCTCGCACGCGGCCACGTGCGCCGCGTGGGCGTCCATGCGCCCGAGCGCTGCGTCGACCCCAGCGACCTGTTCCCGGAGCTTGAGCAGCGCAACTGCCGCTTCGAGGTGGCGACGTGCTGATCGGCGTGCCGACCGAGATCAAGGCCGACGAGTCGCGCGTCGCGATCACGCCCGCAGGCGTACGCGAGCTGGCGACCCACGGTCACGACGTGCTGATCGAAGCCGGCGCCGGCAACGGCAGCGCGATCACCGATGCCGAGTACGAGGCGCAGGGCGCGCGCATCGTCGCGAGCGCGGCGGAGGTCTGGGCTGAGGCCGAGCTGATCCTGAAGGTCAAGGAGCCGCAGGCCGTCGAGGTGGACCTGCTGCGTCCCAGCCAGACGCTCTTCACGTACCTGCATCTCGCGGCCGCGCCCGAGCTCGCCGCCGGCCTGTGCAGGTCCGGCGCGACGTGCATCGCCTACGAGACGGTCGAGGATGCGCGCGGGCGCCTGCCGCTGCTCGCACCGATGAGCGAGGTCGCCGGCAAGATCGCCACGCAGGCGGGCGCGTTCATGCTCGAGAAGCCGCTCGGCGGGCGCGGCGTGCTGCTCGGCGGCGTCCCGGGCGTCGCAGCGGCGACCGTGCTCGTGATCGGCGGCGGCGTCGTCGGGACGAACGCGGCACTGATCGCGATCGGCATGCAGGCCGACGTGTTCGTCTTCGACCGCTCGATCGACCGCCTGCGCGAGCTCGACCTCATCTTCGGGGGCCGGGCCTCGACGGTGCACTCGTCGACGCTTGCGATCGAGCAGATGCTGCCCCTGGCGGACCTCGTCATCGGCGCCGTGCTGATCCACGGCGCCCGCGCACCGCGCGTCGTGTCGCGCGCGCAGCTCGCGATCATGAAGTCGCGCGCTGTGCTCGTGGACGTGTCGATCGATCAGGGCGGATGCTTCGAGACGTCGCGGCCGACAACGCACTCCGACCCGACGTACCAGGTCGACGACGTCACGCACTACTGCGTCACGAACATGCCCGGTGCCGTTCCCGTGACCGCGACGTACGCGCTTACGAACGCCACTCTCCCCTACGTCCTCAAGCTCGCCGATCGCGGCGTGCAGCGCGCGCTCGACGACGATCCGGAGCTGCGCCTCGGCGTCAACGTCGCCGCAGGCAAGATCACCCATCCCGCCGTCGCCGAGGCCCTGGGCGACGCCTCGACCACCTAGAAGGAGCGCGTAGTCGATGAGCACAGTCGTGACAGCGATCGAGAACTTCATCGGTGGCGCCTTCGCCGCTGCGGGCACGGGCGCGAGCGAGGACATCCACGATCCGGCGACGGGCGACGTCATCGCGAGCGCGCCGCTGTCGGAGGCCGGCGACGCCGACCTCGCGGTCGCTGCCGCGAAGGGCGCCTTCGAGGGCTGGGCGGGTACCACGCCCGGCGAGCGCGCGCTCGCGCTGCTGCGGATCGCCGACGCGATCGACGAGCGCGGCGAGGAGATCTGCCAGGCGGAGTCGCTGAACGTCGGCAAGCCGATCTCCGCAATGCGCGACGAGCTGCCGTCGATCGCCGACAACCTGCGCTTCTTCGCAGGCGCGGCCCGCGTCATGGAGGGTAAGGCGGCGGGCGAGTACCTGGAGGGCTACACGTCGATGATCCGGCGCGAGCCGATCGGCGTCGTGGCCCAGATCGCGCCCTGGAACTACCCCCTGGCGATGGCGATCTGGAAGATCGGCCCCGCGCTCGCGGCCGGCAACACGGTCGTCCTCAAGCCAAGCGAGCAGACGCCGATGACGGCGGCGATCCTCGCTGAGATCTGTGCCGAGCACCTACCGGCCGGTGTCCTGAACGTCCTCTTCGGCCACGGCGAGGCGGCCGGCGCGTCGCTCGTGCGCCATCGGGACGTGGCGATGGTGTCGCTGACAGGCGACGTCGGCACAGGCAAGGAGATTGCCCGCGTCGCGGCCGACACGCTCAAGCGCCTGCACCTCGAGCTCGGCGGCAAGGCGCCCGTGCTCGTCTTCGACGACGCCGACATCGAGGCCGCCGTCGAAGGGGTGAAGATCGCCGGCTACTGGAACGCCGGCCAGGACTGCACCGCTGCGGCCCGCGTACTGGCCGGTCCGAAGGTCTACGACGACTTCGTGGCCGCGCTTGCCGACGCCGTCGGCAGCCTCGCGGTCGGCGACCCGCGATCCGAGGACACCGAGATGGGACCGCTCATCTCGGCAGCACAGCGCGACCGCGTGCGCGGCTTCGTCGAGCGGACCCCGTCCGGCGCCGAGTGCGTGATCGGCGGGTCGACGATCGACGGGCCCGGGCACTTCTATGCGCCGACGGTCGTCGCGGGACTGACGCAGGACGACGAGATCATCCAGCGCGAGGTCTTCGGCCCGGTCGTCACGGTCCAGCGCTTCACCGACGACGCCGAGGCGATCGCCTGGGCCAACGACGTCGACTATGGGCTCGCGGCGAGCGTCTGGACGCGCGACGTCGGGCGTGCCATGCGCGCCGCGCGCGCACTGCACTTCGGCTGCGTCTGGGTCAACGACCACATCCCGCTCGCCTCGGAGATGCCGCACGGAGGGTTCAAGCAGTCGGGCTACGGCAAGGACATGAGCGCCTACGCGCTCGAGGACTACACCGAGCTCAAGCACGTCATGATCAGCCTCGACTGAGTCCTGCGGATCTGTCGTAGACGACGGGCGAGCATCCCGCGCCCCGGTCTGATCGGCCTACTGGACGATCAGCTTGCCGACCATGCCCGCCGCCTGATGTGCGTTGATCGTGCAGTAGAAGCGGTACGTGCCAGCCTTCAGCGTCGCCGTGGTCGTCGAGGTCTTGCCTGGTCCGACCGTCGGGCCGTCGGCGTCCACGCCGTTGCCGTCGACGCCGATCCCGTGTGACAGCTGCGAAGGGTTGGCCATGACGATCCGGATCGTGCCCGGCTTCGCTCGCAGCGTCGTCTTGTTGAAGCGCAGCATGCCGCTTGCGTCGGCGGCGATGTGGAGCGTCTCGGTCGGCTTGGCCGAGGTCGTTCCGGTCGCTGCCGGCGCCGGTGTCGAGGTGCTCGACGTATCGTTGCTTCCGCAGCCTGCGACCACGAGCCCGACGCCGAGTACGCCGATGACAGGGATCTTCGAGAGTCTGGACACGACGGTCCTCCATGCTTTGGGGATGGGTGTTGTCCTGACTGACGCCGTGACGCAGCGATTCCTTCCGCTGGTCGCGGAAGGAATCGGCGACCGCGGGCGTCCTGCAGGGTGATGATCCTGCGCCAGCTCGATCCGACCCAGCTCGGTGACCACGTCGACCGCCTCTACCGTGCGGCGTGGGCGATCTGCGGGCGGCGCGAGGACGCCGAGGACCTCGTGCAGGACACGTACGCGCGCGTGCTCACCAAGCCCCGTCTGCTGCGCAACGAGGACGACCTGGGCTACCTGCTGCGCGTGCTTCGCAACACGCACGTCTCCCGCCTGCGCGCCGCCGCGCGACGACCCGTCAGCGCGCCGCTGCACGACGACGACGGCGCGATCGGCCCCGGCTGGGGTGACCCCGAGGCAGGGCTCGCCGCCAGCGAGCTCTTCGCTGTCATCGCAGCGCTGCCCGATGCGCAGCGCGACGCGCTCGTCGCGGTGGACGTCGCCGGCCTGTCCTACCGCGAGGCCGCGCGCGCCCTGCGCGTCAAGGAGGCCACCGTCACGACGCGCCTGCACCGTGCGCGGCGCGCCGTCGCCGCCGAGCTGCGTGAGCCGGTGCTTGCGAGGGCGAGCGCATGACCCGCGACCTCGAGGAGCGCCGCGTCGTCGCCGCGATCCGTGCCGAGGCCGGCGCGGTGCAGGCGCCACAGCGCCTGCGCGAGACGCTCGCGGCGCAACGGACACGGCGCAGCGCGCGGGGCCGGCGGGCGTCGCTGCTCGGCGCGAGCGCACTTGCGACGGCGGTGCTTGCGACGCTGCTGCTGCTCGTCGACACCGGGACCGATCCGGGCCGGCCGTCGATCGCAGACGCCGCGACGGTCGCGCTGCTCGAGCCGACGCAGCCCGCGCCGGCCTCCGACGCGCGCACACCGCTGCTGCACGTCTCGGTCGGCGCCGTGCGCTTCCCGGACTATGCGAAGGGCGGCCTGGCGTGGCGCCCCGACGGCCTGCGCCGCGAACGGAGCGGCGGTCGCCGCGTCGTCGTCGTCTCCTACCGACATCCGTCGGGGGCGCATGTCGGATACGCGATCGTCGACGGCCCGCCCCTCCCGGTCGCCGCCGGCGTGCGCACCGTGACGCGCGACGGCACGCGATTCGCGGTTCTGCAGCACCCCGCCGGCACCACGATCGTGACGTGGCGGCGCGGCGGACACACGTGCGTCCTGGCCTCGCGCGACGCGACGGCGCAGGCGATGCTCGAAATGGCCTCGTGGCATCCGGGCGCGGCATCGTCCGAGCACTACTGAGCCCGCATCCCGACTGACCGGCCGCGCGCCGGCGCCGGTCGAGCCGACGTCCGGTCGAGCCGTGGCCGTCCGGCCGCTCGTCCATTCGTCCAAACGGATTGGACGGGCTCGACGTCGCGCAGAAGAGCGCCGAAGAGCGGGACGTGCGGATTCCCAACTTGCCAACTGGCGGACGCGTCCGCCTGACGACGCGCCGGTCAGTCTCGGCCGTCGCTCTCGACATCGGCGCCGACGCTGTCGTCGCGCTGCCACCCGGCGGCGCTGATGGCCGTCGTGTGCGCCAAGCAATCGTCCACCCACTCCCGGTCGGCCTCGTCGTCGACGGCGAGGTCGTCGACTCCGACGGACTCGCACGTGAGCTCAGCGAGCTGTTCAGCCAGCACAACCTGCCGCGCGAGGTGCGCGTCGGGCTCGCCCATCCGCGCCTCATGGTGCGCCTGGTCGAATTGCCGGCCACGCTCGACGGAACGGATCTCGACGGAGCGGTCCGGCACCTCGCCAACGACCTGCTGCCGGTCGGACTCGAGCAGCTCGTCGTCGACTACCGCAGGGTCGGGCGCGTCCCCGGCGAGGGCCGCGACGGCCTTCAGCGGATCCTGATGGCGGCCGCTCGCGTCGACGGTATCGATCGCCTCATCCGGGCGCTCGACGCTGCGGGCCTGCGAGCGCAGGGCATCGCGCTCTCGGGTCTCGCGATGGTGTCCGCCTTCGACCACTCGCCGCTTCCCGGCGAGGCGGTCCTCTACGTGCAGGCCGGGGCGCTGACGAACGTCGTCATCACCGAGGACGGACAGCCGGTCCTCGTCCGGGCTGCCTCGGCAGGCTCGGAGGCGATCGCCACCGGCCTCGCCGAGCGCGCCGGCATCAGCCACGAGGCCGCGCGCGCCCACATCTCCGGACTCGGGCTCGGCGGGGCAGCGGCACAGGCCGGCGCACCGCCGATCTCCCCTGAGCTCGAGGCGAGCGTCGCCCAGCAGGTCCGTGAGGGCCTGCGCCGCGTCGCCGCCGAGGTGCAGTCGTCGCGCGGCGTCTACGCCGCCCGGCCGGACGCATGCGCGATCGGCGGGGTCGTCCTGACCGGCGCGATGACGACCTGGCCCGGCGTGACGCAGGCGCTCGAGGACGAGCTGCACCTGCCGGTCATCGTTGCGGGCCGCGAGAGCTGGCCACCGATCGACGGTCTCGGGATCCGGCCGGAGCGTCTCGACGTCGTCGTCGGCCTGGAGCGCGCCTCGGACAGCCTGCGGCCGGACCTGCGCCCAGGCATCACACGCAGCCGCCGCATGAGCACGGCGCCGCCGCCGATCGTCGCTCGCGCAGGGATCGCCTCGGTGGCGGTCCTGGCGGCCGCGATCGTCTACCTCGTCGTCATCTCCAACCAGGTCAGCTCCGGGCGCGAGAAGCTCGGCCAGCTGTCCACGCAGCTCGTGACGAGCGAGCAGAAGGCAGCCTCGCTGAAGCAGTACGACGACTTCCAGAAGGCGACGACGAAGCGCCACAACTCCGTCGCGACCGTCGCCAAGACCCGCTTCAAGTGGGATCGGACGATGACCGAGCTGGCCCGCGTCGCCCCCAATGGCGTCTGGCTGACGTCGGTCAAGGGGACGCTGACGCCCGCCACCCAGATCGACGGTGGCGCCGGAGCCGGCTCGACGTCCGGGCTTCGCGCGGTGCTGTCCTCGCCCGCCCTCGAGCTCGCCGGATGCGCCACGAAGGAGAGCAGCGTCCCGTCGTACATCGACCAGCTGCACCTCATGACGGGCGTCACCGACGTCGGCTTCAGCCGCACCCAGCGGGTCGGCAAGGCGAGCGCCAGCGCGGGCTCGACTGACGGCTGCACGACGGGCGGCGCGAGCGCCTCGAGCTTCGAGCTCGTGACGTACTTCAAGCAGCAGGCGGCGCCATTGGCCGCCGGTGGCACGACGACGACGCCCACGACAACGACGAACCAGGCCACGGCACCGTCCAACCAGACGGCAGCCGTCCCGACCGGAGGCTCGTGATGACGACGAACGACAGACGGACGATCGCGCTCGTCGCGCTGGCCGGGATCGCGATCCTCGCCGCGCTGTGGGTGCTGGCGATCAGTCCCAAGCGCGATGAGCACGCCAAGGTCAACAACAACGTCGCCGCGCAGGAGGCCCGCCTCCACACCGCACAGACGAAGCTCGCCTCGTACGTGGCAGCCAAGCAGGCATTCCCGAAGCAGCTCGCCGAGCTGAAGAAGCTCGACAAGGCGGTGCCGGCTCGCGGAGCGATCGCGTCACTGCTGCGTCAGCTTCAGAAGCGGGCCAAGGTCCGCAACAGTGAGCTGCAGCTCGTCGCGCTGAAGGCTGCTGCTCCGACGGCCCCGACGACGGGCACGACCGCCGCGACGACACCCGTCACCCCCGGCGCCACAGTCGGTCCGGACGGCCTCGCCGCCCTGCCCTTCACGTTCCAGTTCACCGGCGACTACTTCGACCTGCGCGACATCCTCGCAACGGTGCGCCGCTCGGTGCGCGTCTCGAAGGGTGACATCAAGGTCGACGGGCGACTGCTGACGATCGACGGACTGACGTTCACCCGCAGCGATCCGACGTCGCGCCAGACGGAGGCGACGCTGAACGCAACCGCCTACATCGCCCCCGACGGGGTCTCGGCACCGCAGCCGTCGGCAACCGCCCCGGCCACCACGACCCCGGGAGGGTCATGATGCCTCGCAACCTGATCGACGAGATCGTCCGCCGGCGCCTCTGGCCACTCGTGGCCGTCGCGGCCCTGGTGGCGCTTGCCGCACCGCTGCTGTTCCTGCACTCGGCGCCGCAGGGCGCACCCACCGCCGACACGGCCGCCCCGGCCGCGCCGGCGACGGCAAAGCTCCCGGCCCGCGCCGCCCGGCTGCTGGCGACGAGCGATGACGAGGGCTCGACCGGCCATGCGACCGGCTCGTCCCACGACCCGCTCCTGCCACCGGCCTCCTACCGGGCGGCGGCAGCGGTCGGAACGACGACCACGCCGGCTGCGACGCCGAAGACGAGCTCGACGTCCAAGACGAAGAAGTCGAGCAAGTCCAAGCCGATCCCGGTCGTCATCCAGAACGCCGACGGTTCGTCGACGACGAGCGGCTCGGGCTCGCAGGACGGCACCGACAGCACCCCCGCGACGCCGGCCAATCCGCTCACGGCGGAGAACGCCGCGGTCGACATCCGCTTCGGCAAGGGCGCCGACAGCCCATTGCGCACCGCGATCCCGAAGCTGCAGGCCCTGTTCATCCGCGGCAAGGTCGCCGCCGTCTTCGTGAAGTACTCCCCCAGCCGTCGCAAGGCCGTGTTCGCGGTCGCTCCCGGCATCCATGTCAGCGGGCCGGTCGCGTGCCGGGTCGAGAACGGCGTCTGCCGCTTCCTCGACATCCCGGCAGGCTCGTACGCCCGCCTGACGATGCTGACGAGTAAGCGCGAAGTCGTTCGCCGCCGTCTCGACGTCGCGCACATCACGCGCCGCACCGGGGGCAAGACGACGGCCGGCGCAGCCAGCACGTCCGACGCGAACGTCTGCTTCCTGCACAAGCTCGAGGCAATGACGCCGGGCAGTGCGCTGGTCGATCGCAGCGCCTGCGAGCGGTAGGCGTCTCGTGCTGAAGCGCGCACACGTCCGTGACGAGGGCGGCATGACCATGGTCGAGGTCATGGTCGCGATGGTCGTCCTCGTCATCGGAGTGCTCGGCACGCTCGTCCTCGTCGACGGCAGCGCGAGCAACACGGTCAAGACGACCGCACGGGAGCAGGGCACGAACCTCGCCCGCGACCTCGTCGAGCGCAGCCGTCAGGCGCCCTACGCCAGCATGACGATGGCGTTGGCGCCCGCGACGCTGCGCGGGATGCTGCCGGCGTCCGACACCCCCACCGCGCTCTCGGGCTCGACGTTCCAGGTCACGCGCCGCCATGTCGTCTACACGGTGAACGTGTTCGCCTGCTCGATCGACGATCCGACCGACGGCGCCGGACAGGGGGACGCGACGTTCTGTGCGACGCCGACGACGCCATCGACACCGGGCGGCTCGACCCCCGGCCCGGCTGCGGCGGTCAACGTCCTTGGCATCCAGGTCACCGCGGGCGGCAGCCTGCTCGACACCGTCTGCAACTCGCTCGGCGTCACCGCGATCGCCAGCCAGCTCTCGGGCGTGCTCAATCCGCTCGTCCCGACGAGCGTCTGCCCGAACGCCTCCGGTACCTCGGTGCGCTTCGACCCGCAGCCCGACGACCTGCGGCGCGTGCGGATCAGCGTGAGCTGGACGCGCGGCGGCACCGGAAGCCTCAGCCAGACCACCCTGCTCACGAACCCGAACCAGAGCTCATGACGACGATCGATCGCAACCCAGCCCACGAGGACGGCTTCTCGCTCGTCGAGCTGCTCGTCGCGATGACGATCGGGATGATCGTGCTGTTCGCGGCGCTGCAGAGCCTCGACCTGTTCTCGTCCAACGCTGCCCAGCAGTCGCGGGCGACGGACGCCAACGACCAGGTGCGCCGCACGATGGATCACACGGTCGACGACCTGCGCGGCGCGTCCGTCATCCTCCGGGCAAGCGCGAACGACCTCGTCTACGCCGTGCCGATCACAACGGGGACGCGGGTCCAGCGCGTCTGCGTCAGCGCCGGCAACCTCTACGCCAGCCAGACGACGACGACCGGCACGCCGGTGGCCCCGACGGCCGCCTGCTCGGCCGGCGGCAAGGTCGCGACGCTGCCGTCGACGAGCAGCACGGCGTTCACGTACGACGGCGCCGCGTCGGCCGCCAATCCGGCGCTCGTGAAGAACGTCGGGATCACGCTCGGCCTCGACACAAGCGGCGGCGGACACACCGGGAGCAGCACGCTGCAGGCGAGCGCAGCGCGCCGCTCGGCCGCCAGCCTGCCGATCCCGAGCGGCGGCGGCTTCACCGCCACCTGCAACTCCAACGGTGCGCTCCTGGACCTCAGCGCCAGCCTGCCCGGCACGGGGCCGTACACGGTCACGTACGCCGATACCGGCGGCATCTCGCTCGGCGCACCGAACGGCACGAAGCTCCAGATCCCGGAGGGTCTCACGACCGTCGTCGCGACGATCACAGACGCGGCCGGCCTGACCAACACGGTTCGAAAGGACGTCAAGTGCGGCAACTGACGAGTCATCTGCGCGACGACGAGCGCGGCATCGCGCTCGTCACGGCGCTGCTGTCAACGGTCGTCATGCTCGCGCTGGGTCTCGCGCTGCTGGCGATCGTCGACACCCAGACGAGCCAGTCGGCGAGCGAGCGCACGCGCGACCGCGGGTTCAACCTCAGCGAGAGCGTGCTCAACAGCGAGGCCTTCGTGCTCGGGCGCAACTGGGCCGCCTCGCAGCCCGCGGGAAACCCGGCCTGCGCCGCCGCATCCGCCGGATTCGCCGACACGCTCGGATCGACAGGGATCACGGCGGCAGGCCTCGTGCCGACGACGACCGGCAACGCGCAGCCCGGCGCCGCTCAGGCCGGCACCACGTCGGCCGCCACGACGCGCCTGCGCGCGAACCTGGACGCGAGCTACACCGACAGCGCGTACGCGAATGCGACCTGGCAGGTCAACATCTGTGACAACGTCGTGGGAAAGACCGTCTGGAACGGGCCGACGCTGCTCGCCCAGCCGGCCTGGGACGCCAACGGCGACAACAAGGTCTGGGTGCGCGCGCAATCAACGGTCGCGGGCAAGACTCGCACGCTCGTCGGCCTCGTGCAGGTCAACACGACGACCGCCGTCGATCCGAAGTACGGGCTGATCGCCGGCAACGTCAGCCAGGATCTCGGTCCCGCAGCGAGCACGATCACGAACACGCAGGTGCTGACGAACGTCACGAGCGGCCTGCTGAACACCGGCAGCCCGACGGTCGCGGCCGACGCCGCCTACCCGTCACCAGCTTCCGGCGTGACGGGCGTGCGCTGCGGCCTGCTCGACAACATCAGCCAGGTGAAGACCTGCGTGACCGGCGCGATCGGCGCGCTGAGCCAGGTGCCGCTCGTCAACAACCTCGTGACGCAGGGCACGCTCGTGCAGTACCCCTACGTCTCGTCGTCGAGCGCGAACACGACCGGTCAGCTGCGCACGCAGGCGCAATCGACCGGCGGCGTCTACATGGAGACGGCGCCGGGCTCGAGCACCGCCGACAGCAACACGCCGAGCTGCGGCATCACGGGCGCGACCTCGAGCTCCGTCGTCTTCATCGAGAAGGTTGGCACCGGCGACCAATACTGCGTCATCAACGTCGGGACGACGGGTGTCGCGTACAAGGCGCTCGTGATCGGCTCTGGCCGCGTGATCATCCGTGGCAACGGCGCAATCACGACGTACCAGGGCACGCCAGCGAGCACGCCGAACCTGTTCACGGGCGTCATCTACGCCCTCAACCTGCAGACGGCCGACCAGACGGTCTCGACGCCGACCCGCGAGCTCGTGCGCATCGAGAAGGGCGCCCGCGTCAAGGGCGCCGTCCACGCGGATGGCAAGAACGCGACGATCGGACTGATCGCGCCCGACTTCGACACGTCGGCGCTCGTCACCGGTCTGCTGTGCCCCGGTGCGCTCTGCGCGCTGGCACCCACGCTCAACGGGTTGCTCGGCACGCTCGGCGTCAGCGGCACGGTCAACGCGCTGATCAACGGGACGTGCCTTGTGAGCCTGCCGATCCTCGGATGCACGGTCTCGCTGCCCGGCCTGGGCCTGAACTCCGTCGTCGGTGGCATCACCGCCCAGCTGACGACGTACGGCTCTCCGATCCATGCGGACGTGGCGACGATCAACGCGCTCAGCGTGTTCGGCGCCTCGGGCGTGGTCCCCGGCTCATTCCAGGACCTGCAGCCGTAGGTCGGGACGGCGACCGGTCGTGATCTGCGCAGTCGCGGGTCACGACCGGAGCAGCCCCTCCGCGGATGCGGCGTTTCAGGCGGCCTCGCGCAGCGCCTCGAGCTCGCGTACGCCGGCGAGGCGCTCGAGCGCGCGCTCCTCGAGCTTCTTCGTCTCGGGCTGTGTGATCCCGAGGCGCTTGCTCGCCTCGCGGATCCCCACGGGACCCTCGGGCACGTTGATCCCGTAGCGCAGCGACACGACCTTGCGCTCGTCGTCGGGCAGCAGGTCGAGCGCCCGGTAGAGCGCGTCGTCGCGCAGCGCGACCTCGACCTCCTCGGCGGGACCGGCGCGCTCGTCGCCGATCAGGTCGCCGAACGCCGTCTCGCCGTCCTCGCCGATCGGCCGGTCGAGGCTCGTCACCGTGCGCGTGATGTCGGCCATCGCCGTCACCTGCGCAAGCTCGAGCTCGGCTTCTGCGGCGACCTCCGCGTCCGTCGGGTCGCGGCCGAGCTTTGTCGAGAGCGTCCGCCGCGCGCGCTGGATCTTGCGCTCGCGCTGGGCGATGTTCGTCGGGACGCGGATCGTGCGCGCCTTGTTCTCGATGCCGCGCTGGATCGCCTGGCGGATCCAGTACGTCGCGTACGTCGAGAACTTGAATCCGCGCCGCCAGTCGAACTTCTCGGCCGCGCGGATCAGCCCGAAGATGCCCTCCTGGATGAGGTCCAGCAGCGGCAGTTCGTTCTGCGGGTACTTCTTCGCGATCGAGACGACGAGCGCGAGGTTCGAATTGATCATCCGCTCCTTCGCAGCGGCGTCGCCCTGCTCGATGCGCTTCGCCAGCTCGACCTCCTCGCCTGCGGTCAGCAGCGGGTGGCGGCGGATCTCGTTGAGGAAGAGCCCCAGCGCATCCGTCGTCGCGATCGCCAGGCCGCCGTTGCCGTAGTCGGTCTGCGGCACGTCCTCGCGTCCGCAGTCGTCGGTGACGTCGATGCCGCGCGCTTCGAATGCCTCGTGCAGCTCATGCAGCTCGTCCTCGGCGACCTCGAGGCGGCGTGCGATGCGGTCGAGCTCGGAGAGGTTGACGCAGCCGGACTCCTCGGCCTGCTCGAGCAGGCGGGCCAGCGGTGCGGGTGGATCGTCGAGGTCGAGTTGCATCCTCTGCACTATCCCCCATCGCGATGCGCGGCGAACGACGCTCAGCGCGGCCGGTTGCGTTTGCGCTGGTCGCGCGCGGACTTCGCCTTCGCCTTCGCCCGCTTCGCGCGCTGGCGCTCGCGAGCGCGGATGGCGCTCGCGCTCTCGCCGGCGGCTGCGGCGCCCGTGCCGGCGGCGCCGCCCGCGCTCGCCTTGCGGGGGCGGTCGGAGACCGGCGCGCGGCGTCGTGCGTCGCGCACGATGATGAACGCGATCGCCGCCAGGACGAACGAGGCGGACCCGAAGATGAGCACCACCTGCAGCGTGCTCAGGCCCCCGTCGTCGAACTTCTGGGGCTTCGCCGGCGGTGGTGGCGGAGGCTGCGTGAGCTGTGAGGGAAGCTGCGGGCTGAGCTGCGCCTGCGCGACGCTCGCCGGAGCAAGGCAGATCGCCAGCAGGGCGAGGATGGGCAGGAACCGTCGCATCGCCGCGAGGTTACGCGGAAACGGTCCCGGCGGGGCGCTCCGACATACACTCTGGGCATGGCAAAGCAGCGGCAGGTCCGCATCGAGCAGAAGAGCGCGCTGGCCGCGATGTCACAGCTCGAGGAGCGCTCCGACGAGGAGCTCGCGAACGAGACGAAGTTCCGCGCAGCGGCCCAGGCGATCCTGGGCGCCCGCGCCGCCGAGCGCTACGACGCACAGCGCGCCCGCGAGCACTTCCGCCGCGCGATCGCGGCCTCCCGGCCGCAGGAGCGCATGCAGCTGCGGCGCATGGCGGAGGCCTCGCTCGCGCTCGCCGAGCGCCGTCCGGACGATCTCAAGGCCGCGGTCGAGAAGCTCGGCCAGCAGGCTCCGTCGAGCCGCCAGCTGTTCGTGCTGCGCCTGATGGCCCTGATCTCCCCGTCACCCGGCGCGAGCATGCTGATGCGCGCCCGTGGCGGCCTCATCATCCTCGCGATGATCGTCGCGCTGCTGGCGATCGGCTTCGGCGCCGCCAAGCTCGTGCTGCTTCCGTTCGGCGGCAGCTCGACGTTCGGCGCCGTCGGCTTCGGCGTGCTGATCGTGATCGTCGCGCTGACGGTGCTCTCGCTCGTCGGCAGGCGCAAGCAGACGGCCGCGCGCGAGAAGGCACGGGCCGCGCGCGCCGGCTGATGTGCGGGCGCTACACGCTGGCCAGCCCGAATCCGGGGCAGCTGCGCACGCGCTTCCCGCTCGGCGAATCGCTTGAGATCCGCCGCCGCTACAACGTTGCGCCGGGAGACGACGTGCTCGCCGTGATCGGCCCTGACGGCGAGCGCCGGGCGCAGGGGACCATGCTGCGCTGGGGCCTCGTCCCGTCCTGGGCCGGCGATCCGAGCGAGATGGCCGGCAAGACGATCAACGCGCGCGCCGAGACGGTCGCCGAGCGGCCCGCCTACCGTCAGGCGTTCGAGCGTCGTCGCTGCCTGATCGTCGCCGACGGCTTCTACGAATGGTCTGGAGGGGTGCCGCACTGGATCGCACCGCCGGACGGAGAGCCGTTTGCGTTCGCCGGGCTGTGGTCGTCCTGGCGGCCGCGCGGCGCGCCGCCCGAGCTCGAGCCGCTGCACTCCTGCGCGATCGTCACGACGGCGGCGGCGGGACCGATCCGCGCGCTGCATGACCGGATGCCGGTGATCCTCGGCCCAGCCGGCGAGTCGACCTGGATCGACCCGGCCACGGCCGCAGGCGAGCTGCACGCGCTGCTCGAGCCGGCTCGTCCGCGCGAACTCGAGTTCCGGCCGGTCAGCCGCGCCGTCAACGACGCCCGCCATGACGCGCCGGACTGCCTCGATCCTCCCGAGCAGGCGTCGCTCTTCTGACGCGGAGCCCTACTTCGAGATGCGGATCCGCACCGAGCCGATGACGACCGGGTCGATCGGCTGCTCGGTCGTCGGGTCGGTGTCGAGCGCCGCGATCCGGCGCACGACGTTCTTGCCGCCGGTCACGAGCCCGAGCACGGCATAGATCGGGTCGAGCGGAACCTCCTTGGCGGTGACGATGAAGAACTGGCTGCCGGACGTGCCCGGCGCGTCGGTCTGCGTCTTCGCCATCGCGACCACGTAGCGCACGTAGCGGGTGCTCTTGGGCGGCGGCTCGACGACCGAGTAGCCGGGTCCGCCGTCGTTGTCGAGCAGCGGATCGCCGCCCTGGATCACGTAGTCGCTGCCGCCCGGATGCGCGACGCGCTGGAATTCGAGGTCGTCGAAGAACCGCTGGTGCGCCAGGCCCGCGAACGACGCCGTCGTCTTCGGCGAGCGCTTGACGGCCAGACGGATCCTGATCGTCCCGCAGTTCGTGCGCACGATCGCGGTGTACGTGCGGTCGCGCCGCAGGCGCTTGCGCGAGCGCCGCGCGGTGGTGTCCGATCGCGGCACCGGCGTCGGGACGGCCTCGCAGCCGTCGTGGGTGCTGCGCGGCTTGACGATCGTCGACGCGCGATCGCCCGAGGGCGCCGTCGTGCTTGTCGTAGCAGTCGCCGTCCTCGACGGGGTCGTCGCTGCAGCGGTCGCGGCCCGCCCAGCGGTCGCCGTGGTGGACCCGGAGCCGGCACTCCCGCATGCGCCGAGCGCGACGGCCGCGCCCGCGAGGATCATCGAAGCTGCCACGCGTCGCACGGCGCGGAGCGTAATCGGTCGGAGCCGAGAACCGGGCCGGTCGGCAGGCGCGCTGTCGGGCGGGCGCCGCAGCGGTCACACTTCGCGCCGTGCCGATCAGCTCACTCATCGCCGGGTATGACCACATCCTGCTCGACCTCGACGGCTGCGTCTGGCTCGGCGACGAGCCGACGGCGGGCGCGGTCGACGCGATCGCCGCGCTGCGCAGCGCGGGCAAGAACATCGCATTCGTCACGAACGACACGCAGCTCGGCACGGAGGAATACGTGCAGAAGCTGTGGCGCCTCGGCTTCCAGGCCTCGCTCGAGGAGGTCGTGACCGCCGGCGGTGCGCTGCAGTTCGTCCTCGCCGAGCGCTTCCCGGGAAGCTCGGCGGTCGTGATCGGATCGCCGGCGTTGCATCGCCACGTCGTCGAGGCGGGCCTGCGGATCGTCAACGGGACGGCGTTCGCAAGCCGCGCCGACGTCGCAGTCGTCGCGTTTCATCCGGAGTTTCACTATGACGAGCTGCGCGACGCCTCGCAGGCGGCGCGCCGCGGGGCGTTCTTGATCGGCTCCAACCGCGACGCGTCGTTCCCGATGCCCGACGGGCTCTGGCCGGGCTCGGGCTCGATCATCGCCGCGGTCGAGACGGCCTCGGGCTGCACGGCGCTGACCGTCGGCAAGCCCGAGCCGGTGCTCGTGCAGACGGCGCTTGACCGGCTCGGTCCCGGGCGCGCGCTGATGGTCGGCGATCGGCTCGACGCTGATCTCGGCGCCGCCCACGCTGCCGGCGTCGACGGCGCGATCGTCCTCACCGGCGCATCGGACCGCGCGATGGCCGAGGCCGCCCGCGACCCGCGGCCGGTGGCGATCGCCGAGCGGCTCGAGACGCTCGTCTTGGGATGATGCTGGGCGCGAAGATCGCAGTCGCCCGCGCGGCGGGCGCGCTCTCGCGGCGCAGCGGGCGCGGTGCGACGAGCCTGCCGGGCAAGCTGCTCATGCGGATGGAGCCGAGCGCGATCGAGCGCCTCGCAGGGCGCCTATCGCAGGGCAGCGCCGTGATCTCGGCGACGAACGGCAAGACGACGACCGCCGCGATGGTCGCGGCGATCCTCGAGCAGTCGCAGGTCCGGCTCGTGCACAACCGGGCGGGCGCGAACATGGCCGGCGGCGTGGCGAGCGTGCTGCTCGCCGCGGCGCGCGGCGACGGCATCGACGGTGATGCCGGCCTGTTCGAGGTCGACGAGTTCTGGCTCGACGGCGTCGTCGCTCAGCTGCACCCGCGCGCGCTGCTGCTGGCCAACCTGTTCCGCGATCAGCTCGACCGCTACGGCGAGCTCGAGACGATCGCCGACCGCTGGGCAGCGACGGTCGCTGCCGCTCCAACCACGCAGCTCGTGCTCAACGCCGACGATCCGCTCGTCGCCGATCTCGGCCGCGCGCGGGAGCACGGCGACGGAGTCACGTACTTCGGTGTCGAGGACGACGCGGTCGCCCTGCGCGGCATGGGACACGCGTCGGACTCCAAGCACTGCCGCCGCTGCGGAGCCCCGCTGCACTACGACGCCGTCTACATGGGGCACCTCGGGCGCTACCACTGCCCCAACGGCGACTCGCACCGGCCGCCGCCGGACGTCTACGCGACGGCCATCGTGCTCGACGGGACGCGCAGGGCACGCTTCGAGCTGCACCTGCGCGGCGAGCAGGCGACCGTCGACCTCCCCCTCCCCGGCCTCTACAACGTCTACAACGCGCTGGGTGCCGCGGCGCTGACGAGCGTGCTTGGAGCCCCACTGACCGAGATCGTCGCCGGGCTGGCCAGCACGCGGGCCGCGTTCGGCCGCGCCGAGACCGTCGACGTCGGCGGGCGGGATCTCGCGATCCTGCTGATCAAGAACCCCGCCGGTGCCAACGAGGTGCTGCGCACGCTCGCACTCGATGCCGGTGAGCACGAGGTCTTCGCCGTGCTCAACGATCGCACCGCCGACGGCCGCGACGTCTCGTGGATCTGGGATGCCGACTTCGAGCTGATCGCCTCGCGGGTGCGTCACGTGACGTGCAGCGGCACCAGGGCAGCGGAGCTGGCGTTGCGCCTGAAGTACGCGGGCGTCGCGCCCGAGCGGCTCGACGTCGTCCCCGACCTCGAGGCAGGGCTCGACGCGGCGCTGCGCGAGGGCGACGGCCGGCTGATCGCATTGCCGACGTACACCGCGATGCTCGCGCTGCGCGAGCTGCTCGTCGCGCGCGGCGCCGCCACGGGATCGTTCGCATGAGCGCGATGCCGGCGCACGTCATCTGGCACGACGTGGAATGCGGACGCTACGACGCCGACATGGCGCTCTGGCAGGAGCTCGCCGAAGTGGCGAGCGGGCCAATCCTCGACGTCGGCGCGGGCACCGGGCGCGTGACGCTCGAGCTCGCGCGGCGCGGCCACGAGGTCGTGGCGCTCGACCTCGACCGAGACCTGCTCGCGATGCTCAGCCGGCGCGCCGACGAGGCAGGCGTGTCCGTCGCGACGATCGTCGCGGACGCATCGGGCTTCGAGCTCGGCCGCCGCGACTTCTCGCTCATCATGGCGCCGATGCAGACCGTCCAGCTGCTGCGCCCGGAGGGCCGGCGCGGCTTCCTGCGCTCCGCGCGGGCGCACATCGCGACGGGTGGAATCGTCGCGATCGCACTCGTCGACGCGCTCGAGACGTTCGACGAGGAGCACGTCCTGCTCCCGCTGCCCGATCAGCTCGTGGTCGACGGCACGCTGTACTCCAGCCATCCCGTCGCCGTGCGCGATCACGGTGACACCGTCGCGATCGAGAGGATCCGCCGGATCGTCACCACCGACGGCCACCGCAGTGCGAGCGACGACGTCCTGCATCTCGATCGCATCGTGCTCGGCGAGATCGAGGCCGAAGGCATCGCCGCCGGCCTGACCGTGCTGCCGGGACGGCCGATCGCTGCGACGGACGAGCACGTCGGCACGAGCGTGGTGCTGCTGCGTGGCTGACGGCTCCCCCACCCTGCGCGTCTGCGCGCTCTATCCGGACGTCATGAACATCTACGCCGACCGCGGCAACCTGCTCATGCTCGAGCGCCGCTGCACGTGGCGCGGGCTCGGCTTCAGCGTGACGGCGGCGGGCTTTGGCGATGCAGTCGATCCGGCTGCGCACGATCTGTTCTACCTCGGCGGCGGGCAGGACCGCGACCAGCGCCTCTGCGCGCTCGATCTCGTCCAGACGAAGCGCGCCGCGCTGCACGCGGCGGCGGAGCGCGGCGCGGTCGTGCTCGCGGTCTGCGGCGGCTACCAGCTGCTCGGGCACCGCTACGCGCTGGGCAACGAGGAGATCCCCGGCCTCGGCCTCGTCGACATCGAGACGATCCGCTCCGACGGTCCGCGACTAATCGGCAACGTCGCGATCGAGGTCGAGCTCGATGACGACGGCGAGCGACGCGTCCTCGCGGGCTTCGAGAACCATGCCGGCCGGACGGAGCTCGGCGCGGGCATGCGGCCGCTCGGGCGCGTCCTAAAGGGTCACGGGAACACCGGGTCCTCGGGCACCGAGGGCATCCGGCACGGCGGGGTGATCGGCACGTACCTGCACGGTCCCCTGCTGCCGAAGAACGCGTGGTTCGCCGACTGGCTGATCGTGCGCGCCCTCGGCCTGCGCGGTGAAGCGCTCGCGCCGCTCGACGACGCACTTGAGGACGCGGCCCACGCCGAAGCGCGGCACGCCGCCGGCGTGTGAGCCGCGCACCCGGGCGATCGCGAGCACCTGAGTGCGATCCGCGCGGCCCGTCGTCGTGCGCATGCTCTACATGAACGGCAGCGCCTGAAGGTAGGATCGCCTGCGTGGGGGACCCTCCTGACCGCTCCACGGCCGAGCGCCTGGAGTTCCGGGACGTCAGCAAGCGCTACCCCGGTGCCGCGCGGGCGGCAGTCGACGGCCTGTCACTCGAGGTGCCCGCGGGCGAGATCTGTGTGCTCGTCGGGCCGTCCGGGTGCGGCAAGACGACCGCCATGCGGATGGTCAACCGGATGATCGACATGACATCGGGCGACATCCTGCTCGGCGGGCGCAGCGTCAACGAGCGCAGGCCGGCGGACCTGCGCCGCGACATCGGCTACGTCATCCAGCAGGTCGGCCTCTTCCCGCACCGCTCGATCGGCGACAACATCGCCACGGTCCCCGGCCTGCTCGGCTGGGACAAGGCTCGCACGGCGGCGCGCGTCGACGAGTTGCTCGACCTCGTTGGCCTAGACCACGAGCTGCGCGCGCGCTACCCCGCCCAGCTCTCCGGCGGCCAGCAGCAGCGCGTCGGCGTCGCTCGCGCGCTCGCGGCCGACCCCTCGGTGATGCTGATGGACGAGCCGTTTGGTGCGATCGACCCGATCAACCGCGACCGCCTGCAGGACGAATTCCTGCGGCTGCAGGCGCTTGTGCGCAAGACGATCGTCTTCGTCACTCACGACATCGATGAGGCGATCAAGATGGGCGACCGCATCGCGATTCTGCGCGAAGGTGGCCACCTCGCGCAATACGGGACGCCGGCCGAGATCCTCGCCAACCCCGCCGACGACTTCGTGGCGCGCTTCGTGGGTGCCGATCGCGGCCTCAAGCGGCTCTCGCTGACGACGCTCGGCGAGCTCGATCTCGCCCAGCCCAACGGCCACGCGCCGAGCCTGCGCCTGCCCGGCACGATGAGCGCGCGCGATGCGCTGTCGGCGCTGCTCACCGACGGTGGCGATGGCGCGCTCGTCGTCGAGCCGGACGGGGCGATCCGCGGCATCGCGACGATCCAGAGGCTCGGACAGCTGCTGTCCGAGGCACGTCCGCCCGCCCAGCCGCCGGCGCCCGGGGAGCTCGCGTGATCGCCGCGCTGGCTGCGGCCGGCCCGGTGATCCCGGACTTCGGCACCGGCGGCGCCGCGACGAGCTGCGTGCGCGCGAACCACGCGTTCTGCGTCGGATGGTTCCGCGACAACTGGTCGGGCGTCTTCGTCCCGGCCCTTGGCCAGCACATCAAGCTCACGGTGATCGCGCTCGTGGTCGGCTTCGTGATCTCGGCCGCCCTCGCGCTGCTCGCCCACCGCCTGCGCTGGACGGAGCGGTCGATCACGATCGTGACCGGCATCCTCTACACGATCCCGTCGCTCGCGCTCTTCCAGCTGCTCGTTCCGATCACCGGGCTCACGCTGCTGACGGCGGAGATCGCGCTCGTCTCCTACACGCTGCTGATCCTCTTTCGCAACATGCTCGAGGGCCTGCGCGGCGTGCCGGCCGAGGTGCGCGACGCGGCCCACGGCATGGGGCTGACGCAGCGCCAGGTGCTCTGGCAGGTCGAGCTGCCGATGGCGCTGCCGGCGATCTTCGCCGGCCTGCGGATCGCGACGGTCACGATCATCAGCCTCGCGACGGTGGCGGCGTTCGTCGTCGACGAGGGGCTCGGCAAGCCGATCTTCGACGCGATCCAGTCCGACGTCTTCAAGACCGAGATCTTCGCCGCCGGCGGGCTGGCCGTCGCGATGGCGCTGCTTGCCGATGCGGCGCTCGTCGTCGTGCAGCGGCTGATGACCCCATGGGTGCGGGCGAGGTCGCGATGAGCACGTTCATCGACGCGCTGAAGTTCATCCCGCAGCACCACGACCTCATCTTGCACAAGACGGCCGAGCACCTCGAGTACAGCGCGGCGGCGATCACCGTGGCGCTCGTCGTCGCGATTCCGCTCGGCGTCTGGCTCGGGCACATCCATCGCGGCTCGTTCCTGGCGATCAACATCTCGAACGTCGGCCGTGCGCTGCCCAGCCTGGCGATCATCGCGATCGGCGTGGCGGTGCTCGGGCTGGGCTTCGTGAACGTCATGATCGCGCTCGTCGTGCTTGCCGCACCGCCGATGTTGACGAACGCCTATGTCGCCGTCGACGGCGTCGATCCGAGCGCGGTCGACGCCGCCAAGGGGATGGGCATGCGCCCGCTCGAGGTCCTTCTGCGCGTCGAGCTGCCGCTTGCCCTGCCGCTGATCTTCGCCGGCATCCGCACGGCCGCCGTCTACGTCGTTGCGACGGCGACGCTGCCCGCCGTGGCGGGCGGCGGTGGGCTTGGCGAGATCATCGTCAATCAGGCGAGCTACCGGATCGCGGGCGTCGTCGCGGGCGCGATCTGCGTCGCAGCGCTGGCGCTCCTCGCCGAGCTCGCGTTCGCCGGCCTGCAGCACGCGGTCACGCCGCGCGGGCTGCGCGGCTCCCAAACTCTCGGACCCGGTGCTGCAGTCCTGCCGCCGGGCGAACTGTCGGCAACCCAAGGAGCAATACCACGATGAGAATTAGATCGCTGGGCGCCGCGCTGGCGTTCGTCCTCGCACCGGTCCTCGCAGCCTGTGGCAGCAGCAACTCGTCCAGCAGCACCACGACGAGCGCCGCGGCGAAGCCCGGTGCGGGCAAGCCGGCGATCACGATGGGCGCGAAGAACTTCACGGAGGAGTTCGTCCTCGGCGAGCTCTACTCGCAGGCGCTGCGGGCCAAGGGCTACACCGTCAAGCTGAAGTCGAACATCGGCAGCTCGGAGATCACCGACAAGGCGCTCACGAGCGGGCAGATCGACGCCTACCCCGAGTACACGGGCGTGATCGCGACCGAGCTCGCGGGCGGCAAGGATCAGCCGAAGAGCGCCGAGGCGACGTATCAGGCCGCCGAGAAGTACGAGTCCAAGCGCGGCTTCACAGTCCTCGAGCCGACGCCGTTCTTCGATGCCGACGGCCTCGCCGTGAAGCCGGCGTACGCGAAGAAGAACGGTCTCACGGCGGTCGCCGACCTCAGCAAGGTCGGGACGTTCAGCTACGGCGCCCCGCCTGAGAACCGGACGCGCTATCAGGGTCTCAAGGGCATGCAGCAGGCTTACGGCCTCACGCACGTCGACTTCAAGCCGCTTGCGATCGGGCTGCAGTACACGGCGCTCGACGCCGGCAAGATCGACGTCGCGGCGATCTTCACGACCGACGCGAAGCTCGCCGGTGGCAAGTACACGGTGCTGAAGGACACGAAGGGGATCTTCGGCTTCCAGAACGTCGTGCCCGTCGTCTCGAAGAAGGTGCTGACCGCAGAGGGCCCCGAGTTCTCAAACACGCTCAACGCCGTCAGCGCGAAGCTCACGAACACCGCGATGCAGACGATGAACGCCGCCGTCGACATCGACAAGAAGAAGCCGGCGGACGTCGCCAAGACGTTCCTGCAGGCCAACGGCCTGCTCTAGCGGGCCGCCGGCGGCCGCTCAGCCGGTGCCGCTTGAGCCGAACCCGCCCTCGCCGCGCACGGTCGCGGCGAGGGCGTCGGCCTCGACTACGGCCGGAGCGGCGACGGGGACGATCACAAGCTGCGCGATGCGGTCCCCAGGCGAGACCTCGAAGGTGGCCGCGCCGTCGGTGTTCAGCAACAGGACGCACAGCTCGCCGCGGTAGCCGGCATCGATCAGCCCGGGCGCGTTGACGAGCGCGATCCCGTGGCGAGCGGCGAGACCGGAGCGCGGCATCACAAGCCCCGCATGTCCCGGCGGGAGCTCGATCGCGATGCCCGTGCGGACCATCGCACGCTGCCCCGGGGTGAGGGTCGCCGACTCGAGCGCATGCAGGTCATAGCCGGCGTCATCTTCGTGCGCGCGGACCGGCAGTCTGGCAGCCGGCTCGAGCCGGCGGACGCGCAGCTCCACGGCGAGGGCTAGGCCGGGCTGCCGTTGACCGAGAAGCGGGCGTAGCGCTTGGCGAGCGTCGCCGGCACGCGGGCGCGGACGCGGACGCCGTCGGCCGTGTCGGTCCGCTCGAGGTCGCCCGCGACGTCGTGCAGCTCGGCGAGCCGCGCACCCTCGGCATAGGGCAGCAGCAGGTCGACCGAACGCAGCGTGCGGCGAAACTCCTCCTCGATGCGCTCCCCGAGCGCCTCCAGCCCCTCGCCCGTGGCCGCCGACACGAGCATCCCGTCGGGATGTGCGAAGAGCAGCTCGAGGCGGCGCTCGGCGTCGATCGCGTCGCCCTTGTTGAGCACGAGCAGGCGCGCCTGCTCGCCGGCGCCGACCGCCTCGAGCGTCGCGTCGACGGCACGCAGCATCGCCGTCATCTCCTGCTCCGGCGCAGAGGCGTCGACGACGTGCAGGATCAGATCGGCCTCGCGCGTCTCGTGCAGCGTGGCTGCGAACGCATCGACGACCTGGTGCGGAAGCTTGCGGATGAACCCGACCGTGTCCGACAGCAGGTACGGCCGCCCGTTGATGCGCAGCTCGCGCGTCGTCGGGTCGAGCGTGTGGAAGAGGCGATCGCGGACGCCGACCTCGGCGCCGGTCAGCGCATTGAGCAGCGTCGACTTGCCGGCGTTCGTGTAGCCGGCGAGCGCGATCTGCGGAAGGTGGGCCCGCTCGCGCTCGGCGCGCATCGTCGCCCGCGAGGCGGATACCCCGACGAGCTTGCGCCGCAGCGCGGTGATGCGATTGCGCGCCAAGCGGCGATCGGTCTCGATCTGCGACTCGCCCGGTCCGCGGGCGCCGATGCCGGGCTGCGCGGCACTCGCGCCGAGGCGCTCGAGATGCGTCCAGAGGCCGCGCATCCGCGCCATGTTGTACTCGAGCTGGGCGAGCTCGACCTGGAGCTTGCCCTCGGCGCTGTGTGCATGACCGGCGAAGATGTCGAGGATCACCGACGTGCGGTCGACGACGGGGATCCCGAGCTCCGCCTCGAGGTTGCGCTCCTGGCGCGGGCTGAGCTCGTCGTCGCAGGCGATCACGTTGGCGTCGGCGGCCTTGGCGGCCTCCTTGACCTCGATCAGCTTGCCGGGCCCGAGGTACGTGTTCGGGTGCGGCTTCTCGCGATGCTGCACCATCTGGCCCACGACCGCGACGCCCGCGGTCCGCAGCAGCTCCTGCAGCTCTGAGAGGTCGTCGCCGTCCTCGAGCGCGGCGATGCAGAACGCGCGCTGCTTGGCCCGTCCCTGACCCGGCTCGTCGCCTGCACGACGCTCACCGCTGCGGCCGTTGCGCGTTTGCTGCATCCCGATTGAGTCTAGTGTCGCGATGGCACTCAGACGGGCTTGAACCCGCTCTGCCGACGGCGTCGGGCGCGCGCCGCGTTCAGCGCGCGAGGCTGCCGAGTCGTGCGACGGCTTCGAGCAGGCGGTCGTCCGGCGTCGTCAGCGAGATCCGGAAGAACCCTTCGCCGTTGGGTCCGTAGGCACCACCGGGCGAGATGACGACGGCCGCCTCCTCCAGTACGTGCTCGCAGTACGCGGCGGCGCTCTCGAAGCCGGCCGGCACGGGCGCCCAGATGTAGATCGTGCCGCGCGGCGGCGTAACGTCGACGCCGATCGCGCGCAGCGCGTCGACCACGAGATCGCGACGTCGCGTGTAGAGCGCGTTCATCTCCTTGACGTCGCCATCCGCATCGGGGCTCAGGGCCGCGATGCCGGCAAGCTGGACCGCCTCGAACAGGCCCGAGTCGATGTTCGTCTTCAGGCGCCAGTAGTGCGCGATCGCCTCGGCGTTGCCGACGATCGCGGCGCAGCGCCAGCCCGTCATGTTGTAGCCCTTGGACCAAGAGAAGACCTCGACGCCGAGGTCCTTGGCCCCCGGCGTCGCGAGGAACGATGGCGCGCGGTAGCCGTCGTATGTCGTCTCGGAGTAGGCGTTGTCGTGGACGGCGAGGATGTCAGAGCCGTCGACATAGTCGACGACCTCCTCGAAGAACCCCGGCCGCACGATCGCCCCCGTCGGGTTGTTCGGGTAGTTGAAGAACATGAGCTTGGCGCGTGCCCGGTCGGCATCGGAGATCGCCGCGAGATCCGGCGTGAAGCCCCGCTCGGGCAGGAGCGGCATGAGCACCGGCTCGCCGCCGGCCATCAACGGGCCGCCCGTGTACACCGGGTAGCCGGGGTCGGCGCTCAGGGCCGCGTCGCCCGGATCGAGGAACGCGAGGTTGAGGTTGAAGATGCACTCCTTCGCGCCGATCGCCGGCATGATCTCCGTCGCAGGATCGAGCTCGACGTCGAAGCGGCGCATGTAGAAGTCGGCGACGGCCTCGCGGAAGTCCTGGCGCCCGCGGTTGGAGGGGTAGCGATGCGTCTCGGGCTCGGTGACGGCCTCCTGCATCGCGTCGACGATGAGCGCCGGCGTCGGCCGGTCGGGATCACCGATCCCGAGCGAGATCACGTCGATGCCGGCAGCGCGCTTGGCCGCGATCTTGCGCTCCAGCTCGGCGAACAGATAGGGCGGGATGAGGTCGAGGCGCTTGCTGGGCTTCACAGGTTCTCCAGTTCGGTGCAGAAGTCGTCGGCGAGCTCGCCGCGGAACACGGGGCGAGCCCAGCCGCTCAGGTCGAAGTGCAGATCCTCGCCGACGTCGACGAGCAGCTCGCCGCCGTCGAGGCGGACGGTGACCGGCGAGTCGCCGCCGCGCAGGACGTAGGCGATCGCGGCCCCACTCGCCCCCGTTCCAGAGGACATCGTCTCCCCCACGCCGCGCTCGAAGATCCGCGCGCGGATCACACCGGGCTCGAGCTCGGCGTACCACGAGACGTTCGTGCGGTTGGGAAAGAGCTCGTGGTGCTCGATCGGCGGACCGATCGAGGCGAGATCGAGCCGCTCGAGGTCATCGACGTCGGGATGGTGGATCGCGCACTGCGGGTTGCCGACGTTGACGTGCTGGAAGCGCCACGCGCGCCCGTCGGGCGTCGTGAGCTGGGCACCGCCGTCCGCGTCGCCGGCGGGAAAGTCAGCCGAGGCCGTGTGCGCGCGGCCCATGTCCAGCGTGCACGTGTCGGAGCCTGTGATGTGCGGGCGGATCTCGCCGGCACCGGTCTGGATCGAGAAGCGGTCGGCGTCGGTCCAGCCGTTGCGCCGCAGGTACATGCAGGCCTCGCGAGCGCCGTTACCCGACAGCCCGGACTCCGACCCATCCGGGTTGAAGATCCGCAGGCGGGCGACGAAGCCCGGCTGATCGGGGTCCGACAGCAGCAGGATGCCGTCCGACCCGACACCCGTGTGGACGTTGCAGATCCGCGCAATGCGCGCGACCGTCAGCTGGAACGGCAGCGAGCGCTCCTCGAAGATGAGGTAGTCGTTGCCGAGCGCCTGCCACTTCTCGAATGCGATCGGGCTCATGCGGGCGCGGAGTCTATGGCGGCCGCGACGCGCTCCGGCTCGCGGCCGCCGAGGTCGACAAGCTCGACATCGGGCAGCTTGCGCATCCAGGTCAGCTGGCGGCGAGCGTAGTTGCGCGTGCGGCGCTTCATCGCGTCGACGTCACCGGTCAGCAGCTGCTCGAAGCCGAGCGCGGCGCGCGCGGTCGGCGACGCGCCCGCCGCCACGGCGCGCCGCACCTCGTCGGATGCACCGGCGGCGACCATCGCGTCGACGCGGCGGTCGATGCGCTCGTAGAGCTCGGCCCGCTCACGCACGAGGCCGACGAGCCGCGTCGGGTGACGGGTCTCCGAGGTCCAGAGCCGGTTCGGGCCGCTCACCGGGGCGAGCGCCCCCTCATCGTGCAGCTCGAGCGCTCGCACGACCCGACGGCTGTCGCGAGGGTCGATCGTGCGCGCCGTGTCCGGCGCGCGCAGGGCAAGCTCGGCGTGGAGCGCCTGCGGCCCGCGCTCGGCGAGATCGGCGAGCCGGCGCTCACGAGCGCCGGCGGCCGGTGGCGGGCGCAGCGCGAGGTCGGCGAGCGCGGCACGGAGGTACAGCCCTGTCCCGCCGACGACAATCGGCGTCGCCCCGTCGGCGAGCAGCCCATCGATCTCGGCGTGCGCGAGGGCCGCGTAGGCCCCGGCCGAGAAGCGCTCGTCGATTGGCACGCAGGAGATGAGGCGGTGCTCGAGGCGCCTGCGCTGAGCGGCGTCGGGGACGCCGGTGAGCGTCTCGAGCCCGCGGTAGACCTGCAATGCGTCGGCCGACACGGCGACCGGCCGGCCTCCGCGCGCGCGGATCCGCTCGGCGATCGCGATCGCCACGTCGGTCTTGCCGACGCCAGTGGGACCGAAGAGCGCGAGAAGGTGTGGCGCCATGCGCCCAGTATGGGCGGCGGCAGCGGGCGAGTATCGTCGAAGGCGATGAGCGTGCGCATCGCGTGTGGCATGTCGACCGCCTCAGATCCGCGGTCGGGAGCCATCGAGGCGGCTGCCAAGGTCGCCGCCGAGCTGCGCGGCACACGCGTCGATCTCGCGGTCATCTTCGCCTCGGGCACCCACCTGACCGACCCCGAGGCGTCTCTGGAGGGCGTGCACGAGGCACTCAGCCCCGATGTGCTGATCGGATGTGGCGCCGGCGGGATCGTGGGAGACGGACGTGAGATCGAGGGCGGCACTGCGATCGTCGTCTGGGCTGCGTCGTTCGAGGAGGGGTTCGTCTCGACGTTCCATGCCGAGGTCACGGAGGTCGAGGACGGCGTCGCGATCGCCGGCGTACCGGATCTCAAGGGCGCCGGCGGGGCGATCCTGCTGCCTGATCCGTATTCGTTTCCGACCGACGCGGTGCTGGCCGAGCTCGCCGAGCGCGCGCCGGGCGTGCCAGTACTCGGCGGGGTCTCGAGCGCGCGCACGCTGCGCGGCCAGGCGGCGCTCTTCCTCGGCGAGCGCGTCGTCGCGGGCGGCGCGGTCGGCGTCCGCTTCGACGGCGTCGAGCTGCTGCCGTGCGTCTCACAGGGCGCGACGCCGATCGGGCCGAAGCTCGAGATCACGTCGGGCGAGGGCAGGCTGATCAAGCAGCTCGAGGGCCGGCCGGCGCTCGGGGCGCTGCGTGCCGTGCTTGACAGGCTCGACGAGTCCGAGCGTGAGCTGCTGGCCGACGGCATGCTGCTGGGGATCGTCGTCGAGCCCGACCTCGACGACCACCAGCACGGCGACTTCCTCGTGCGCAGCGTGCTGGGCGGCGATCCGCAGACCGGCACGATCGCAGTCGGCGCAACGATCGAGGAGGGGCAGGTCGTCCGGATCCATGTGCGCGATGCGGCCTCGGCAAACCGCGATCTGCACGATGCTCTCAGCCTGCGTCGCACGGCACTGGGCTCGGATGCGGCCGTCGGCGCGCTCATGTTCACCTGCAACGGGCGTGGGCAGGGGATGTTCGGCCGGCCCGACCACGACGCCGCTGCGGTCACGAGCGTGCTCGGCGACATCCCGACCGCCGGCTTCTTCGCCGCTGGCGAGATCGGGCCCGTCGGCGGCGAGAACTTCCTGCACGGCTTCACGGCAACGGTCGCCATCTTCGCGTCGTAGCGGCGGTCACCGTGGCTCGGTGGATGACCATCTAGTCTTGCCCGATGAACGTTGCGGGCACACGCGTACTGCTGACCGGCGCGAGCGGCGGCCTGGGCCAGGCCATCGCCCGCCAGCTCGCCGCTGCCGGCGCCCACGTCGTGCTCTCGGGCCGCCGTGCGGACGTCCTCGAGGCGCTGGCTGCGGAGATCTCGGGCGAGGTCGCCGCGGCGCAGCTCGACGACGCGAACTCAGTCCGCGAGCTTGCTGAGGCGCACACGGATGTCGACATCCTCGTCTCGAACGCAGGCCTGTCGGCGTCGGGCGTCATCGACACCTGGACTGAGGAGCAGATCGATCGCGCGCTCGACGTCAACCTGCGCTCGGCGATCGTGCTGACGCGCATGCTCGTCCCGCAGATGGTGCGCCGCGGCACCGGCCACGTCGTGTTCATGTCATCGCTCGCCGGCAAGTCGCCGACCGCGGGATCCTCGTTGTACAACGCCACGAAGTTCGGCCTGCGCGGGTTCGCGGGCGCGATGCGGGCTGAGCTGCACGGAACGGGCGTCGGCGTCTCGGCGATCTTCCCCGGCTTCATCCGCGACGCCGGCATGTTTCACGTGACCGGCGTGAAGCTTCCCGCCGGCGTCGGCACGAAGTCGCCGGAGCACGTCGCCAAGGCGACCCTGCGGGCGATCGAGCGCAACAAGGCAGAGATCGACGTCGCGCCGGTCGGTCTGCGCCTCGGCTCGGTGCTCGGCGGGTTCGTGCCCGATCTCGCCGCTGCGATCACGCGGCGTTCGGGCGGCGACGAGATCGCCAAGGCGCACGAGACCGCTCACATGTCCAAGCGCTGACGCCGATCCGCGCGCAGTGCGGCTGACGTCACGCGGTGTCACGGGGCCGCTCCGGGATCGGCTGATGTCCCAGCATCAGAAGAGCGATCCCTGGATCGCCGGCGGTGGCAGTGGGGAACCGTTGCTGCCCGGTATCTCATCGCGATTACGAAAACGGGTCGGCCACGAATGCGTCTCGTGGCGCACGAGCGCGGCAAGTCTGCGCCGCTCCTCGATCGGCGCGTAGGCACCGCGGGCATAGAGCTCCTCGTAGCGCTCGACGAGGTCCGGTCGCGCGGAGCGCAGCCAGTCGAAGAAGACCTGCCGCACCTCACCGCGCAGATGCAGCGCAACGCCTCCGATGCCGGTCGCCCCGGCCTCGACCGCTGCCTCGAGCAGCGGCTCGATCTGCTCGCGGGCGTCGTTGATCCCCGGCATGACGGGCGCGATCAGGACTCCGGTCGGGATGCCCGCCCGGTTGAGCTCGGCGACGGCCTCGAGCCGCGCCCGCGGATGCGGCGTGTGCGGCTCGGTCGCTCGCCAGGCCTTCGCATCGAGCGTCGGGATCGAGAGGTTCGCGCTCACGTCGGTGACCGCCGCGATCTCCTTCATGAGCTCGATGTCGCGCAGCAGCAACGGCGACTTCGTGAGGATCGAACACGGGTTGCGGGCGTCGCGCAGCGCCTCCCAGATCCCGGGCATCAGCTTGTAGCGCGACTCGACCCACTGGTAGGGATCGGTGTTCGTTCCGAGCGCGACGTGCTCGCCCTTCCACGACGGCCGCGCCAGCTCGGCGCGCACGACCTCCGGCGCGTTCACCTTGACGACGATCTCGCGCTCGAAATCGCGGCCCGCGTCAAAGCCGAGATATGTGTGCGTCGGGCGGGCGAAGCAGTAAAGGCACGCATGGGTGCAGCCTCGGTACGGATTGATCGTCCAGCGAAACGGCATCCTCGACGCGGCGGGAACGCGATTGAGCGCCGATTTCGCATGCACCTCGTAGAAGCGGATGTCGAGCGCCTCGGGCGCGTCGAAGCGGCGCACGACGGCGCCGTCGCGATAGCCGGGAAGCTGTATGGCCCGCTGCTCGTCGATCCTCAGGTTGTCCCAGCGCACGAACACATGTTCGCATAGTGTCCGGACGGTACGTGGGTGCGTCAGGCCGCGCCGGAGGCGGCGGCGAGTAGGGAGAGCTCGCCCATCAGCGTCTGGCTCGTGGCGCGCGTGATGCGCACGGGCACGAGCTCGCCGGGTGCCGCGAGTCCGCTGAAGTTGACGGCCTTGTTGTGGCGCGAGCGGCCGCGCAGGCGCGAGGGGTCCGT
This sequence comes from Solirubrobacteraceae bacterium, assembly GCA_036271655.1. Lineage (GTDB taxonomy): Bacteria > Actinomycetota > Thermoleophilia > Solirubrobacterales > Solirubrobacteraceae > CADCVQ01. Next base: position 64,352 of record DATBAE010000015.1, read on the forward strand.
GCGCGATGCGCCCTCGACCAGTACCTCGACGTCGCGGCCGACGAAGCGCTGCGCGCGCTCGGCGGCGCGTCGCTGGACGACCTCGACGAGCCGCCCCATGCGCTCCACCTTGAGCTCGTGCGGCACGAGGCCATCGGTGATCGCGCCGGCCTCGGTGCCCCGGCGGGGCGAGAAGACGAACGTGAACGCGCCGTCGTAGCCGACCTGGTCGCAGACCTCGAGCGTTTGCTCGAAATCCGCCTCGGTCTCACCGGGAAAGCCGACGATCACGTCGGTCGTGATCGCGGCGTCCGGCACGTGCTCGCGGATCAGCGAGACGCGGTCGAGATAGCGCTCGCGGGTGTACGTGCGGCGCATCGCCTTGAGGATCCGCGACGACCCGGACTGCAGCGGCAGGTGGACGTGCTCGCAGACCGAGGCGAGCTGCGCGTGGGCGCGAACGACATCCTCTCGCATGTCCGTCGGGTGCGGGCTCGTGTAGCGGATGCGTGCGATGCCGTCGATCGCATCGAGCTCGCGCAGTAGCTCGGAGAACGAGCGCGACCGGCCCCCTGCCATCCGGAGGCCGCGGCCGTAGGAGTTGACGTTCTGCCCCAGCAGGGTCACCTCGCGCACCCCCTCGGCGGCGAGCGCCTGCACCTCGTCGACGAGCTCCTCGAGCGGGCGCGACACCTCGCGCCCGCGCGTCGACGGGACGATGCAGTACGAACACGCCATGTTGCAGCCGGCCGAGATCTGCACCCAGGCCTGGAAGTCACGGGCGCGCTTGCCCGGCAGATGTCCCGTGAAGCCCTCGAACTCGAAGAAGCCCTGCGCCGTCAGTGAGTCCGAGGTCAGGAACTCCGCGAGCTTGTGGACCTGGCCGGGCCCGAACGCGACGTCGACGAACGGGAAGCGCGCGAACACCTCGTCCTTGACCGATTGCGCCCAGCAACCGCCGACGCCGATGATGCGCTGCGGGTCGCGCGCCTTCAGGCCCTTGGCCTGGTTGAGGTGCGCGATGAAACGGCTGTCGGCCTTCTCACGGATCGAGCACGTGTTGAAGAGGATGACGTCGGCATCTTCGGCCGCCGGTGCTTCGGCGTAGCCGAGCGACTCGAGCATGCCCTTCATGCGCTCGGAGTCGTGCTCGTTCATCTGGCAGCCGAACGTTGTGACGTGGTAGCGCTTCATGGCCCCGCAAGGGTAGCCCGCTACGTCGCCGGAGCGGCCTTTGCGCCGGCCTGGCGAGCGGCGCGATCGAGCTCCGCCACGAGCCGTTGCACGCGGTCGGCGATGTCATCGCGGATGACCCGCACCTGCTCGATCGAGAGGCCCTTCGGATCGGCCAGCTCCCAGTCCAGGTAGCGCTTGCCGGGAATGTAGGGGCACGCATCCCCGCAGCCCATCGTGACGACGACGTCGGCGTGCTCGGCAAGGTCCGGTGTGAGACGCACCGGGCGGCGCTCGGAGAGGTCCACCCCGAGCTCATGCATGACGTCGACGACGGCCGGGTGGACCCTGCCGGCCGGGTCGGCCACGCTGCCCGCCGACAGCGCGACGTGGCGCCCGAGGGCGGCACGCTCGAAGAGCGCCGCGCTCATCTGCGAGCGCCCGGCGTTATGCAGGCAGACGAACAGCGCCGTCGCCATCGCGCCCCCCACTCGTGATGGGCCGGGGACGCGGGTGCTCTCCGCGCACGTACTGATACGCGAGCGCCCCCAGCGGCGCGCCCAGCAACGGTCCTGCGACATACACCCAGAAGTCGCTCCACTGGCCGGCGGCGACAGCCGGCCCGAGCGAGCGCGCGGTGTTGAGCGAGGCACCGGTCAGGGGCCCGAAGGCGATCGCCGCCACGCCGACCGACGCCGCAATCGCGAGCGCGGCTGGCGCCCCGAGTGCGCGCGTGTCGGTCGCGACGCTCATGATCACGAGCATGAGCAACGCCGTCATGACGAGCTCGATGACGAGCGCCCGGGCCGCCGAGACGCTCGGCACGGTCGCCCCGAGGTCCGCGGGATGCCCCGGCCAGATGGCGGCGAGCAGGAGCGCGGCCGCGACGGCGCCGGCCCCTTGCGCCGCGACATACGCGCCGAGATCACGGACGGGCAAATGCCGCGTGAGGAAAAAGCTCAGGCTGACACCGGGATTGAAGTGCGCGCCGGACACGTGGCCGAGTGCGGCGATCGCCGCGAGCAGGACGAGGAAGAACACCAGCCCGACGCCGACCACGCCCAGCGCGCCGTCGCGCTGGGCGTCGGTGACGACGGCCCCGCAGCCGGCGAACACGAGCGCGAACGTCCCGATTGCCTCAGCGGCAGCGCGGCGGCGCAGAGGGCCGGTCATCGAAGCCAGTCCGCGAGTCCGTCGAGGCCGCCGGGCAGGACGTAGTAGTAGACCCACAGGCCGCGCTTCTCCGAGGCGATGAGCTGCGCGTCGCGCAGCACCCGCAGGTGATGGCTGACCGTCGGCTGCGAGACATCGAAGAGCGCGACCAGCTCGCACACGCACACCTTGCCCGCGTGCGCGCGCAGGACGTCGAGCAGCTGGATGCGAATCGGATCGGCGAGCGCCTTGGCGATCGTTGCAAGCCGGCCCGCGTCGCGCACGCCGATGTCCGGAAGGACCACCGGCTCGCAGCAGACATCGCCCTTCGCCCGCTTGCTCTTCGTCACCAGCTCCATCGATGACAGTCTATGGAGTGCGCGTCCTCCCGCGCAAGCGCGCGCTCAAGCAGCAGCGGCGCGCTCGAAAGCACGCACCGCGTCGTATGCGAGCTCGAGGTCATAGCCCTTGCGCACGAGCATTCCCAGAGCTCGCTCGCGCTCGCGCTCGCTCGTCGGCACCTCGCGACAGCGACGGCGCAGCAGCTCAAGTGCCGCATCGAGCTCCTCGGCACCCCCGCGTGCACCGACGGCTTCGGCGACGAGATCGCTATCGATGCCGAGCTCGAGCAGCCTGCGCTCGATGCGCTCCGAGCCCCAGCTGTCGAGTGCTCGGCGGTCCTCGGCGAACGTCCGCGCGTAGCGGGCGTCGTCGAGATAGCCGAGCCGCACGAGCTCCGTCACCGCGGCGTCAGCGGCATCGTCGCTGATCTCCTTGGTCGCGAGGTGCCGTCGCACCTCGGCCTTGGTGCGCTCGCGGCGTCCGAGGTGGCCGACGGCCAGCTCGAGCGCACGCGCGTCGCCGGCCACGGCGAATGCGCCGCCTACGCGACAGCCGCGGCCGGCATCGCCGGCACGACGAGATCGGCGTCAGCGTCACGCTCGATCGGCACGACGAGGTCGGGGCCGAGCCCGAGCGCGGCCCACACCTTGGTCTCGATCGCCTTGGCGATCTCCTGATGCTCGTCGAGGAACGCCTTCGAGTTGTTGCGCCCCTGGCCCAGCCGCTCGCCGTCATAGGAGAAGAATGAGCCGGACTTCGTCACGACGTTGTGCTCGACGCCGAGATCGAGCAGGCAGCCCGAGGTAGAGATGCCCTTACCGAACTCGATGTCGAACTCGGCCTGACGGAACGGCGCCGCGACCTTGTTCTTGACGACCTTGACACGGACGCGGTTGCCGACCGCCTCGGTGCCCTCCTTGAGCGTCTCGATGCGGCGGATGTCGAGCCGCTGTGAGGCGTAGAACTTCAACGCGCGACCACCGGGCTGCGTCTCGGGCGAGCCGAACATGACGCCGACCTTCTCGCGGATCTGGTTCGTGAATAGGCACAGCGTCTGCGTGCGGTTCAGGTTGCCGGCGAGCTTGCGCATCGCCTGGCTCATCATGCGCGCCTGCAGGCCCACGGTCTGGTCACCCATCTGGCCTTCGAGCTCGACGCGCGGGGTCAGCGCCGCGACGGAGTCAAGCGCCACGACGTCGACGGCCCCCGAGCGGACGAGCATGTCGCAGACCTCGAGCGCCTGCTCGCCGTAGTCCGGCTGGGACACGAGCAGCTCGTCGATGTCGACGCCGATCTCGCGTGCGTAGAGGGGGTCCATCGCGTGCTCCGCGTCGATGAACGCGCAGACCCCGCCGAGCTTCTGCGCCTCGGCGAGGATGTGGTAGACGAGCGTCGTCTTGCCCGAGGACTCCGGGCCGAACACCTCGACGATCCGCCCGCGCGGCATGCCACCGATCCCCAGCGCGAGGTCGAGCGACAGCGCGCCCGTCGGGATCGCGGCGCACTTCACGAGCGCGCCTTCGTCGCCCATGCGCATGATCGTGCCCTTGCCGAACTCGCGCTCGATCTGCGTGAGCGCTCCCGCGAGTGCATCGTTGCGGGCCTTGGCGGTCTTCTGGGTGTCGCTGAGAGCCATGGGTACGAAGCCTTTCTGCGCCTTGACGAACAGCGCACGGTACGGGCTGGATCGGACGGAATCGCAGGCTAGGACGGGCGCCTGTGACGGCTCAACACCACTTCGCCACAAGTCTGCGCAGAGTCTCCGGCGACCGCCGGATGGATCGCCGGAGCCCAAGCTGGGTCCGAGCCGGAGGCGGCTGCGGGCAAGCAATTCGAGCGCCTTCACATCTTCTTCACACCACCGGCCTCCGGGCCCAAGAGGCTGCAGCCGTCGTGCGCGAGCTTGCGCGCGCCATCTCATCGAATGAAGGAGAGGCTTTGAGGTCACGCAGATGGATTGCCGTCGTCGCGACGGGCTCGCTGGCGCTGACGGTGGCGGCGTGTGGCAGCAGCAGCAAGTCGTCGTCCTCGGGCGGCAGCTCGACCACTGCCGCCGCCCAGAAGGGCGGCACGCTGAACGGTGCCGGCGCGACCTTCCCCGCGCCCGTCTACACGGAGTGGGCCGCTCGCTTCAAGGATGCGCAGGGCACGACCGTCAACTACCAGGCCGTCGGCTCGGGCGCCGGAATCGCCCAGTTCACGGCGGGCACCGTCGACTTCGGCGCGACGGACTCCGCCATGAAGCCGGAGGAGATCGCGGCTGCCAAGAAGAAGGGCGCCCCCGTTCACGTCCCGACGGTGCTCGGAGCCGTGACGGTCTCCTACAACGTCAGCGGCCTCGAGAAGGGGCTCAAGCTCGACGGCTCGACGATCGCCGACATCTTCCTCGGCAAGGTCACGAAGTGGAACGACCCCGAGATCACGAAGCTCAACCCGGGCCTCAAGCCGCCGAGCACGGACATCGCGGTCTGCCATCGCTCCGACGATTCGGGCACGACGGCGAACTTCACGAGCTTCCTCGTCGACTACTCGAAGGCATGGGCAAGCGGACCCGGCAGCGACAAGTCGGTCAAGTGGCCGACCGGCACCGGCGCCAAGGGCAATGACGGTGTCGCCGGGTGCGTGAAGCAGACCGACGGGGCAGTCGGCTATGTCGAGCAGGCCTACGCCCTGCAGAACAACTTCACGACCGCCGCCGTCAAGAACAAGGAGGGCCAGTTCGTCGAGCCGACGCTGGCAGCGACGACCGCCGCGGGCGAGGGTGCCAAGCCGCCCGCAGACCTGCGCTTCAGCACGATCAACGCGCCGGGTGCGACGACGTACCCGATCACCGCGGTGACGTTCCTGCTGGCCTACAAGGACAGCTGCAAGGCCGGTCTGACGCCCGCGAAGGCGGGCCTGCTGAAGGACTGGCTGGATTACGCCCTCGGCGCTGGTCAAGCGGTCGCGCCGAAGCTGCAGTACGCGGCGCTGCCGGACTCGATCCGGACGATGGCGCAGGCCAAGGTCGACGGCTTGGAGTGCAACGGCGCTCCGATCGCCGGCTAGCGGCGACGCCAGCACAGCATGGAAGCGGCGCAGATCACCCCGACCCGCAGGACATTGCCCCGCGGGTCGGGGCCGCGTTTCGCCGACCCCGTGCTGCAGGGGGTGCTCGCCACCGCGGCGGCGGCGGTCCTCCTGCTGATCGGCTTCTTCTTCGTGAAGCTGCTGATCGAGTCAAAGCCGGCGTTCGAGCAGACGAGCATCGTCCACTTCGTGACCGGTGCCGACTGGGTGCCGTCGCAGAAGCTCTACGGCGCGCTGCCGCTGCTCTTCGGGACGCTCGTGACGGCCGTCATCGCGCTCCTGATCGGGGTGCCCGTCGCAATTGCGACGGCGCTCTACATCACCGAGCTCTGCCCACGCCGTGCGCGCCAGCCGCTGACGATCCTCGTCGAGCTGCTGGCCGCCGTACCGTCGGTCGTCTACGGGCTCTGGGGGATCTTCGTCATGGCGCCCGCGCTGCTGGGACCGGAGCGCGCGGTCAACAACGCGCTCAGCTTCCTGCCGTTCTTCGGCGGCACGGTGTCGATCCCGAACTACTTCGTGACGGGCCTTGTGCTCGCAATCATGATCATCCCGATCGTCAGCGCGATCTCGCGTGAGGTGATGTCGACCGTCCCTCGCGACCACAAGGAGGCCGCGCTCGCGCTCGGCGCAACGCGCTGGGAGATGATCCGCGTCGCCGTCCTCCCCTACTCGCGCGCCGGCATCTCCGGCGCCGCGATGCTCGGGCTCGGCCGCGCGATCGGCGAGACGATCGCGGTCACGATCCTGATCGGCAACGCGGCCGTCATCGGCAAGGGTGTCTTCACGCAGGGCTACACGCTCGCTGCCGTCCAGGCCAACGAGTTCGGCGAGGCCGCTGCTGACGCCGTCCACAAGGCCTCGCTGATCGCCGCCGGGCTGCTGCTCTTCATCCTCACGCTGGCGATCAACCTCGTCGCTCGCTACTACGTCAACCGCGCGGAGACGGCGACGAGCCGCAGCGTTCCCGTGGGGATGGCCGGATGAGCGCCCGTCCCGTCCTACCGGTCGTCAGCTCCCGCCGGCGCCTCACCGACATGCTCGCGCGCGGTACGACGCTCGGCCTCACGCTGCTCGCGCTCGTACCCTTGTTCCTGATCGTCTACTGCCTGCTCTCGAAGGGCCTCGGTGCCTGGAGCGTGGAGTTCTTCACGAGCGACCCCACCGGCAGCTTCCTCGGTGATCCGGGCGGCATTCGCAGCGCGATCGTCGGCACGCTGATCATCGTCGCGCTCGCGAGCGCATTCGCGATCCCGCTCGGCATCGCCGTCGCGCTGTATCTCATCGAGTACGGCAAGCGCAGCCTGTTTTCCAACACGGTTCGTTACTTCGTAGACGTGATGACGGGCGTGCCGTCGATCGTCTTCGGGCTCTTCATCTACATCGTGCTCGTCGCCACGCAGGTCGGCGGCACCTCGTACGCCGCCTGGAAGGGCGCCGTCGCGCTGGCGCTGCTCATGCTGCCGGTCGTCGCGCGCTCGGCCGAGGTCGTCCTCAACCTCGTCCCGAACTCGCTGCGCGAGTCGGCGCTAGCGCTCGGCGCGCCGCGCTGGCGCGTCATCTTCCGCGTCGTCCTGCCGACGGCGAGGCCCGGCCTGATCACGGGATCGATGCTCGCAATCGCGCGTGCGGCCGGCGAGACCGCGCCGCTGCTGTTCACGGTCGCGTTCGTGAATGGCATCTCGACGAAGGTGACCGATCGCATGAACTCACTGCCGCTGCAGATCTTCAACGACGTCGGCCAGCCCCAGGACCGGCTCGTCCAGCGAGCCTGGGGCGCCGCCCTGACGCTCGTGCTGATGATCCTCATCCTGACGCTGCTCGCCCGCCTGGCCCAGAGAAGGAGCCGCCTGCAATCATGATGCCCCCCGATGTCCCGACCGAGCGCGTGAGTCCCGAGGAGGGCAAGGAGCGGAAGGGCGCGAGGCCTGCTCCGCTGCGCGCAACCGCCGGCGTCGCCGCCCGCTCGCAGGCCGTCGCGTCGCCGTCTGCGGCTCCCACCGCGCGCAGCATGTCGCTGTCGAAGCTCAACGCCTTCTACGGCTCCTCGCACGCCGTCAAGGACATCTCGCTCGACTACGCCGCCAACCAGGTGACCGCGATGATCGGTCCCTCGGGCTGTGGCAAGTCGACGGTGCTGCGCTGCCTGAACCGGATGCACGAGGAGATCCCGGGTGCTCGCGCCGAAGGCAAGGTGACGCTCGACGATCTCGACATCTACGGCCCCGGCATCGATGTCACGTCCGTGCGCCGCGCGATCGGGATGGTCTTCCAGAAGCCCAACCCCTTCCCCACGATGTCGATCTTCGACAACGTCGCCGCCGGGTTGAAGCTTGCCGGGATCAAGCAGGCTGACACGAAGCAGGTCGTCGAGAAGTCGTTGCGCGGCGCCGGCCTCTGGGATGAGGTCAAGGACCGCCTCAGCCAGCCGGGCATCGGCCTCTCGGGCGGTCAGCAGCAGCGCCTCTGCATCGCGCGGACGATCGCCGTCCAGCCCGAGGTGATCCTGATGGACGAGCCCTGCTCGGCGCTCGACCCGATCGCGACGCTGAAGGTCGAGGAGCTGATCGAGGAGCTCAAGGCCGACTTCACGATCATCATCGTCACGCACAACATGCAGCAGGCGGCACGCGTGTCGGATACGACGGCGTTCTTCTACCTCGGCGAGCTCGTCGAGCACGCGCCGACGGAGCAGCTCTTCAGCACACCGAGCAACCCCCGCACCGAGGAATACGTCACCGGCAAGTTCAGCTGATGCCGACGAGCGGTCAGGGTCGCCCGCACTTCCAAGAGCTGATGCGCGAGCTCGAGGTCGGTGCGCTGGGCGCCCTCGACATGGTCATCGGGCAGCTCGATCGCGTGCTCGACGCGGTCGCGACGACCGATCTCGCGCTTGCGGAGTTTGTGATCGCCGACGACGACCGGGTCGACGGCCGCTACCTCGAGGTCCATCAGGGCGTCCTCTCGCTGCTCGCGCTGCAGGCGCCCGTCGCGGGCGACCTGCGGATCGTCGCTGCAGTGCTACATCTCATCAACGCTGTCGAGCGGATCGGCGACCAGTGCGTGAACATTGCGAAGCTCATCCCGCTGCCCGCGAGCACGCCCCCACACGACAACGAGATCGTCGAGCGGATCATGCAGATGGGCGCGGCCGCCGGCGAGCTGCTCGCGCAGGCGCGCACCGCCTTCGCCGAGCGCGACGTCGAGGTCGCGCATGCCCTCTCGGTGCGCAACCGCGAGGTCGACCGGCTCAACCTCGAGGTGTTCCGCCTCGCGGTCGTCGCCGGCGAGGACCCCGGGCTGCGCGAATGGGCGATGCTGACGACGCTCATCGCGCGTGCGCTGGAGCGGATCGCGAGCAATGCCTGCGACATCGCCGAGCAGGCGATCTTCATCGAGACCGGTAACTTCGGCGAGCTCGCGGCGGCGCCGGCGCGCGATCACAGCTCATGAGCGTGACACGCAGCCACTTCCGCAGCGAGCTCGCACGCCTCGAGAGCGACGCGCTCGGCACGCTCGACCTCGTCCTCGCGCAGCTGGATCGCACGATCGAAGCGCTAGAGCATCAGGACATCGAGTTAGGCCAGATCGTCGCCGACGCGTCGCAGACGCTCCACGATCGCTGCGCGCAGGTGCACCAAGGGCTGCTCTCCCTGCTCGCGCTGCAAGCGCCCGTTGCCGGCGACCTGCGGCTCGTTGCCGCGCTGCTGCATGTCATCAAGCACGCCCAGCGCATGGGCGCGCAATGCGTCACGATCGCTCGCCTGTTGCCGATCGTCGGCCACGAGCCACCCGTCCAGCGCGAGATCCTCGATCGCACGATCGCGATGGGCTGCTTCGCCCGCGCCGAGGTCGTCCAGTGCAGCCGCGCGTTCGCCGAGCGCAACGTCGCGATGGCCGAGGATCTCGTCGCCCGTGACCGCGAGGTCAACCGGCTCAACCGCGAGATCTTCCGGCTCGCGATCGAGCTGGGCGACGATGCCGACACGCGTGAGTGGGCGATGATGATGACGCTGGCCGCACGCGCGTTCGAGCGCGTCGGAGACAACGCGGTCGACGTTGGCGAGCAGACCGCGTTCGTCACCAGCGGGCTGTTTCGCGAGTTCTCCGACGCAAGCCACGCGCGGGCACACTAGGCCTTCCGGGCTGGCTCACCTGCGCCGAGGCCTCGGCTCGGTTGCGCTGTACGCGCCCGGCGGCTACGAGTGTCCGTTGGCGCCTCGCAACGGCGCTGCCGGCTCGTATGCGAGCCGATAGCCGAAGCCGACGTGCGTATGGATGAAGCGCGAGTCAGAGTGTGCCGCGTCGAGCTTTGCGCGCAGCTTGTGGACGTAGACGTCGACCGAGCGATCGCGCTTGGTGAGCGGCTTGCCCCAAACCTCCTCGTAAAGCTGCTGGCGCGAGAGGATCCGTCCCTTCGCCCGCGCGAGAGCGAGCAGGAGGCCGAACTCCCGCAGCGACAGCGTCAGCGCGCGCCCGCGGAGGCACACGAGCCCGTCCGGAAACTGGATCGTGAGCTCGCCGACCGTGATCACGTCGTGGCGCGGGTAGGTCACGCTCATCGACCGCGATTGTCGCGGGGACACCGGGCCCGGTGTTATCTCGCTGTGAACTCCGTCGCCGAGGTGGCGCCTACAGCGGAGTGGCGAGCTCGAGCAGCGTGCCGAACGGGTCGCGGACCCAGGCGACCCGCTGCCCGTGGGGCTTGTTCGCAGGTTCTGAGAGCGCCGTGCAGCCGGCCTCCAGCGCACGCCGGTAGGCGGCGTCCACGTCGTCGGCGACGAGCGCGAGCTCGACGTTGGCCGGCCGGCCGGAGTCCGAAGCCGGCTGCACGCCGCCGCTGAAGTTCTGCTCGCCGAGCGTCATCGCCGCGAAGGCGAGCTTCGTCGACCCGGTGTCGAGCTCGGCGTATTCATCGCCGGCAGCGAAGCCGCCCTGCAGCCCGAACGCGCGCATGTAGAAGTCCCGCGCGGCGGGCGGGTCGTCGACGTAGACGATCACCCAGCCGAGCCGCATCGCCTCGTCACCCACGCGCGCGCGCCTTGCGCTCGCGGCTGTACTCCCACCACGGTCGCGCGGGCGCGCCGTCGGCGTAGTCGACGGCCGCGACGAACGTATCGAGCAGGCAGGGGTCATGACGCGTTGCGTCGAGGGCGCAGAGGCGCTCGAAGAGTGCCTGGGGATCGCGGCCGCGGAGGTCCTCGACGCGCGTGATGTCCAGTCGCTCGAGCTTGCGCGCAACCGCCGGCCCGACATTGGGGATCTGCTGCAACTCGCTCGTGCTCATGATCATGATCCTGCCGCAGGAAGTGGCGGATGTCTTGTAGGAAACGGACATCCGTTCACAGCGCCGACGGCGTCACGCCGGCGAGCGCGCGGCACTCGTGCGAGAAATGCGCCTGGTCTGCGTAGCCCGCCGAAGCCGCCGCCCAGGCGAGCTCCTCACCGGCACGGGCGCTTGCAAGCGCCCGTTCGAGCCGCAGCACGCGCGCGAGCTGTTTGGGGCCGTATCCGACGGCCGCGTCGAAGCGTCGGCGTAGCTGCCGTGGGCTGATTGCCAGCTCCGATGCCAGCGCGCTGACTCGCGAGCCTGGGTCCTGCAGTCGCTGTACCGCGGCCGTGACAAGCGCGTCGGGAGCGGCGCCGTGCTGCGCGGCCCGGCCGAGCGCCGCCAGCAGGATCCTGACGCGATCGGTTCCGGCCTCGAGTCGCTGCTCGAGCTGCGGCCCGGCTTCTCGCCAGAGGGCTGCCAGCGGCATGTCGCCGTCGCGCAGCTCGCGCGCGTCGATGCCGAGCAGCGCAGCAGCGGAGCCCGGTCTCATGCGTACGCCGACGACATGGACGCCGCAAGGTAGGGCGACGAGGAAGGCGGTCGTGTTCGGCCCGACAACCTGCGCGCCGACGCCCTCCGTCCAGACGATGTCGATGCAGCCGTCCGGGATGACGCGCACGGGCGTCTCGCCGCCGTCGCTGCGCTCCCATGCGCACGCGACCCAGGGGGCGAGCGCCGCGCCAGGCGAATGCTCCTGATAGCGCATCTTTTCGACTGTACCCCGTGCTATGCGGGCATCCCGCCGGTTACGCAGCTCGCATCCGGTTGTTGCGCGGGTTGTGCTCGAGGTCGGCGAGCCCGAGCGCTTCCATCAGCGGTGGCACGTACATCCCGAACCGGCCGCGCAGGCCCTTCTTGAGGCCGTACCAGCCGCCGACCGGGTTGGACGGATCGCGTCCCCATGCCTCGACCGTCCCTTGCTTGGCCTCCTTCTGCTCGTCGGCGCTGCCGAGCGCCATCCAGTCACCGTGGACGGCAAGCATCTCCCGCAGGTCCTCTAGGCAGCGCAGCTGATAGCTCAACGTCGTCTTGCCGACTTGGCACACGAGCCTGGGTGGATCTGAGTCCTCGTCGCGGTACATCGTGTACTCGGACGTGCCCGGAGGTGTCTTGAGCACCCACGGATCCTCCTTCGTACCCCTGCCTGGTGCGCCTGTCATGGGGACCTCCGGTAGACGGCTCGGGTGAACGGCTCGCCCGTCAGCTCAGCAGGAGCCTGCGGACGAGGTGTAGGGCGACGGTCGTCGAGCGGTCGCGGATGTCCGTACGCCCACCCGCGAGCTTCACGGAGCGCGTCAGCCGTCGCCCGTCGCGGCGGCTGACCGCGACCCAGACGAGCCCGACCGGCTTGTTCGCCGTCGCTCCGCCAGGACCGGCGATGCCGGTGACGCCGACCCCGACGTCGGCGCCGAGCACTGCCCGCGCGCCGTCGGCGAGCGCCTCGGCAACCTCCTGCGAGACGGCTCCGGCCCGTTCGATGAGCGCCGGGTCGACGCCTGCCAGCTCGATCTTCGCCTCGTTGGCGTAGACGACGAGCCCACCACGCACGAACGCCGACGCGCCGGCACGCTCCGTCAGCCGGGCGGCGAGCAGGCCCCCGCTGCAGGACTCCGCGACGGCGATCGTCGCGACCGGCCGCGAGCCGTCTCCCGTCAGCAGCGCGGCGACCTGCTCGTCGACGGTCGTGCCGTCGTCGGAGAAGAGCGTGTCCGGATGACGCCCGCGGACGAAGGCGGCGAAGGTGTCGTAGACGTGCGCATCAGGCGGCTCGTAGCGCGTGACGACCTCGACCTCGCCGCGGCGCAGGCAGGTCGTGATCTCGAGCCGGTCGAGCGCGATCCCGGCGTCCTGGGCGGCGCGCAGCGTCGCTGCGATCTCGGACTCCGGGATGCCGTAGAGCCGCAGCATGTCGCGGCGATAGTCGACCGCTCCGCTGAGGGCGGCGCGCAGCGCAGCACTCGTCGCGACTGCGGTCTGCCACATCGGCTGCAGCTCGCGTGGTGGGCCCGGTAGGACGACGACGGCCGGTGTGGTCCTAGGCTCGGATTCTGAGCGTGAAGCGGGCGTCACGACGAGCCCGGGCGCCGTCCCAACCGGCTCGAGGATCTCCGCGCCGGCCGGAACGACTGCCTGCTTGCGGTTGGAGACGAGCAGTGCCGCTGGGTCCAGATCGGGCCAGCGTGCGATCAGGGGCCGCAGGATCTCCGCGATGCGGGCTTCGAGTGCCTCGTCGAGCACCATCTCGCGGCCCTGGAACTCGCCTACGACGGCGGCGGTCAGATCGTCGGCGGTCGGACCGAGCCCGCCACTCGTGACGAGCAGCGCGCAGCCCTCCGCCGCAAGGAAGCGCAGGGCCCGGAGGATGTCGTCGGGGCGGTCGCCGACGACGGCGATCGCGATCGGGTCGACGCCGAGCTCGAGCAGCCGCTCGGAGAGCCACGGACCGTTGCGATCGAAGACGCGTCCGGTCAGCACCTCGGTGCCGGTCACGACGATCCCTGCGCGGACGCTCATCGCATGGTCACGGCGTGCAGACGGGTCGCTTCTGCGGCGACAGCGGCTGGCGGCCGCGGATCGGGCTGATCTCGAGGCCGATGCCGTTCTGCGCCGCAGCGACCGTCAGCGGCCGGCCGTTGACATGGAGGATCACCGCGTTGTTACCCAGCGTCAGCGCGAAGCGCTTGGAGCTGTACGTCTTCGTGTGCTCCCCGGCCTGCAGGTTCTCGCCGTTGACGAGCGTGCGGCCCTCCGCCTTCAGGCAGACGTTGACGAGCCCGGTGGCTTCAATCTGCAGGCGGACGGTCTTCGGGCGCGGCGGCGTTGTCGTCGTCACCGGCGGCGCAGCCGGCGGCGTGACGCTGGCCGGAGGCGGTGGGGTCGCAGCCGGCTCCTGCGGCGTGTCGTTGCTCGAGTTGCCGAGCAGGTACAGGACGAAGATGAGCGCGACCACGATCGCCGCGATGAAGAGCCAAGGCGGCAGCGCCGGGGCCTGGCGGCGTCGCTCGCGGCCCGGTGCGGCCGCGTTGATCGGCTGCAGGTCGACGTCGCTGAGGTGCTCGTGTCGGAGCTTGTACTCGTCTACGAGCAGCTTCGCGTCGAGGTCGAGCGACTCGGCATACGTCCGCAGGAAGCTCTTGATGTAGGTCGGCCCGGGGAGTAGGTCCCATTCCTCGTTCTCCAACGCGCGGAGGTACTTCGCGCGGATCTTCGTCTGCGCCTCGATCTCCGAGATGTCGATCCGCGCGCGCATCCGTGCCTCACGCAGTGATGCCCCGATGTCAGGCATCAGCGGTCACCCTCGCAAGTACGCACGGGCAGAGGCTACTCGCGGACGGCTTCGGGCTCGTGTGCGTCCGGTGGTGGCTCGGCCTCCACCAGCGGGCTGCCGATCGAGACGCGCTCGCGTAGGTTGGCGATCACGCGCTCGACATCGGCGGCGGCGACGAGGACCTGGCGCGGCTTAGAGCCTTCGTAGCCGCTGATCACCGCGCGCCGCTCGAGCATGTCGATCAGCCGTCCTGCGCGCGTATAGCCCAGCCGCAGGCGGCGCTGGAGCATCGACGTCGACGCCGTCCCCATCTCGACGCAGAGGCGGATCGCGTCCTCGAGCAGCGGGTCCTCATCAGGGCTGAAGCCCTCCTCATGTCCGCTCGCGGGCGCGTCCTCCTCGGTCGGCACCTCGTCGAGCAGATCCTCGCGCAGCTCGGGCTCGCCCTGCTTGCGCCAGAACGTCGTCAGGGCCTCGATCTGCGGCTCGTCGATGTACGCGCCCTGGATGCGCTGCAGCCGCGACGAGCCGACGGGTGAGAAGAGCATGTCGCCCTGGCCGAGCAACGACTCGGCACCGTTGACGTCGAGGATCACGCGCGAGTCGGTCTGCGAGGAGACCGAGAAGGCGATCCGCGACGGGACGTTGGCCTTGATCATGCCCGTGATGACGTCGACGCGCGGCGACGGCGTCGCGAGCACGAGGTGGATGCCGACGGCGCGCGCCTTCTGGGCGAGCCGGATGATCGAGTCCTCGACGTCGGCAGGCGCGACCATCATGAGGTCGGCGAGCTCGTCGATCACGCACAGGATGTACGGCAGCGGCGGCTCGTCGCGCTTCGCTCGCGCACGGTTGAGCTCGACGAGCGAGCGCGTCTTGGCGAGCGACATGATCGAGTAGCGCTGCTCCATCTCGCGGACGAGGTTCTGCAGCGCGTTGGCGGCCATCCGCGGGCTCGTGATGACCGGCGTCAGCAGGTGCGGGATCGACTCGTAGTGGTTCAGCTCGACCTGCTTGGGGTCGATCAGGACGAGGCGCAGCTCATGCGGCGTCGCGCGCAGCAGCAGGCTCGAGAGCATTGCGTTGATCGCGCCCGACTTGCCTGCGCCGGTCGTGCCGGCGACGAGCAGGTGCGGCATCTTCGCGAGGTCAGCGCCGATCGCCTTGCCGCCGACGTCCTTGCCGAGCCAGACGGTGAGCGGCGACCAGCCCTTCGGCGCCTCCTGGAAGACGTCGCCGAGCTGCACGATCCGGCGGCGCTGGTTGGGGACCTCTACCCCGACGGCCGTCTTGCCGGGGACCGGGGCGAGGATCCGGATGTCCGTCGCGGCGAGCGCGTAGGCGAGGTCGTCCTTGAGCTGGGCGACCTTGCTCATCTTGATGCCGGGCGCGAGGCGTAGCTCGAAGCGCGTGATGTGCGGGCCGGCGATCGTCCCGGTGATCTTCGCGTCGACCCCGAAGTGCCCGAGTGCCTCGATCAGTGCCGCTGCCGTCCGCGCCTGCCCGGCCGTGTCGGGCCGGGATTGCTCGGCGGTCGAGCGCCGTAGGAGGCCCGGACTCGGCAGGCGCCATTCGAACTCCGGATCGTCGGTGACCGATCCGCGCAGGCGGCCCTGCGGCGTGAGATCGGCGGCCGACAGCACGCGCTGCGCCATCACCGCCGTGACGTCATCGGCTTGCGCATCCTCGGGATAGTCGTCCTCGGGTTCCGGCTCGTCGAATGCGAGCTGCTCGGGCTCCGGGTCGTCAACGAGCTCGGGCTCGTGGCGCTGCGCCGCGAGATCGCCGTGCAGCAGGTCGGACTCACGGTCGTCCAGCGGCTCGCCGTAGATGTCCGGAAAGCGCGTCGCGCCCGACCAGAACCCCTGGCGCCCGACGGGCACCTCCTCGGGCAGCGGCGGAGCAGGTGCCTCGACGTGCGTCGCACGCACGACGACCTCGCTATCGACCGGCTCCGGCGGTCCGTAGGGCTCCGGGCCGGACTCGCGGCCGTCGTCGGGCTCGGGGACGGGGTTGGTCACCTGTCGCTCAGGCCTGCGCGTCGGGACCGGCACGACGCGACCGATCGCACGGGTCGTGTCGACGAGGCTCGAGCTCGTCGCCTGCAGCACGCCGGCGACCGATGCGCCGGTGAGCAGCAGCACACCCGCGGCGAGCAGAAAGAGCGCCAGGATATGGGCGCCGATCGTCGACACCGCCGACGCGACCGCGTACAGCAGCGCATCGCCGACGATCCCGCCGCGCGGCTCGAAGAATGACGGGTTCCAGTAGCCGTGACGCACGCCCGCCGGGCCGATCCCCAGCGTGCCCGCGGCGAGCATCAGTGTCAGCGCCGCGAACAGGCAGACCGCGCCGGCGCGAAACGGGCGGATCGCGGGCAGCACCGGCCGCAGGACGAACAACGCGCCGGCGACGACGATCGCGACGGGTGCGGCGTACGCCACCTGCCCGACCGCGTAGGTCAGCCAGTGCTTGGCCGCATGCCCGGCGGCGCCGCCGTCCCAGCCGAGGTACAGCGGGAAGACGAGGAAGACGCCGATTGCTACGAGGCCGAGACCGATCAGGTCGAGGTGGCGCTGCTCGATCACGGGCAGGCCGAGCGCGCCCAGCGATGAGCGCTGCGCGCGGGCGCGCGGCCGGGACGTGGCCGACTTGCGGCGTGATGCGGGCTTGCGGGCGGCGGCCATGGTTGAGCCGTTCGGATGTTCGACGGCAACCGTGCCCGATCCTGCCTCGATCGGAGCTTCCTGTGCGAGCCGCGCCGGGGCTCGGCAGAGGCGGCACTTACCGTGGGTTGAGCCGCGGCCGTACCCTTCGGAGGCCATGACGGACCGCCCCCCACGCGTTCTCGTCGTCGAGGATGACCAGGAGATCGCCCAGGTCCTGTTGCGCTCACTGCGGATGGAGGGCTACGAGGCGCGCGCGAGCCACGACGGCGAGGTCGCGCTGACCGACGCCCGCGAGTTCACGCCCGACGTCGTGATCCTCGATCTCGGCCTGCCGAAGATGGACGGGGTCGATGTCGCGCGCGAGCTGCGCAAGGACGGCGGCGACGTCCCGATCCTCATGCTGACCGCGCGCGACGCGGTGGAGTCGCGCGTCGAGGGGCTCGACGCCGGCGCCGACGACTACCTCGTGAAGCCGTTCGAGCGCCAGGAGCTGCTCGCTCGGCTGCGCGCCCTGCTGCGCCGCCGGCCACCGCGCGGCAGCGCCTCGCTCGTCGTCGGCGATCTGCAGCTCAATCCCGACACGCATGAGGTGCGGCGCGACGGCCGCCAGATCGAGCTGACGCAGCGGGAGTTCGAGCTGCTGGAGTACCTCATGCGCAACGAGCGGATCGTCGTTCCCCGCCAGCGACTGCTCGAGGAGGTGTGGGGATACGATCCGTTCGCCACGACGAACACCATCGAGGTCTTCGTATCGAACCTGAGACGCAAGCTCGAAGCCGGCGATGAGCCGCGCCTTCTGCACACGATCCGCGGCGCGGGCTACGTGCTCCGCGCCTAGATGTGAGGCAGAGCACCCGACAGATCCCGATTCGCTGGCGCCTCGCGGGCGGCTCGGCGCTGCTGACGTTCGTCATCCTCTGCGGCTTCGCGGGCGCCGTCGGCGGGCTGACGGCGCAGCGTCTGCATCAGGACTTCAACCGCGAGGTGCGCGACGCTGCGGACATCCTGCGGCTCAAGACGCGCTACAGCGCCCTCACCCCGGGCACCGAGGCGGGGCATTACGAGATCGTGGACCTCTCACCGTCGCCCGCGGTGTACGACGACGGTTTGACGATCGTCCGGTTTGTCATGAGCTCCGGACTGTTCCTCGACGGGACGTCCCACACGCACGACTTCGGTCCGCTGCAGGTCGGCCGGACCGAGCGCGACGGCTACGTCATCGAGACGCGCCAGCTCGTGCCGCCGCCCGGTGACCTGTACTTCAGGCCCGTCTACATGCAGTACGCCCGCCCGCTCGCGACGGTGAACTCGACCGTCGCGCGGCTCCATCTCTTCCTCATCGTCGGCGTCCTCAGCGGCGCCGGGCTCGCCCTGCTCGCCGGACTGTGGATCGCGCGCCGCGCGATGGCGCCGATCGCCGAGCTGACCGCGACCGCGCGCAAGATCGAGCGGACCCGCGACCCCGCCGAGAAGATCGTCGCCGTCGAGGCCGACGACGAGGTCGCCGAGCTCGCGCGCACGCTCGACGGCATGCTTCACGCGCTCGACGCGTCGCGCGGCGAGACCGAGGATGCGCTGCGCCGCCAGCGCGAGTTCGTGGCCGACGCGTCGCACGAGCTGCGCACGCCGCTGACGAGCGTGCTCGCAAACCTCGAGCTGCTGGCAGAGAGCCTCGACGGCGAGCAGCAGGAGGCCGCCCACTCGGCGCTGCGCTCGTCGCGACGGATGCGCCGACTCGTCGCCGACCTCCTGCTGCTGGCCCGCCACGACGCGGCCCGCCAGGCGCCGCACACGGCCACCGACCTCGGTCAGGTGCTCGTCGAGGCAGCCGGCGAGGTCGGCGTCATCGCCGATGGCCACGATCTGCTCATCGATGCCAGCCGGGCGATGGTTGACGGCGCCCGCGACGAGCTGCACCGCCTGACGCTCAACCTCGTGGAGAACGCGATCCGCCACACGCCGCCGGGCACGCAGGTGCACGCGACCGTCGAGCGCGTCGGGGACGGCGTGCGCCTGACGGTCGAGGACGACGGCCCCGGGATTCCCCCGGAGCTGCGCGAACGCGTCTTCGAGCGCTTCGTGCGCGGCGTCGGCGATCGCGGCGGATCGTCGGGCCTCGGGCTCTCGATCGTGCATGCGGTCGCGCAGTCCCACGGCGGCACGGTGACGATCGTCTCGCCCACGATGGCCGGCCCGGGACGCCCGCGCGGCACGCGCTTCGAAGTGCTGATGCCGCTCTCGCGCAGCACTCAGTACACCGCCGACGGGAGCGTCACGCCAGTCTGAGGAGCCCGCCCGCGGGCGGCGTCGTCAGACCTCGACGACGACCGGCAGAACCATCGGCCGGCGCTTGATCTTGTCGTAGACGAACGCTGCGAGATCGTCGTGCAGGATCTCCTGCAGCAGGTCGATCTCACGGATCT
Organism: Solirubrobacteraceae bacterium; assembly: GCA_036271655.1. Taxonomy (GTDB): domain Bacteria; phylum Actinomycetota; class Thermoleophilia; order Solirubrobacterales; family Solirubrobacteraceae; genus CADCVQ01. The sequence goes on from DATBAE010000015.1 coordinate 83,759, forward strand.
CGTCGCGAGCAGCACGGTCGAGCGACTTCTCGACGCAGGCGCGCAGCTGGTCGAGCAGCTTGTCGGCCTCGCCGGCGTAGGGCACGCCGCGAAAGATGACCTCGGGCTCGGCGACCGACGATCCGTCCTGCTCGGAGATCGTCGCGACGACGACGAAGATCCCGTCGGCGGACAGCATGCGCCGATCGCGCAGCGCGACGTCCGTCACGTCGCCGATGTCGACGCCGTCGACGAAGATCATCCCCGACTGGACCTTCTTGCCCCAGCGCGCGCCCTTGGCGTCGAGCTCGAGCGGCAGCCCGTTCTCGCCCTTGAAGATGTTGTCGGGACTGACACCGACGGCCTCGGCGAGCTGCGCATGCAGATGGATGCGCTTGTGGTCGCCGTGGAACGGCATGACGTAGCGCGGCTTGCACAGGTTGAGCATCAGCTTGATCTCCTCCTGATAGCCGTGGCCGGAGGCGTGGATCGGCGCGTCGCGCGTCGTGATGACGTCGCAGCCGATGTGGTAGAGCCGGTCGATCGTCTCGTTGACGGCGCGCTCGTTGCCGGGGATCGGAGTTGCGCTGAAGACGACCGTGTCGCCAGAGTGCAGTTCGACCTGCGGGTGGTCGCGGTGGGCCATGCGGCGCAGTGCGCTGAGCGGCTCGCCCTGCGATCCCGTCGAGATGATCACGATCTTATGGTCCGGGTAGTTCGACATCTCGCGCGGGCCGATCACGATCCCGTCGGGCAGCTTGATGTGGCCCAGCGTCTTGCCGATGTTCGTGTTCTTGCGCATCGAGCGCCCGACGAGCACGACCTTGCGGCCGAGCGCAGCGGCTGCGTCGACGACCTGCTGGACGCGGTGGATGTTCGAGGCGAACGATGTGACGACGATCCGGCCCTTGCAGCGGCTGAAGACGTCGAGCAGGTTCGGTCCGGCGATCTTCTCGCTCGGTGCGAAGCCCGGGCGGTCGCCGTTCGTCGAGTCGCCGCAGAGCAGCAGCAGTCCCTCGCTGCCGAGCTCGGCGAGGCGCGAGACGTCGGCTGGGCGGCCGTCCACCGGGGTCTGGTCGAACTTGTAGTCGCCGGTGATGAGGATCGTCCCGAGCTCGGTCTTCAGGGCGACGGCGCTCGCGTCCGGGATCGAGTGCGTCATGTGGATCAGCTCGACGTCGAACGGGCCGCACTCGATGATCTCGCCGTCGGAGACGTCCTCGACGTGGACCTCGCGCGAGAGCTTGTGCTCGTCGAGCTTGGAGCGCGCCATCGCCATCGTCAGCGGGCCCCCGTAGACGGGCGGCGCGTCGTGCACGCCGAGCTCGCGCAGGAGGAACGGCAGGCAGCCGAGGTGATCCTCGTGGCCGTGCGTCACGACGATCGCCTCGATGTCGCTGACGCGGCCGCGCAGGTAGCCGAAGTCGGGCAGCACGAGGTCGATGCCCATCATCTCCGCGGTCGGGAACCGCAGGCCGACATCGACGAGGACGATCCGGTCCTCGTACTCGACGACGGTCATGTTCTTGCCGATCTCCCCCAGGCCGCCGAGGGGAAGGACGCGCAGCGAGCCGCTCAAGCCGTCGCTCCGACGAGCAGTCCGCGATCCTGCAGCATCGCGCGGATCGTCGCGGTCTCGTGCGCGTCGGCGGGAACGTAGGGCAGCCGGGGGTCGCCAACCGCGTGGCCGAGAAGGTTCAGCGCGGCCTTGTTGGAGACTGCGGCGGGCGCCACGCTCAGCGCTGCGAACACCGGCAGCAGGCTCTCGTGGATCGCGGCGCGCTCGGCGGGCTCGTCGACCATCCGGCGCATCTCGGGCCCGACGATGTGACTAGCGGTCAGGATGCCGCCCGCCTCCCCCATGTCGAGCACGCGCGCGAGGATCTCGTCGTTGCCGGCGTAGAGCCGCAGCCCGTCGATTGCCGCGAGGCTGTCGTTGTTGGCCTGCTTGACCGCCTCGACATGTTCGAGCTGAGCGAGCTCGGCGAGCAGGTCATTCGGCAGATCCGAGCCGGTCCGCTGCGGGATGTTGTACAGGATGATCGGACGGTCGGCGACACGGCTGACCTCACGGTAGTGCGCGATGATCCCGCGCTGGTTGGGACGGTTGTAATAGGGGTTGACCGAGAGCAGCGCATCGGCGCCGAGCTCACATGCCCGCGCGGTGAGGTGCGTCGCGTGGCGGGTGTCGTTGGAACCGACGCCGGCGACGATCGTCGTCCCCGCAGGCTTGGCTTCGACGGCGAGCTCGACGAGCCGCAGGTGCTCGTCGTCGTCGAGGGTCGCAGCCTCGCCGGTGGTGCCGCAGACGACGAACCCGTCCGAGCCGTTGTCGGCGAGATGCGCCATCAGGTCGACGAATGCCTGCTCGTCGACGGACCCGTCCGCGTCGAAGGGGGTGACGATGGCCGTGAGGATGGCTCCCAGAGCGGGCACGTCCCCAGTATCGCACCCGAGCTGGCGAACGCCGCCGCCCCGTCGGCCGACGAGACTGCCCGTCCGCCTCAGGCCTGGACGGCAGCGGAGAGCGCGGCGAGCTCGGCATGCAGCGCGGCGAGGCGCTCGCGGCCGAATCGCTGCTCGACGCCGGCATGAACCTGCTGCCAGCGTCGCAGACCGTCCGACAGCGCCGCCCGACCGGCGGGCGTGATCGAGATCAGCCGAACGCGCGCGTCCTGATCGTCCGTCGCCGCCGTCACGAGGCCGCGCTGCTCGAGCACCGCGAGGTTGCGCGTCAGCGTCGTGCGGTCGACGCCGATCGCGTCGGCGAGCGCGGTCAGCGCCATCTCCCCAACGGAGCCGAGCGCGACGAGGATCGGCAGCTGCGTCGCTCGCAGGCCGCCGGGCCCGATCGCCGCCTCGTAGGTCTGCGTGACGCGTCGTGCGGCGCTGCGCAGGCGCTCGCACGCGCACGTCGCGAGCATCTCGGCACAGACCGCCAGCTCGTCCGAGGTCAGTGCATCCACACACGTGTAGTTACACCGGTTGCCCTCAGACGTCAAGTAGCCGTGCCAGACTGCGTTGCGATGTCCGACCGTGCGCAGGACGCCCCGCCGCGCGACGCCGCGGCGCGCGAGCTGACCGCCGAGGTGATGGGCATCCGCTGGAGCGTCCCCGACGGCGACTTCGCGGTGCTCGACGCGGTCTGCGAGGACGGCGAGACCGCGGTCCTCGTCGGCGCACTCGGGCATGTGCGCGAGGGCGAGTCGATCGCGATCGGCGGTGACTGGCGCTGTCACCCCCGGCACGGGTGGCAGTTCGCCGTCGATCGCGTGCGGATCCTCGAGCCCGTCAGTGACGGCGCCGTCTCCGCCTACCTGGAGTCCGTCAAGCACATCGGCCCGCGCGGAGCCGCACTGCTGATCGCTCGCTACGGCGCCGGTGAGGTGCTCGCCGCGATCGATCGCGACCCTGAGGGGGCGCTCGGCGGGGTGCCGGGGATCGGTGCGCGGCGGATCGGCGGCGCGGTGCGCTCCTGGCGCGATCAACGCGGCCTGCGCGAGCTGCGGCTGTTCCTCGACACGCACGGCGTCGACGCCGCCTCCGCGGGCCGCATCGCGCGCCACTTCGGAGCCGGTTCAATCGCTCGCCTGCAACGCGAGCCGTACGCGATCTGCGAGCTCGACGGAATCGGCTTTGCGACCGCCGACGCGCTGGCGCGAGCGCTCGACACACCGCTCGACGCGCCCGACCGGCTCGCCGCCGGCGTCATGCACGCGCTCGACCAGGCGCAGACCGACGGGCACTGCCATCTCCCCCGCGCGGAGCTCGCGCAGCGGGCCGCGAAGCTGCTCGCAGGCGCCGTGGACGTCGACGAGGCGATCGACCGGCTCGCAGCCCGTGGCCGCGTTGTCGTCGACGACCGTGCGCGCGTTGCCGATGCCCGCCTGCACGCCGTCGAGCAGCGGCTTGCCGGCCACGTGCGGCGGCTGTTGCACGACGAGCCCGCATTCGAGCTCGAGAACGTCGAGCGCCCGACGAGCGGCAGCTTCGTCCCGAGCGACGGCCAGTGGCGCGGCGTAACCCAGGCGCTCGAGCACCGCCTCTCGATCCTCACGGGCGGCCCGGGCACGGGCAAGAGCGCGACGATGCGCACGCTCGTGGACCTGCTCACGGCCAACCGCCGCAGCGCGCGCCTCTGCGCCCCGACGGGGAAGGCCGCGCGGCGGCTCGGCGAGCTGACCGGCGTCGAGGCGACCACGATCCACCGTCTGCTCGAATGGGCTCCCGACGAAGGCTTCACGCGCGATGCCGACCAGCCGATCGAGGGCTGCGACATGCTGATCGTGGACGAAGCGTCGATGCTCTCCGTGCACCTCGCCGAAGCCCTGCTCGCCGCCGTCGGACCCAAGACGCACGTCCTGCTGGTCGGCGACGTCGACCAGCTCGCCCCGATCGGGCCGGGCCGCGTGCTCGAGGACCTGCTCGCGGTCCACCCTCCGGCGTCCGTCCCGGCGACGAGGCTGACGCAGGTCTTCCGCCAGGCTGCGCGCTCGCTGATCGTGCGCGCCGCGCACGCGATCAACGCCGGGGAACTGCCCGACGGCGTCGCGGGTGAGGATGATGTGCGCGACTTCTTCCTGATCCTGCGCGACGGGCCGGCGGCGATCTTCTCCGAGGTCTGCGAGCTCGCGGCGACGCGCCTGCCCGCCCACTACGACCTCGATCCGGCGGCCGACGTCCAGGTCCTCGCTCCGATGCACAAGGGGCCGCTCGGGATCGACGCGCTCAATGCCGAGCTGCGCCTGCGACTCAACCCGGACGGGACGCCGATCGCCGGCAGCGGGCTGCGCGTCGGCGACAAGGTCATGCAGACGCGCAACTCCTACGAGCACGACCTCTTCAACGGCGAGCGGGGCGTGCTCGTGCACCACGATCCCGAGCGCGACCGCGTGCTGTTCGCCGGCGAGGACGGGCGGCGCGTCTCGCTGCCGGTCGACGCGCTCGACACGCTGCGGCTCGCCTACGCCGCAACGGTCCACAAGGCGCAGGGCTCGCAGGCGCGGGCGATCGTCGTTCCGGTCTTCCGCGGCCACCAGATCATGCTCACGCGCAACCTCGTCTACACGGCGGTGACGCGCGCGCAGGACGTCTGCGTCGTCGTCGCCGAGCGCTCCGCGCTGGCCACGGCCGTTGGGCGCACAGACGCCCGGCTGCGTCACACGCGCCTGCGCGAACTCGTCGCGCTCGGCTGACGGCCGGCGGGCCTCAGCCTCTCAGCCGCCCGGGGGTCCCCCGAGCGCCAGGGTGTCGACGAGCAAGAAGAGCGCCAGCAGGGCGACGAGCACGGCGAAGGCACGGCCCAGCGCGGCCTGTGGCACGCGCTGCGCGAAGACCGATCCGACGAGTGCCCCGATCGCCGTCGAGCCGGCCAGCGCCGCGGTCACCGGTACGTCGATCGATGCGCCCACCGCGAGGTGGCTGGCGAGCGCCGCGAGGCCGGTCAGCGTGAGGATGACGAGCGACGTCGCGACGGCGCGCCGGAAGCTGAACCCGAGCCAGAGCGTGAGCACCGGGACGATCATGAACCCGCCTCCGACTCCGAAGAACCCGGTCAGCGAGCCCACCGCAAGCCCGGCGAACACGATCCTGGCCGCCCGCAGGTCAGGGCAGTCCCCGGCGTCCTCGCTGCTCACGCGCCGGGCGCGTTGCCACGTCGCACCGGACGCGACGAGCATGACCGGAACGAACGACAGGATGAGCGCATCTGCGCTCACGGCGTGGTTGGCGACCGCCCCTGCCAGCGAGCCTGCGGCGGCCGGCAGGCTGAAGGTCAGTGCGACCCGCCAGCAGACATGACCGCGCAGGGCGAGCGCGCCGCCGCCGATGCCGGCCGCGATCGCAACGACGACGAGCGAGGCAGTCGAGGCCGGTCCGACGCGCTCGCCGAGCAGATAGACGAGCACAGGCAGGGCGAGGACGCCGCCACCGCCGCCCACCGCCCCCACGACGAGGCCGATCGCGATGCCGAGCGGGATCGCAAGTGCGACCTTGTCCATGTCAGCCCACGCGAGTGCTAGCGGTTTCCATCACGCCGCTCGCGCCAGCGACGGCCGGGGTCGACGAGCGCGTCGTCGTCGGCCTTCAGCGCGTTGGTGTAGCGCTGGTCGACGCGCGGCGGACCGTAGCGCGCGTCCTCCCACAGCGTGACGACGAGCAGCTCGCGCGAGGCGCGGTCATGACGGCAGACGAACACGACACCACGATCCACGAGGTCGCGGACGTAAACCGTGCCACGGGCCGCCGTGTCGCTGACTCCGGCTGGTGGGGTATCGCTCACACGCCCCGCGCCCCACGCGTCGCTGACACGCCCGGCGATCTCTGGCTTGACCTCGAAGCCGCCGCGGCGGGTGCCGACCCGCTGGCGAAAGCGCTCGACGGCATGGTCGGTGACGGCGACCGTGATCCCCTCGCTCACGACTGGTCCACTCGACCGATCGCTGCTCAGAAGAGGAGGTGCTCGAGGCCGACGAGCGGCGACTCGTCCAGCTCGCCGACGCGCCGCACGGCGAGCAGCACACCCGGCATGAAGGACTCGCGCGCGTAGGAGTCCTGCCGGATCGTCAGCGACTGCCCAACGTCGCCGAAGATGACCTCTTGATGAGCGACGAAGCCGGGCAGCCGGACCGAGTGGATCGGCACGTCGCCCTGCATGAGCGCCGCCGTGCGCGCCGCCGTGCCGGACGGCGCGTCGATCTTCGCGTCGTGATGCAGCTCGACGATCTCGGCCTTCGCCATGTGCTGCGACGCCTCGACCGCAAAGCGCATCATGAGCACCGCGCTGATCGCGAAGTTCGGGGCGATGAAGACGTTCGCGGCCGGGCGCGGGCTGATCTCGCGCAGCGGCTCGAGATCGAAGCCGGTCGTCCCGATCACGACGTGGACGCCCGCCTCGATGCACTGCAGGGCGTTGGCGAGCGCGGTGTCGGGCTGCGTGAAGTCGACGACGACGTCGGCATCGCCGAGCACGTCGGCAAGCGTGACCCCGAGCGCCGGGTCGGAGCTACCCGTGAGCACCATGTCATCGGCGCCCTCGACGGCGGCGACGACCGCCTGCCCCATGCGGCCCGCCGCGCCAGCGACGGCCACGCGAATCACGCCGTGACCTCGATCAGCAGCTCGGGGGCGAGCGGCTCGATCGCCCGGCGGAAGACGTCTTCGTCGGCGCCGACCGCGGCCGCGCTCAGCCGCTCGGGGGCGAGCAGCTCGCGCAGCAGGTCGTTGACCTCGTCGCGCGTCACGGCCTCGATGCGCTCGACGACCTCGTCGACAGACAGCAGCGGCAGCTCGCTCAGGACCGCGCCGCCGAGCCGGCTCATGCGCGACGCGGTCGACTCGAGCGACAGGACGATCCGCCCCTTGACGTTCTCCTTGGAGCGCACCAGCTCATCCTCGGTGACACCGTCGGCGCGCAGCCGATCGAGCTCGTCGGCGACGACCTGCAGCGCGGGCCGGACGTTGTCCGGGCGCGTCCCGAGATAGATGCCGATCAGCCCGCCACCCGCGTTGAGCGACTGGAACGAGTAGACGTTGTAGGCCAGGCCGCGCGACTCGCGCACCTCCTGGAACAGCCGCGACGACGACGTCCCGCCGAGGATGTTGTCGAGCACGCGTAGGACGAAGCGCCGCTCGTCGTCGCGGGCGAGTGCCGGTGCGCCGATTGTGAGGTGGTACTGCTCGGTTTCCTTGGCGAGGAAGCGCAGGTGCGCCGGCAGCTGCCCGGGCACACTCGGCGGACCGGGGGCCGGTCCGCGACTGGGGACGTCCAGCGCGCTCGCCAGCTCGACGATCGCGTCGTGGTCCAGCGAGCCCGCTGCCGCGATGACGACGTCCGTCGGCGCGTAGTGCTCGGCATGAAACGCCCGCAACCCTGTGGCGCTCGTGGCGGCGATGACGTCCGCGCGGCCGATCACCGCGCGGCCAAGCGGGTGGTCCCCGAAAACGGCTTCGCCGAGCACGTCGAAGACGCGGTCCTGCGGGTCGTCCTCGTACATTGCGATCTCCTCGAGCACGATCTCGCGCTCGTTGGCGAGATCCTCCTCCTCGATCCGCGGATGCCAGACCATGTCGCCGACGACGTCGAATGCACGCGGTAGGTGCTCGTCGATCACGCGTGCGTGGACCGACGTCGACTCCTTGCCGGTGCCCGCGTTGAGCTCGGCGCCCATCGTGTCGAAGATCTGGTCGATCTCCAGCGAGCCGTAGCGGTCGGTGCCCCTGAAGAGCATGTGCTCGACGAGGTGCGACAGCCCGGCCTCCGACTTCGTCTCCATGACCGAGCCCGTGCCGATCCAGAACCCGAGCGTCACGGATCGGACGGTAGGCATTGCCTCCGTCACGACCCGGACGCCGGAGTCCAGGACCGTCAATCGTGGTTCTGCCAGTGCCTTAGCCCTCGCCGTGGCGCGGGCGGCCCGATCCGCGACGTCCGCGATCGCCGCCACGGTCACCGCCGCGCTCAGGACGCGGACCGCGATCGCGCGGCGGGCGGCTTCCGCCGCCGCCACCGTTGCCGACCGCCGCGAGCTCCTCGACGCTCTTGCCGGCGATGTCCGGATCGGCCGCCAGACGCAGGCCGATGCGGCCGCGCTCGCGGTCGACCTCGACCACGCGCACGTGGATCTCGTCGCCCTTGTTGAGGACGTCCTCGACGGTGTCGACGCGCTCCCCGGGCTTGACGTTGGAGATGTGCAGCAGGCCGTCGGTGCCCTTGGAGAGCTCGACGAACGCGCCGAACGTCGTCGTCTTGACGACCTTGGCGGTCGGGTACTCGTCGCCGACCGCGACCTCCTTGGTCATCGACCGGATGCGGTCGGCGAGCGCCTCTCCGAGCGTGCCGTTGGCGGAGTAGACGAGCACGAGACCGTCGTCGTTGACGTCGATCTGGGACTCGAACTCCTCGGCCAGACCGCGGATCGTCTCGCCGCCCTTGCCGATCAGCAGGCCGATCTTGTCGGTGTCGATCTGGACGGTCATGATCCGCGGCGCGTGCTCGGAGAGCTGCGCGCGCGGCTCGGAGATGACCTTCGCCATCTCGCCCAGGATGAACGTCCGCGCCTTGTGCGCCTTGGAAAGCGCGTCGCGCAGGATGTCGAACGTGACGCCCGTGATCTTGATGTCCATCTGCAGGGCGGTGATGCCCTCGGCGGTGCCCGCGACCTTGAAGTCCATGTCGCCGAGGTGGTCCTCGACGCCGGCGATGTCGCTGAGGATGATGTAGTCGTCACCCTCCTTGATCAGGCCCATGGCGATGCCCGCGACCGGCCGCTTGAGCGGCACGCCGGCATCCATCAGGGAGAGGCTGGAGCCGCACACCGAGGCCATCGACGAGGAGCCGTTGGACTCCAGGATGTCCGACACGACGCGGATCGTGTACGGGAAGTCCTCCTGGCTCGGGATCATCGGGACCAGCGCGCGCTCGGCGAGCGCGCCGTGGCCGATGTCGCGGCGCTTGGGGCCGCGCATGAAGC
>DATBAE010000016.1:0-146847 GCA_036271655.1 Solirubrobacteraceae bacterium
AACGACGAGATCGTCGGCGGTCCAGGCGACGACAAGCTCGAGGGCGGGCCGGGCGACGACTCGATCCGCGCCGCCGACGACAGCGCCGACACGGTTGACTGCGGGCCGGGCAGCGACACCGTCTACGTCGAGCAGGACGCCCCCGATCGCGACCGGCTGCGCGACTGCGAGCTGGTCGTGCCGATCGCGGCAGAAGGCGCCAACGATGCCGAGCTTCCCTCGATCATCCAGGGAACCGCGGGTGACGACGTCCTGCAGGGCACCGAGGACGACGACTCGATCTTCGGCAAGCTCGGCAACGACCACCTCTTCGGCCGGGGCGGAGACGACTACGTCGATGGCGAGGACGGCGACGACCAGCTGCACGGAGGCCCCGGCAACGACATCATCGCCGGCCGTGACGGCGCCGATACGATCAACGGAGACGCCGGCAACGACCGCATCACCGGAGACCGCGGCGCCGACCACATCTTCGGCGACGACGGCGACGACGAGATCTTCGGCAACCTCGACAGCGACGCGATCGACGGCGGTGCAGGCGACGACCGCATCAACGTCGTCGCCGGCGGGATCGACATCGTGACCTGTGGTCCCGGTCATGACACGGTGTTCGCGTCCGCAGGGGACGTCATCGACCCGGACTGCGAGGACGTCCGCCGCTAGCGGAGTGTCGCTCCGCGAGCGTTCGGACGTGGCTCCTCGTGCTCCCCGGCATCCGGCGATGCCGGATGCCGGGCGTCAGTCCTCGCCCGCGGGGCGGCGCCGCGTGCTCTTGCGCTCCGAGGCGCGTCGCTTCGCATCGAGCCGGCGCGTTCGCGACGCGCGCGTCGGCTTCGTCGGCTTGCGAAGACGCTGCACCTCGAGCGAACGCGCGATCCGCTCGGCGAGCCGCTCGAGCGCCAGCGCGCGGTTGCGCGCCTGGCTGCGGGCGTCTTGGGCGATCGCGCGGACGACCGGCCCGCAGCGCGCGGTGATACGCGCCTTCTGGGCGTCGCTGAGCGTGGACGACGCCGCGACGTCGAAGCTCACCTCGATCCGCGACGCCGTCACATTGGCGTGCTGCCCGCCGGGTCCGGACGAGCGGCTCGCACGGACGACGATCTCGTCGACGGGGAGCGCCAGCGCGTCATTGATCCACAGCAGGTCGGGCATGACATTAGAGTCGCACCATGTCGGCGAATCTCGCACTGATGCTCGCCCGCACGGCAGCCGAGCACCCCGACGAGATCGCCGTCCGGCTCGACGACGCCGCCTTCGACTACCGGCTGCTCGAGAACGCCAGCCAGCGCGTCGCGGCGATGCTCGCGAGCAAGGGGATCGGGCCTGGCGACCGCGTCGGGATCATGCTGCCCAACGTCCCGTACTTCCCGGCCGTCTACTACGGGGCCCTGCACCGCGGTGCCGTCGTCGTGCCGATCAACGTGCTGCTCAAGGGCCGCGAGGTCGCCTTCTACCTCGCTGACGCCGAGGTCAGGGTGCTGTTCGCGTGGCACGGCTTCATCGATGCCGCGCGAGCGGGCGCCGAGCAGGCCGGCGGCGTCGAGGTCGTTCCCGTGCAGCCGGGAGAGATCGAGGGCCTGATCTTCGCCCACGAGCCCGACGAGCAGATCGCAGAGCAGGCCGGCGACGACACGGCGGTGATCCTCTACACGTCGGGCACGACGGGACGACCGAAGGGCGCCGAGCTCACGCACGACAACCTGCGCAAGAACGTGGCGGCGGCCGTTGCCCTGTTCGGCCTCGGGCCGGGGGACGTCATCTTCGGCGGCCTGCCGCTGTTTCACTCGTTCGGGCAGACCTGCACGATGAACGCGGCGATCAGCTCCGGCGCGTGCATCACGCTGCTGCCGCGGTTCGATCCGGCGAAGGCGCTCGAGATCCTGCAGCGCGACCGCTGCACCGTGCTTGAGGGTGTGCCGACGATGTACGGCGCGCTCCTGCACCATCCCGATCGCGCGGCGTACGACACGTCGAGCCTGCGGATCTGCGCGTCCGGCGGTGCGTCGATGCCGGTCGAGGTCCTACGCGGCTTCGAGGAGTGCTTCGGCTGCAAGGTCCTCGAGGGCTACGGTCTCAGCGAGACGTCGCCGATCGCCTCCTTCAACCATCCCGACCGCGAGCGCAAGCCCGGCTCGATCGGCACGCCGATCGGCGGCGTCGAGATGCGGGTCGTCGACGACGAGCGCGCCGATGTCGCGCAGGGTGAGATCGGCGAGATCCTCGTCAAGGGCCACAACGTCATGAAGGGCTACCTCAACCAGCCGGAGGCGACGGCCGAGGCGATCCGCGACGGCTGGTTTGCCACCGGGGACATGGCGAGGATCGACGAGGACGGCTACTTCTTCATCGTGGATCGCAAGAAGGAGCTCATCATCCGCGGCGGCTACAACGTGTATCCGCGCGAGGTCGAGGAGGTGCTCTACGAGCACCCCGCCGTGCGCGAGGTGGCGGTCGTCGGCGTGCCGCACGACGAGCTCGGCGAGGAGGTCGGCGCCGCGGTCGCGCTGAAGGACGGTGCGGCGGCCGATGTCGACGAGCTGCGGGCGTTCGTCAAGGAGCGTGTCGCCTCGTACAAGTATCCGCGCATCGTGTGGCTCGTCGACGAGCTGCCGAAGGGGCCGACGGGCAAGATCCTCAAGCGCGAGATCACCGCGCCGTAGACGTGTGTTACAGGCCCGGCGGGTGGCGCGCGACGAAGCCGCCGGTCGGACGCATCTGCTGCGTCCAGCGGCTGCCGTTGCCGAGGTTGCCCGTGTCGAAGCGCCAGCCGCCGACGACCATGAACGCGTGGCCGGCGTTCGCGTAGACCGTGATCCACTTGCCGGGGCCGGGGTCGCCCCAGCTCATGAACGGGCCCGACGCCATCGGCGACGTGACGAGTCCCGCCGCGGCGAGCGCGTAGCTGACGGAGCCCGAGCAGTCATAGGCGGTGTCCTTGAAGCCCGCATGACCGCCGCCGTAGAGGTAGGGCAGGCCGGCGATCGCGTTGCCCGCGGCCATCACGAGCCCGACGGCGGCCGGGGCCCCGGCGGGCGGCTGGGCGAGCCCGCCGGCGTTTGTCGCGATGCCCGCGCGAGCGCTCTCGGCGAGCTTCTTGCGCAGCTCGGCGAGCTGGCTCTGGACGTCGCGCAGCTCGGCGCGCTTGAGGTTCGAGCGGGCGAGATGCTGCTCACGGGCGCTCAGCAGGGCTGTCTCGACCGTCTGCGCGGCCTGGCGCTTGCCCTGCAGCTGCGTGGCGAGCGCCTGCTCGCGCGCCTGCATGCTCGCCAGGCGCTTGGTCTGCTGCGTCACCTGCCCGCGCGAGGTGCGCGCGATGTCCATGATCTGGGCGTTGCGGTGGGCGACGCGCTTGAGGAAGTCCGCCTTCTCGAGCAGGTCGGTGAAGCCGTGCGCGGTGATCACGACCGAGACGATGTCCGGCTCGCCGTTGCGGTAGGCCGTCTGCAGGTTCGCGCGCAGCGCATCGGTCGCGCGATGCTGGAGGTTGACGAGGCGGGTGAGACGGTCGCGGGCGCGCGTGAACTGGGCGTGCACGGCGTCGAGCTGGGCCTGCTGCGCGGCAGCGGCGGATTGCAGCTTCTGCAGGCGGCGCTGCGCGCGGGCGAGGCCTGCGGCCGAGGCGCTGATGCGCGCCTGCTCGGTGGCGACCGAGGCACGCAGTGCCTCGGCGCGATCGGCCTGCGTGCTGATCTTGCTCGACAGGTCGGCGCCGGCCGGTCCGGCCGTGCCGAGCATGGTCGCCGCAACCGCGATGCACGCGGCGAGGACACAGATGAGGGCGAGGCGGCGGACGGGCATCGGCGGGCTACGCGACGCTAGCAATCCCTCGGCGCCGTGCCGGTTTGCCCTGCAACCTGCAATGTAAGTTGCACCGGCCGGCACGGCTGCGCGGCTCGGCGGTGGCGTCAGCCGGTCTCCTCAGACGGCAGGAGATGGCCGTCGTTCTCGACGTAGCCGTCCTTGCCGCCGACCGCGAGGTACACGAGCTCTCCCTCGCCGACGTTGCGGATCAGGCGGACCGTGGCGGCGTCGATCCGGGCCACCCCGCCCGGCCCGAGGCGGTGCACGGCGCCGTCGCCGAACTCGAGCTCGGCCTGCCCGGCATGGATGAAATACGTCTCCTCCTGCTCGTAGTGGTAGTGGCGCCGCCCCGAGAACCCGGCGGGCATGACGATCACGTTGATGCCCAGCGCCGTGACCTCGAGCGCGCGGCGGATCTTGCGAAATCCGCCGCCGTCGCCGAGCGCGTCGATGTTGCCGACGGCGTAGCCCTCACCCGTCACCACCTCGTGTGCCTCGTCCTGCGCCATGCGGGTCTCCTCTCCGTTCGGGTGTGCGATCGGCCGATGCCGGACGCCCTGGGCGCCCGGCGCGACCCCGCCGCCGGATCGTAGGAGAGCCGTGCCTCCGCAGCGCGCCCTGCGTGGTACGGTGCCCGCCGCAAAAGACCAGCGGAGGACGGCTCACATGGCCACCGGGACCGTGAAGTGGTTTAGCGACGACAAGGGCTTCGGGTTCATCACGCCCGACGAGGGCAACCGCGACCTGTTCGTGCATCACACGGGGATCGTCGCCGACGGATTCCGCACGCTCAGCGAAGGCGCGCGCGTGGAGTACGAAGAGGAGCAGGGCGACAAGGGACCGAAGGCGGTCAACGTCACGAAGCTCTGAGGAGCACGACGCCGCTTCACCCGCGAAGGCCCGCCGGTGGCGGGCCTTTCGCACGTCAGACGGCGGGTCTCAGTGGTCGGCGACGCCGCCGCCCTCGGGCGTGAGCGGGCGGCCTTCCTCGTACCAGCGCTGCAGGCCGCCGGCCATCGAGTAGGCGTCGATCCCGACGCCGCGGAACGCCTGCGCGGCCATCGCCGAGCGCGAGCCGAGCCGGCAGTGGAAGATCACGGGACGGTCCGTGTCGATCTTCGCGGCGTTGGACGCAAGATGTTCGAGCTCGATGTGGAGCGCCCCGTCGATGCGCCCGGCATCCCATTCGTAGCCCTCGCGCACGTCGATGACCTGCGCGCTGTCGTCAGCGAGTGCGCCCTGGGTCTGCTCGGGCGTGACCTCGATGTTGTCGGAGTCGAAGATCGATGGCATAGCGCGAGGGTAGACGGTCATCCGGCGCGGCGAAGCGGGTCGCGTGGCGGCCGAGGCGTGGGCCGCCGGTAGCATCCATTGACCCATGCGCTCTCCGACGCCGCGACGAGTCGTGCTTGCCGCCGTGCTCGCGATGGCGCTGGGCCTGGGCGCCGTTGGGCTGCTCGGTGGCTTCAGCGTCTCGACACCCGTGCGGATCATGCAGGGCGGGTTCCTCGTGGTGCTGGCGATCCTCGTGATCGGTGCCCTGATGATGTCGCTGGGGCTGCGCCTGGCGGGCTGGAGCGAGCCCGAGTCCGAGGCCGACTTCGAGCGCCTCGTGCAGGAGAGCGAGCGGCTTGCGCGCGACGGCGTCGCCCCCGATCCCGACGAGATGGCGTTCCTCGAGCTCGATCCCTACGACGACGAGGACTTCTCCGAGCTCGTTCGCGAGGCGATGGACGAGCTCCCCGACATCCTCCAGCGGGCGCTCGAGCGCAACGTCGCGGTCGTCATCTCCGACGGCGGTCGGAAGGCCGGCGCGTACGGCCTCTACCACGGCGACGGGGTCGCCCGCGACGACGTTCCCGACCGGATCGTGATCTATCGCGACACGCTGCGGCGCGACTTCGGCTACGACCCGGAGGTCCTGCGCGAGCAGGTCACGCGGACCGTCCGCCACGAGCTCGCGCACCATCTTGGCGCCGACGAGCTCGGCGTGCGCGACCTCGGCTTGTAGTCGCGCCGGCGACCGCGCTGGTGGTTGGCGCGTCCGCGCGGTAGATTCGCGTCCGGCGAGCGGAAAATCGGGCCGCCCGCGCTCACGTCGGTTCTACTGGAGGAGGAGCAACACATGGTCACCCCTGCGAAGTTCATGCTCGCCATCTTGGCATTCATCGCGATGATGGTTGTCATCGGACTCATGGTGGTCCTTCCGGACACCGGGCATTACGCGAACATCGCGCACTAGGCACATCCGCGGGGGGACGAGCGGGCCGGGACTGCGTCCCGCCCGCTCGGCCGTTCGCCCCTGACGCCGAGCGATCCTTACGGGCCGCTCGCGTTCATCTGACACAATGATGGCTCGGAAGGCTCCGGCGAGTGAGACGCCGAGGTGAAAGACGACCCCGTGGAGTGCGACCGCCGGGGACACAACCGACCATCAAAGGAGTCAGGCATGCCTGAAGCAGTGATCGTGGACGCCGTACGCACGCCGATCGGGCGCGCGTTCAAGGGGTCGCTCGTCGGCGTCCGTGCCGATGAGCTCGCCGCAACGCCGTTGCGCGCGCTGATCGAGCGCAACCCGGACGTCGACTTCGCACAGACGCACGACGTCATGATGGGCGCTGCCTCCTCGATCGGCGAGCAGGCATACAACATCGGCCGCAACGCGTCGCTGCTCGCCGGCATCGACCACCACGTGCCGGCCTGCACCGTCAACCGCTTCTGCGCGTCGTCGCTGCAGACGCTGCGGATGGCCTTCCACGCGATCAAGGCCGGCGAGGGTGACCAATACATCGCCGCCGGCGTCGAGGCCGTCTCGCGTGCCGGGCTCGGTGCCGGCATCCCCGAGGAGGCCAAGCACCCGGTCCTCAACGGCTCGGAAGGCTCGCTCTACGACGTCTACATCCCGATGGGCCTCACGGCCGAGAAGGTTGCCGCGCGCTGCAACGTCTCGCGCGAGGCCCAGGACGAGTGGGCGCTGATCTCGCAGATGCGCGCCGTCGCCGCTCAGCAGTCGGGCCACTTCGATCGCGAGATCGTGCCCGTCGCGCTGCCCGACGGCGGCGAGCTGACGAAGGACGACGGCCCGCGACCGAGCACGACGATCGAGAAGCTCGCCGCGCTCAACCCGGTCTTCGACCCCGAGCACGGCACCGTTACCGCAGGCAACGCCTGTCCGCTCAACGACGGTGCCGCCGCCGTGCTCGTCATGTCCGAGGAGAAGGCCGCCGCGCTCGGCCTGACGCCGCGCGCGCGCATCATCGCCTCGACGGTCGCCGCGATCCGCCCCGAGCTCATGGGGCTCGGCCCGATCCCGGCGATCCGGGCCCTGCTCGCCCAGGTCGGCATGACGATCGACGAGATCGACATCGTCGAGATCAACGAGGCGTTCGCCGCGCAGATCGTGCCCTGCCGCGACGAGCTCGGGATCCCTGCCGAGCGGCTGAATCCGTTCGGCGGCGCGATCGCGCTCGGCCACCCGTTCGGGATGACCGGCGCGCGGATCATGACGACGCTGCTCAACGGGCTCGACGCCTTCGACGGCCGCTACGGCATCGAGTCGATGTGCGTCGCGGGGGGCATGGGGCAGGCGATGCTCGTGGAGCGGCTGACGTAAGCGGCCGGCCTACTCGCCGCCGGAGGCTCCGTCCCCGGTGACGGACGGCGCAGTGCGCAGCGCCCGGATCTTCTGCATCAGGGCGGGCGCACCAGTGCCACCGTCGACGCGCACGCGAGCCAGCTCGTAGGGGTCGGCGGAGGGCTTTGCGAAGCCTGGCTGCACGGTCGTCGCGGCGAGGTAGCCCGCTGCGCGCACGGCCTCGATGACATGGCTGTCAAAGCGTCCCGACGGATAGCAGAAGAACGCCGCCTGCCCGCGGCCGAAGAGGCGCTTGATGCGTGACCGCGAGGCGACGAGCTCGTGGCGAAGCTGCTGGTCGCCGACCGTGGTCAGGTCCGGATGGGTGATCGTGTGCGAGTCGATCTCCCAGCCCGCCTGGACCATCCGCTTCACGCCGCGTGAGCCACCGAGATCGGGGAGGTTGTCGAGCTTGAGGTTCAGCACGCCGGGCCAGCCCTGCCGGCGCAGCGTCGGCAGCGCATTTCGCACCTGGCCCTCGTAGCCGTCGTCGAACGAGAAGACGATCGGCTTGCTCGGCAGTCGAGCGCCGTGATGCCAGGCGTCCCACAGCTGGCGCAGCGTGACGCCGTGAAAGCCGCCGTCCTTCAGCGCCCGCACCTCGGCGGAGAACTCGGACGGGCTCACCCACAGCGCGGGCAGCGCGGTATCGGGCCTCACGTAGCCGATCACGTGGTACATGAGGATCGGCACCGCCTCGTGCGGAGCGAGGTGCGCGCCCGGCATCGCGGGCGCTTGGGGAGCTGCGGTCGTGCGGCTGGTCGCCGGCACGGCGGCGGGGCTCGTCGCGGCGACGCTCGCGCCTCGCGCCGGGGCCGGCGAGCCACCGCACCCGGCGAGCACCGCGAGTGCTGCGCTACACGCGATCGCGAGCGTGGCCCGCATCAGCGCGGCGCCATCCGCAGCGCTCCGTCGAGCCGGATCACCTCGCCGTTGAGCATGTCGTTGTCGACGATCTGGCAGACGAGCTGAGCGAACTCGGCGGGATCGCCGAGCCGCGGCGGATACGGAATCGATGCGGCGAGCTGCTGGCGCGCGTCGGCCGGCAGGCCGGCGAGCAGGGGAGTGTCGAAGAGGCCAGGCGCGATCGCACAGACGCGGATCCCGAATGTGGCGAGGTCGCGCGCTGCCGGCAGGGTCAGCGCGACGACGCCGCCCTTCGATGCGGCATAGGCGATCTGCCCGATCTGGCCGTCGAAGGCGGCGATCGAGGCCGTGTTGACGATCACGCCGCGCTCGCTCGCGGGCCCGGGTGGGCCGGCCAGCATCGCGGCGCTCGCGAGGCGCAGCGCGTGGAACGTGCCGACGAGGTTGATCGCGATCACGCGCTCGAACGTCTCCGTCCGGTGCGGCCCGCGATCGCGTGCCGTGCGCTCGGCGTGGACGATCCCGGCGCAGTGCACGGAGATGCGCAGCCCGCCGGGCACCGCAGCGGCGTGGGCGACCGCCTCCTCGAGCTGCTCGGGCTGCGTCACGTCGGCGGCGGCGAAGCTCGCGCGCTCGCCGAGCTCGGCGGCGAGCGCGGCCCCTCGCTCGGCGTCGACGTCGGCGACGACGACGATCGCGCCGCGCGCGTGGAGCGCGCGCGCCGTCGCCGCTCCGAGCCCCGAGGCGCCGCCGACGACGAGCGCGCCTGATCCTTCGATCCGCATGCTCGAACCCTATAGTCGCCCACGATCCGGCCAGGGGTGAGACGTTCTACCCGTGCTATGGCGGAGTAGGACTACTCACCCCCTGCGATTGGACTAGCGTGGCGGGCATGGCCGAGTGGTACGAGCAGCTTCTCGAGCTGCACCTGGGCAAGAACCAGGAGATCTGGGCGCAGTTGTGCGAGGACGGCGTCGACGACGACAGCCTGCTGCGGCTCGGCTTCCTCTATCTCGCACCTGGGGCGGCGGAGGCCCAGCTACTCGTGGACTTCCTGCGTGCCGAGACCGACTACGAGGTCGACGCGCGTTTGCAGCCCGGCAAGCAGGAGCTGTCGTGGGTCGTCATCGGCACGACGCAGCCGACGCCGGTCTCGCTCGCGCTGCTCGATGACTGGACGAACTGGATGATCGCTGCGGGCGCCGCCGAGGGCCCGTGCGCCTTCGACAGCTGGGCGGCGCAACTCGTCGCCGACGACGACGACTGAGCGAGCGAAGCCTGCGGGCGCGCTCAGGCGACGCGCGCCAGCGAGACGGCGAACAGCTCGTCGGGATCGGTGAACATCTCGACGAGCTCGAGGCCGGCGGCGGCGAGGTCGGCGCGCAGGCGCTCGGGCGTGAGCTTCGCGCTGATCTCCGTGCGCAGCTCCTCGCGGGCTGCGAAGTCGATGTCGAGATCGAGTGCTTCGATGCGGACGCGCTGGGGCTCCGTCGCGCGCAGGCGCATCTCGATCCACTCGCGCTCGCGGTCGAAGAACGCGACATGTTCGAAGGCGTCGACGTCGAAGTTCGCGCCGAGCTCGCGGTTGACGACGCGCAGGACGTTGAGGTTGAACTCTGCTGTGACGCCGGCGCCGTCGTCGTAGGCCGCCTCGATCACATGGGGATCCTTGACGAGATCGGTGCCGAGCAGGAGATGGCCATCAGGACCGAGCACGCGCCCGAGCGAGCGCAGGAAGCGCCGCCTGCTGCCCGGCGTGAAGTTGCCGATCGTCCCGCCGAGGAACGGCATCAGGCGCGGACCCGTCGGCGCCGGCAGATGACCGAGATGGCGCTCGAAGTCGGCCACCAGTCCATACACGGACATGCCGGGATACTCCTCGACGAACAGCTCCGCGACGGCATGCACGGTCGTCGCGCTGACGTCGACCGGGACGTAGCGCTGCAGCGTGCCGGCGGCGGACATCGCGTCCAGCAGGACGCGGGTCTTCGTCGCCGATCCCGAGCCGAGCTCGACGAGCTCGACGGCGCCCGTGCGCTCGATGATCTCCTCGGCGTGCGTCTCGAGGATCAACCGCTCGGTGCGGGTCTGGTAGTACTCGGGCAGCTCGCAGATCGCGTCGAACAGCTCCGATCCGCGCGCGTCGTAGAAGTGCTTCGGCGGCAGCTCCTTGAGCGGACGGGTGAGCCCGTCGAGGACGTCGTCGGCCAGCGTGCGTTCGTCGTTCGGACCGAGGTGGGATCGCACCTCGACGGTGCCACCGAGGATTGGCTCCATCACGTCACGTCCTTTGCCAGTCGCACGCCGGAGAAGATCTGCCGGCGTTGGGGGAGATCCCAGTTACGAAAGGTCGTCGAGCGCACGCGCTCCTCCGTGGCCCAGGAGGAGCCGCGCAGCACGCGATAGCGATCCCCGAAGAACACCTCGGAGTACTCGCGGTAGGGGTGCGCGACGAAGCCGGGGTAGCCGGCGAAGCACGAGGACGTCCACTCCCATGCCTCGCCGATCTGTGCGATCGGCTCCTGGGTCCAGGTCGCCGCCCTCTCCCACTCGACTTCGGTGGGGAGGCGCGAGCCGTGTGCGCGGGCGAAGGCGTCGGCCTCGAACCAGGAGACGTGCAGCACAGGCCGGTCGTCGCTCGGCCTGTCCGCCACCCAGCCCTCGGGATGCGCGATGTCGTACTCCTCCTTCCAGGCCCAGCCCTCGTCCGACCACCACTCGCGGCGCTCGTAGCCACCGCCCTCGGCAAAGGTCGCCCATGAGGCGTTCGTGACGGGCCGCCGCGCGATCCGGAAGGGGGCCACGTCGACGATATGGCGCGGGCGCTCGTTGTCGAATGCGAAGCCGTCCGGGCCGGCACCGATCTGGAAGGAGCCCGCAGGCACGTCGATCCACCCCTCGGCGACGTCTGCGTCGCGCGCGGCGCAGACCGGCGCTCCGCCGGGCAAGCCGGCGAGGAAGAGCGTCTGGCGCATCGTCTCGTTGTGTTGCGCTTCGTGGCGGATGACCATCTCGAACAGCGTGCTGTCCTCGGCACCGCGGCTCTCGAGCACCTCGAGCGCTCGCTCGCGGACCGCAGCGATGTACTCGAAGACCTCTGCCCCGCGCAGGAACGGGATATCTCCGCGCGCGGCGCGCGGCGTCTCGAAGGCGTCGTAGAGGTCGGCGAGATCGCCTCGCAGCAGCTCGCCGCCACCGTGACGGTGCACGAGCCAGAGATCCTCATACGCCGCGATGTGGCCAAGATCCCAGGCGAGCGGGCTCATCAGCGGGTGCTGGACGCGCTCCAGCTCATCGTGCGAGAACGGCGCGACGAGGGCCAGCGTGCGCGCGCGGGCCTGCCCGAGGGCGTCGCTGAGAGCGTGCTGAGCAGCGATCGCCATCGGTAGCTCAGGGTACCCGTCGCGCCGCGCGGCAATCATGGCGTCCCCGTCTCGCAGATTGACCTTGCGTTACGCGACGCGTGCAGCACATCAGAGCGCCTCGAGCGTCGCGTCGACATCGGCGTCGGTGTTGTAGAGGTGCCAGGAGACGCGTAGGCGGCCGCCGCGCAGCGACGCGGCGATGCCGCGGCGCTCGAGGCGGTCGGCGGCGTCGGCGCGGGCGATCGTGACGATCGCGCTGTTGCCGGCGCCCATGCCCAGTCCGGCCCGAAAGCGGTTCGCGAGGGCGACATCGTGGGCGTATACGGCGTCGATCCCGATTCGGTTGAGCAGTTCGATCGCCGGCTGTGCGCCGACCCAGGAGAACCAGGCCGGCGACGTGTCGAAGCGGCGCGCGTCGGCCGCCAGTCGCAGCGGAAGGCCGAAGTAGCTGGAATGGACGTCCTCGCCGGCGTACCAGCCGGCGGCGTTCGGCGTGATCTGCGAGCTCCACTCGTCGTCGATCGCCATGAACGCTGTGCCGCGCGGCGCGGTCAGCCACTTGTAGCCGGCGCAGACCACGGCGTCGAAGCGGCTCGCCTCGAGCGGAAGCCAGCCGCAGGACTGGGTTGCGTCGAGCAGCGTGCGCGCGCCATGGTGGCGCGCCGCCGCGATGATCGCGTCGGCGTCGGCGACGTCGCCGGTGCTCATCTGCACGGCGCTGAAGGCGACGACGTCGGTGCGCGCGTCGATCGCCTCGGCAAGCTGCTGTGGCGCCACCGTCGTGACTGTGAGGTGACCGCGCTCCTGCTCCACGAGGAAGGGAAACAGCGTCGACGTGAACTCGACGTCCGGCACGAGCACGCGCGCGCCGTGGGGCAGCGAGGCGGCGATCATGCCGACGAACGACGACACCGTCGAGCCGACGGCGACCTGGCTGGGCGCGACGCCGACCATCTGCGCCCATGCGTCGCGCGAGCGCTCGGTGCTCTCGCCCCAGTGCTCCCAGCTCGTGCGCCCACCGCGCCAGTCGGCGAGCGCGGCCTGCAGCGCCTCGAAGCCGTCGCTCGGCGGCAGGCCGTAGCTGGCCGTGTTGAGATAGATGCCGGCGGGCGACCACTGTGCGCGGGCATCGGCGATCGACAGCACTACCTGCATGGTGGCAGTCGCGGCCGTCTACGAGCCGGCGGGCGCGGCGGCGGCGTCGCAGGCCACCTCGTCGAGGCCGTCGCCGAGCAGCGCGAGCGGGATCGAGAGGTCGCCGCCGAGCGCGGCGGTCAGGGCCTCGCGCTTCTCGGCACCGGTGGCGAGCAGCAGCGTGTGGCGCGCCGCCCGGACGACCGGAAGCGTGAGCGTGATCCGCTCTGGCGGAGGCTTGGGCGAGTCGCGGACCGGGGCGACGGGCGCGTCGCGGACGTCGAGCACCGGGTGCCCGGGGAACAGCGAGCAGAAGTGACCGTCGGGGCCCATTCCGAGTAGGACGATGTCGAAGACGAGCTGCGGCACGAGCGCACGGATCTCCAGGCCGTAGCGCCAGGCGGCGTCCTCGGGGATCTCCGGGTCGTCGAGGGCGTGTAGCTGCGGCGGCTCGGCGCGCGCGTTGGCGTACAGCGACTCGCGCACCATGCGCGCGTTGGACTCCGGGTCGTCGGCGGGCACGCAGCGCTCGTCGCCGAGCCAGAGATGGACGTGCTTCCAGGAGCCTTCGATGTCGCCGAGGAGCTCATAGGCGCGGCGCGGCGTCGTACCGCCGGCGAGCGCGATGTGCAGCTCGCGGCCGTCGCGTCGGGCGTCGCCGATCCGGCCCGAGATCGTGTCCGCCGCGTGTCGCGCGACGCCGTCGGCATCGTCGAAGATCCGCAGGCGCGCCATCAGCCCTCTCTCCGCCGGGCGTCGAGCGGCTGGTCGGCGAGCGTGATCTCCTGGTCGGCGCGGATGATGTGCATGACGGCGTTGATCAGCGCGAGATGCGTAAAGGCCTGTGGGAAGTTGCCGAGATGGCGGCCCGACAGCGGGTCGATCTCCTCGGCGTAGAGCAGCAGCGGCGAGGCGTAGGACAACAGCCGCTCGCATAGGGCCCGGGCGCGCCGGGGCTCGCCGATCTCGCTCAGCGCGCTGACCATCCAGAAGGAGCAGATCGTGAACGTGCCCTCCTCCTGGTTGCCGAGCCCGTCGTCGGTCTCGGCGACCTTGTAGCGCAGGACGAGCCCGTGGACCGTCAGCTCGCGGTCGATCGCGTTGACCGTTGCGACGATCCGCTCGTCGTCGGGCGGCAGGAAGCGCACGAGCGGCGCCAGCAGCAGCGAGGCATCGAGTGCGGTCGTCCCGTAGTGCTGCGTGAGGACGCCGCGCTCGTCGACGCCATTGGCGAGGACGTCGGCCTTGATCTCGTCGGCCGCCGCCTGCCAGCGCTCGACCTTCTTGGAGTCCTCGCGCAGGCGCGCGAGTCGTGCCCCGCGGTCGGCCGCGACCCAGCACATGATCTTCGAGGACGTGAAGTGCTTGGGGTCGCCGCGCACCTCCCAGATGCCGCGGTCCGGCTCGCGCCAGTGCGTCAGGGCTTTCTCGACCTGCTTGCAGAGCAGCGGCCAGTACGTCTCGCGTAGCCCGTCGCGCGACTTGACATGCAGGTAGAACGAGTCCAGCGCGCTGCCCCAGACGTCGTGCTGCTGGTGGCGATACGCGTCGTTGCCGATCCGCACCGGGCGCGACTGCTCGTAGCCCTCGAGCTCGAGCAGCTGCTCGGTTAGCTCGCGCTCGCCGCCGATGCCGTACATGACCTGCAGGTCGGCGTCGGCGCAGACCTCGGCGAGGAACGCGAAGAAGTCGTCGGCCTCGGCGTCGAAGCCGAGCGTGTAGAGCGCCCAGAGCATGAATGTCGAGTCGCGCACCCAGGAGTAGCGGTAGTCCCAGTTGCGATTGCCGCCGGGCGTCTCGGGCAGCGAGGTCGTCGCTGCCGCGCACATCGCTCCGGTCGGCGCGTAGACGAGTCCCTTCAGCGTCAGCGCGCTGCGCTGCAGGTGCATCCGCCACGGGTGGTCCGGGAAGACGCCCTGGGCGAGCCACTCATGCCAGTAGTCCGCTGTGCGCACGAGCCGCGAATAGGCGTCCGCGAAGTCCGCCGGACCCTTGTGCTCGCTCCAGCTCAGCGCGACGTACGCGACGTCGCCGGCGTGCATCGTCGTCCGCGCGCGAACGGTCGAGAACTCGATCCCGAGGCGCAGGTCGCTCTGCAGGTGCAGCTTGAGGTCGTGGCCGGCGAACGTCGCGGTGCACTCCTCGTAGGCGTCCGCGCTGTACTCCCAGTTCGCGCGCACGCGGCCGTAGTCGTAGATCGGGTCGCACTCCATGCGCACGTTGACCATGCCGTTGACGCAGCGCAGCGTGCGCAGCAGGACGTGCTCGGCGTCGTAGTCCGTCGGCGAGCGGCGGTGTGAGCGCGAGCGCTCGCGGTCGTGGCGCCAGGGGCCGACGAGCAGCACGTCGCGCACGATCAGCCAGCCGGTCTTCGTGCCCCACGTCGTCTCGAGCATGTTCGTGCCCGGGATGTAGCGCTGCCCGGCCGGCACGCGCGCGTCGGTCGGCGAGAGCGAGAACATGCCGGCGTCGCGGTCGAGCATCGCGCCGAAGACGCTCGGGCTGTCCATCCGCGGGACGCACATCCACTCGACGTTGCCGCTCGGCGCCACGAGCGCGTTCGTCTCGCAGTCCGACAGGAACGCGTAGTCGGCGATCGGCGGCCAGGGGCTGCCGGCCAGCGGTCCGTCTGCGACCGGGCGGGCCATCGCTATCCGAGCAGCCGCCGCGCGGCGTCGAGCGCGGAGTTGAACGTCGGGTCGTGCATGAGCGCGTGGCGGATGCCCTCGCCGAGGATGCCGGGCTCACCACGCGAAGCCCCGAGCACCGTCCAGACATGCTCGTAGACGTCGTCGTGGCCGAGCGTCGGCGGTTCGCGGCGGCGGGCCGTCAAGCCGCCCTCGCCGCGCTCGAGCGCGAGCAGCGCGCCGTTGTCCGAGCGCGTCTCGACGCCCGCCAGGCCCGGCACGGCCATGCCCTCGAACGGCTCGAGCCGGAGCTCGACCTCGCCGCGGCGGGCGCGGGCGCGACCGCGCAGCAGGGTGCCGTGGCGCGTCAGCGCGTCCGGCCGCCAGCCGAGCTGCGTGCACAGCCAGCCGACGAGCAGCAGGCCCGAGACGAGCGAGTCGTGGCCGTAGCGCACCGAGATCTTCGACAGCTTCTGCAGCTCACCGCGGCGCTGGGGCGGGTCGTAGGCGGCGGCGAGCCGCTCGCGCCACGGCGTGCAGCGCAGCCAGGCGAGGTCGACGACCTCGCTGCGGCCGGCGAGCTCGCACTCGCGCGCCAGCCCCGGTCGCGGATCGGGCTCGTCGACGGAGTCGGTCAGCACGACCTGGGCGATCGGGGCGCCACCGGTGCGGCCGGTCGTCAGCGCGTCGACGGCCTCCGGATGTCCGTGCGGTGCCCAGACCGCGGTGCGCAGGTCGGTGACGACGAGCGGGTCGACGATCGTGTCGAGGTCGGCGAGGTGACGCTCGCCGAGCGAGACGATGACGAGCTCGCGCATCGCTGCGAATTCGCCGCTGCGCGCGTCGCCCTCGACGCTGACCGTCGCCTGGGCGTCGATCGTCGTGCGGCGCGGCTCGACCGCGCAGACCACCGTGCGCGAAGCGTGGTAGCGGCCGACCCGGCGCAGCCGGTTGGCGATCTCGCCGCTCCACTCGCGATCGACGACGCAGACGAGGTTCAGCGTGCGCGCCGGGACGCACGCCTTCATCGAGGCGTGGCATTCGGACACGAGCCGGCGCAACGCCTCCTCGATCGCCCCCGGGGAGGTGTCGCGCTCGTTCCAGACCGCATCGATCGTGCTCATCGCGCGCGGTCCATCAGATCATGCGCCAGCGCGAGTCGCCGATCAGCAGGCTCGACGCCTCGGCCGGGCCCTGTGAGCCCGCGGGGTACTGCGGCAGCGGCCCAGGCGCCTGCTCCCATGCCTTGACGATCGGATCGCAGATGCGCCACTGCGCCTCGACCTCGTCGTTGCGGGTGAAGAGCGTCGCGTCGCCGCGCATCGCGTCGATGATCAGGCGCTCGTACGCCTCGGGCGACTGTGACAGGAACGCCGTCCCGTAGAGGAACTCCATGTTCACGGTGCGGATCTCCATCCGAGAGCCGGGGATCTTCGCGCCGATCGAGAGCGAGACGCCCTCGTTGGGCTGCACGGTCAGCACGAGCACGTTGGGCCGGACGCCGCCGGACATCTCCGGCGACTGGAATGCGACGTGCGGGACGGCCTTCAGCGTGACAGCGATCTCCGTGACCTTGCGGGCCAGGCGCTTGCCTGTGCGCAGGTACATCGGCACGCCGGCCCAGCGCCAGTTGTGGACCTCCAGGCGCAGTGCGGCGTATGTCTCGGTCGTCGAGCCCGCCGGCACTCCGGCCTCCTCGAGGTAGCCGGGCGCCGCCTCGCCTGCGGCGATCCCGGGTGCGTACTGCGCGCGGACGGCCATCTCCGCCACGTCGGCGATCGTCGGCGCGCGGATCGCCCGCAGGACCTTGACCTTCTCGTCGCGCACGGGGTCGGCCTCGAAGGCGATCGGCGGCTCCATGCAGAGCAGCGAGAGGAGCTGGAGCATGTGGTTCTGGACGAGGTCGCGCAGTGCGCCGGCGGTGTCGTAGTAGCCGGCGCGCGTGCCGATCCCAATGTCCTCGGAAGCCGTGATCTGCACGTTGTCGATGTAGTTGCGGTTCCACAGCGGCTCGAAGAGCGTGTTCGCGAAGCGCAGCGCGAGGACGTTCTGGACCGTCTCCTTGCCGAGGTAGTGGTCGATCCGGAAGACCTGCTCCTCGCCGAAGACCGAGAGCACGCGAGCGTTGAGCGCCTGCGCCTCCTCGAGCGAGCGCCCGAACGGCTTCTCGATGATCACGCGCACCTCGGTGCCATCGCGGCGGGCGAGGTCGTGGCGGCCGAGTTGATCGACGATGACCGGGAAGAACGTCGGCGCGGTCGACAGGTAGAAGCAGCGGTTCAGCGGCAGCCCTGCACTCGCGTCAAGCTCGCCGAGCACCTCCGCGAGCCCAGCGTAGACACCGTCGTCGTCGAAGGCGCCCGGCACGTAGCGCACCTCGGCGAAGAGCTTGGCGAGCACGTTCTCGTCGGGCACGCGGCGCGAGAACTGGCGCACGGATTGGATCGCCTGCTGGCGGAACTCGTCATGGCTCATCTCCGAGCGGGACGTTCCGACGAGCCCGAAGCGCTCCGGCAGCGCGCCCTCGTGGGCGAGGTTGTAGAGCGCGGGCAGCAGCTTGCGCTTGGCGAGGTCGCCGGTCGCGCCGAAGATGACGAGCGCGGTCGGATGGACCGGGAGCCGCTCGAGCCCCTCGACGAGCGGATTGGGCTCCGGATCGGGGGCGGGGGTCATCCGTCAGCGCTCTTCTTGACCGCGTGCCCGCCGAACTGCGCCCGCAGCGCCGCCAGCATGCGGTGCGTGAAGTCGCCGTTGCCGCGCGAGTAGAAGCGCGCATAGAGCGAGGCCGTGATCACCGGCGTCGGCACGTCCTTGGCCATCGCGTCCTCGATCGTCCAGCGCCCCTCGCCGGAGTCCTCGGTGAAGCCGGTCAGTCCGGACAGCTCGTTGCCCTCCTGCTCGAACGCCAGCGCGGCAAGCTCGCAGAGCCACGAGCGCACGACAGAGCCCTGATTCCAGAGGTGCGCGATCTTCGCGTTGTCGAGCTTGAAGTCGGACTTGTCGAAGAGATCGAACCCCTCGGCGTAGGCCTGCATGAGGCCGTACTCGATGCCGTTGTGGACCATCTTCACGTAATGCCCGGCGCCGCTGTCGCCGAAGTGCCCCCAGCCGCGGTCGCCGAGGACGTGGCGGCTGGCCTCGCCGGTCTCTGGGGCAAGCACGTCGAGGATCGGCGCGAGCCGTGCGACGGCCGGGTCGGGCCCGCCGACCATCATGCAGTAGCCGACCTCGAGGCCCCACACGCCACCGCTCGTGCCGACGTCGACGTAGTCGATGCCGGCCTCGGTGAGGGCGGCCGCTCGCGCGCGGTCGTCGGTCCATTTCGAGTTGCCGCCGTCGACGATCATGTCGCCCGTCGAGAGCAGCCCGGCGAGCTCGTCGACGGTGCCCTGCGTGGCCGCGCCGGCGGGAACCATGATCCAGACCATCCGCGGCGTGTCGAGCTTGGAGACGAGGTCGGCGAGCGAGCCCGCCCCGCGCGCACCGGTCTTCTCCGCGACCGCCTCGACGACCGCGGGGTCGCGGTCGAACGCCACGACGTCGTGGTCGGAGTCACGGCGAATCCGCGTGACCATGTTGCCGCCCATGCGTCCGAGTCCGACGAAACCGATCTGTGTCACAGCGCTCTCCGCATGTCGTGATGTGCTCGAGTGACGAACCGGCAGCATAGGCCGGTGCGTCGTGCCCAGGGTTGTCCAGATGTGACGTTCGACGGGGGTGCCACTCGACGCAGTGTCACCGCGTGGCGACCTGCCGGCGCTGGTCGCGGCTACCGACCGGCGACGAGCTCACCGATCCGCACCGTCAGCGAGCGGATCGCCGTGGCGCCGTCGTTGCCCGCCAGCCGCAGCTTCTCGGCACGTCGCGCGCGGCTGCGCAGCGTCTGGAGGTCGCCGACGCCCTGCGCCGTCTTCAGCACGCCGAACGTGAACGGCTTGCCCGGGATCTCGGTGTCGTCGGGGCCGTCTTGCAGCAGCACGAGGTAGCGCCCACTCGCCGGCCCGCCCTTGTGCAGTTGGCCGGTCGAGTGCAGGTAGCGCGGGCCGTAGCCGAAGGTCGTCGTCGCCTTCGTCGCGTCGCGGATCGCGGTGCGCAGCTCGCAGACCGCCGCGTCGATCGCGTCGCTCGGCGCCATGAACCCGAGGATCGCGACGTAGTCGCCCGGCCCGGCCTCGCCGATCAGTGCTCGCAACGCGTCGTCGCCGGCATCCTCGGGCTCATCGAGCGCCCCGCCGGCGGCAAGCTCAGCGAGCAGCTTGCCGGTCGTGTCCTTGGCGACCTGCACGTCGGGCTGGTCGAACGGGTTGATCTCCAGGGCCCAGCCGGCGACGGCCGTCGCGAACTCGGCGAAGAAGAAGATCCGGCCGAGATCGGCGGGTCCGCCGGCCGACAGCGTCACCGTCGGCTGGCCGGCCTCGGCCAGCGCCTTGACATGCTCGTCGACCTCGTCGCTCGGGTCGTCGTTGTCGCGCAGATAGCAGAAGACGCGATCGTCGCCGTAGGCCTGCGGCGCACCGAGCGGCTCGTCGCAGACCGGCACGATCCCCTTGCCCTGCTTGCCGAGCGACTCAGCCACGAGCTGCTCGACCCAGAGCCCGAACGAGGCGATCTTGCGGTCGACGACGAACGTCAGCTTGTCGTGGCCCTGGAGCGCGAGCGCCGCCAGCGCGACGCCGAGCCAGAGCCCGCTGTTGCCCTCGATCGTCGAGCCGACCGAGCACGCCTCGGCGGCGACGCCGGCGCCAGACAGCAGTGCCTCGAGATCGATGCCCGCGAGTGCCGCCGGCACGAGCCCGAAGTACGTCAACGCGCTGTAGCGCCCGCCGATGTCGGGATCGTTGAGGAACGTCTGGCGAAAGCCGCGCTCGGATGCGAGCGCCTGCAGAGCTGAGCCGGGGTCGGTGATCGCGACGTACTGCTCGCCATGTGGCCGCCGGCTCCAGAAGTGCTCGAACAGCGAGATCGTCTCGATCGTGCCACCGGACTTCGTCGAGACGAGAAACAGCGTGTGCTCGAGGTCCAGCACGCGCTCCTGGGCGAGGATCGCGGTCGGATCGGTCGAGTCGAGCACGTGCAGTCGCAGGCACCCCTCGCGGGGGTCGCCGAACGAGCGGCGCAGGACCTCGGGCGCGAGGCTCGATCCGCCCATTCCGAGCAGCACGGCATCTGTGAATCCTGCTGCTGCGGCCTCGCCGGCGAACTGCTCGAGCTCGTCGATCGCATCGGCGTACGTATCGGGTGCCGCCAGCCAGCCGAGCCGGTTGGCGACCTCGGACTGCCCCGCGGGACCCCAGAGCGTGTCGTCCTTGGACCAGATGCGTCGCGCGACGCGCTCGTCCTCGGCACGCTTGACGAGCTCGTGCACGAGCGGCTCGAGCGCGTCTGGCAGCGACGCGTCGATCGTCGCTGGGCGGCCCGTGAAGATCGCCTCGCGCTTGGCCTCGACGCCCGCGAGCAGCTTCTCCATCGGCGTGACGAAGGCGGCGACCCCGTCGCGCAGGAGCTTGTCCGTGACGTCGTCGATGTCGATGCCGGCGTCGGCGAGCGCGGCGAGCACCGGCGCCGGATCCTCGCGTGCCGTCGCACCCCGCACGTCGAGTCGCTCGGCGCAGACCAGCAGCGTCTGCATCGGCATCGTGTTGACGGTGTCGGGGCCGACGAGCTCCTCGACGTACTTCGTCTCGGGGTAGCTCGGGTTCTTGACGCCGGTCGATGCCCACAGCGGGCGCTGGACGGGCGCGCCCGCGGCGCGCAGCTCGGCGAAGCGCTCGCCGTAGAAGAGTTCCTCGAAGCGGCGATAGGCCGCGCGCGCGTTGGCGACGGCCGCCTGGCCCTGCAGGTCGCTGCGGCCGAGCTCCTCGAGGCGCTTGTCGACCTCGGAGTCGACGCGCGAGACGAAGAAGGACGCCACGGAGTGCATGCCGAGCTCCTTGCCCTCCGCGTGACGGCGCTCGAGCCCCTTGATGTAGGCCTCGGCGACGTCGACGTAGGCGTCGACGGCGAACAGCAGCGTGACGTTCACGTTGATGCCCTCGTACGTCGCCTGCTCGATCGCCGGCAGGCACTCGCTTGTGCCTGGGATCTTGATCATGACGTTGGGCCGGTCGACCCGCGCCCAGTACTCGCGCGCCTGGGCGAGCGTGCGCTCGGTGTCGAACGCGAGGTCGGGATCGACCTCCAGCGAGATGAAGCCGTCGGCGCCGTCGAGCTCGTCGAACACCGGCCGCAGGACGTCGGCAGCCTCCTGCACGTCCTGGATCGCGATCTCCTGGTAGATCGCGCGCGCCAGCGCGCCGTCGCGGGCGAGCTGCTCGATCTGCTCGTCGTAGTCAGGTGAGCCGAGGATCGCCTTCTCGAAGATCGCCGGGTTGGAGGTCTCGCCGCGCAGGCTGTCCTCCTCGACCATGCGGCGCAGCTCGCCGCCCTGGGTGAGCGAGCGGCGGATCTGATCCAGCCACGGGCTCGTGCCCGCCGCCGTCAGCGCGGCCAGGCGTTCGTTGACGTTCACCACTTGGCTCACGGCCCTGCCTCCATTCCGTCACGTTCCATCTTCAGGATCTTTCCCAGCCGCCGCACATGGCGATCCTCGCCGCTGAAGCGCGCGCCGCAGAAGGCGTCAGTCAGCTCGGCGGCGATCGCCGGGCCGATCACGCGGGCGCCAAGGCAGAGCACGTTGCAGTCATCGTGCTGGACGCACTGCGCCGCCGTGTAGTGGTCGTGGCAGACGCTCGCGCGGATGCCGGGAAGCTTGCTGGCGGCGACGGCGACGCCCGCGCCCGATCCGCAGACGAGGATCGCGCGCTCGACGTCGCCGGCGGCGATCGCGCGGCCCGCGTCGAGCGCCGTGTCCGGGTAGTCGTCCCGCATGCCGAGATCGACCGGCTCGTGGCCGGCGTCGATCACGGCCTGCGTGACGGCCTCCAGCAGCGGCACGCCGGCGTGGTCGATCGCGATCGCGATCCTCACCGCGCCAGCTCCATCTCGAGCTCGTGGCCGGCGAGCAGCGCGGCGCCGCGCACGCCGGCGAGCGGGCCGTAGCGGGCCTGGCGGATCTCCGTGCGCGTGCCGACGCCGGTCAGGCGGTAGCGCTCCGCCTCCTCGCGCGCCGGGGCCAGCAGCATCTCGCCGGCGGCCGAGACGCCGCCTCCCACGACGATCAGGTCGGGGTCGAACGTGTTGATCGCGTTGGCGATGCCGACGCCGAGGCGGCGGCCGAGCAGCTCGATCGCCGCGCACGCCCCCGGATCCCCGTCGCGCGCGCACTCGATCGCCCTGCCCGGCTCGAGGCCGTGCTCGCGCGCGAGCACGTTGAGCGCGCTGCCGGAGGCGTGCGACTCCAGCGAGCCGGGCTGCGGGAACTGCTCGCCATGGGCAAACGGCGCGCTGCGCAGGTCGGCGCCGACGAGCGTGTGGCCGAGCTCGGCGGCCGCTCCGGTCGCCCCGCGGTAGATGCGCCCGCCGATCACGATCCCACCGCCGACGCCGGTGCCGACCGTGAACATCACGAGGTGGCGGGCGACGAGACCGCCGTCGTCGTCGTAGGCCTCGGCCAGCGCGGCGCAGGTCGCGTCGTTGTCGACGTAGACGGGCACGCCGAGCCGCTCGCGGAGCACGGCGCGCAGCGCGACGTCCTGCAAGGGGATGTTGACCGACGAGCGGATGCGGCCCGTCTCCCAGTCGACGACGGACGGAACGGCGACGCCGACCGCGGCTGCGTCGCCGGCTGCCGCGATCGCGTCGGCGAGCTGCGCGATGAGCGCCGTCGCGCTGCTCGTGTCGGTCGGCGCAAGCAGCGGCTCGCTCATCGTCGTCCCGTCGAGCGTTGCCACGGCGACCTTCGTGCCGCCTACGTCAACGCCGATGAGCCGTGCCGTCATTGCCTCTCACGCTACTCAGTGTTTCTGAACGGGCGATTGCGAATAGCGTCCGTTTGGTGAACGAAGCAGAGATCACGTTACGGCGGCTGCTTCCGCAGGCCGGCGAACTGACCGCAAACGAGCTGCTCTCGGAGTACCGGCCGTGGGAGCAGGCGCCTGCGGAGCGGCCGTTCGTCGCCGTCAACATGGTGCACACCGTCGATGGCCGGGCCGCCGTCGACGGGCGCACGGCATCCATCTCGAGCGTCGCCGATCGGCAGCTCTTCCACGCGCTGCGCACGCGCTTCGACGCCGTCATGATCGGCGCTGGCACACTGCGCATCGAGCGCTATGGTCGCCTCGTCCGCGATCCCGTGCGCCGCGAGTTGCGGATCGCGGCGGGCCTCGAGCCGGACCCGCTCGCGATCGTCGTCAGCGCCTCGCTGCGCCTGCCCGCCGACCTGCCGCTGCTGCAGGACGGCGACTCACGCGTCGTCATCGTCACGTCATCCGCCGAGACGCTCGCCGGCACGCGGGCGAGCATCGACCATCTGCGCTTCGAGACCGTCGACATGGGCGCCGCGCTCGCCCGGCTGCGCTCCGAGCACGGTGTGCGGTCGATCCTCTGCGAAGGCGGGCCGCACCTCAACGCGTCGCTCGTCAACGCGGGGCTGATCGACGAGCTGTTCCTGACGACCGTTCCGTCGCTTGCCGGCGGTGCGGGCAGCCTGTCGATCTTCGATGACGTGCCGCTCGGCGCGCCGCTGGCGCTCGCGCTGCAGTGGCTGCTGGAGCACGAGGGCGATCTGTTTGCCCGCTACCGCCTCGGGGAATCGATCTGACGGGGCTTGTGCGGCAGGGCGATCGGGCACGACCAGCCAGGCGATGGCTGACGATCCCGCTCGTGACGAGCCTGGCGCCTCCGGCGACCAGCCCGAGGCGGCGCCCGAGCCGCACGAGATGTTCGCGCGCACGCGCGAGGAGGGCGAGCGTCGCCTGCGGCGCTCGCCGCTCGAGCTTGCGGCGACCTCGCTCGTCGCGGGCTTCGACATCGTGTTCGGCGTCGTCGGACTGACCGCTGCGACAGCGGCGATGACGCCGCACTTCGGTCGCGAGGCGGCCCATCTGGTCGGCTCGCTCGTTTTCGGGATAGCGTTCGTCTTCATCGTCGTCGGGCGGTCGGAGCTCTTCACGGAGAACTTCCTCGTCCCGATCACCGCGATGCGGAGGGGCAGGCTCGCGAAGCTCAAGCTGGCGCAGCTGTGGTCGCTGTCGCCAGTCATGAACATCGTCGGCGGCACGCTCTTGATCCTCGTCGTCAGCTCCAAGGGCGTCCTGCCGCAGGGCGCGGCGCCCGCGGCCGTCGATCTCGCCGACAAGCTGCATCGACTCAGTCATTGGAGCGCCTTCCTGAGCGCCGTCACCGGGGGCGCGCTGATCACCGTGATGACCTGGATGGTGGAGGGCGTCGGCACCGTCGGCGGGCGGATCGTCGTCGCCTGGACGGCCGGCATGCTGCTCGCGCTCGCTGGCCTTGACCACGTCATTGTCGCGACGCTCGAGCTGATCCTCGGGATGCGCTTCGGCGCCGACGTCGGCCTCGGGGACCTCGGCTTGAACTTCGTCATCGCGGCCGCAGGCAACATGCTCGGCGGCCTGCTGTTCGTGACGCTCACGCGCACGAGCCAGGCGATCGGCGCCGGCGAGACGAACAGCCCTGCGCGCTGATTGGCCCGCTCGGCGACGTGGCGCTGCGCCACGTACGATCGCCGGGTGGAGCGTGAGTCGTTGGAGGGGATCGCGGCCGCCGATGAGCACCTCGGGCGGAGCATGCCGCTGCCATCCGCGCCGCTGCCGCTGACGCGCTGGGTCGATGTCGTGCGGTGTGGAGCCGCGGCGGTCGAGATCGAGTGGAACCTCGACGCCACGCGGCAGAGAGCACCGGGCCGCATGACGCTCTACGCCGGCCACGAGCCGCCACCCGAGCGCGGCCTGCCCGAGCCGAGCACGCTCGGCCGGTACCGCTATCGCACCGCCCCCCTGACGGAGGCCGAGCCCGAGCTGAGGCCGGTGCAGGAGCTCGCCTGGCGCCAGGACGGCCTGCACCTGCGGCTGACCGGCCAGGGGCCCTGGGAGCAGGCCGCGCTCGTGGCGCTCGCCGACTCGATCGCCTGAGACCACCGCTCGGGCTCGCGCTCGGGTTGCGTCAGGAGACCGGCGCGCGCGGGGCGCGGGCGGGCGGGTCCGGCACGTCGGCCGCGGCGGCGGGCGTGGCGTAGCGCCCGACGACGGACCGCGCGAGGTCGAGCCTGGCGAGCGAGCGCAGGAAGCCGTGCGTGACGATTACGTGGATGCGCGACTGCGTCGCCGAGTAGAACCAGCGCGCGACCCCGCTGGCGAGCGCCGGGTAGAAGTTCGCGACCTCGACCTCGACGTGGGCGCGCGCGGTCTCGCTGTCGAGCGGGGTGCAGCGCTCGATCTCGATCTGCAGGTAGCCGTCGCCGTCCTTGCCGGCCCGCGAGACGAGCAGGCCGCTGGCGATGCGCCAGCGCACGATGCCCCGCGTTGCGTCCATCGCGTACTCCGGCGCGTGAAAGCGCAACAGCACGAACGGGCGCGTGACGAACACGATCGTGCGCTCGTCGTCGTCGTACTTGACGCGGACGAGGCCGAGCGTCCAGCGCGTCAAAAAACGCCAGTACGTGCGCGCGAGGCGCTCGAGGTACATCGGCGACCAGAGGTCGCGCAGCGCGGAGGCCGGGAGCGTCAGCTCGGCCGCCTGAATCGAGCGCACGGCGCCGCGTGCGTCCATCGTCGTGTGCTCCTCGGGGCTGACGAGCACGGCCCGCGCAGGGCGGTGTAGCAGGCGCCGGATCCCGGCGAACCAGGCCAGGGCGCAGGCCGCCGCGGCGGCGATCACGGCGACGACGTAGGAGATGCCCACACGGTACCCGTGAGCAACAGCCGGGGGCGGGGTATCGTCGCGTTCATGTCACTGCAACGAGGCACCGCACCAGACCCGCACGACCTGCTGCCGGCGGCGCCGTCGTTCTCGGTCGAGAGCGACGACGTCCGGGACGGCGAGCTGCAACCGGCCGCGCACGCGCACCCGAGCGCGGGCGGCGAGAACGTCTCCCCGCACCTGCGCTGGTCCGGGTTCCCGGCCGAGACGAAGAGCTTTGCGATCACATGCTATGACCCCGACGCTCCGACCGGCAGCGGCTTCTGGCATTGGAGTGTCTTCAACCTGCCCGCCGACGCGACCGAGCTCGCGCGCGGCGCGAGCCCCGACGGCCTGCCCGCGGGTGCCGTGGAGGTGCGCAACGACTATGGCGAGTCTGGCTACGGCGGTGCCGCCCCGCCGGCCGGCGACATCCCGCACCGCTACGTCTACACGGTGTTCGCGGTCGACGTCGACGCGCTCGAGATCCCGCCCGAGGCATCGCCGGCGTACGTCGGCTTCAACCTCACGTTCCACACGCTCGCCCGCGCAGCGATCAGGCCGACGTTCCAGATCGAGGGCTGAGGCCCGCCTCCGCGCCGATGCTTAGGGCGTCGGCGCGGATGCGTCGACGCGTGTGTAGCCGATCTCGCCGGCGCCGGTGAAGCCGAGCGCGTCGGCTGCGGCCTGCGTC
This sequence comes from Solirubrobacteraceae bacterium, assembly GCA_036271655.1. GTDB lineage: Bacteria > Actinomycetota > Thermoleophilia > Solirubrobacterales > Solirubrobacteraceae > CADCVQ01. The sequence goes on from DATBAE010000016.1 coordinate 26,920, forward strand.
AGGTCCCACGAGTAGCCGGCGTGAAACGGGCCGCGGTCGATCACCGGAACGACGATCTCGCGGCCTGCGTACGTGACGGCGACGAGCGTTCCGCAGGGCAGCTTGCGGTGCGCCACGCCCGGCATGTCCGGCGTCAGCGTCTGGCCGCAGGCCGTCTGCTGGCCGAAGAAGCCGGGACCGTAGAACGTCGCCAGGGCCGGCCGGTAGACGGTGAGCTTCGCGATCGGCGGCGCGGAGGAGGCCGTTGCGCCGTGTCGTCCGGGGACGATTGCGCGCAGGTTGATGCGCCCCATCTTGTCGGTCCGCCAGCCGATGTTGAAGCGGCCGGTCGAATGGACCTTCGAATGCGCGACGTCGACCCAGCCGTGGGTGGGATCGAGCCGCTGGAGGATCACGGTGTGGCGTCCTGCGCCCGGCATCGTGCCGCGCGCGACGATCGAGCGATGCAGGACCGCGATCGGCCGCACGCTGAGCGACTGGGTGCTCGGATCGCCGTAGCTGATGCCACCTGTCGCCGGCGGCACGGGCTGGGGCATCGTTGCGCCGCCGGTGAACGCCGGGGCCGGCGTGGCCGGCGCGGCAGGCACCGGGGTCGGGGTGGGCACCGGGACGGGCGCGGCGGCGGGCGCGGGCACCGTCGGATCAGGCGCTGCTACAGGCGGGTCAGCAGTGACCGCCGGCGCCTCGGGGGCAGCGACGGCGCCACCGGTCGTGGCGGCGGCAAAGGGTGGGGCGCAGAGCGGCAGCGCCGTGCAGAGCACGGCAACCAGCACTGCGCGATCGCGTCGTAACCAAGGCATATGATTGGCGGCCTACGGGGTGAGCTGACGGGCTCGCGCTTTCCAAGCGCTACAACCTGTACAAGGTCGATTCGCCCCGGCGGATCGGTGTCCATCCAATCCGCAGTGGTTCCCCCGCTCTCCGAGCCCTGAGGCGCGAGAGATTCGGCAGTGCGTGAGAGGTTACAGCGTTTATCCGCGTTGTGAAGTACAGATTTCGCTGCGCGAAATCTATATGTGGCTATGGCTTCGGAAGTCGCTCCAGGAGCGACTGCAACGTCTGGCGACCGAGGCTGACGCCGATCTGCGCGAGCTCGCCGGCTGCCTGCAGTGTCGTGCCGATGAGGTCGGCCGCCGGCGATGGGCTGCGCTCGTCGCTGCGCGGCTCCGGTGCGGCGTATCCCGCGGGCGGGATCTTGCGCGGCGGGGCGACGCGCGGTGGCGTGCCGTCGCCCACGGCCGCGGGCGCGGTCTGCGCCGCGCCGGCCTGCGCCGCGCCGGCCTGCGCTGGCGCGGCCGGGCCGGCCTGCGCGGCGGCCGCCTTCGCCCGTGCCGCGCGGGCGCGTGGACCGGGTGTCTTCGCGCCGCCTGGCGTGGTCGCCTTGGGTGCTTGCGGGGCGGGCTTCGCCGCCGCCGTCGCGTCGTTCTCCGGTACCGCTCGATCGGGCCGCTTGGAGCTGCGGCGGACAGGCCGGGAGCGCGGTAGGCTCGTCAGCACGTCGCGGTCGGCGTCGTCGTGTTCGGCCACATGCGCATCATGGCAGGCGCATTGCGCGGGACCGGCCGCAAACGTGAAACAACCCCCGCACTTCGTCGTAGTAGGGCTCGAAGCGGCACGCTAGAGTCTGAGGTCTAGGTTGGGCGGGGTATTGCTCCTGGGGAACCTCGCCCGGCCCTCCGTCAAGAGAACGGTGCGCGGGCTCCAAGCGCGTCCGTGCACGAGGCGAAAGCGAACGCAATGTCCGTAGTCGAACTGCAAGAACTTGAAGAGATCAAGGGTCTCGTGACGAAGGGCCAGCTGACTGGCGTGCTGACGTACGCCGAGATCGCTGGTGCCGTCGCCGAGATAGATCTCGACGAGGCCGACATCGAGGAGCTGCACGGCTACCTCGAGAAGTCGGAGATCGAGCTCGTCGAGGAGATCGATCCAGCCGCTGCCGCTGCCAACGCCGTCGAGCGAGCGCCCGACAAGCGCCGTGCGCGCAAGAAGGCGACGATCGACCTCAAGCCGGACATGACGACCGACTCCCTTCAGCTGTTCCTGAAGGACATCGGCAAGGTCCGGCTGCTGACCGCGCAGGAGGAGGTCGACCTCGCCAAGCGCATCGAGCGCGGCGACCTCGACGCCAAGCAGAAGATGGTCGAGTCCAATTTGCGGCTCGTCGTCTCGATCGCCAAGAACTACCGCAACCAGGGCCTGCCGTTCCTCGACCTCATCCAGGAGGGCACGCTCGGCCTCGTGCGCGCGGCCGAGAAGTTCGACTACCGCAAGGGCTTCAAGTTCTCGACCTATGCGACGTGGTGGATCCGCCAGGCGATCGCTCGCGCGCTCGCCGACAAGGCGCGCACGATCCGCATCCCCGTCCATGTCGTGGAGAAGCTCAACAAGATCGGCCGTGCCGAGCGCAAGCTCGTCACCGAGCTCGGCCGCGAGCCGACGCCGGAGGAGATCGCGGAGGTCACGGGCATCGACCCCGAAGAGGTCGACTCGATCAAGCGCTCGGCGCAGGCGCCGGTCTCGCTCGAGAAGCCGGTCGGCGACGAGGAGGAGTCCGAGTTCGGCCAGTTCATCGCCGACGAGCGCGCCGAGTCGCCATACGAGCGCGCCGCTGAGATCCTCACGAAGGAGGCGCTGCGCGAGGCGCTCGAGAACCTCTCCTACCGCGAGCGCCGCGTGCTCGAGCTGCGCTACGGCCTCGGCGGGGAGCACCCCCGCACGCTCGATGAGGTCGGCCGCACGTTCAACGTCACGCGCGAGCGGATTCGCCAGATCGAGAACCAGTCCTTGAAGAAGCTGCAGTCACTCGCTGAAGCGCAGAAGCTTCGCGACGTCGCGTAAGCGACCGCGCCCGAGCACCGTTCGACGGGGTCCCTCGTGGGCCCCGTCGTCGTTCTGGCCGAATGTCGCATCCGCGGTCTCCCTGCTCAGGTCGCCGCCGCGAGCCGCCGATGCGGGGGACGTGTTCGATGTCGACAACGCTCTCTGCACCCTGGTGCAGCTCGGAGGCTCCGACCTCCATCTCAAGATTCAGGCACCGCCGCTGACGCGCGTCGACGGCGACCTGCGCCCGATCGAAGGGGAAGCTCCGCTGACCCCCGAAGACACCGAGGCCGCCGTGCGCACCATGCTGCACGACCAGGTGAAGCTCGACGAGCTCGCTCGCGAGCACGAGGTCGACTTCTCCTACTCGATCACGGGCATCGCGCGCTTCCGCGTCAACGCCTTTCGGCAGCGCGGCGCCCTCAGCGTCGTCTGCCGCGCGATTCCCCATTCGATCCGCTCGGTCTCCGATCTCATGCTGCCGCCCGTCATCTCCGAGCTTGCCGAGGAGGAGCGCGGGATCATCCTGCTGACCGGCACGACCGGCTCGGGCAAGTCGACGACGCTTGCGGCGATGATCGATCACATCAACGAGCGCGCGTCGAAGCACATTGTCACGATCGAGGACCCGATCGAGTTTCTCCACGTCGACAAGAAGTCGATCATCAACCAGCGCGAGGTGGGTCAGGACACGCTCTCCTTCAAGCGCGCGCTACGGCGCGTCCTGCGCCAGGATCCGGACGTCATCCTGATCGGCGAGATGCGCGACGAGGAGACCGTCCACACGGCGCTCAGCGCCGCCGAGACCGGTCACCTCGTCCTGTCGACGGTTCACACCGTCGACGCAGCCGAGACCGTCAACCGGATCATCGACTTCTTCCCGCCGCACATGGAGGGCCAGGTTCGCGCGATGCTCGCCGGAACGCTGAAGGGCGTCATCTCGCAGCGCCTCGTGCGCTCGACGGACGGCGGACGCGTCGCGACCTGCGAGATCATGCGGATGACCGGTCGCGTGCGCGACATGATCATGGATCCCGAGCAGACCGGCCGCCTGACGGAGGTCGTCGGCGAGGGCGCCTTCTACGGCATGCAGACCTTCGACCAGGCGCTCTTCGAGCATGTCAAGGCCGGCCGTGTCGACGTCGAGCAGGCGCTGCTCGCGGCGACGAGCCCGCACGACTTCAAGCTCCTGCTGGCGGCGGACGGACGGCGCGGCACCACGATGGCCGACGTCGCGCACGCCTCTGCGCAGCGAGCCGCCTAGTTGCCACACTTCAGTCTGTAAAGTGTTGTCCATGGACGACACATGTCCGGTCTGCAAGACGGCCGAGATCGTTTGTGGGAAGTGGACGCTGCTGTTGATCCGCGACCTCTCCGAAGGGCATTCGCGCTTCTGTGAGCTTGAGCGGTCATTGCAGGGCATCAGCCCGCGGACGCTCTCGCTGCGGCTGCGTGCGCTCGAAGAGGAGGGCATTGTCGAGCGCGACACGTATCCCGAGGTGCCGCCGCGCGTCGAGTACCAGCTGACCGAGAAGGGCCGTGCGCTGCTGCCGATCATCGACGGCATGCGCACGTACGGGACACAGTGGCTAGGCGCGCACTGTGCTGACCTCGGCGCCGCCGAGCTCGCGCCCTCCGGGGCTGCGTTCGACGCCGCCGCTGCGTAGCGGTCGCGCGGCGCGCCGCCGCTCGCGGCGGGCCAGCCAGCGCAGGGCAGGCCGCTCGAGTGCGAACCAGCTCGTCGCCGACAGCGCGAGGGCAGGAAGGAACGCGACCGCCATGCCGCGCAGCGGATCGAGCGGCAGCAGTCCGTGCCCTCGCAGCACGAGATAGACGGGGACGTGCCAGAGGTAGAAGCCGTAGGAGACGGTGCCGAACGCGGCCAGCACGCGCCCGCCGACGATGCGGCTGCGAGGCGCGAGCGCGAGCGCCCCGACGATCAGCGCGAAGCCGCACGCCGAGGGCAGGTCGCGGATGATCGAGAAGAGCATCGTGGCGTCGATCCCCTCCGCCGGTGCGGCCGCCTTGAAGAATGCGTCGCAGGCGACGATCGCGATCCCGGCCGCCACGAGCAGCCGCTTGGCGCGCATGTCGATGCTGCGGCCGTGCGCTGCGAGCGCGGCGAGCATCCCGAGGGCGAAGTACGGCAGCATGGCGGCGAGCGTCTTTGAGAACGTCATGCTCAGGCCCTGCCCGGCGATCGACCAGTTGTAGAACGTCCCGAGCGCGAGCAGCGACAGCGGCACGGCGGCGAGCGATCGCCGTCGCGGGGCGACCCGCAGCGCCAGCCAGCCGATCAGCGGCAGGACGGCGTAGAAGCTCACCTCGGTCGCCAGCGTCCACATCGGCGGGTCGAGCTTCATGACGCTCGCCGGCGTGTAGTCCTGCGCGAAGACGAAGAACAGCGGCAGCTGCTCGGCCGGCGGTAGGCGCAGGCCGGGCGTGCCGTCGAGCCCCCAGAGGAGCGCGATCGAGCCGACCAGCGCCGCGTTGTAGGCCGGCAGGATGCGCACCGCACGCGAGCGCACGTAGCGCCCCAGACTCGGGGCGGGACGCTCGCCGAGGGCGGCGGCGAACCAGGGGCGCGAGAGCAGGAAGCCCGACAGCACGAAGAACAGGACGACGGCGAGCCGCAGCTCGTGGACGGCGTAATCACCGATCGACGAGCGGTTTGTCGCGTCCGGCGCAGGCATCGTGTACAGCCATCCGTGAAAGGCGAAGATCGACAGCGCGGCGATCCCGCGCAGGCCGTCCAGCGATGCCAGGCGCCGGTCTGCATTCGTCTGCGAGGCGTCCGGCGTCGCTGAGACGGCGGCGGGCGCTTGCATGTCCCGTGCGTCCCTACCCGAGAGGTCGCCGACCTACGCCTCATGGCAGGATGCGAGCGATGGGCAGCACACTCCACAAGCACTGGATCAAGCACTCCAACGAGGTCCTGCGCGGGGCCGGTCTGCGCGCGAGCGCCGGTCGCAGCGCGGTCGTCGAGCTGCTTGGTCGCCAGAGCTGCCTGCTGACGGCCCAGGAGATCACCGACCAGCTGCGCGAGGACGGCAGCGCGGGATCTACGGCGACGGTGTACCGGGCGCTGGAGACGCTCCACGAGCTCGGCCTGGTGCGCCGCTTCGAATCCGAGGGTGTCGCGCGCTACGAGGCGATCGACCCGTCGGGCGACCACCATCACCACATCGTGCTCGACGAGACGGGAGACGTCGTGCCATTCGACGACGACGAGCTCGAGCGCGCGATCGCCGGGCTCGGCCAGCGGCTGGGCCTGATCGTCACGAGCCACGACGTGATCCTGCGCGGGCGCCTGATCGACGAGCCGCCCGAGTCGGACTAGGCCTGGCCGCGACCGGATTCTGGCGCGCCATGCTCGGATATCGAGCATCGGGCGCCCCAATCGCGCCGCGGGCACCTCGCTGCGAGTGCGAGCGGGCTTGCAGCGAGCAGGAGCGCGGTGTGGCGGGGCGAAACGCCTCGTCACGATGCGACACCGCCCGCTGCACACCGCCCTGAGCGCCTTCGCCGAGGAGGCCGCCGCACAGCTTGCCGAGGCGACCGCCGACGGCGTCGAAGTTCCGTTCGAGATCATCGAGTCGCGCGGAGCGCGTCGCGACACGCCGCTGTACTGCTACCGGCCGCTCACCGAGGCGTTCATCCGCGATCGCGTCGGCGTGCTCGAGCGCCTGCCGTCCTATCCGAGCGCGGCGCGCGCTCTCGTCGCGCTGGACGGCGTCGGTGACTACCTGCGCGAGCAGTCCGAGCCGACGGTGCCGGCCCAGCCGCGCGAGCGCGCCGATGCCGCACTGCGCGTCTTCGTCAGCCGCGTGTTTTGCGAGGCGACCGAGTTCGTCATCACTCCCGAGCGCTTCGAGCGCGCCTACGACGAGCTCGAGGACGCGCTGCTCGACGGCCGCGCGGAGGCGGTCGTCGTCGCGCCGCTGCTCGGCCTGCAGCTCGTCTCGGCAGAGGTGCCGCTCGGGCAGGGGCTGTCGCTGATCCGCGGCGAGGCGCTGCCCGACGCTCCGGCGGAGGCGGTCTGGGCGGGCAGCGCCGACGAGCCCGCGGTGCTCGCCTGCCTGACGCTGACGAACGAGCCGGGCGCGCCGCCACCGCTGAGCGAGGCGAGCGTGCGCTTCCGCCGCCTGCTGACCGCCCTGCGCCTCTACGACACGGTGCGCGTCGCGCTCGGTCCTGTCGCCTGGGAGCGCACGGGCGCGGGACCGTGGGCGATCGGCGCGCTGGGCACCGGCGGCCGTGCCGGCGGCACGCTGCTGATCGAGGAGGCCGACGAGGACGAGCTGCGGGCCTTCTGCAACCTGACCGCGCGGCGCACGCCGCGGTCCGGTGAGATCGCCTGGGCGCTGCGCCGCTTCGAGCTCGGCTGCGAGCGCCCGAACGCGGTCGAGGCGCTGACCGACCATCTGCTCGCGTTGCGCGCGCTGCTCGAGCCCGAAGGCGCGCAGAGCGGGCGTCTCGCCGGGCGGGTCGCGGCCCTCTGCGCGACGCCCGAACGGCGCCTGGAGGTCACCGAGCGGGTCGCGCAGGCGGCCGCCCTGGAGCGCTCGATCATCGTTGGCCTGGCGACGCTCGACGGTGGCGTCGAGAAGCTGCTGGCCGAGATGACCGGCCACCTGCGCGCGCTGCTGCGCGACGTCCTCTGCGGGCATCTCGACACCGACCTGCGCGCCGTGGCAGATCAGCTGCTGGCGCAGTTCGGCGCCGCCGCCTGAGCAGTCGCCCTCAGTCGCCTGGGCTGAGGTGGCGAAACAGCGCCAGCAGGCCGTCGATGTCCTGTACCTCGCCGTCGAGGCGCGGCACGACGATCGGGTCGGGCTCCTCCAGCGCCGCCTTCAGCCGCTCGATCGACTCGGCGTGACGCGCAGCGAGCTGCTGCGCGTCGGCGGTGCTCTCGGCGACCTTCCCGGCGAGCGCATCGCCGAGCTCGCCGCGCAGCGCGTCGGCGATCGCCGAAGGAGGCTGCCGCTCGTCGTCGCCGAGCACCGCCGCGCGATTGACGATCAGCCCGCCGAACGGCATCGCCGCCTCGCGCAGCTTCTGACGGAAGAAGATCGCCTCGGCGACCGGCTCGCGCTCCGGTGACGCGACGATCAGAAACGTCGTCGCGGGATCGGCGAGCAGCGCCTTGACGGCCGCGGCGCGCTCCTTGAAGCCGTCGATCAGCGCGCTCATCGAGCGCAGCAGCAGCGAGACGTCCTCGAGCAGGTTGACGCCGGTCAGTCGCTTGAGGATCCCGAACACGACGCTCGTGCCGGCACCCATCAGACGCGCCGCGATCCCGGTCGGCACGAGGAAGAGCTTCAGTGCCCGTCCCTCGAAGAAGTCGGTCAGGCGGTCGGGCGCGTCGAGGAAGTCCAGCGCGTTGCGCGACGGCGGCGTGTCGAGCACGATCGCGTCGTAGCCGCCCTCGCGGTCGAGCTCGTAGAGCTTCGCGACGGCGCTGAACTCCTGCGACCCGGCGATCGCGTTGGACAGCTGCGCGTAGATTCGGTTGCCGAGCACGTCGTCGCGCGTTCGGGAATCGGGAGCGAGCTTGTCGATCAGCTCGTCGAACGTCGCCTTCGGGTCGAGCATCATCGCCCACAGCTCGCCGCGCATGTCGACGCCGTGGCGCTCGAGCAGGGCGGGATCGACCCGGCGCGGCTCGTTGCCGAGCTCGTCGAGGCCGAGCGAGTCGGCGAGCCGTCGCGCGGGGTCGATCGTCACGACCGCGACGCGCTTGCCGCTCGCGGCGAGCCCGAGCGCGAGCGCTGCTGACGCGGTCGTCTTGCCGACGCCGCCGGAGCCCGCGACGATGCAGATTCGCTTGCCCTCGATGCGCTCGGTGAGCGCCGTCACAGCTGGCCCGCGAGCTCGTCGGCGAGCCGCTCGACGTCCAGGCCATCGGGCTGCAGCTGCAGATGTGCCGGCGCCTGACCGGTGAGCTTGCGCAGGCGTCCGAGCTGGGCGCGCTGGCGCAGCGCGCGGCGGTGTCCCCGCAGGGCCCGCGCGACCGCCGGATGCGCGGCGTGGGGCTCCAGTAGCGACGCCTCGCGTGGGCTGAAGCGGTCGGGGTCGAGCATGTTCGCGATGACGCGCGTCAGCGGCAGCCCCATGCGCTCGTGCAGCGACGCGCGCAGCGCCCCGGTCTCCGAGACGGCGAGCTCCTCCGCCTTCGCGACGGCGACGATCGCGGTCTGCTCGGGATCAGAGAGCATCGCGTCGATGATCTTGCCCTGGCGCGCGATGGGGCCACTGCCGGCTGCGGCGGCGAACGTGCGCGGAGCGCTGAGGACGGCGACGCCGTGCCCGGTCGCGGGTGCGTCGACGACGACGAGGTCGTAGGCGTCGGCCCCGGGCGTGCGGCGGTCGAGCTGTGCGAGCTCCCAGAGCTTGCCGACGGTGAGCAGCTCGCGCATCCCCGGCGTCGCCGCGGCGACCATCGCGAAGACCCTGCTGCGGATGAGGACCTCGGCGACCGCCGCGGAGGGCAGCTGGTCGCGCAGGTACTCCTCGAGCGCCTCCTGCGGGTCGATCGAGATGTGGAACAGACCGGCTGCGAGCTCGATCTCCTCGAACGGCTGCGACCCGGCACGGTCGAAGGCGCTGGCGACGTCGCCGCGCCGCGCGACCTCCGCGACGATCGTGCGCTTGCCCGTGCGCGCCGCGACGAGGCCGAGCGCGGCGGCGACGGTCGTCTTGCCGACGCCGCCCTTGCCGGTGACGACGATCAAGCGCCGCGATAGCAGCGAGTTCATCCGCGCCGCATGCTAGTCATGCGCCGTGAAGGAATAGTTCCTGTCCCTGCGAATAGAGGCCCCGTGCCCGTTTTCCTCCGCTCCGACGAGCCCAAGAAGGCTCGCGTCATCGCCTTCGCCAACCAGAAGGGTGGCGTGGCGAAGACCACGACGACGTTGAACCTCGCCGCTGCCTTCGCGGAGTACGGCCACCGCGTGCTGTGCGTCGATATGGATCCGCAGGGCAACCTCACGATGTCGCAGGGCATCGATCCGGACACGCTGGAGCTGTCGATGTACGACGTCCTCGTGCATCACATCCCGATCAAGCAGGTCGTCCGCCGGCGCGAGATCGACGTCGCCTGCGCATCGATCGACCTTGCCGGCGCCGAGATCGCGATGTCGACCCAGATCGGCCGCGAGCGCTCGCTCGACAAGGCGCTCTGCGCCGTCAAGGACGACTACGACTTCATCTGCATCGACACGCCGCCGTCGCTCGGGCTGCTCACGATCAACGCCCTGACGGCCGCCGACAAGGTGATCGTCCCCGTGCAGTGCGAGTATCTGTCGATGCGCGGCTTGGCCCAGCTGCAGAACACGCTTCAGATGATCCGCGAGAACCTCAACCCGAACGTCGAGATCGAGGGCATCCTCCCGACGCTGATGGACACGCGGACGATTCACGCCAAGGAGGCGATCGAGATCCTCGAGGAGAACTTCGGCGACCGCGTCTTCGCGTCGCGCATCCGCAAGACGGTGCGCTTCGCGGAGGCTCCTGTACAGGGTATGTCCGTCTTGAAGTACGACCCGGACGGCACGGCCGCCCAGTCCTATCGCGACCTTGCGAAGGAGGTTCTCGCTCATGGCATCCGGTAAGCGCGCGAGCATGAGGGAGGGCCCGCTGGCCGCGCTCTTCCGCAAGACCGAGGAGGACGCGAAGCAGTCAGACGCCGCAGGCGACGACGTCAGCGCCGCCGACCATGCTGCCGCTGCTGCGAGCCGCGCCCCCGAGCCGACGCCGATCGACGAGATACCGCCGCGCGAGGCGCCGCACCCGTCGCTGGCGCATCCGTCGGAGCCGCTCGAGGACATCGAGCCGTACATCCCGTCGCCGCAGGACCGCCTGCGGTCGGCCTTCTCCTCCGAGCTGCCCGAGAATCTGCTCGAGCCTTCGACCCCTGCCGGCGAGCGCGAGCGCAGCCGCCACATCAGGGCCGAGCACGACATCGACGACGTCTTCGCACGCGCCGATCCAGGTGAGCGCGAGATGCCGTTCGGCCAGGCCCGGCCGGCCGGCCAGCCCGTCATCCGCGTCGTCGGCGTCGGCGGTGGCGGATCGAACGCGATCAACCGCATGGTCGAGGCGCAGATCGCCGGCGTCGAGTTCCTCGCGATCAACACCGACCTGCAGTCGCTGCAGGAGTCGTCGGCCGACATCACGCTGCACATCGGGGCGAACCTCACGCGCGGCCTTGGCTCGGGCTCCAATCCCGACCTCGGGCGCGCGGCGGCGATGGAGGACTACGACCGCATCAAGTCGCTGCTGAAGGGCTCGGACATGATCTTCGTCGCCGCCGGGGCGGGCGGCGGCACCGGCACCGGCGCGGCACCGATCGTCGCGCGGATCGCGGTCGAGCTCGGCGCGCTGACGGTTGGCATCGTGACGAAGCCGTTCGGCTTCGAGGGCTCTCGCCGCCGTGACCAGGCCGAGGACGGCATCCAGGCCCTCAAGGACGAGGTCGACACGCTGATCGTCGTCCCGAACAACAGGCTGCTCTCGGTGCTCGACAAGAACACGTCGATGGTCGAGGCGTTCCGCGTCGCCGACGACGTCCTGCGCCAGGGCGTGCAGGGCATCTCCGACCTCGTCACGCTGCCAGGCGTCATCAACCTCGACTTCGCCGACGTGCGCACGATCATGGCGCAGGCCGGCAACGCGCTGCTCGGGATCGGCATGGGCACGGGCGAGAACCGCGCCGTCGACGCCGCCGAGAAGGCGGTCTCCTCGCCGCTGCTGGAGACGAGCATGGAGGGCGCGCACTCGATCCTGCTGTCGATCACCGGCGGCCGCGACCTCTCGCTGTGGGAGATCAACGAGGCGGCCAAGGCCGTCTCCGCCGCCGCCCATCCCGACGCGAACATCATCTTCGGCGCGATGGTCGACGAGGCGCTCGAAGACCAGGTCTGGGTCACCGTCGTCGCGACGCGCTACGGCGGCGAGACGCAGGCGCCGCGCCTCAAGGAGCCGGTCGGTGAGCCGCGCATCACGCGCGGAGCGCGTCCGCCCGCGCCTTCGCAGCGCCAGGATTACCGCTCTCCCCGCGAGCGCCATCGCGATGGCGGATTCCGCGCTCCGAACGAGCTCGACGACTACCGTCCAGCGGCGTCGACGCCCCCTCCGGCACCACAGCCCGAGACGGTCACGCTGCGCCGCAGTGGCGGCCTGAACGTCTCCGAGCTCGACGTGCCCGAGTTCATGCCGCGCCGCTTCTGAGCCGCATCACGCCACTGAGGCGTAGCCTCGTGCCGTGAGCGAACGCCCGACAGGCATGGTCGCGGCCGGCCATCCGCTCACGGCGCAGGCGGGCGTCGACGTCCTGCGAGCCGGCGGCAATGCGGTCGACGCCGCCGTCGCCGCGATGCTGACCTCGTGGGTCGCCGAGCCGCTGCTCAGCGGTCCGGGCTCGGGCGGCTACATGCTCGTCTCCGCGCCGGGCGAGGAGCCCGTGCTGCTGGACTTCTTCGTATCTGCCCCCGGATACGGGCACGATCCCGCGCGCCGAGCACCACTCGTGCCGGTCGAGGTCGACTTCGGTGGCGACGCGCGCCAGATCTTCCACGTCGGCGCGGCATCGTGCGGGACCTACGGCAATCCGGCGGGGATCGACGCTGCGATGCGCCGCTGGGGGTCGCTCGCGCTCGCCGAGCTCGCGGCACCCGCGGCCGGGCTTGCCCGGGGCGGCGTCGTCGTCAACGCCCAGCAGGCCGAGGTCATCCATCTGCTCGAGGCGATCCTGCGCACGACGCCGGAGTGCGAGGCCGTCTACGCGCCCACTGGGACGCTGCTCGGCGAGGGCGACGTCTGGCGCGACCCCGACCTCGCCGAGACGATCGAGCGGCTCGGCCGCGACGGTGCCGAGCCGTTCTACCGCGGCGACATCGCAGGCGCGGTCGTCGACTGGATCGCCGGGCACGACGGCGGCCTGTCGGCCGAGGACCTGCACGGCTACGAGGCGATCGAGCGCGTCCCGCTGCGCGTCGCCTACCGCGGGCGCGACGTCTTCACGAACCCGCCCCCGTCGGCGGGCGGCATCCTGCTCGCGCTCGCGCTCGGGCGCCTGAACCGGACCGCCGGCCCGCCCCAGCTGCAGGCGATCGTGGCCGCGATGGAGGAGGCGCAGGACGAGCGCACGCCCGAGTTCCTCGACGGGCTGGCCGAGGACGGATTCGCCGAGCTCTTCCTCGGCTCGCTCGGCTCGCGGATGGGCTCGACGACGCACATCTCGGTGATCGACGGCGCCGGCCGCGCCTGCGCGGTGACGTGCACGAACGGCGAGGGCTCGGGGATCGTCGTGCCCGGCACCGGCATTCACGTCAACAACATCATGGGCGAGGAGGACCTCAGCCCGCTCGGCTTCCACCATGCGCCCGTCGGGCGGCGGATGCCGTCGATGATGTCGCCGACCGTCGTCACGGCTGACGGCGTCGTCCAGATTGCGCTCGGCGCGTCGGGCTCCAACCGGATCCGCTCAGCGCTGCTGCAGACGATCGTCGCCGTCGTCGATCACGGGCTGCCTGCGGCGGCTGCGCTCGCCGAGCCGCGCGTGCACTTCGAGGGCGGCCTGATCTACACGGAGCCCGGCATCCCGCTCGACGAGCTGCGCTGCGATCCCCACATGATCAGCCCGTTTCGCACGAAGAACATGTTCTTCGGCGGCGTGCAGGCGATCACGCGAGATCCGCAGACCGGCGATCTCAACGGCGCCGGTGACCCGCGACGCGGCGGCGTGGCGGTGGCGGCGTGAGGATCGCGGCGGGCGCCGCGCTGCTGCTCGCAGCCGCCGCACTCGGCGCCTGCGGCACGCCGTCGCCCGACCTGTTCGTCGTCAACCGCAGCGGCACCGTGCCTGGCGCCAAGCTCCACATGCTCGTCTCGGACGAGAGCGTGCGCTGCAACGGGGCTCCGGCGCAGGAGCTGACGAGCGCGCAGACGCTCGAGGGGCGCGACATCCTGCGGCTGCTCCTTCTGTCGCAGGCAGCCAAGACCTCGCTGCCGCCGTCGCCGCGCGCGCAGATCTTCAGCTACTCCGTTCGCGACGAAGACGGAACCCTGTCCTATCCGGACACCCAGCAGCGCCCCGCGGTGATCCCGCGCCTGACGCTGTTCGTCCGCCAGCTGGCAATCGGCACCTGTCACCTGCAGCGCTGAGCCCGCGACCAAACCGGCAGCACCGCCGGCCGAGGCCGACGGTGCTGTGATTGGCGGGACAGGGACGGGTGCCGGGCGACCTACGGGCGCGTCATGCCGAACTGGTAGTCACCGCCGCCGCGGTAGGAGTAAACGCTCCAGCGGTACGTGCCGGGCGTCGCCGAGTACTTGAGCGACTCCTTCGACGTCGAGGCGTCCGAGAGGGCGACGCGCGTCCAGCCGCCGCTGCTCGTCTGCTTGTAGAGCGCCATGTCGAAGTCGCTCGACGACGGACCGGACAGGCAGCCGCGCAGCGTGCCGCTCTTCGTGATCGCGAAGCCCGCCGTGCTCGGCTGGACGTCGAGATCGCCGGTGCCCGACAGGTTGCCCGCATACGCCTCGGCGAGCCCGCAGCCGACCGGCGACGTGACCGGCGGCGGCGTCACCGGGGGAGGCGTGACAGGCGGCGGTGTGACCGGCGGCGTCGTGGTCGCGCCGGCGAGTGAGAACAGCAGCTTGTTCGGCGAGCCGCTGCCGGCGCTCGTGACCTTGCCGCTCGTGGCGCCGCTGACGAGCGCCGCGGCGACCGTCGCAGGGGATGCGGTCGGCGAGCCCTGCAGATAGAGGGCGGCGGCACCGGTGACGTGTGGGGTCGCCATCGACGTCCCGCTGATCGTGTTCGTCGCGGTGTCCGACGTGTCCCACGCCGAGGTGATGCTCGAGCCGGGTGCGAAGAGGTCGACGCAGCTACCGATGTTCGAGTACGACGCGCGTGCGTCGGTCGACGTCGTCGCGCCGACCGTGAGCGCCGCCGGGACGTCGGCAGGAGACTGGTTGCAGGCATTCGTGTTGTCGTTGCCGGCCGCGATCGCGTACGTGACGCCGTCGGCGATCGAGTTCTTGATCGCCTGGTCGAGCGCCGAGGACGTCGGCCCGCCGAGGCTCATGTTGGCAACCGCCGGCTGCCCGGCCTGATGGTCGCTCGTGACCCAGTCGACGCCCGCGATGACGCCGGAGTACGCCCCGCTGCCGCTGCAGTCCAGCACGCGGACGGCGACGAGCTTGACCTGCTTGGCGACGCCGTACGTCGA
Source organism: Solirubrobacteraceae bacterium (assembly GCA_036271655.1). Lineage (GTDB taxonomy): Bacteria > Actinomycetota > Thermoleophilia > Solirubrobacterales > Solirubrobacteraceae > CADCVQ01. The sequence continues at coordinate 41,976 of DATBAE010000016.1, forward strand.
GCCGCCGACGGTGCCCGCGACATGCGTGCCATGGCCGTTGCAGTCGTCCGCGCTGCCGCCGTCGATCGCGTCGTAGCCGGACACTGCCCGGCCCCCGAACTGTTGGTGCGAGAAGCGGATGCCGGTGTCGATGATGTACGCCGTGACGCCGGCGCCGGTCGCGTTGTACGTGTAGGAGCCGTTGAGGGGCAGGCTCGCCTGGTCGATCCGATCCAGGCCCCAGGTCGCGCCTGTCTGCGTCGTGTCGATCGAGGCGATTGCGTCCGGCTCGACGTACGCGACGTCGGCGTCCTTGCGCACGTCGGCGAGCGCGGTCGCAGACAACCTCGCGGTGAAGCCGTTCAGCACGTGGCGATAGCGGTGCGCCACATAGGCGCCGCGCCCGCGCGCGCCGGACTCGACGCGGTCGGTCGCCGCCGCACTCGCCGCGGACTTCATGACGACGATGTAGTGATCCTTGATCTCACCGGGCTGACCGGCCCCGCGCAGTGGCGCGAGCGGCGCCTGCGCAAGCGCGGCCGCCGGGAGAACCGCAAGCGCTGCGACGCCGACGGTGATGGCGAGTGCGCTGCGCGCACTCCGTGCGACCGTGACGTGCGGCCCTCGTGGTGACGTGCTCATGAGAGCTCTCTCGACGCGCGACCGTGCTGGCTTGAGCGACGCTCGCCGGGCTGGCCGCGATGTCCAAGCTGATCCCTCCGTTGCAGCGCGGCCGTCGGCGAATAGCCTCGCTGCATGAATCGCCGCGCCTGGCTGCTGATGTTGCTGCTGGCCGCGCTGTGGGGCGCGTCATATCTGTTCATCAAGGTCGGCCTCGACGGCGGGCTCGCGCCGCTCTTCATCGTCTTCCTCCGCGTCGCGCTCGGGGCACTCGTGCTGACGCCGATCGCTTGGCGCGCCGGTGCGCTCGGCACGCTCGGCGGCCGGGCCGGCCCGATCGTGCTGCTCGCCGTCGTGCAGGTCGTGCTGCCGTTCGCACTGATCACGTTCGGCGAGCGCCACATCGCCTCGGCGCTGGCCGGCATCCTCGTCTCGGCGGTGCCGATCGTGACGGCGCTGATCGCCGCGCGCTTCGACGCTGACGAGCAGCCGCGGGGGATCGCGCTGGCGGGGGTCCTGCTGGGTATCGCCGGCGTCGTGCTGCTGTTCGGGATCGATCTCAGCGGCGACGTCGAGGCGCTCGCGGGCGGTCTGATGGTGCTACTCGCGTCGGTCGGCTACGCCGTCGGCCTGCTGTACCTCAAGCACCGCCTGCGCGGCGTGGCGCCCGTCGGCGTGGCGGCCTGGACGATGATCGCGGCGTCGCTCGTGCTGGTGGCGTTCGTGCCGTTCGAGCTTCCAGGGCGGCTGCCCGACCTGCAGACGGCCGGCGCGATGCTCGGCCTCGGCGCGGGCGGCACCGGCATCGCGTTCCTCGTGTTCTACACGCTGATTGCCGATGTCGGGCCCGCTCGGGCCGCCCTCGTGACGTACATCGCACCGGGATTCGCCGTCGTCTACGGCGTCGCGCTGCTCGGCGAGCCGCTCACGCTCGGGGCACTGCTCGGGCTGGCGGTGATCCTCACCGGATCGTTCCTCGCGGCCGAGGGCCGGCTGCCGTGGCAGGCGCGAGCGGCATCTCCGTGAGTCGCCTGCTGCGCCGTCAGCCGAAGCGGACCTTGCCGTTCGAGCGCGCCCGCGCCTGCGCCCGCTCGACGAAGTCCAAGCGCTTCAGCGCGGCTCGGAAGAGCCGCGTCGCGAGTCGCAGACGGGCGTTCTCGGAGCGCAGATCGAGCAGCCCCTGCTTGGCATCGAGCCCGAAGTCGACCGTCGCGGCCATCTCGTAGGCCCCCATGGACGCGAGCTCGTCGGGGTCGACGTCGTTGTCGGTCGCCTGCTCGACGAGCTCTGCGTACACGGTGCGCGCGACGGCCGCTGCGCCGTCGTCGCGCAGCTCGTCCTTGTCTGCGAGGAACTCGACCGTCGCCGCCGGATAGGGCATGTCGGGCTGGCGCTCGACAATCCGAAACGGTCGCGTTCCGCGCGTCAGGACGTTGAGGCGCCCGTCCTCCATGCGTTCGAGCACCTGGTCGATCTCGCAGGCGCAGCCGATGCTCTTCAGCCCCTCGTCGGTCGACCACACGATGCCGAACTCGCCCTCGCGCTCGAGCAGCTCGTCGAACATGATCCGGTAGCGCTGCTCGAAGACGTGCAGTGGCACGAGCTCGTGGGGGAGGGCGACGAGCGCGAGCACGAACAACGGGAAGTCACGCACGGTCCGGTCCGCCATCGCCACCTATCTCAGCACGATGCGTCGCCGGTCGCGACTATCCTGCGCCGATCGTCGGCCAGCTCCCAGAACTCCGGCAGACGATCGAGCGCTACCAGGCCGCGGGCTGAGCGTGACGCGCAACGACGACCGCTGGTCGCGCTGGCTGAGCCGTCGCCGGGATGGCGACGACGAGCGCCAGCGCGCTGCGATCCTCGAGCATCTCGGCCCGGTCCGCGACCGCGTGCTGGCGCAGGCCGAGCCGCTCGCAGGGGCCACCCTCGTGGACGTCGGCAGTGGCGACGGGCTGATCGGCCTGGCTGCTCTCGAACGGGTCGGCGCTGAGGGGATGGTGATCTTCTCGGACATCTCGGAGGCGCTGCTCGAGCACACGTCGCAGGAGGTCCAGGCGCGCGGCCTGCTCGAGCAGGCGCGCTTCGTGCACGCCGGCGCCGAGGATCTCGTGGGGATCCCCGACGGCTCCGTTGACGTCGTCACGACCCGCTCGGTGCTGATCTACGTCGCCGACAAGGCGGCCGCCTTCGCCGCGATGTACCGCGTGCTGCGACCGGGCGGCACGATCTCGCTCTTCGAGCCGATCAACCGGCTCATGTTTCCCGAGCCGCGCGAGCGCTTCTGGGGCTACGACGTCGAGGCCGTCGTCGAGCTGGCCGACAAGGTGAAGGCGAGCTACCGGCGGCTCGAAGATCCCGCGAGCGCGTCGATGATGGACTTCGACGATCGCGATCTCGTCCGGCTCGCCGAGGCGGCGGGCTTCGATCGCATCCACCTCGAATGCCACATCGACGTCGAGCCGAGCTCGCTGATGCGCGCGACGAGCATCGGAGCGCTGCTCGCGATGGCGCCCAATCCGCACGCGCCGACGGCCGGCGAGAGCATTGCCGCCGCGCTCAGCGCGGCCGAGCAGGAGACGTTCGTCGCGCATCTCGCGCTCGCGGTCGAGGAGGGCGAGCCGCTGCGCCGCTCGGCGGCGGCCTACATGACGGCGAGCAAGCCGGGCTCGCCGCGGCTGCGCTGAGCGCGACCTCCCGTCGGCTGACTAGGACCCGAACTCGAAGCGCACGAACGATGTCTGCCTCGCGTTCTCGCAATGGACGAGGGTCAGCTCCTTGCCGGCCTTCGCGAGCAGGCAGGTGTACGTCCGCACGTGGCATGTGCCTTTCGTCTTGCAACTCGTCGTCCTCGCGACCAGGCTTGCGATGGCGCGCGCGTTCGTGCAGGCGCCGCCCTGGGCGGTGACCGCACCGAGGAAGAAGCCGCCCGCGTCGAGCGTCGAGACGTCGCCGCAGTCCTTGATCGGCTGGCGAGTCGCCGCCTGTGAGGCCGCGGCGGGCCCGATTGCGACGGCCGCGAGCGCGGCGGCGCTGAGGAGCCTGAGTGAAGTGGTCATGGCGGCGACCCTATCCTCCTGGCGCTGATGGCCGACGAGCCCGAAGAGCGCGCAGGCGAGCAGCGCTTCTATGTCCAGCGTGACCAGCCGCCCGGTGTGCCGCCGCTGGCGCTGACCGGCGAGCGCACGTTGCCCGACGTCCCGGAGGAGAACTACTGGTTCGCCCGCCACCTCGTCGTCTACGAGTGGATCGCGACCCAGATCGCCGGCCGCCATGTCGTCGACATGGCCTGTGGCGAGGGCTACGGCTCCGACGTCCTGGCGCGCGCGGGCGCCGCCGAGGTCGTCGGCGTCGACGCCAATCCGGAGGCGTTCGAGCATGCGCGCCTGCGCTACGTCCGCGACAACCTGCGCTTCGTGCGCACGATGGTGCAGACCTTCGACGAGCCCTGCGACGCGCTCGTGTTCCTGCAGACGATCGAGCACGTCGAGGATCCCGGCGCGGTGCTCGCGCGCTTCCGCGAGCTCGCCGGGCCGGGCGGCGTCGTCTTCGTGTCGACGCCGAATGTCCTCACGCTGGCCCCTCCCGGGGCAGAGCGCTCCGGCAACCCTTGGCACGTCTACGAGTACCGCCCGGAGGAGTTCGCGGCACTCTGCTCGTCGCACTTCGGCTCGGTCCGGCTCTACGGCTTGTTCCATGCCCGCAAGCTCGCCCTGCACGGCGCCGTGCTGAAGCTCGGCTGGGACGCGGTGCACGCTCGCCTCGGCATCACGAAGCGCTTCTATGACTGGTTCGTGCCGGCGATCGACGCGCGTGACTTCGTGCTGCGCCCGGGCACGGCGGGCGAGCTGCAGGGCGCGCTCGACATCGTCGCGGTCCTGCGCGCATGACGGCGGCGCGTGCGAGCGCGGGCGGCGAGCTCGCGATCGTGCTGCACTCCCATCAGCCGTACATCGAGGGCTTCGGCACGTGGCCGTTCGGCGAGGAGTGGCTGTGGGAGTCGATCGCGACCTCCTACCTGCCGCTGCTGGACGTGCTCGGCGGCGGCGCGCCGGTCACGCTGTCGCTGACCCCGGTGCTCTGCGACCAGCTCGCGGCACCCGGCGCGCTCGAGCGCTGCGCGCGGTTCCTCGCCGGCATCCGGGTCGAGTCGCACCGCCGCGACATCGAGTCGGCTGCCGGCGAGCCCAGCGTCGTGGCCGCGCTCGAGTACTCGGCCGCACGCTACGAGTGGGCGCGCTCGCGCCTGGCCGAGCTCGAGTGCACGGCGGGCGGCCTGCTCGCTGCGCTCGGGCGACACGCGACGTGGACGTCGTCGGCGACGCATGCGGTGCTCCCGCTGCTCGCCACCGCCGCCGGCGTCCGGCTCCAGCTGCGCGCCGGGATCGACGGGCACCGCGCGCGCTTCGGGGACGGCTGGCAGGGCGGCCTGTGGCTGCCCGAGTGCGCTTACGCGCCCTGGCTCGACGTCCAGCTCGAGGCCTCCGGCGTGCACGCCGTCTGCGTCGATCTGACCGACGTCCTGCGCCCGGACGAGCACCTCCGTCCGCTGCGCTCGGCAGCGGGCCCGCTGCTCGTGCCGATCGACCGCGCGACGATCGAGCTCGCCTGGGGCCGCAGCGGCTATCCGTCGGATCCGGCCTACCGCGCCTACCACGCGTTCACCGCCCACCGGCACCGGGCATGGAGCAACGACGGGGCGCCGTATGACGCCGAGCGCGCGGCCGCCGCGGCGCGCCGGCACGCCGCCGACTTCGTCGAGCGCGTGCTCGAGCGGGTCGCCGGCGGCGGGCTCTGCGTCTTCGCCGTCGACACCGAGCTGCTCGGCGACTGGTGGCATGAGGGCCCGCTGTGGCTCGCCGCCGTGCTCGAGCAGGCGGCGGCGCGAGGGTTGCCGATCGCCCAGCTCGACGACGCGCTGACGCGCCATGAGCCGGTGCCGGCGCCGTCCGCCCTGCCGGCGACGTCGTGGGGAACGCCGCGCGACCTCGCGACCTGGAGCGCGCCGCCGGTCGCCGGCATGGCCTGGAGCGCGCGCGACGCCGAGCTGCGCACGGTCGCGGCCGCGCGCGACGGCCGTGCGGACGAGCGAGCGATCCGCGAGCTGCTCGCGCTGCAGTCCAGCGACTGGGCGTTCCTCATCAGTCAGCGGCTCGCCGAGCCCTACGGTCGCGAGCGTGCGGCGCTGCACCTCGCCGGGCTCGACGCGGCGCTCGCGGCGCCCGGCGCGCACGATCAGGCGCTGCGCAACCTCGCGCCCTGGATGCCGGCGGCCGCGCTGCGCTGATCGACGCACGACCACCGCTACCGTCAGATCGATGAGCGGCGAACGGCGATCGCGGGAGGCTCGGCCGCCACCCACAACCATCGCCGGTACGAGCGGAGCGCCGAGCCGCTCCGCGCGGGAGTCGTTCCGCGCCGGCGTGCGCGCTGGCGTCCCATTCGCGCTCGCCGGCGGCGTGCTCGCGCTCTCGTTCGGCGTGCTCGCGCGTGAGGCGAGCTTGTCGGCGCTCGGCGCGCTCGTCATGTCGGCGATCGTGTTCGCCGGCTCGGCGCAGTTTGCGGCGATCTCGATCATCGCCGGGGGCGGCGGGCTCGGGGCCGCGATCGGCGCGGCGGCGCTGATGAACTCTCGCTTCCTGCCGATGGGCGTCGCGCTCGCCCCGTCCCTGCCGGGCAGTGCGCTGAGGCGGGCCGTGCAGGGCCAGGCCGTCGTCGACGCGTCGTGGGCGATGGCGAACGAGGGCGACGGCAGCTTCGACCGCCACTTCCTCTTCGGCGCGACGTCCGTCCAGTACGCGACGTGGCTGGGCGGGACCGCGCTCGGCGCGTTCGCCGGCAGTGCGCTTGGCGATCCGCGCTGTCGCGGGCGCGCTGATCGCGCTTGCCCTCGTGCCGCTCGCACCGCCCGGTGTCGCCGTCTGGCGCGGAGCGTCGGTGCTTCCCGCGGTGGTGCTCGCGGTCGCGATCACGGCCGGGTTGCGCGCGCTCGGCTGACGCCGGCGCTATCGCCAGCGCATCGTGCGCGGCGCCGCCCGCATCCGCAGCACGCGCACCGGCACGCCGGCGGCGACGGCGTTGTCCGGCACGTCCTTCGTGACGACCGTCGACGTGCCGAGCACGCAGTTGTCGCCGACCGTCGTGCCGCGCAGGATCGCGACGCCATAGCCGATCCAGACGTTGTTGCCGACGCGCACGTCGCGCTTGTAGATGCCCTGGTCGCGGATCGGCCGGTCGACCTCGACGACGCCGTGGTCGAAGTCGATCAGCATCACGCGGTCGGCGATGATGCACTCGCGCCCGATCGAGACGTGCTGGAAGGCAGAGATCGTGCACTCCTGGCCGAGCACGGTCTTCGCGCCGATCCGCGCCTCGCCCTCGTGGACGCGGATCTTCGAGCCGTGGCCGATCCACGACCAGCGGCCGAGATGCAGCGTCGCGCCCTTGCCGATCTCGATCGTCACGTCGGGGCAGATGAAGCAGAGTCCGTCGGTCTTCAGCCGCCCGCGCCAGCGCAGCTTCAGCCACAGCCAGCGCGCGATCAGCCGGGCGTAGCGACTGTTCAGCATCGCGTGCGAGCGCATGAAGCGCCACAGCGCGAGCGGTCCGCCGTGCAGCGGCGCCGGCGCGCCGCGGATGACGGCCGCGGGCTCCTCGGTGACCTCGGCGATCGTCAGGGTTGGCTGGGCCGGCTGCACCGCGGCCATTCAAGCATCCGGCGGCCGTGCGGCGGCGGGATCGTCCGCGGGCAGCACGCCGGCAGCGAGCGAGCCACGCTTCCAGTCCGGCACCGGCGTCTCGATCCCGCTGCGCGGTACGTAGTGCGAGCGCTCGACGAGCGCCATGCGGTGGATGTAGCGCGGGCAGTTGGGGAAGACGCGCTGCGCGCGCACGCGGACGACGAACTGGGCCCCCGGCCAGGCCGCTGCAAGTTCGTCGTCAAAGTCGACCGACGCGACGCCCTCGACGCGCAGCCGCGACGGGCGCTCGGCGACGAAGTCGATGAACAGCAGGCCGACTTGCGGGTTGACGAGCGCGTTGCCCCAGGACAGGTACATGCCGTTGCCGTCATAGCTCGGGAAGGCAAGCGTGTGTGCGTCGGGCACGCGCACGAATCCCGGATCACCGCCCTTGTACGAGCACTGCGGCATGCCGTCGGGGTCGGCGGTCGCGAGGAAGAACATGTCCATCCGCTCGATGAACGCGGCGTCCTCGGGACCGATGTGGTCGCGCCCCGTGCGCTCGTCGAGGCGGTCGGCGAGCCGGCGCGTGTCGAAGCGGTCCTGCAGCTCGCGGGATCCGGCGTGATAGCGCTCGGCGCTCACGAGGACCGCTCCACTCAAGGTCCCTTGGAAACGTGCAGCACGGCCTTGCCGGGCTGCACGAAGATGACCTGGTTGGTCTCCGGGCTGTCGTAGACGGCGGCCCAGCCGTCGACGATCAGCGCGTGCTCGCCGGGGACCGTCGCGGGCCACAGCAGGGCGACCTGCTCGTTGGCGTTGACGTTCTCGGTCGTGCGCGTTCCGGCACCGATCATCAGCAGCTCGCGGTGCCACTTCACGGTTACCGACGTCGCCCGCGGGCGGCCCTCGGCGCCGACCGTGACGATGTACGCATTCATGCCGAAGCGCTCCAGCGCCTGCGGCAGCTCGTCAAGCGGAACGTTCACAGACACGGCGACAAGGCTACGCGTCGACACCGCCCGCCGCTGGCCCCTGGCATGATCGGCGGCTCGTGGCGGTCGATCCCAACCTCGCCCAGCGCCTGCTCGACGGCGACCGCCGCGCGCTGGCGCGCGCGATCTCGCTCGTCGAGAACGACGACCCGGCCGGCTGGGCGCTCGTGCGGCAGGTCTATCCGCACACCGGCAAGGCGACGGTCGTCGGCGTGACCGGCGCGCCCGGGGCCGGCAAGTCGACGCTGATCGGCGCGCTCGTCGCCAACCGCCGCGCCGCCGACCGCACCGTCGCCGTGCTGTCGATCGACCCGTCGTCGCCGTTCACGCAGGGCGCGCTGCTCGGCGATCGCATCCGCCTCGTCGAGCACTTCCTCGACCCGGGGGTGTTCATCCGCTCGATGGCCAACCGCGGCGCGCTCGGCGGCCTGTCGGAGGCGTCGCTGCAGGCCGCGCTGCTGATGGACGCCGCCGGGCGCGAGGACGTCTTCCTCGAAACGGTCGGCGTCGGTCAGGCCGAGGTGGACATCATCGACCACGCAGATACGGTCTTGCTCGTGCTGATGCCGGGCGGTGGTGACTCCGTCCAGGCGCTGAAGGCCGGGATCATGGAGATCCCCGACATCATCGTCGTCAACAAGGCCGATCACCCGATGACGCAGACGATGGTGCGCGAGATCCGCGGCGTCCTCTCGCTCGCCCCGCAGGGCCCGTGGAAGGTGCCGATCGTGCAGACCCAGGCGGTCGACGGGACGGGCGTCGACGCCCTGATGGAGAAGCTGCTCGAGCATCGCGCGCACATCGAGCAGGAGGGCACGCTGTCGGAGCGCCGCCGGCGCAGCCTGCGCAGCGAGGTGCTCGCGCTCGCGACGAGCCGCGTGCGGCGCGATCTCGAGCAACGCCTGGCGAACGAGCCGAGCTTCGAGCGCCTGATCGATGACGTCGTCGCCCGCCGTCTGGACCCGGCGAGCGCTGCTGCGGCGATCCTCGACGCAGGCGGCTGACGACGTCGCGCGCGACGTCCTCGGCGGCCGGCCGCAGCCGCAACCGTCCTACAGGCCTTCGAGTCGCGCCCGTGCGCGGTGCAGCTCGTAGGCGACAAGCCCGGCGAGCGCCGCCGCTGCCGCCACCAGCACGATGCCGGCGCCGAGCGAGCCGCTGTCGAACAACGGCAGCAGCCGCTCGAGCGGACCGAGCGGCACGCGCGAACGGGGGGCGACGATCGCGGCGCCGCTCAGCCGCAGATCGGCGTACCACCACGCGCTCGTAGCGAGTGTCACGGCGACGAGCGCCCCGCCGGCGCGCGGCGCCTGGCGCAGCCCCCAGGCGACGAGTGCGACGGCGATCGGAGCCGCCGCGATGAGGTAGCGCCCGGGAAAGAAGAAGCCGAACATCGTCGGCGCGACGAAGGTGGCGACAAACGCCTGCGCGCCGCAGACGAGCGCGCAGAGTGTCGCCACGATCTCGATGTCGCGGCGCTCCGTGAGCACGCGCGCGATGTGGTCGCGGCGCGAACGCCACAGCAGCCAGAGGGCGTAGAAGGCGAGCGCCATGACGGGCGCCCAGCGCAATACGCCGTAGCTGCGATCGAGCCACAGCGCGACTAGCCTCGGCACGCGGTCGAGGAAGTCGCTCAGGCCGAGGTCCTCGAGCCGGTTGCCGGCCAGCGCGGCGGCGCTGGGGGTGAAGCCGCCGAAGAGGCGGTCGTTGATCGTCACGAACATGATCCCCGAGAAGAGCAGGACCTCGAGCTCGACGAGCAGTGCGAAGCCGCGCGCGCGGCGGCGCAGCCAGTGGAACATCGCGAGCGCGACGACGAGCCCGGCGGCCAGGAACTGCAGGCCGAGCCACGGCAGCATCGCGAGCGCGACCGCCGCTCCCGCGATCCAGCGGATGCGAGGTCGCTCGCGCACGCGGAGGGCGAGCAGCGCCGCGGCCGCCAGCAGCGCTCCCGCGGTCAGCTCCGGGGTCACCGCCGTCGAGTACGCGAGCGCAGGGGGTGACAGGCCACAGGCGAGCGCGGCGCCGCCCGCCCATGGGTCGGGCACGACGCGGCGCGCGATCCGCGACGCGAGCGCGAACGCGAGCGCGCTGATCGCCGCCAGCAAGAGCTGCACGCCGAGTGCGCCGCCGATCGCGTACGCCGGTGCGATCAGCAGCGCGAAGCCGACACCCTGCGGCTCGTCGGCCTGCTCGTTCGTCAGCCGGCCCTCGCGTGCGAGCACGTAGGGGTAGAAGACCCGGTACGCGCCCGTCGCGTATTCGTCGCGCAGGTCGATGCTGCCGTCGTCGACGATCGACTTCGCGGTCAGCAGGTAGTGCGGTTCGTCGCCGCCGAACTGGGAGTGACCGAACGCGGGCAGGCCGATCGTCGCGGCGTACGCCGCGAAGAGGACGAGCCAGATCGCGACGGCGCGGCGCACGCCGACATGATGGCCGGTACGAGCCCTCAGGCGGTCGGGTGGGCGCCCTGCGACGGCTCGACCGGCACGTCGACCGTCTGACCCCAGCGCATCGCGAGCAGCGCGAACGGGGGCCCGACGACGATCGCGAGCAGCACGAGGAACCACGCGTGGCCCGTGTCTGTGCCGGCGCCGAGCGTGTGCACGATGCCGAGCAGCCAGAACAGCGCCACGAAGCGATGCAGGACGCGCCAGCGCGCGACGCCGATCCGCCGGCGGGCGTAATACGACAGCGAGAGCGCGGCGAGGCCGTAGGCCCCGATGATCCCCAGGCCGGTCCAGAACGGGCGATACGCACCCGCGAACGGGATCGCGATCCCGGCGATGCCCGGCTTCAGATAGGCATCGCCCAGCAATGCCAGCCCGTGCACGGCGAGCGCGAGCAGCGCCGCGATCGAGCAGGCCTCGTGCAGCGTGCGGACCTGCGCCGAGCGCCCGCGCAATGCGCCGAGGTGGCCGCCTAGCGCCAGCCCGGCGGTGACCGCGAGGCTTGCCATCACAAGCGCGCAGATGCCCGCGGCGCTGCTTGCGATCCAGAAGAGGTGCTGGCTCGGGCTCGTCATGCCGCGATCCGATCCGGCCGCGCTGCGACGACGTCGACGCTGCGGTCCGCGAGCACGAGCACACCGCCGTGCACGAGCGCATCGCGCCCGCGCCGCGGTCCGGCGAGCAGCGCCGTCTTGGCCAGCACCTCGGCCTCGAGCGCCGTCGGGGCGAGCGCGGTCGCCTGCACGACGCCCGTCCACGCCGGCAGTCCGGTCGCGGGATCGAGCAGGTGGTGTGCGACGGCGCCGCCGGCCCCGCGCCAGCTGCGCCGCCCGATCCCGCTCGTGGCGACGGCGCCGTCTGCGATCGTGAACTCGTGGAGCGGCTCGCCGCCGAACGGATCCTCGACGAGCACCGGTCGGGCTACGCCCGCCGTGCCGCCGATGCGTACGTCGCCCGAGCAGTCGATCGCCACCAGTGGGTGGTCGCGGAGGGCGTCAGCGACGAGATCGGCCGCCAGTCCCTTACCGAGCCCGCCGCTGTCGATCCGCAGGCCGGCCGGCCGGGTGATCGTGCGGGCGCCGTGGTCGACGGCGATCGTCCGCCAGGCGGCGGCGGGGTGGGCCGCAGCCGGCCGTGGGGCAGGAGCTGAGGCGATGATCTCGTCGAGCGCGAGCCCGGCAGCTTCGGCGCGGGAGGCGCGATAGCCCGCGCGCTCGAGCTCGTTCAGCCGGGTGGCATCGACGAGGCCGCCGCTGCGCTCGCCCGCATCGACGACCGCGTCGGCGAGCAGGCGCAGCAGGCGCCCTGCCGCGACGACGGCGTGCGGATCGGCGTTGAGCCTCGCGAGGTCGCTGTCCGGCGCAAAGCGCGACAGCCTGCGGTGCACGTCGAGCAGGCGCGCCTGGGCGAGCAACGCGGCCAGCGCCGCTGTGCGGCCGCTCGCGGAGTCGCCGCCGACGCGGATGCAGGAGACCCCGCCGAAGCAGGTGAACGAGTGCACGGTTTCGGCGCCGCGCGGGCTCACGACTGCCTCGTGACGACCGCGCTCGCGGCGCCGGCGGAGGACGACCCGCCGTCGGTGGCGGACGTCGCCTGGCCGTCGCTCTGCGAGCCGGAGCTCGTCAGCTGATCGTCTGCCCCGAGCGTCGCGTCGCTGCCGGATGACGTGTCGCGGGCCAGCGGCTGGCTGACGGCCGTCGCCGACGTCGTGCCGAGGCCGGGCTCGTGGCCGCCGGCGAGCTCGATGAACAGCCCGGCGAAGGCGACGAGGAAGATGCCGACGGCGAGCACGGCGACCCGCGAGCGTAGGACGTGGATCATCTGCGCGCGCCCTCGCCGCGCCGCGATCGCCTGCTCGTTTGCGCCTGGCTTGGGATCGCTCATGGCAGCAGGATCGGCGACGGCTGCAAGCGGCCGATGAGCGGCGCGTAAGAGTTTGCTGAGAGCGGCGGCGCCCGTCAGCGGGCGAGCGAGCGCGCGAGTTCGACGAAGAGCCGCACGCCCCAGCCCGAGCCGCCCTTCGCGGCATACGGCTTGCCGGCGCCCCAGGCGGTGCCGGCGATGTCGAGATGCGCCCACGGCACCCCGGCCGTGAAGCGCTGCAGGAACTGCGCCGCGACGATCGAGCCGGCCTTGCGTGTCTCGTTGACGTTCATCAGATCGGCCGTGTCGCTCTCGAGCGCCTTCGCATAGTCGGCGTGCAGTGGAAGGCGCCAGACGATCTCCCCGCTCGCTGCGCCGGCATCGCCGACCTGCGCCGCCCAGGCGTCGTCGGACGCCATCAGGCCGGCGTGCGTGTTGCCGAGCGCGGTGATGATCGCGCCGGTCAGCGTCGCGATGTCGACGAGCCGCTCGGCGCCCTCGTTGACGGCGTGCGTGAGGCAGTCGGCGAGCACGAGGCGGCCCTCGGCGTCGGTGTTGATGACCTCGATCGTCGTGCCGTTGGCGGCGGTCACGACGTCGCCGGGCTTGACCGCGTTGCCCGACGGCATGTTCTCGGTCGCGCCGACGACCGCGACGACGCGGACCGGCAGCGCCAGCTCGGCGATCGCTCTGACCGCGCCGAGCACGGCGGCGCCGCCCGACATGTCGAACTTCATCTCGAACATCTTCCCGGCGGGCTTGATCGAGATTCCGCCGGTGTCGAACGTCACGGCCTTGCCGACGAGGCCGAGCACGGGCCCGGATGCCGCTGGACCGTCGTACTTCAGCGTGATCAGCGCCGGCTCTTGCGCCGAGCCCTGCGCGACGCATCCGAACGAGCCCATCCCGAGCCGCTCGATGCCTCCGCGCCCCTCGACCTGGACCGTCACGCCCTCGAGCTCGCCGAGCGCTCGAGCGGCGTCGGCGACGTGCGTCGGCGTCATCTCGTTCGCCGGCGTGTTCTGCAGATCGCGCGCGGCGTTGACGGCGCGCGCAACGATCTCGGCCTCCGCGACGACGCCGGTGAGATCATCGTGGGCGCTGACGAGGAGCGCGGCGAGCGTCGCCTCCGGATCGGGCGCCTGGCTCTTGAAGCGATCGAAACGGTACGCGGTCAAGAGCGTGCCCTCGACGATCGCGGCTGCGATCTCCGGGCCAGTCTTGTGCGGGACCTCCCAGCACAGGCGGGTCGTGCCGAGCTCACGCGCGCGGCCGAGCGCCGACGCCGCGGCGATCCGGACCCGCTCGGCGTCGAGCTCGCGGCGGGCGCCGAGCCCGACGAGGATCCAGCGCTTGGCGCCGGCGTGCGCGACGGCGAGATGACGGTGCTTGGCCTGCGCCTCACCGCTCTCCAGGAGGCCGTTGAGGACCCCGTCGACGTCGTGGTGGATCTGCTCGCCGCGCAGCACGCCGATCACGACGGTGTCGGCCTCGGTGTCCAGCGGCAGCGTGGTGGTGGACTCGACGATCACGAGGAGAATCTACGTCACGGGCGTGCACGCCGGCACTGGCCGCGGCGTGCCGGACGTCTCCGAGGCGCTGACGGCGGAGACTAGACTGCCGCCTGCCCTGCCACGCGATATCGGGAGAGATCGCCTCATGCCCAACACCGTCATCCTCGGCTTCGCGCGCACCCCGATCGGGAAGATGGGCGGCGGCCTCGCGACGATCGACGCGACCGAGCTGGGCGGCATCTCGATCCGGGCCGCCCTGGAGCGCGCCGACGTCGCCGGCGAGCAGGTCCAGCACGTGATCATGGGCCAGGTGCTGCAAGCCGGCCAAGGCCAGATCCCGTCGCGCCAGGCGCAGATCAAGGCCGGGATCCCGAAGGAGGTCTCCTCCGAGACGATCAACAAGGTCTGCGCATCGAGCGTACGGGCCGTCGGGATCCTCGACGCCCAGATCCGTGCCGGCGACGTCGAGGTCGGCGTCGGCGGCGGCATGGAGTCGATGTCGGGCGCTCCCTACCTGCTGCCGAAGGCGCGCTTCGGCTTTCGCATGGGCGACGCCGCCGCGCTCGATGCGATGGTGCACGATGGCCTGACGAACCCCTTCTCGGGGCGCCAGATGTTCGACGAGGCGACGGAGATCGGCGATCAGCTCGAGATCACCCGGCCGGATCTCGATCGCTGGGCGCTGCGCAGCCACGAGCGCGCGATCGAGGCGACCGACAGCGGGCGCCTGCCGGAGGAGATCGTCGCCGTGACCGTCAAGGGCCGCAAAGGCGACACGGTCGTCGAGGTCGACGAGGCACCGCGCCGCGGCAGCACGCTCGAGTCGCTCGCCAAGCTGCCGGGCCTCGTCAGCAAGCAGGGGTCGCACACGGCCGGCAACTCGCCCGGTGTCAACGACGGCGCCGGCGCGCTCGTCCTCGCGTCAGACGACTGGGCGCGCGCGAACGGCAAGCAGATCCTCGCGACGATCGTCGCCCAGGCCCAGACCGCGGAGGACTTTGCGTACCTCGCCCGGACGCCGGCGGCAGCGGCGAGGGTGGCGCTCGAGAAGGCCGGACTGACCGCTGAGGACGTCGATCTCTGGGAGATCAATGAGGCGTTCGCCTCGGTGACGCTGAACTCGATCCGGATGCTCAGCATCGATGAGGAGAAGGTGAACGTCAACGGCGGCGCGGTCGCGCTCGGCCATCCGATCGGCGCCTCGGGCGCGCGGATCATCGGCACGCTCGTCCATGAGCTGCGCCTGCGAGGCGGCGGCCTGGGCTGCGCCGCGATCTGCTCGGGCGGCGGCCAAGGCGACGCGATCATCCTCCAGGTGGAGGCCTGATCGCGCTGGCCCGGACGGGCGACGAGAGCGCTGCCGCTGTCGAGCGCGGCGACGGGAACGCCGCGGCGTCGAGCGCGGCCTTCTTCGACCTTGACCGCACGCTGATGGCGGGCTCGTCGGGCTGGTACTTCGTCCGTGTCGCCTACGAGCAGGGGATGATCGATCGCCGCAGGCTCGCCGGCGACCTCGTCGATGCCGTGAAGTTCCGCCTCTGGGGTTCGACCGACGCGGGCACGGCGAAGGTGCGCGCGCGGCTCGGCACGTACCTCGCCGGAGTGCCCGAGCGCGATCTGCGGCGGATGGCGCCGCGCGTGCTCGCGGGCGTGCTGCCGCGCCTGTATCCCCAGATGCTGGCGGTCGCCTACGAGCACCAGGACGCGGGACGGCCGATCTACATCTGCACGGCGGCGTCGCAGGAGATGGCGCGCCTGCTATCGCTCGTGCTGAGCTTCGACGGTGGGATCGGCTCGCGCTCGGAGGTCGTCGACGGCGTCTACACGGGCCGTGAGGGTGGCCTCTTCACGTACCGCGAGGGCAAGGCGCAGGCGATCCGGGAGTTGGCGGAGGCGAATGGCTACGACCTCGCGCAGTGCTACGCCTACTCGGACTCGGAGTCCGATCTGCCGATGCTGCGCGCCGTCGGTCACCCGGTCGCGGTGAACCCCGACAGCACGCTGGCGCAGGTCGCGCGCGAGGAGGGCTGGGAGCAGCTGCGCTTCGACCGCCTGCACCGCCGACTGAAGGTCGGCGCAGCACTGCTCGCGGCGACCGCGGCCGGGGGCGCGGGGCGGGCCGTCGCGCGCCGCACGCCCGTGGCGCGCGCGCCGGTGGCCCCTATGCGCCGGGTTCCGGTGCGCCGCGGCCGCGAGGATCGGGCGTCGCGGCGCTCATCGCGCCGGTAACCACGCTTTCCGTCGACTGGTGGGCTGTCCATGAACGTTGTGCCCGAGGTTTCGGGTGCAACGTTTGTGGCCGGCCCACTAGGTTGACTTGAGATGACGCATGCACCTGAGATCTTCGAGCGGCATGCGAGTGACTACGAGGGCGCGCGCCGCCTGATGATCCCGCCCTACGACGCGTTCTACGGCGCCGCGATCGCGGCCCTCGAGTTGGCTGGCCGCCCGCTGCGCAACGTGCTCGACCTCGGCGCCGGAACCGGTCTGCTCGCCCGCGCGGTCGCCGCGTCGAATCCCGATGCCAAGCTGACGCTGCTCGACGGTTCGGCAGCGATGCTCGAGCAGGCGCGCGCTGCGATCGGCGACGCCGCGACGTATGTCGTGGCGGATTTCGCCGACGCGCTGCCGGCTGGGCCCTGGGACGCGGTCGTCAGCGCGCTTGCGATCCATCACAGCGAGGACGACGTCAAGCGAGCGTTGTTTCGTCGTGTGCACGACGCACTCGGGGCCGGTGGCCTGTTCGTCAACGCCGAGCACGTGAGCGGACCGACCGCGCTCTTCGAGAACGCCAACCAGGCGTGGCACGAGCGTCGTGCTGCCGAGCTCGGGGCGACGCCCGCCGAGTGGGCGGCGGGTGTCGAGCGCATGCGCGCCGACCGCCGCGCACCGGTCGAGCAGCAGCTCGGCTGGCTGCGCGACGCCGGCTTCGCCGACGTCGACTGCGTCTTCAAGGACCACGGCTTCGCCGTCCTCGTGGGCCGCCGTGCGCCATGAACACGCACGGCCTGACCGACGACCAGAAGGACATCCGCGCGCTGGCGGCGCGCTTCGCAGACGAGGTCATCGCGCCCCAGGCGATGCAGTGGGACCGTGAGCGGCGCTTCCCGAAGGAGGTCGTCCAGCAGCTCGGCGAGCTCGGGCTGATGGGCGTCTGCGTGCCGCAGAGCCTAGGCGGCGCCGGCGCCGACTATCTCACGTACGCGCTCGTCATCGAGGAGATCTCGCGCGGCGACGCGGGCCTCGGCGTGACGCTCGCGGTGCATACCGGCGCCGGCACGCTGCCGATCATCGCGCGCGGGACGCACCAGCAGATCGAGCGCCTCGTGCCGCCGCTCGCCCAGGGCCACGAGATCGCGGCCTTCGCGCTGACGGAGTCAAACGCGGGCTCTGATCCGGGCGCGCTCGCGACGGTCGCCGACAACGGCTGCCTGACCGGCGCGAAGCAATGGGTGACGAACGGCTCGGTCGCGCACGTCTTCATCGTCTTCGCGAAGGATCCCGACAGGCCGAGCGCATTCGTCGTCCGGCGCGGCGCACACGGCTTCAAGCCGGTGCGCGAGACCGACAAGCTCGGCCTGAACTCGTCGAGCACCGCCGACATGCAGCTGCAGGACACGCCGGCCGAGCGGCTCGGCCTGCCGGGCGCCGGCCTGCGGATCGCGCTCGCGACGCTTGACGGCGGGCGCATCGGGATCGCCGCGCAGGCGACGGGGATCGCCCAGGCGGCGCTCGACCTCGCCGTCAAGCACGCCAAGGAGCGGCGCACATTCGGCAAGCCGATCGGCTCCCACCAGGCGATCCAGCAGAAGCTCGCCGACATGCAGACCGAGATCGAGGCCGCGCGCGCCCTGACATGGCGTGCCGCGCGCCTGAAGGACGCCGATCGGCCGCACACGATCGAAGGTGCGCAGGCGAAGCTGTTCGCGTCCGCGGTGGCCCGCCGCGTGACCGGTGAGGCGATCCAGGTGCTCGGCGGCTACGGCTACACCCGCGACCTGCCCGCCGAGCGCTACTACCGCGATGCGAAGGTGACCGAGATCTACGAGGGAACCTCGGAGATCCAGCGGCTCGTCATCGCCCGGGCCCTGCTCGGCGACGCCGCTCGCGAATAGCGCTCCGGCGCGGACCCCGGCATGGGGCGGGCTGCGCCGGGGGCGAATAGGCTGAGCGGCGAGCGTGACGACGAAGCCCCTGAACATCGACCCGATCGCCGAGGCGCGGCGCCACTGGACCGAGCGCTGGGGCGGTGAGCCGGCGCGTCCGATGGCGGCGATCACCTCGATCATGCGCGCGCAGCAGATCCTGCTCGCGCGCCTCAACGAGCTGCTCGGGCCGCTCGCCCTCACGTTCCCGCGCTACGAGGCGCTCATGCTGCTCTCCTTCACCCGCGAGGGGACGCTGCCGCTCGGCAAGATCGGCGAGCGCCTCCAGGTCCATCGCACGAGC
The DNA here is from genome assembly GCA_036271655.1 of Solirubrobacteraceae bacterium. Taxonomy (GTDB): domain Bacteria; phylum Actinomycetota; class Thermoleophilia; order Solirubrobacterales; family Solirubrobacteraceae; genus CADCVQ01. The sequence continues at coordinate 60,527 of DATBAE010000016.1, forward strand.
GTGACGAACATCGTCGACAAGCTCGAGGCCGACGGCCTCGTGCGCCGCATCGCGCACGAGTCCGACCGCCGCACGACGCTTGCCGAGCTGACCGACGCCGGCCGCCAGGTCGCGCTGCGCGCGACCGAGCTGCTGAACGCTGACAGCTTCGGGCTCGCTGCGCTCGAGAACGACGATCAGGAGCAGATCACGGCGCTGCTGCGCACGCTGCGCCAGGAGGCCGGCGACTTCCAGTAGAGCTAGTGCAGCTCGCCGTGCCAGCCCGCGTACGCGATCAGCTCGTCGCGCGGGAGCAGTGGAATCCCGTAGGCCTCGGCTGCATCGCGCAGCCGCTTCCCGGGCCGTGCGAAGTCCAGCGGGTTGTAGTCATCGAGCAGTGCCACGGCTCGCGCGAACTGCGCCCGGAAGCCGAGCTCGTGCTCGACCAGCCGGCCCCAGCCGGCGATCACGCCCCAGACCGCGTCGGGTGCTGGCAGGTCGGGCTCCTCGGGTAGCTCGTAGTACGCCGAGAAGCCGCAGTTGCAGGCGCTGTAGGGAGCTTCGTGGCCGCGCAGGGCGAAGCATTTGGCGACGCGGTCTTCGTGGGGCGGCCACGGCATCGGCCTGACGCGCGGCGCGACCATCGTCAGCGCCGGCGTGGGCACGAAGCGGCCGGCGACGAAGATCCCCGAGTACAGACCGCTGCGTCGCACGCCCCACCGGCGGAAGCCGACGAGCGGCGGCCCATCCAGCTCGACGGCCGCCTCGGCACGGTGTCGCTCGGTCTCGCGGATCGGCGTTCCCAGGTCTCCCATCTGACGGGGTGGGATGCTACGCGCAGTGAGCGACGAGCCCGACCTTCCGCGGGATCCCGAGCCGGAGCGCGGTGATGTTCGCGCGGACATCACGAAGGAGCTCGCGCGCCTCTTCCCTGACGACCGCATGCAGCGCATCGTCGATCGCCTCGCGCTCGGCACCGAGGAGGATGTCCAGTTCGTCATCGACCTCATCAGCGCGACGTTCACGCGCGGGATCGAGTTCGGCGCCGTCGAGGTCACGGCGCAGCAGATCGAGCTCGGCCGGGACGTCGGGCCGGCGCAGATCGAGATCGCCCACGTCGATCTGCCGTAAGGGCCTGTCTCTGACAGGCCCTACGCCCGCACGACCGGCTACCGTGATGTAACGCCCTCCGGCGATCGGTTCCCGACGACACCATGGCGACCACCCACCAGCCTCCGACGACCGCCGAGCAGTGGCGCGCCGCGTACGCGCTGGCGCCCGAGCGCGAGGTTCCGTTCACGACGCTGAGCGCTTCGCCGGTGAAGGCGCTCTACACGGCGCAGGACGCGCCCGGCGATCCCGGCTACCCAGGCGTCTTCCCGTACACCCGCGGGGTCTATCCGTCGATGTACCGTGGGCGGCTCTGGACGATGCGCCAGTTCGCGGGCTTCGGCACCGCCGAGGAGACCAACGAGCGGTTCCGCTATCTGCTCGCTCACGGCCAGGACGGCCTCAGCACGGCATTCGACATGCCGAGCCTGATGGGCCACGACTCCGACGATGCGGTCAGCTTCGGGGAGGTCGGCCGTGAGGGCGTCGCCGTCGACACGATCGACGACATGCAGACGCTGTTCGACGGGATTGACGTCGGCGCGATCTCCGTCTCGATGACGATCAACGCGCCGGCCGTCGTGATGCTGGCGTTCTACGTCGCCGCCGCGGAGGCCCGCGGGATCCCGGCCGAGCGCCTGCGCGGCACGATCCAGGCCGACATCCTCAAGGAGTACATCGCTCAGAAGGAGTGGTGCTTCCCGGTCGATCCGGCGATGCGCCTGTGCGGCGACATGATTGAGTGGTGCACGCGCACGATGCCCGGCTGGCACCCGATCAGCGTCTCGGGCTACCACATCCGCGAGGCGGGATCGACCGCCGCGCAGGAGCTCGCCTTCACGCTCAAGGACGGGCTGACATACGTCGAGCAGGCGATCGAGCGCGGACTGGACGTCGACGAGTTCGCGCCAAGGCTGAGCTTCTTCTTCAACGCGCAGATCGACTTCTTCGAGGAGGTCGCGAAGTACCGCGCCGCCCGGCGGATCTGGGCCCGCGAGCTGCGCGAGCGCTTCGGCGCGCAGGACCCGCGCTCGTGGCGGATGCGCTTTCACACGCAGACGGCCGGGGTCAGCCTGACCGCGCAGCAGCCGCTCAACAACATCGTCCGCACGGCGATCGAGGCGCTCGCCGGCGTGCTCGGCGGCACGCAGTCGCTGCACACGAACTCCTACGACGAAGCGCTCGCGCTGCCGACCGAGGCGGCTGCGCGGATCGCGCTGCGCACGCAGCAGATCATCGCCCACGAGACGGGCGTGACGAACACGATCGACCCGCTCGGTGGCGCCTACTTCGTCGAGGCGCTGACCGACCAGCTCGAACGTGAGGCCTACGCATACTTCGACCGCATCGACGAGCTCGGCGGCATGGTCGAGGCCGTCAAGCAGAGCTTCCCGCAGCGCGAGATCGCCGACGCCGCCTTCGCGCTGCAGCTCCAGTACGACAGCCGGGAGCGGATCCTCGTCGGCGTCAACGACTACGTCGACGCCGGTGACGACGAGATCTCGACGCTGCGGATCGATCCCGCGCTCGAGCGCAAGCAGCATGGCCGGCTGCAGGCGGTGCGCGCCCGCCGCGATACGGAAGCGGTTGAGCACACGCTCGTCGCCCTGCGTGCCGCCGCGAGCGGCCGGGTGAACCTCATGGCCGCGCTGCTGGACTGCGCGCGGGCGCATGCGAGCGAGGGTGAGATCGTGCGCGCGCTGCAGGACGTCTTCGGGACGTACACCGAGACGCCCGTCTTCTGATCGGACGCTGGCCGCTGGGCTGGGACCCGCACCTGCGCGGGGGCGGGCCGCGGACTATGATCCGCGCGCCCAGCCCGGCGCCATGACCGAACCTGCTCCCCCGACCCAGAAGATCCGCGTCGTCGTCGCGAAGCCGGGCCTCGACGGTCACGATCGCGGCGCGAAGATCATCGCCCGCGCGCTGCGCGACGCCGGGATGGAGGTCATCTACACGGGGCTGCACCAGACGCCCGAGCAGATCGTCGAAACGGTCATTCAGGAGGACGCCCAAGCAGTTGGGCTCTCGATCCTGTCGGGTGCCCACATGACGCTCGTGCCGCGGATCGTCGCCCTGCTCGCCGAGCAGGGCGTCGACGACGTCCTCGTGACCGTCGGCGGGACGATCCCGAGCGACGACATCCCCGAGCTCAAGCGGCTCGGTGTAGCCGAGGTCTTCACGCCCGGATCGAGCACCGAGGCGATCGTCGACTTCATTCGCGGCGCGGTCTCGACGAGCTAGCGAAGGCGTCCGTCCAGCGCTGCGATTGACTGGTCAGTCAATCGGTTACCCTGACGCCATGACACGTCTGCTCGAAGGAGGACACCGGTGAAGATCTGCGTCCTGGTGAAGGAGGTGCCCGACGCGGCGGTCGAGAAGCGGATAGATCCCTCGACCGGTCGCATGGACCGCAGCGGCGAGCGCAATCTCAACCCGTACGACACGCACGCGATCGAGGCCGCGATGCAGGTCCGCGAGGGAGGCGAGGTCGAGGTCGACGAGATCGTCGCTGTGACGATGGGCCCGAGCAGCGCCGTGCGGGCGCTGCACAAGGCCGTCTCGCTGGGCGCCGACCGGTCGGTCCACCTGTCCGACGACGCGCTCGCCGGCTCTGACGTCGTCGCCACCGGCTACGCGCTCGCCAAGCTGCTCGAGCGCGAGTCGCCGGACCTCGTCCTACTCGGTCAGCAGTCCGACGATGGCGAGTGCTACACGATCGGCGCGGTCGTCGCCGACCATCTGCAGATGCCGTCGCTGACGCAGGTCATCAAGATGGACGTCACGCCCGGCACGCTGCGCTGCGAGCGCCAGGCCGAGTACGGCTACGACACCGTCGAGATCGCGCTGCCCGCCGTCATCTCCGTCGGCGACGCGATCAACGAGCCGCGCTACCCGTCGCTGAAGGCGATCATGGGAGCCAAGAAGAAGCCGCTCGACGCCGTCGGCATCGGCGACGTAGGCCTCGAGGCTGAGCGCGTCGGCGAGGCCGGCTCGAAGGTCGCCTGCGGCGACTTCAAGCCGCCGCCGCAGAAGGCCGCCGGCGAGATCATCGAGGACGAGGACACGAACGAGACGGTCGCGAAGATCATCGCCTGGCTCGACGAGCGGAAGCTGCTGGCATGAGCCCGCGGACCTTCAGGAGGAGCAACCGATGAGCGGGATCCTGGTCTTCGCCCTGCATTACGAGGGCGCCTTCAACAAGAACTCGCTCGGCGGCGTCTCGGAGGCCGCCAAGCTCGCCGAGCAGCTCGGCTGCGAGGCGCACGCCGTCGTCATCGGCGACGTCTCCGACGAGCTCGCCGCGACGCTCGGCAACTACGGCGCGACGAAGGTCTTCCGCGCCAAGGACGTGCCGGAGGGCCTCGCCCAGCCGGTCGTCGACGTGATGGCGAAGGTCATGGGCGACAACGGCCACGACTACGCGCTGTTCGGCGGCGGCCTGCTCGGCTTCGAGATCGGCGCCGGCCTTGCCGCGCGGCTGAACGCCGGCGTCACGATGGAGGTCACCCACGTCAACGTCGCCGACGGCAAGCTGACGGCCGAGCGCCCGATCCACGGTGACTCGTCGATCTCGACGTCGCACTACAAGGATCGCGGGATCATCATCGGCCGCCTGAACGCCTTCGAGATCGCCGCGCCGAGCGACGCCGCCGCCGTCGTCGAGGACGTCGACGTGCAGCTGTCGGAGTTCTCGACGCGCGCGACGATGGTCACGCGCGGCGAGCAGCGCGGCGAGGACATCGACATCGAGAGCGCTGACATCCTCGTCGCCGGGGGCCGCGGACTCGGCAAGCCCGAGGGCTTCGAGCTCTGCGAAGCGCTCGCCGAAGCGCTCGGCGGCGCGGTCGCAGCGACCCGCGCGGTCGTCGACGCCGGCTGGTATCCGTACTCGACGCAGATCGGCCAGACCGGCAAGACGGTCTCGCCGAAGCTCTACCTCGCGGCCGGCATCTCGGGCGCGATCCAGCACAAGGTCGGCTTCCAGTCGGCGGAGAACATCGTGGCGATCAACAAGGACTCCAACGCCCCGATCTTCGAGTACTCCGACCTGGGTATCGTCGGCGACCTCAACAAGATCCTGCCCAAGCTCACCGAGGCCGTGAAGGTGAGGAAGGGCTCGTAGTGGTCTAGATGGCCGGCAGCACGCCCAGCGCGGCTCCCTCGCCCGCGCAGTTCCCGCCCCCGGTCGATCCGGTCGGGGAGTTCGTCAAGCGCGGCCTCGACCCCGAGGACGAGCTGATCGAGGTCGGCGTGGCGATCGTCGGCGGCGGAACCGCCGGCTTGAGCTGCGCCAATCGGCTGCTGCAACTGCTCGGCGACGACGAGGAGCTGCTCGAGTCGCTTGGCGAGGTGCCCGTCGCGGTGATCGAGAAGGCGAAGACGTGCGGCGGGCACAACCTCTCGGGAGCGGTCATGCGACCCCAGCCGCTCGAGGAGCTGTTCCCCGAGTTGAGCCGCAAGGACTGGCGGCTCGAGCGCTTCGCGTTCGGCGAGGTCACCCAGGAGGCGGTCTACCTGCTGCCGAACTCCAGGCGCGCACTGCAGATCCCGACGCCGCCGCCGTTCAAGAATCACGGCAACGAGGTGATCTCCGTCGCCGCGCTCGCACGCTACCAGCAGCGCGTCGCCGAGGAGGCCGGCGCGTACGTCCTCACCGAGACGGCGGCCACGCAGCTGATCATCGAGGGTGGCCGCGTCGTCGGCGTGCGGTCCGGTGACAAGGGCCGGGGCCGCGACGGCGAACCGCTGCGCAACTTCGAGCCGGGGACCGACGTCAAGGCGAAGGCGACCGTCCTCGCGGAGGGTTGCTGGGGCCATCTCACGGGCGCCGCGATCCGCGAGTTCGACCTCGCCGAGGGGCGCGAGCCACAGGTTTGGGAGCTCGGCGTGAAGGAGGTCTGGAAGGTGCCTAAGCCGCTGCAGCGGATCATCCACACGATCGGGCCGTGGCCGCTGAAGCTGTCGGCGAAGTACGGGCAGATCGGCGGCACCTGGATCTACCCGATGAACGACGAGACGACCGGTGAGGCGTACGTCAGCATCGGCTTCGTTGTCGACCTCGAGTACGCCGACGCGACGACCTCGGCCCACGACCTGCTGCAGCAGTTCAAGCAACACCCGCTCGTGCGCGAGATCCTCGCCGGCGGCGAGCGCGTGAGCTGGGGCGCAAAGGCCCTGCCGGCCGGCGGCTGGTGGTCGATGCCGAAGCTCACGATGCCGGGGGCGCTGCTCGTCGGCGACTCCGCAGGCATGGTCGACACGGTCGCCCTGAAGGGCGTGCATCACTCGGTGCGGTCGGGCATGCTCGCGGCCGAGGCGATCTACGCGGCGCTCAAGCGCGGCGACTCCGATCTCTCGTCATACGAGCAGGCGGTCGACGTCTCGACGATCGGCGACGAGCTCTACGAGGTGCGCAACACGCGCCAACCGTTTCAGAAGGGCTTCCTGAAGGGCGGCCCGCTCGTCAACCTCATGATCCTGTCCAAGGGCCGCTTCCCCGGCGGACGCTGGTCGTGGCAGCGCAACGACGCCCGTCCGATGTTCGTCGGCGACACGAAGGACGGCTATCCCAAGCCCGACGGCAAGTACACCTTCGACAAGCTCTCCTCGGTCTACATCAGCGGCAACGCGACCCGCGACGATGCGCCGAATCACATCCGCGTGCACAAGCGCGTCCCGCGCGAGATCGCCGAGACGTGGGCCTGGATGTGTCCCGCCGGCGTCTACGAGATCCCAGAGGATGCGCCGGCGCACGGCGTCGTCGACGTCACCGTCAACTACACGAACTGCGTCCAGTGCGGCGCGATCACAGCCAAGGGCGGCCGGCTGACGCCGCCCGAGGGCGGCGACGGCCCGCTCTACCGGGACACGTGATGGATGCACGTCAGCGGGCACGCGCGATCTGGTCTGCCGGTGACTGGGACGGATTCTCGGAGCCGATCGCAACGGTCGGCGAGCTGATCCTCGTCGACCGCTGACCATCTGGGTAGGACGCATGGATGCGCCCGCCCGCCGGCGACGAGCTTGACCTCGACGCAATCCGCCGGACGCTCGAGGCACACCGAGCCGCGACTTGCGAGCGCATCACCGCCCTCGCAGCGCGGCCCGAGCTCGGTGCCGCACAGGGGTTTGGCAAGCGGATCGGCGACGGGACAACCGAGGCCGTCGGCCGCCTGACCGAGATCGGCGTCGGCCGCTCGCTCGAGAGCACCCTGGCGCGCACCGAGCGTGCGCTTGCCAAGCTCGATGAGGGGACCTACGGGATCTGCGATGCGTGCAGCGGGCCGATCGCAACGGCGCGACTGCAGGTCATGGCCGACAGTGCGCTCTGTCTGACCTGCGCGGCGTCTGAGCGCCGTCTGCGCCGTCCGTCCGGTCGCCGCTGACACCCCTGCCGGCTGCTCCAGCGGCCGTCCAGAGTAGCGCTGGGAGATGGCTAGACTGAACCCACTATGAAGACCGACATCCATCCCGAGTACGTCGCCGCACACGTCACGTGCACCTGCGGCAACGATTTCATGACGCGCTCGACCCAGTCCGAGATCCACGTCGAGATCTGCTCCAACTGCCACCCGTTCTACACGGGGCGTCAGAAGCTCGTCGATACCGGCGGACGCGTAGATCGCTTCAAGCGCCGCGCCGCCAAGCGCGTAGCCGAGCGCACGTAGCAGTCGCGGCAGGGCGATGACGGACGCCGCCCAGCACGAGTCTGAGCGGCACGCGAAGGTGGCGGCCGGCGGGCTCGAGCCGGTCACGGCCCGTGACGCGCCGCTCGGGGGCCAGGCGGTGCTCGAGGGCGTGATGATGCGCGGCGTCTCGACGTGGGCAGTCGCCACGCGCCTGCCGGCGGCCGAGCAGATCGCGGACGGTCGAAGGATGCCGTCCGACGAGGCGGCGCGCGGCGAGATTCGCGTGCGCAGCTTCCCGCTCGTCTCGGTGCTCAAGCGTCACCGCTGGCTGCGGTGGCCGCTCGTGCGCGGCGTCGTGGCGCTCGGCGAGTCGTTGAAGATCGGCTTTGACGCCCTCAACATCTCTGCCAACGCGCAGCTGCCAGACGGCGAGCAGGAGCTGTCGGGCGGCGCCTGGATCGGCACCGTCGTGTTCGCGCTGTCGCTCGCCGTCGGGCTGTTCTTCCTCGTGCCGGTCGGGATCACGAGCCTCTTCCGGGCCTCGCTGCCCAACGCGCTCGTCTTCGTCCTCGTCGAGAAGCTGATCCGGATCGCGATCTTCCTCGCCTATCTGACGATCGTCTCGCGCCTGCACCACCTCCAGCGCGTGTTCGAGTACCACGGCGCCGAGCACAAGACGATCTCCTGCTACGAGGCCGGCCTGCCGCTCACGCCAAACAATGCGCAGCGCTTCAGCCGCCTGCACCCGCGCTGTGGGACGAGCTTCCTGCTGATCGTGATGATCGTCTCGACGTTCGTCTTCGCGCCGCTCGGCACGCCGGCGTGGTACTGGCTGTTCGCATCGCGCGTGCTCGGCATCCCGGTCGTCGCCGGCCTCGCGTTCGAGGTCATCAAGTGGTTCGGGCGCAACCACGCAAAGCGCTGGGCGCGTGCGCTGATGCTGCCCGGTATGAAGCTGCAGCTGCTCACGACGCGCGAGCCAGACCTCGACCAGCTCGCGGTCGCGATCGCCGCTCTCGAGGCGGTGCTCGCCGTCGAGGTGCCGGGGCAGGCAAGCGACGAGGAGCTGATCGGCATCGAGGTCGTCGCCTAAGCCTGGCTAAGCGGGCGCTACGCTCGCGCGGGCCGCTCCGGGCTTGCTCGCCTCGATCGCGTCGTGCGCTAAGTGCGTCACACGCCTGAGTCTGATCTGACACAACCACGTGTGGTTCTGTCACACGATTGTCGCCATCGTCCGTGGCCATGCGGGGGTCTGGCTCAAAGCGTCCATATAGCGGACGCAACGCGCCAGACCCCCCTCGTGATCGCGCGATCGCGGATCTTGCTCGGTGTCAGCACGGCGTGCTCTCGTTAGAGCAGCTCGTCGCCCTTGGGCTGAGCTCGAGCGCGGTCCGCGGGCGGGTCGCCGGGGGCCGTCTGACGAGCGTGCACCGAGGTGTGTTTGTCGTCGGGCCGCTCGCGATCGCTCCTCGTGGTCGTCTCATGGCTGCGGTTCTCGCCTGCGGCCCAGGTGCGGTCGTGTCCCATCGCAGGGCGGGCGAGCTCCACGAGCTATGTCTGCGGAGCACTTCTGTCGTCGACATCGCATCAGCCACGCGCGCGGGGCGCCGGCGAGATGGTTTGCGCGTGCACAGCGGTTGCACGCTGGCCCCGCGCGATGTCACCGTCATCGATTCGATCCCGTGCATGACGTTCGCGCGCACGCTTCTCGATGTCGCGGCCGATGCGACGCGACGTGAGCTGGAGCGCGCGATCGACAGAGCCGAGCAACGACGGGTTCTCGACGCGACCATCATCGACGACGTCCTCGCCCGAGCGAACGGGCGCCATGGGACACGCCTGCTCAGATCGGTCCTCGACGAGCATCGGGCAGGCAGCACCTTCACGCGCTCGGAGCTGGAAGAGCGCTTCCTCGCGCTTTGCCGCCGCGCCGCTCTGCCGCCTGATGGAGTGAACGTGTGGATCCCGTTCCCGGCGCCCGACGGCGGTGGCGCCGAGGCCGACTTCGTCTGGCGCACGCAGCGTCTGATCGTCGAGGTCGACGGGCGCGACGTGCATGCCACGCGGCGTGCGTTCGAGACGGACCGGCGCCGCGATCAGCGGCTGATGCTGCTCGGCTGGCGCGTGGTCCGCTTCACGTGGCGCCAGGTCATGCTCGAACCCGAATACGTCGAGCGAACGCTCCGTCACCTGCTCGCGAGCGCGGCCGGCGCGCTCGCCTAAGCGGCCTCGCGAGGTACCCTCGAAGCCGTGATCGAGCGACTCGTCGAGCAGATCGAGGCACGCTTCGCCGACGCGCAGCGTGAGATGTCCGACCCCGAGATCTTCGGAGATCGTCGTCGTGCCGCAGCGGCGGGGCGCTCCTTTCGCCAGCTCGAGCCGGCGGCCAAGCTCGCCGAGGAATGGCGTCGCGCGGTCGATGACGAGGCCGGTGCACGCGAGATGCTCGACGAGAGCGAGGACGCCGAGGTGCGCGAGATGCTTGCCACGGCGCGCGCCGAGATCGAGCGCATCGAGCAGGAGATCCGGCTCGCGATGGTCGAGCGCGACCCGAACGACGACAAGAACGTCATCGTCGAGATCCGCGGCGGCGCGGGCGGCGACGAGGCCGGCCTGTGGGCTGGCGACCTCTTCAGGATGCTCACGAAGTACGCGGAGCGGCTCGGCTTCACGATCGAGCTGCTGGAGTCGTCTGAGGGGGCCTACACGTTCGCGATCAAGGGCGACAGCGCGTACTCGGTGTTCAAGTTCGAGGGCGGCACGCACCGCGTGCAGCGCGTTCCCGCGACGGAGTCGCAGGGCCGCACGCACACGTCGACGGCGACCGTCGCAGTGCTGCCCGAGGCCGAGGACGTCGACGTCTTCGTCGACCCCAACGACCTGCAGATCGACGTCTACCGCTCGTCCGGACCCGGCGGGCAGTCGGTGAACACGACCGACTCGGCGGTGCGGATCACGCACAAGCCGAGTGGGATCGTCGTCTCGATGCAGGACGAGAAGTCCCAGCTGCAGAACCGTGAGCGCGCGATGCGCGTCCTGCGCGCCCGCCTCTACGAGCAGGCGCTCGCCGAGCAGCAGGCGGAGCTCGCCGCCGACCGCCGCTCGCAGGTCGGAACCGGCGAGCGTGCCGAGAAGATCCGCACGTACAACTATGGCGAGCGGCGCGTGAAGGATCACCGCATCAACCTGCTCGTGCACAACCTCGACGAGGTGCTCGAGGGCGACCTCGACGAGTTCACGGCGGCGCTGCAGGCCGACGAGAAGCGCCGCGTCCTGGAGCTCCAGGCGACCGCGTAATGACCGCCCGGGCGCCGGAGCGATGAGCGCCTTCGGCGGGGCCTCGGTCCGCGATGCGCTCGACTCGGCCGTGATCGCGATCGCGGCCGCCGGATCGGAGACGCCGCGGCTCGACGCCGAGCTGCTGCTGGCCGACGCGCTCGGGATCGATCGCACCGCGCTCTTCATGGATCCCGGTCGCGCGGTCGAAGGTCCCGCGGTGCGTGCGTTCCAGGACGCCGTCCGGCGCCGGTCGGCGGATCGCGAGCCGATCGCGTACATCCTCGGCCGGCGCGCCTTTCGCCACCTCGAGCTCGAGATCGACGCGCGCGTGCTCGTCCCGCGGCCGGAGACCGAGCTGCTCGTCGAGGTTGGCCTCGAGCTGCTCGGCGACGGCTCGCGCGTCGCCGACGTCGGCACCGGCAGTGGCGCGGTCGCTCTGGCGTTGGCGCAGGAGCGTCCCGATCTCGCGCTCGTCGCGACCGACATCAGCCGCGACGCACTTGCGGTCGCGCGCGCGAATGCCGAGCGGCTCGGGCTCACGCCACGCGTCGTGTTTCGCGAGGGCGATCTGCTCGCAGGCGCGGCGGGCGTCGACGCCGTCCTCTCCAATCCGCCGTACGTCGCCGAGACCGAGCGGGCGTCGCTGGCTCCCGAGATCACGCGCCACGAGCCGCCGGGCGCGCTCTTCGCGGGCGAGGACGGGCTCGGCGTCATCCGCCGGCTCGTGCCGGCCGCACGCGACGCCGGCGCGCGGCTGCTGGCGATCGAGGTGGGGCAGGGCCAGGCAGCCGCGGTCGGCGGGCTGATGCGGATGGCCGGGTTCACGACGGTCGCGGCACGCCGCGACCTCGCCGGCATCGAGCGCGTCGTGATCGGATCGCGTTGAGCGACTTCGAGCTCTGCATCTCCAGCGGGGGCGTCGCTCTCTTCCCGGCGGACACCGTCTACGGCCTTGCCTGCGACCCCACCTCTCCGAGCGCCGTCGCGCGCCTGTATGAGCTGAAGGGGCGGCCCGCCGACAAGCCCGCGGCCGTTATGTTCTTCGCGCTCGAGCCGGCCCTTGCTGCGTTGCCCGAGCTCGGCCCGCGCCTGCGCGGCGCGCTCGGCGCGTTGCTGCCGGGGGGCGTCACGCTCGTGCTGCCCAACCCGCTCGCGCGCTACCCGCTCGCCTGCGCGCAGGATCCGTGGACGCTCGGCCTGCGCGTGCCCGCGGCCGGCGTGCTGAGGGACGTCGCCGTACCCGTGCTGCAGTCCAGCGCGAACCGCTCGGGGGGCGCCGATCCGCGCTCGCTTGCGGACGTCGATCCGATCCTGCGTGACGGCGTGGACCTTGTCGTCGACGGAGGCCCGCTGCCGGGGACGCCTTCGACGGTAGTCGACCTGCGCGGCTACGAGGGCGACGGCAGCTGGTCGCTGCTGCGAGCCGGAGCCGTGGCGCCGGGGGCGCTGCAGGCCGCGCTCGGCGAAGTGCCGCGCGCCCAGTCGTAGCGGACGTATTCTGCAGGCGAATGTGACCGCCTCGCTCGAGCACACGCTGCCGACGCTGCCCGGGCGCGCGCCCCGGCGAGCGCCGGCCGTGGCGCTCCCGCTGGCCCGCCTGATGGGCCTCGCGGCGCTGGCGGCGATGCTTGCCGCCGCGGTGATGCTCGGAGCTGGCGCCGCTGGCCAGCGCCTCTACTTCTTCGTGCCGGGGGCGCACTCCGGGTTCCCCGACTGGATGCGCGGCCCGCTGAGCGAGCTCGAGCTAACGCTGAGCCCACTTGGCGGCGCGATGCTGCTTGTCGCCCTGAGCGGCTGCTATCTCGTCGTGCTCGCATGCGCGAGACGCATCCCGGCGCGGGTCGCGGTCGGTGCGATCGTCGCGCTGCACGCGATCTTCCTGCTCGCGCCACCGCTGTTCTCCGCCGACGTGTTCGGGTACATCGACTATGCCCGCCTCGGCGTCGTGCACGGGCTCGACCCCTATGCGAACGGGGCCGCCGCCGCCCCGCACGATGCTGCGGCGCCGTTCGTGCGCTGGCACGACGTCGCGAGCCCGTACGGTCCGCTCTTCACGTTGTGCAGCTACGCGTTCGCGACGCTCTCGGTGCCGGTCACGCTGTGGATCTACAAGGCGCTGGCCGCGCTCGCGAGCCTCGGCTGCGTCAGCTTGATCTGGCGCATCACGACGCGCGCTGGCCGCGATCCACGACCGGCAGTGCTGCTCTTCGGCCTCAACCCGCTGCTGCTCGCGTACGGCGTCGGCGGGGCGCACAACGACTTCGCGCTGCAGCTGCTCGTGCTCGGGGCGATCGCCTCGGCCACGCGCCCACGCCCCGCGCCCGCCGGCGCGCAGGTCGCGCTGGCGGCGCTCGTCAAGCTATCGGCCGGGCTGACGCTGCCGTTCCTGATCATCGGCTCGACCGACCGGCGGCGTGCACTGCTGGGGGCGCTGCTTGCGGTGATCGCCGTCGCTGTCGCTGGGATGACGTTCCTCGGCGGGCACGTGTTCGAGTTCGTCCCGCAGATCTTCCAGCAGCAGCGGCTCGTCGCGCGCTACAGCGTGCCCAGCCGGGTCGGTGACCTGCTTGGCTTTGGCGGCCTGACGCCCGCTCTGCGGATCGCCTGCGCCGGCGGGTTCGCGGTGACGACAGCGGGACTGCTGTGGCGGGCGTGGCGTGGCGCCGATTGGGTTGCGTGCGCCGGCTGGGCGACGCTGGCAGCGCTCGTCACGAGCGCCTGGCTGACGCCCTGGTATGTCGTCTGGCTGCTGCCGCTGGCGGCGGTGTCGTCGAGCCGGCGGCTGCGGATCGCGACGCTCGTGTTCTGCGGCTACGTGGTCGCGACGCGGGTTGGCTTCCTGCTCGCCTGAGCATGAGCCGGTGGACCGCGGCTCACTAGCATCAAATCCATGCGTATCGCGATCGCCTCAGACCATGCAGGGTTCGAGCTCAAGGAGCACGTCAAGACGCAGCTCCAGAGCGCCGGACACGACGTCGTCGACGTTGGTCCCGTCACCGACGAGTCGACCGACTATCCGCGCTACGCGCGCCCCGCGGCGCAGCTCGTCGCCGAGGGAGACGCCGACCGAGGCGTGCTCGTCTGCGGCTCCGGCGTCGGCGTGGCGATCGTGGCCAACAAGGTCCCCGGCGTGCGCGCGGTCAACGCCCACGACGCCGAGGAGGCGCAGCTCTCGCGCGCCCACAACGACGCGAACGTCGTGACGCTGTCCGGTCGGCGGCTCGACGGCTCGCAGGCCGACGAGATCGTGCGGGTCTTCCTCGAGTCGGAGTTCGAGGGTGGTCGCCACGCACGCCGCGTCGCGCTGATCGAGGAGACGTAGCCGAGCTTCCGCCGCGTCGCCGGTGACGTAGGCACAGGCGACTGCCGCACCCATTACAGTCGCGAGCGTGCTCGACGAGCTCGATGCGCTCGTGGCGTTTTCGATCGCCCTCGTGGCGACCGCGGCGCTGACCCCGTTGACGACGCGTTTCGCGCGCCGCGTCGGCGCCGTCGACCGCGCCCGGGGCCGCGGGCTCGCCGTCGGCGGAACGCCGTTGCTTGGCGGGCTTGCGATGTTCAGCGGCGGCCTGGTGGCCGGCGCCGTTGTGCTGCCCGGCAGCGATCCGGTCCGCGCCGTCCTGCTGGCAGCGCTCGTCATCACCGTCGTCGGAGCGGTCGACGACCGCTGGGAGCTGTCGGCGTCCTGGAAGCTCGCCGGCCAGGTCGTCGCGGCGTCGATCGCCGTGCACGGAGGCGTGAGCGTCGATCACGTCACGCTGCCGTTCCTCGGGGCGGTCGACTTCGGTGACGTCGGCGGCCCGCTGACGGTCGTCGGGCTCGTCGGCGTGATGAATGTCGTCAACCTGTCCGACGGCGTCGACGGGCTGGCCGCCGGCGTCTGCGCGATCGGCGCGATGACGCTTGCCGTGATCGCGTTCGACCTCGAGCGCCGCTCGGCGGGCGTGCTCGCCGCGCTGACGGCGGGCGCCGCGCTCGGCTTCCTGATTCACAATTTCCATCCGGCGTCCGCCTACATGGGCGACTGTGGCTCGAACCTGCTCGGGCTGATGCTCGGTTGCGTCGCCGTCCAGGGCTCCGTCAAGACGGGCGCGGCGGCGGCGGTCGTCTTCCCGCTCATCGTGCTCGCCGTGCCGTTCCTCGACACGACGTTCGTCGTGCTCAAGCGGGTGAAGTACCACCGGCCGGTCTACGAGGCCGATCGCGAGCACTTCCATCACCGGCTCGATCGGATCGGCTTCTCGACGCGTCGCACGGTGCTCTATCTGTACGCCTGGACGCTGATGCTGGCCGGCCTTGCGCTCGCGCTGCGCTTCGTGCCGTTTCACTCGGACACGAGCGGGGCGCTGAACCCGAGCTGGACCGGCGTCATGATCGCGCTCTTCACGATCGTGCTCGCGGCCTCCATCTACCTCGTCTACGTGCTCGAGATCCTCAAGTTCAAGCGCCTCGACACGATTCGCCTGCGCCGCATCAAACCCGAGACGAGCGACCACGAGATCGATGACGACGTCGAGCAGCACCTCGAGACGGGCGAGTTCGACTCGGTGCGCCGCGGGACCGAGGACTTCGAGCGCCTCAGCTCGTAGCGGCGGCGACTGCGCAGCCGCCGGGCTACCGTTCGGGCATGCACGTCTCGCATCTCGACCAGGCCGACCCGTTCGTGACGCTCGACGGTTCGACGATCCGCGAGCTCGCGGGCGCCGTCTCGCTGCCGACCGAGCACCAGTCGCTCGCCGAGGCCACCGTCCCCGTGGGCGGTGCCACCGCTGAGCACTACCACGTGCGCAGCGAGGAGCTCTACTACTTCACCGCCGGCAACGGGCGCCTGCGCGTCGGCGACGAGTACCGCGATGTGCGCGTGGGGGAGTGCGTCGTGATCCCGCCCGGCGCGGTCCACAAGCTCACGAACACCGGGGAGCAGCCGCTCACGCTGCTCTGCTGCTGCGCGCCGGCCTACAGCAACGACGACACGATCCTGACCGGCGGCTGACGCGACAGTGATCGTCGACTGCGCCCACTACAAGGACGGCGCGCGTCAGCACAAGGGGCCGCTAGCGCTCGACGAGGCGGCCGAGCGACACCGTGACGGTGGCGGCTTCGTCTGGCTGGGACTCGACGACCCGTCCCCGGACGAGCTGCGCGATGCGGCCGAGCGCTTCGATCTGCCGCCACTCGCCGTCGAGGACGCGATGCAGGCCCATCAGCGGCCGAAGATCGAGGACTACGAGAAGGGCTACTTCCTCGTCGTCCACACGGCGCGCTACCTCGACGACATCGAGGAGGTCGAGTTCGGCGAGGTCCATCTCTTCACCGGCCCGGGCTACGTGATCGTCGTGCGCCATGGCACCGCGATCGAGCTGCAGTCCGCCCGCGAGCGCGTCGAGGAGAACACCGAGTTGCTCAGCGAGGGGCCGGCGGCCGCCGTCTGGGCGGTGCTCGACAAGATCGTCGACGACTACGAGCCGGTGATGGCCGGCATCGAGAACGACGTCGAGGAGGTCGAGGTCGACGTCTTCGGCGACGGCAGCGACCAGACGAAGCGGATCTACTTCCTGCGCCGCGAGCTGGCCGAGTTCTACCGCGCCGTGCACCCGATGCTCGCTCCGCTCGACCTGCTGACGTCGGCCGAGCACCCCGACGTCTCGCCGCGGCTGCGCGAGCACCTGCGCGACGTCGCCGACCACGTCAAGCGCGTCGAGGACGCGATCCACACGCAGCGCGAGCTGCTGGCGAGCATCCTGCAGGCGAACCTCGCCGTCATCTCCGTTGCGCAGAACGATGTCGTCAAGAAGATCTCCGGCTGGGCCGCGATCATCACCGTGCCGACGTTCATCGCGAGCATCTACGGGATGAACTTCGACCACATGCCCGAGCTGCAGTGGCGCTACGGCTACCCCGCCTGCCTGCTCGCGATGGCGGTCATCGCAGTCGTGCTGCATCGTGTCTTTCGCCGCGCGGGCTGGTTGTAGAGCAAGATCCCGCGATGGGACACGAGGGACGCCTGATCCTGCTCGCAGGCCTGCTGCTCGCGCTCGGCCTCGCCGCGTCCCTGCTGGCCGGCCGCCTGCGGATCCCCGGTCTCGTGCTGTTCCTCGGCGTCGGCATGCTCGTCGGCTCCGACGGGATCGGGCTGATCTCATTCACCGACTACAAGCTCGCCCGCACGATCGGCGTCATCGCGCTCGCGCTGATCCTCTTCGAGGGCGGCCTGGCGGCGGGCTTCTCGGAGATTCGGCCGGTGCTCGGCTCGGCGGTCAGCCTCGCGATGCTCGGCACGCTGATCACGGCGATGGTCACGGGAGTCGTCGCCTACTGGCTGCTGGACCTGACGCTGCTGCAGGGACTGCTCGTCGGCGCGACGGTGTCGGCGACCGATGGCGCGGCGATCTTCGCGCTCCTGCGAGGCTCGACGCTGAAGCGCCGGCTGGCCCGCACCCTGGAGGGCGAGGCGGGGATGAACGATCCGGTCGCGGTGCTGCTCGTGCTCGGCTTCATCGAGTGGATCAAGCATCCCGGATACGGCGTCGCCGACATGGCGCTGCTGTTCGTCCAGCAGCTCGGCATCGGGCTCGTCGCCGGCGGCTGCGTCGGCTGGCTGGCCGTGCAGGCCTTTCGGCGCGCGCAGCTGGCGACCGGCGGGCTGTACCCGGTCGCCTCGCTCGCGGTCGTCGCGATCGCCTTCGGCACCGCCGACGTGCTGCATGGCTCGGGCTTCCTCGCCGTCTACCTCGCCGGGCTCGCGATGGGCTCGGCGCAGCTGCCCGCTCGCCAGGCGGTTCATGCGTTCCACGACGGCCTCGCCTGGGTCGCTCAGCTGGCGATGTTCCTCACGCTCGGCCTGCTCGTCTTCCCGCACCAGCTCGGCGCGATCGCATGGCAGGGGACCCTGATCGCGCTCGTCCTCGTCTTCGTCGCGCGGCCGCTCGCGGTGGCGGTCGCGACGGGATTCGCGCCACTCGGGTTCGCCGACCGGATCGTGCTCGGCTGGGCGGGCCTGCGCGGCGCCGTTCCTGTCGTGCTCGCGACGTTTCCCGTGATCGCGGGTATCGACGCCGACCAGCGCTTCTTCAACATCGCGTTCTTCGTCGTGCTTGTCTCGACGCTCGTACAGGGATCGACGTTCGAGCCGCTCGCCAAGCGGCTCGGGGCGACGACGCAGGAGCCGGCGTTGCCGAGCCCGCTCGTCGAGGTCGGCTCGATCCGCCAGCTCGGGGCGGACGTCGTCGAGGTCGAGATCGCGCCCGGCGACGCTGCCATCGGCGTGCGGGTGCGTGATCTCGGGCTGCCGCGCGAGGCGCTCGTCAACGTCCTCGTGCGCGGGCAGGAGGCGCTGCCGCCGCGTGGCTCGACGCGCCTGGAGGCAGGCGACCGGCTGCATATCGTCGCCCGCCAGTCGGCGCTCGCCGCGATCGAGGATGCGCGTCAGCGCTGGCGCAGCGGGCCGGTCGGCCCGGCGCCGCGCGCGCCGCGCCTGCCGCCGACCGGCGCGCCGATCTTCACGACGCGGCCGTGGGCCGCGGGCGACGGCGATCCGGATGCCCCGCTGACCGTCCTCGGCCTCGCTGTCGTCGAGCGGCTCAACACTCGCTGGGACGTGCCGGGGGCGCTCGTCGTGCTCGAGGACGGTCGCTACGCGGTCACCGGTCCGCACGTGCTCGTCGGCGCGCGCGAGCAGCTGCAGTGGCATGCGCGCCGGCGCCTGAAGGTTGCCGCGACCGACGCCGAGCGTGCCTGGTGGCAGGAGGTGATCGGCGCTTCCGCGCTGTGATTCGCACGGGCCGTGCGTGTCGCCGGATGGTATGTGGCACGCGTCCGCCGGCCGTGTGCGCGATGATGCCGTGGCGATGCCCCAGACGATGCCCTGCCCGCAGTGCGGCCAGCCGACGAGCCCGGTCACCGGGCTCTGCCCGAGCTGCGGCGAGCCGGAGCACGCACCGGCGACCGCGCAGGGCCAGCCACAGCCACTGCCGCAACCGTCGGGTCAGCAGAGCAGCGGCGCCGGGATGCTCTGGCAGGAGCTCGCCGGCTTCCTGGAGCTGGGCGCGATCTTCCTGCCGATCGGCATTGCGATTGCGCTCATCGCACTCGGGATCGCGAACCTGCTCATCCTGTTGCCGGCCTTCCTGCTGGCGATGGGCGTCGGCGCATACAGCTGGCGCGAGAAGTAGCCCGTCGCGCGCGGTCGGCGCGGCGCAGACATCAGGACCGCAGGGCGGGACCCTCGATCTGCACGAGCGGCTGCCAGGACTCGTGGTCGACCTGCAGCGTCGTGTGGCCGATGCCGAACCGCTCGTGCAGCACGGCCTGCAGCTCGCGGCGCCGCAGATGGCAGTCGTCGTCGGGGGCCACGACGACATGAGCGGCGACGGCGACGAACCCGGACGTGACCTCCCAGACGTGGAGGTCATGGATCTCGACGATGCCGGGCATTGCCGCGAGGGTGCGGCCGACCTCGTTCGGATCGATCCCGCGCGGCGCCGCCTCGAGCAGGACACGCGCGGAGGAGCGCAGCAGCGTCCAGCCTGAGCGCAGCATCAGCCCGGCGACGGTGAGCGCGGCGATCGCATCGATCGAGGCGGGCCCACCGACGGCGATGACGACGCCCGCCGTGATCGCGGCAAGCGAGCCGTAGAGGTCGACGAGCACGTGCGCGCGCGCTCCCGCGATGTTGAGGCTCTGGCGCTCGGCGCGCGAGAGCGCCCAGAAGGCCGCGACGTTGACGAGCGCGCCGACGACCCCGACCACGATGACGACTGGTCCGTCGACGTGCGGCGGTGCCCCGAGCCGCCGTACGCCTTCGACGGCGATCACGCCCGAGAGCACGAACAGCGCCGCGCCGTTGGTCTGCGCCGAGAGGATCTCCGCGCGCCCGAAGCCGAACGTGTACGCGCCTTCCGCGGGACGCGTCGCGAGCCTCGCGGCGAGCAGCGCGAGGCCGATCGAAGCGGCGTCGGTGAGCATGTGCGCAGCGTCGGAGAGCAGTGCCAGCGAGCCGGCGAGCAGGCCCGCGGCGATCTCGACGACCATGAAGCCGGCGATCAGCGCAAGCGCGACCGTCAGCCAGCGGCGGTCGGCGTCGGGGCCGATCGCGTGGCTGTGATCATGGCCGTGATGAGCGTGATCGTGATGCGCTGCCACGCGATCACGGTAGCCGCCGCGCGCGTGGCTCGCTGGGAAATGTGCGCTGGCGGCACGAAGCGCGCCGCGGCACTGGTCGCGGCCACCGCCCGCGCGGTGCGCCAGAGGTCGTAGCTCCTGTCACGAACTTGTTACAAAGTCCCCTTCCGGCTATCGTGCGGGCGCGTCACCCGACCACTCCGCCCGCGCTCCGCTCGCGGTCGCGCATGTGTAGGGTTGCGGCCCGTCATGGCCTATCTCGAGAACACAGACCGTCCTTCCGACGAGCCGATCCCCGGCACGACCGGTCGCGGGCGGCTGCGGCCGACGCGTTCCGGGGAGCGTCCTTGTCGGTAAGCGCGGCCGCGACGTTTGACCGCGGATCCGTGTCCCTGACCTACCTTGACATCGTCTTGGTCGTGGTCGCGGCGATCCCTGCGCTGGCGCTGGGCGCACCGACGGTCGGCTGCGCGGTCGGCGTCGCTGCCTGGATCGTCCAGCGCGTCGCATCGGTCGAGCTCGACAGGCGCCTGGCCACCGTCGGCGACATGCGTCGCCGCCTCGGGCTCGGCGTGGCCACGTCGATGGCGCGCACGTGGGTGCTGGCTGCCGCGATCATGATCGTCGGTCTCGCGGTCTCGCGCGCCGATGGCCTGACCGCAGCGCTCGTGATCTTCGGCGCGTTCTCCGTCAACTTCGCCCGCGCAGCTATCACGCACATGATGCAGAGGAGCACGACCCGATGAGCATGAAACGCAAGCTGGGGCTCGGCATCGGCGGCGTCTACGTGCTGGGCTTCATCGTGATCATTGGGGTCTTCGGCGCGACGCGCCAGGACAACCCACTCTTCAAGCCGCAGGACGAGTTCAAGCTGCTCACCTGGGTTAAACTCCCGGGCCCGCTCGACATCAACAAGGGCGTCCTCTACCTCTTCATCGCGGCGACGCTGACGATCGGCTTCACGACCTGGGTCTCCAAGCGCATGCAGGCGCGACCCAATCGCGTGCAGACCGCCGTCGAGTGGGCCTACACGGGTCTGCGCGACAAGATCGTGCGCGACAACATGGATGAGGAGATGGCGCGCAAGTGGTTCCCGCTCGTCTTCACGCTGTTCATCTTCATCTGGATCTCGAACCTGATCGGCTACCTGCCGCTGCCGGTCAACTCGGGTGAGAAGTTCCATCTCCTGGGCGCGAACATCCCGTCCTTCCAGATCTACGCCGCGACCGCCAACGTCTCGATCCCGCTCGTCCTGTCGCTGATCGTCTTCTTCTCCTACAACGTCGAAGGCGTGCGCGCGAAGGGCCTCTGGGGCTACACGAAGAGCGTCGCGATCCCGCCCGGCGTGAGCGGGGGGATCCTGTTCATGATCGTTCCGTTGGAGATCATGTCGCAGTTCCTGCGGCTGATCTCGCTGACGGTGCGACTGTTCGCCAACCTGCTCGCCGGACACATGCTGATCCAGTTCATGTCCGGTGGCCTCTCGGTGCTGCTCGGCCTCGAGGTCCTGGCGTGGTTTACCCTGCCCGCCGGGATCGCGATCTTCCTCTTCGAGGTGACGCTGATCGCGGGGCTGCAGGCGTTCATCTTCGCCATCCTGACGTGCATCTACTTGGGTAGCGCCGTCTCCCACGACCACTAGAAGGAGCCTGACTTACACATGCTCGACCTCGATTCCGTCAACACCCTCCTCGGGGCGGTGGCACAGACGCCCGACCTGTACGGCCAGAAGGCCGGTCGCGCGATCGCGCTGGGCGTCGGTGCAGGCGGTGGCGCTGCGGGCGCCGGCGCCGGCATCGGCATGCTCTTCGGCAAGGTGATCGAATCGGTCACGCGCCAGCCCGAGATGAAGGACGAGATCGCCTCGATCCAGTGGCTCGGCTTCGCACTGACGGAGGCCTGCTTCTTCTACGGCCTCGTCGGCGGCCTGATCGCCTTCTTCCTCTAGGCACCGATGAACGTCGCCAGCCATATCGCAGGACCTGTGGCGGCCGACGCGGGCGGCGGGTCGTTCCTAGTCTCGCCCAATGTCGGGCTGATGGTCTGGACGCTGATCGTCTTCACGATCTCCCTCTTCATCCTGAGCAAGCTCGTGTTCCCGCGCATTCAGGAGGCGCTCGATAAGCGCCAGGCGGCGATCGACGAGTCGATTGACGCTGCCGACAGGACGCGCGTCGAGGCCGACGAGCTGCTCGTCGAGTACCGCGAGCGGCTTGCGCAGGCACGTGAGCAGGCCGAGGAGATCCTCGCTCGCGCTCGCAAGGCGGCTGACGCCGCCGAGGCGGCAGCGCTTGCGGACGGGAAGGCCAAGCGCGAGGAGCTGCTCGAGCAGGCCAAGCGCGACATCCAGGCCGAGACGCGGCGCGCGATCCAGGACATCCGCAACGAGGTCGCCGACCTGACGATCCTCGCGACGGAGAAGATCACGCGCAAGACGCTCACCGACAGCGACCAGCGCCGCCTCGTCGAAGAGGCGCTCAGCGAGCTCGACTTCACGGCACTTGCCGGCGAGCGGGGCAACTAAGTGACCGCCCCGGCCAACCCGTACCGGTCGCACGGGAAGGATCAGCGCTGATGGAGGAGATCGCCGAGGTCTACGGCCGGTCGCTGTTCGCGGTCGCGCAGGAGCACGACCAGCTCGACGTGATCCGCGAGCAGCTCGGGCAGTTCGCCGACGCGCTGCAAAGCAACCGCGACCTCGCGGTGTTCTTCTTCTCGCCCTACTTCTCGACGCCCGAGAAGAAGGACGGCCTGACGAAGACCGTCGAGGGCGCCGAGCCGACGCTGATCAACTTCCTCGAGTTGCTGATCGAGAAGCACCGCATGCCGGCGGTCTTCCGCATCCGCCGCTACTACGACGGGCTCTGGGAGCATGAGAACAAGATCCTGCCCGTCCAGATCTCGACCGCGACGACGCTCGACGAGGCCACCGTCAAGCAGATCGGCGACCGCATCGCCAAGGACACCGGCCAGAAGATCGAGCTCACCTCGAACGTCGATCCCGACATCCTTGGCGGCATCGTCCTGCGGGTCGGCAACTCGATCCTCGACGCTTCGATCCGCAACCGCCTCGACAACCTGAGAAAGCACGTCGCTCGCGGCGCCTGACGCCACCGCGAGCCCCAAGGGAGCTGACACGACCTCCATGAACATCAAGCCAGATGAGATCACCTCCATCCTCAAGAGCCGCATCGAGGGGCTGGACGCCGGCTCGGCGGAGCTGACCGAGGTCGGCACCGTCCTCTCGGTCGGCGACGGCATCGCACGCGTGCACGGCCTCGAGAACGCGATGTCGTTCGAGATGCTCGAGCTGCCGCACGGTGTCACCGGCCTCGCGCTGAACCTCGAGTCCGACAACGTCGGCGTCGTGCTGTTCGGCGCCTGGGAGAAGATCGTCGAGGGCGACACGGTCAAGCGCACCGGCTCGCTGCTCGAGATCCCGGTCGGCGACGAGCTGCTGGGCCGCATCGTCGACCCGCTCGGCAACGCGCTCGACGGCAAGGGCGACATCGTCACGAAGACCAAGCGCCCAGCCGAGTTCAAGGCTCCGGGCGTCGTCGCGCGCCAGCCCGTCGTCGAGCCGATGCAGACCGGCATCAAGGCGATCGACGCGATGATCCCCGTCGGCCGCGGCCAGCGCGAGCTGATCATCGGCGACCGCCAAACCGGAAAGACGACGATCGCGATCGACACGATCATCAACAACCGCAAGACCGGCGTCATCTCCGTCTACGTCGCGATCGGCCAGCGCATGGCGACCGTCGTCGCGCTCGCGCAGACGCTCGCCGAGGCAGGCGCGATGGAGAACACGATCATCGTCGCGGCAGGCGCCGACGAGGCCGCCCCGGTGAAGTTCCTGGCGCCGTACGCGGGCGCCGCGATGGCCGAGCACTTCCTCTACAACGGCGGCGCCGCGCTGTGCGTCTACGACGACCTCACGAAGCACGCCTTCGCCTACCGCCAGATGTCGCTGCTGCTGCGCCGCCCACCGGGTCGCGAGGCCTACCCGGGCGACGTCTTCTACCTGCACAGCCGCCTGCTCGAGCGCGCGGTCAAGCTCAGCGACGAGCTCGGCGGTGGATCGATGACCGCGCTGCCGATCATCGAGACGCAGGCCGGTGACGTGTCGGCCTACATCCCGACGAACGTCATCTCGATCACGGACGGCCAGATCTTCCTCGAGCCGAAGCTGTTCTTCTCCGGCGTGCGGCCGGCGATCAACGTCGGCATCTCCGTCTCGCGAGTCGGCGGCAACGCCCAGATCAAGCCGATGAAGAAGGTCGCCGGACGGCTGAAGCTCGAGCTATCGCAGTACCGCGACCTCGAAGCGTTCGCGCAGTTCGGCTCCGATCTCGATGCCGACACGCAGGCGACGCTGTCGCGCGGTGAGCGGCTCGTCAAGACGCTCAACCAGAACGAGCGCTCGCCGATGCCGGTCGAGGAGCAGGTCGTCGTGATCTACGCGGCGACGAACGGCTTCATCGACCGCGTCGCGGTCGACCGCGTGCCCGAGTTCCACCAGGACCTCGTCGCGCGGATGCGCGCCGAGCACGCCGAGACGCTCGAGAAGATCGCCGGCGGGTCGTGGGACGACGACGTCGTCGAGATCGTGCACAACGCCGTCCAGGAGTTCGCCGCCGACTTCGGCGAGGACATCGACGAGGACGGCGTCGCTGTCGAGGCCGCTGCCGCG
This sequence comes from Solirubrobacteraceae bacterium, assembly GCA_036271655.1. Lineage (GTDB taxonomy): Bacteria > Actinomycetota > Thermoleophilia > Solirubrobacterales > Solirubrobacteraceae > CADCVQ01. Next base: position 85,340 of record DATBAE010000016.1, read on the forward strand.
CCCGCGCTGGAGGCGGCACCGGCGTGATCACCCCTCGGCGATCGACATTCGCTGATCCGGGTCCGGAAGCTGGGCCGACGCGATGAGCGCATCCCAGCGCGACGTCAAGACCCGTATCGGGTCGGTCAAGAACATCCAGAAGATCACGCGGGCGATGGAGATGGTCGCGGCGGCGCGGCTGCGCCGCGCCGAGCAGCGGATCGCGGTGCTGCGGCCGTACGCCGGCGCGATCCGCCGGATGACCCGCCAGGCCGCCGAGGCGGCAGGGTCGTCGGAGATCAGGAACCTGCCGATCCTCGCGGAGCACGACAGCGAGGAGCGCGTCGCGCTGCTGCTCGTCACAGGTGACCGCGGGCTCGCTGGCGCCTTCAACTCGCAGATCGTGCGCGCCGGGTTGCGCGCCGGGCGCGAGTACGAGGGCGCGGGCCAGACGGTGCTCTACAGCGCTGCTGGGCGGCGCGGCGTCTCGACGCTGAGCTTCCGCGGAAAGGATCCGGTCGGCCGCTACGTCGGCTTCACCGACCGGCCTTCGTATGACGATGCGCGCACGATCGCCGAGGACCTCATGGCGGCCTACGTCGATGGCAAGGCCGACCGCGTCGAGATCTTCTACAACGGCTACATCTCGCCGCTGACGCAGGAGGTGCGTCGTGAGACGCTGCTTCCGCTGCAGCAGGCGACGATCCTCGAGGGATCCGAGGACGACGACGGTGCCGACGAGCAGGGCGGCCAGCGCGCGCTCGTCGACTACGAGCCGGACCCCACCGAGATCCTCGCCCGGCTGATCCCGGACTACGTCGAGATCTCCGTCTACCGCGCGCTGCTCGAATCGACCGCGTCCGAGCACGGCGCTCGGATGACCGCGATGCGCAACGCCTCCGAGAACGCCGGCGAGCTCATCGAAGACCTCACCCTTGAAATGAACCGGGCCCGCCAGGCCGAGATCACCCAGGAGATCATGGAAGTGGTCGCTGGCGCCGAGAGTTTGACCTAGGAGAACCATGGCCACTGCTGAAGTCCCGAAGACCAAGACCAACACGGGCCGGATCGAGGAGATCCAGGGCGTCGTGATCGAGGCGACGTTCCCCAACGGCGAGCTGCCCGAGATCTACAACGCGATCACGGTGATGCGCGGCGACGAGCTGCTGACGCTCGAGGTCCAGCAGCACCTCGGTGACGACCGCGTGCGCTGCGTCGCGATGGACTCCACCGACGGCCTCTCGCGCGGCCAGGAGGTCATCGACACGGGCGGCCCGATCACGGTCCCGGTCGGTCAGGGCGTGCTGGGCCGCATCCTCAACGTCCTCGGCGAGCCGATCGACAACGGCGGCGACGTCGAGTACGAGGAGCGCTGGCCAATCCATCGCTCGGCTCCGAACGTCGAGAACCTCATGCCGACGACGGAGATGTTCGAGACCGGCATCAAGGTCGTCGACCTGCTGGCGCCATACGCCAAGGGCGGCAAGGTCGGCCTGTTCGGCGGCGCCGGCGTGGGCAAGACGGTCCTCATCCAGGAGCTGATCAACAACCTGGCGCAGGAGCACGGCGGCCTGTCGGCCTTCTGCGGCGTCGGCGAGCGCTCGCGCGAGGGCAACGATCTCTGGCTCGAGATGAAGGAGTCCGGCGTCATCGACAAGACGATCCTCGTCTTCGGTCAGATGAACGAGCCTCCCGGAGCCCGCATGCGCGTCGCCCTCTCGGGCCTCACGATGGCGGAGTACTTCCGCGAGAAGGGCGGCCAGGACGTGCTGCTCTTCATCGACAACATCTTCCGCTTCGTGCAGGCCGGCTCGGAGGTCTCCGCGCTGCTCGGCCGGATGCCGTCGCAGGTGGGCTACCAGCCGACGCTCGAGACCGAGATGGGTCAGCTGCAGGAGCGCATCACCTCGACGCGTGACGGCTCGGTCACGTCGGTGCAGGCGATCTACGTGCCGGCCGACGACCTGACCGACCCGGCGCCGGCCTCGGTGTTCGCGCACCTCAACGCCACGACGGTGCTGTCGCGGGCGATCTCCGAGAAGGGGATCTACCCGGCGGTCGACCCGCTGGACTCGACCTCGACGATCCTCAAGCCGGACATCCTGGGCGTCGAGCACTTCACGGTGGCCAACCGCGTCAAGGAGATCCTGCAGCGCTACAAGGAGCTGCAGGACATCATCGCGATCCTCGGCATCGACGAGCTCTCCGACGAGGACAAGCTCGTCGTCGGCCGGGCACGCCGCGTCGAGCGCTTCCTCTCGCAGCCGTTCCACGTCGCCGAGCAGTTCACCGGCACCCCGGGCCAGTACGTGCCGATCGCGGAGACGATCCGCGGCTTCTCGGAGATCATCGACGGCCAGCACGACGACGTGCCGGAGTCGGCGTTCTTCCTCAAGGGCACGATCGACGACGTCGTCAGCGCCGCCAGCGGACACAAGGACTAGCGACGGATGGCCCGCAATCGGTTTCGCGTCGAGGTGCTCACACCAGAAGGGCCGGTCTTCGACGAGGACGTCGAGATGGTCTCGACGCGGACGGAGGTCGGCTCGATCGGCATCCTCGCGCGCCATCAGCCGCTGCTCGGGATGCTCGTGCCGACCGAGCTGCGCCTGTACCGCAGCGAGACGGAGATCGTGCGCTACGCCCAGGGCGAGGGCTACGTGCAGGTCTCCGCCGACGGCGTGCTCGTGCTCGTCGAAGAGGCGCAGGAGCCGGCGGCGCTTGACGTCGCGAGCCTGCGCGACAAGCTGCGTCGCTCGGAGGACGCGCTCGCGGCCGCGCCGGACGGCACCGAGGAGCAGCGCCGCGCGGCCCGTGACAAGCGCCGCTGGGAGATGTTCATCTCGATCGCCGAGTCCAATGCGGGGCGCGGCTGAGCAGCGACCGGCCGGGCGGTAGCTGATGCTCAATCGCGTGCTCGATTGGCTGCGCTGGGTCTTCCCATACGCCGTGGCGTTCTTCCTGCCGCCGTCCGGCGTCATCCTCGCGGCGTTTCGCTACTCCGAGGGCAATCGCACCGACGCGCTCTGGATCGCGGTGTCGGCCATCTTAGGCGTCCTGCTCGTCTACGTCCCGCTCTTCCTGCGGTAGCCCTTCAGCTCTCGCCGAGCCCGAGGCGTGCATGCAGCCGGGCAAGCGGCGCCGGCGCCCACCAGTTGAGGTCGCCGAGCAGCTTCATGAGCGCGGGCACGAGCAGCGCCCGCACGATCGTCGCGTCGATCGCGACGGCCATCGCGGTGCCGACCCCGAGTTCCTTGATGACGACGATCTGCGACGTGGCGAACGCGCCGAGCGCGACGACGAGCAGCAGCGCCGCGGCCGTCACGATCCGGCCCGTGCGCTGCAGCCCGAGCGCGACCGCCTCCTCGTTGCTGGCGCCCCCGTCGCGCGCCTCCTTGATGCGCGCCAGCAGGAAGACGCCATAGTCGGTGCTGAGCCCGAACGCGATCGCCAGCAGCACGAGCGGCTGCGTGATCTCGAGCGCACCCTGGCTCGTGTAGCCGAGCAGCCCTTCGAGGCGCCCGTCCTGGAAGACGAGCACGAGCAGCCCGAAGGCGGCGCTCAGCCCGAGCACGTTCATCAGCAGGGCCTTGAACGGCAGCACGACCGAGCCGGTCATCAGGAAGAGGATCAGCAGCGTCGTGATCGCGAGGACGGCCAGCGCGTAGGGCAGGCGCTGGCTGAGCCCGTTGCGCTGGTCGACGAGCCGCGCCGATTCCCCCGCGACGCGCACCGGTCCGGGCGCCGGCGCGGCGCGCACCGTTCGCACGAGCTGCAGTGACCGGCGGTTCAGGGCGGGCTCCTGCGGCACGACGTCGACGAGCCACGTCCGCCCGCCGACGAATCGCGGCTGCTGGACGGCGGCGACGTCGTCGTCGCGGCGCAGGCGGCGGGCGTAGGCGCGCAGGGCGCGGACATGCCCGTGCGGTGCGGTGACGGCGACGAGCAGCGGCGACGCGCTGCCGGGCACGAACTCGGTCCGCAGCGCCGTGTCGACCTGCTTTGCCACTGCGCTGTCGGGCAGCACGCTCGCGTCGACGCCAGTGAACTGGATCCGCGTGAATGGGATCCCGGCCGCGACGAGCACTGCCGTCGCGACGACCGCGACGAGCACGGGACGGCGCATCACGAAGTGCGACAGCCGGTACCAGAAACCGCGCTCGGCGAGCACCTCGCGGTGGCGCCAGCGCGCCGGCGCGAGCGCGTCGACGCGGCTGCCGAGAGCCATCAGCAGCCCGGGCAGCACGGTCAGTGCGATGGCGCCGGCCGCGAGCGCGGTGAGCGACCCGCTGATCGCCATCGAGGACAAAAAGCGTTGCGGGAAGACGAGCAGCGACAGCATCGCCGACGCGACCGTCAGCGAGCTGAACACGACGGTCCGCCCGGCCGTACGCAGTGTGCGCGTCAGCGCGTCCGCACCGGGTCCGTCGCGTTGCATCTCCTCGCGATAGCGCGACAGCACGAAGAGCGAGTAGTCGACCGCCAGCCCGAGCCCGAGCGCGATCGCCAGGTTCAGCGCGAAGAGCGAGATCGACGTCACCGTGGCGTCGATCAGCCGCAGGCCGAGGAACGTCGTCATGATCGTCAGCAGCCCGACGCAGAGCGGCAGCAGCGCCGCGATCGCGCCGCGGAACACGAGCAGCGCGAGCACGAACAGCAGCGGGAACGCGAGCAGCTCGGCTTTCGCAAGATCGGCCGAGACCTGCTTGCCGACGACCGGCCCGGCGACGGCCAGGCCACCGACGCTCACCCCGGGCACGTGTCGCAGGGCGGCCGCGAGATGGGTTCCCGCCTTGAAGCTGTCATGGCCGGCCGCGATGTAGACGGCGATGAAGCTCGCGTGCCCGTTGCGCGAGACGAACGGGCTCGAGCGGCGCGGGTCGGGCAGCGCGGACTCCGTCCTGCCGACCGCGGAGTCGGTCCGCAAGCGCGCGACGACGGCGCGTAGCTGCGCGCGGCCGGCCGCGCTGCGCACCGGCGCGGCTGAGCGCACGAGCACGACGACGCCGGGGCTGAGGCTGTGGCCGACCGCTCGCCGCAGGTCGTTGCTGGTCACGTTGCTCTGCGAGTGGGTGTTGACGAAGTCGAGGTCGGGATCGACCGTCAGCCGGTGCGTGACCGGGGCCCCGAAGCCGATCCCGAGGGCGAGCAGCGCCACGGCCGCGACGAGCACCCGGCGCGGATGGGTGGTGACGACACGGGCGATCGCGGTGAGCACGGGCGACCGACAACGTACATCGCGTGCCTGCGGCCGGTACTCTCCGCTGTCGATGGACGAGCGGGTCCTGGCCGAAAGGCTCATCACCTACGACACGTCCACCAGCGACGGCCTACGGGCCGCGGTCGGCTTCGTCAAGGGCTGGCTTGAGGCGCGCGAGGTACCGGTGACCGATCGCGAGATCGGCGGGCTGCCGGTGCTGCTCGCGGATGTCGGGCCATCCGATGGCCCGTGCGTGATCATGCATGGCCACGTCGACGTCGTTCCGGCGCACGCCGCCCAGTTCGTGCCGCGGATCGAGGGCGACCGGCTGATCGGCCGCGGTGCGTACGACATGAAGGGCGGCCTGGCGGCGATGATGTGCGCGGTTCACGACATCGCGAGCAACGGCAAGGTCCGCGTGCGGTTCATCTGCGTGCCCGACGAGGAGTCCGAGGACGTCGACCACCGCAGCACCGACGCGCTCGTCGAAGAGGGCCTGCGGGCGGACTTCGCGATCACCGGCGAGCCGACCGAGCTGCACATCGGGGTGCAGGCGAAGGGGGTTCTCGCGATCCGTGTGGAAGTGAGCGGGATCGCCGCCCACGGCTCGACGCCCTGGCTCGGCGACAACGCGATCCTCAAGGCATACGACGTGTTCCGACGCATCGAGACCCTACGCTTCAGCCGGGAGTCGTCGGATCTCTTCGATCGTCCGTCGATCAACGTCGCGCGCATCTTCGGCGGCGACGCCTTCAACAAGGTGCCGGACAGCTGCACGATGGACGTCGACATTCGCTACCTGCCCAACCAGGACCCAGGCGAGATCCTCGCTGACATCCGCGCGCTCGGCGACGTGCGGATCGTGAAGACCTTCCAGCGCGCGCCGGCGCGCGTGTCGCGCTCCAACCCGTATGTGCGTGCGCTGCGTGAGGCGGTCTCCAACTCGCTCGACGACGAGGCGATGTGGGTCGGGCGCGACGGTGCCTCGGACGCGATCTCGTTTCTCGAGGCCGGCGTGCCTGCCGTCGAGTTCGGGCCGCGCGGCGGCGGCCATCATGGGCCGGAGGAGTGGGTCTCGATCGACTCGCTCGCGCGCTACCGGCGAGCCCTCGGCGACTTCGTGCTCGGCCTGCCCGACTGGCTGGCGCGCACCGAGACGACCGGCCGCGGGCCTCTGCGGGCGGTCGACGGCGGCATGGCGGGATGAGCGTCTACCCCGAGGAGCCGCCCCGCCTGACCTGGGGCATGTGGAAGAAGTTCGCCCTCGGCAGCGTGCTCGTCGTGCTGCTGACGGCCACCGCCGTGGCGAGCGGCGTGCTGCTGCAGGTGCATGAGACGATCAACGTCTTCCAGCACGAGTCGACGCCGATCCCCGGCATCAAGAACGTGCTCGACAAGGTCGACCCCGGCGGTCCCCAGACGATCCTCGTGCTCGGCTCCGACGGCCGCTACGGCGACGGCAAGGGCACGCCGGTGCGCTCGGACACGATCCTGCTCGTGCGCCTCGATCCGAACAAGGCCGCGACCGCGGTGATGTCGATCCCGCGCGACCTGAAGGTCCAGATCCCCGGCTACGGGATGAACAAGATCAACGCCGCCTACGCGCTTGGCGGCCCGAAGCTCTCGGTGCGGACGATCAAGGCGCTCACGCATCTGCCGATCAGCCACGTCGTCAACGTGAACTTCAACGGCTTCCAGCGCGCCGTCAACCGGCTCGGCTGCGTCTACATCGACATCGACCATCGCTACTTCAACGACCACACCGGGCCGACCGGCTACGCGGCGATCAACATCCAGCCCGGCTACCAGAAGCTCTGCGGCAGCAAGTCGCTGGACTACGTGCGCTATCGCCACACCGACAGTGACTTCGTCCGCGCCGCGCGCCAGCAGGACTTCCTGCGCCAGGCGAAGGACCAGATCGGCCTAGGAAAAGTCTTTGGGGATCGTAACGAGCTGCTGAAGATCTTCGGGCGCTACACGGACACGGACATCGCACGCGACAACGACGCCGCGATCCTGCGGCTCATCACGCTCGCCTACGATTCGACGAAGAACCCGATCCACGAGGTGAAGTTCCCCGGCACCGACGTCGGCGACTACGTCGAGATCACGCCCGAGGCGCTGGAGCAGACGATCAACGAGTTCATCGACTTCGGGGTCGGCGACGACGCGATCGGGACGAATGCCTCCAACGACCAGCAGAAGCGCAAGAAGCCCAAGCGGATCAAGTCCACGAGCGCGCTCGCGCCGGGCCTGATCCTGCGCACGTCGGCCGGCGAGCAGCAGGTCCTGACGATCGCGACGCGGCAGCGCTCGCTGCCCGTCTACTTCCCGGCCGCGATCCTTGCGCGCGGCGGCTACGTCGGCGACGGGCCGCGCCTCTACGACATCTACGACCGCAACAAGAACAAGTACCGGGCCTACCGGATCGTCCTGTCCGAGGGCGAGGCGGGCCAGTACTACGGCGTCGAGGGCACGACCTGGAAGGCGCCGCCGATCCTCGACGACCCGACCGACGAGGTGCGCATGCGGCGGCGCACGTACAAGCGCTACTTCGACGGCTCGCACATCCGCCTGATCGCCTGGGAGACGCCGAAGGCGGTCTACTGGGTCTCGAACACGCTGTCGCAGTCGCTCACGAACAAGCAGATGATGGGTATCGCGCGGTCGCTGCAGCGGATCGGCCAGTAGCGCTGCGAGCGCCGAGCGCTCACCATCGCGGGATCGCTCGATCGGATCGGCCGGTAGGGTGCCCACCTCATGAGCGACGAGCGTCAACCCATCGGCGTGATCGGGACCGGCTACGTCGGCCTCGTCACAGCGGCCGGCTTCGCCCATCTCGGAAGCGACGTCTACTGCATCGACATCGACGCCGACAAGGTCGCGCGTCTTCAGGCCGGCGAGATCCCGATCTACGAGCCGGGCCTCGCCGAGATGGTCGCGGCGTGCCGTGATCGCCTCCACTTCTCCACGCAGATCGCTGATGCGCTCGATCATGCGCGCCTGCTGTTCGTCGCCGTCGGCACGCCGCCGACGTACTCGGGAGACGCCGATCTCACGGCCGTCCATGCGGTCGTCGACGCGATCCCGGCGTCCGATCGCCACGCGCTCGTCATGAAGTCGACCGTGCCCGCCGGCACGGGGGCGGCGATCAAGCGGATCCTCGCCGAGAACGGCAAGCAGGGGCTGGCCTACGTCTCCTGCCCGGAGTTCCTCAAGGAGGGCTCCGCCGTGAAGGACTTCCTCAACCCCGACCGCGTCGTCGTCGGCGATGACGGCGACTGGGCCGGCGACGCCGTCGTCGACCTCTATGCCCCGCTCGACGCGCCGCTCGTGCGGACCGACATCGCCTCCGCCGAGATGGTCAAGCTCGCATCGAACGCGTTTTTGGCGACGAAGATCTCGTTCATCAACGAGATCGCGAACGTCTGCGAGGAGACCCGCGCGGACGTCATCGAGGTCGCGCGGGGGATGGGCCTCGACGACCGCATCGGCAAGAAGTTCCTGCAGGCCGGGATCGGCTTCGGCGGCTCCTGCTTCCCGAAGGACGTCAACGCGCTCAAGCAGCTCGCCGGCAACTCGGGCTATCACTTCCAGCTGCTCAACGCGGTGATCGAGGTCAACGAGCTGCAGAAGCGCCGCGTCATCAGCAAGCTGCAGCGTCATCTCGGATCGCTCGTCGGGCGCACGATCGCGCTGCTGGGCCTCGCCTTCAAGCCGAACACCGACGACATGCGCGAAGCATCCTCGCTCGTGCTCAGCGCGCGTCTGCAGGCCGACGGCGCGAAGGTGCGCGTGTTCGACCCGATCGCCGAGCACGAGGCGCGCTCGCTGATCCGCGGCGTGCACTTCGCGACCGACGCGCTCGACGCGGTCGAGGGCGCCGACGCGGTCGTCCTCGTGACCGAGTGGGACGAGTTCCTCACACTCGACTGGGCGCAGGTCGCGCAGCGGATGGCGGGCAAGCTCGTCCTCGACGGACGCAACGCCCTCGACGCGGAGGCGATCGCCGCCGCCGGACTGATCTACGAAGGCATCGGACGCGGAACGCTGACATCCTTGGCGTAGTGCTTGCGCTTCCGATGGTGCTCCCGGCATGGGACGTGGTCTCGTGCAGGCCGTGATCCTCGTCGGCGGTGAGGGCACGCGCCTGCGGCCGCTCACGTCGGACGTCCCGAAGCCCGTCGTGGCGCTCGTCGACCGCCCGATGATGGGCTACATGCTCGAGTGGCTGCGAGGCCACGGGATCGACGACGTGATCATGTCCTGCGGCTTCAAGGCGACGAAGGTGCGCGACGTGCTCGGCGACGGCTCGCACTACGGACTGCGGCTGCGCTTCGTCGAGGAGCCCGATCCGCGCGGAACGGCGGGCGCGCTGAAGTACGCCGAGGAGCTCCTCGACGAGCGCTTCCTGATGCTCAACGGCGATGTCCTCACCGACCTCGACCTGACGGCCCAGATCGCGCAGCACGAGGCATGCGGCGCGACGGGCACGCTTGCGCTCGTCCCGGTCCCGGATCCGACCGCCTACGGCCTCGTGCGCCTGCGCGACGACGGCGCCGTCGAGCAGTTCCTCGAGAAGCCGGCGCCCGGCACGGTGCTCGACACGAACCTGATCTCGGCCGGCGCGTACGTGCTCGAGCGCCGCGTGCTCGACATGATCGCTCCCGACCGGAAGGTCTCGATCGAGCGTGAGGTGTGGCCCGCGCTCGTCGGCGACGGGCTCTACGGATACGTCGACGAGGCCGCCTACTGGATCGACGTCGGCACACCCGAGCGCTATCTGCAGGCGACGTTCGACGTGCTCGCGGGCGACATGCGGACGAGCGTCACGGACGTTCTCGGCGGGGATGGCCTGGCGCTCGACGCGTCAGCACAGATCGACGGACGCGCCGTCGCGCCGGTGGTCATCGGGGCCCGTGCGCTCGTCGCCGACGGCGCTCAGGTCGGGAGCCTCGCCGTGCTCGGTGCCGACGTCTCGATCGGCGCGGAATCGACCGTCGAGCGGGCCGTCGTCTTGCAGGGCGCGCGCGTCGGCGTAGGCTGCATCCTGCGTGACTGCATCGTGGGTCCGGGGGCCACGGTGGGGGATCGCAGTCAGATCATCGGTGGCGCGATGCTCGGCGCCGGCGTCGTGGTCGGCTCTGACAATGTCGTCGCTCGCGGTGCCCGTCTGTTCCCTGGCATGGAGGTACCCGATGGCGGCCTCGCCTTCTGAAGTGACTGAAATGCGGCTCGACAGCGACACGATCGCAGCGGTCGACAGCTCCGACATGCTCGCCGACATCGTCGGGCTTCCGGAGCATGTGCGCGACGCTCTCTGGAAGGTGGAGTCGGCGAACCTGCAGCCCTGGGACTCACCGGGCGGGCTCGTCGTCGCCGGCATGGGCGGCTCGGCCGTCGGCGGCGCGCTGGCACGCGCGATCCTCGGCGACCACGCCTCGCGGCCGGTCCTCGCTTCGCGCGCCTACGGGCTGCCGGCGTGGACGACGCCGGACACGACGGTGCTCTGCGCGTCGTACTCGGGCAACACCGAGGAGACGCTGGCTTGCTACGAGGCCGCCGGAGCGCTCGGCGCCAGGCGCGTCGTCGTGACGAGCGGCGGCCGGATCGCGGAGCTCGCACGCGCTGACCACGTGCCGGTGATCCCGGTCGCGGGCGGCTTCCAGCCGCGCGCCGCGGTCGCCTACATGACCGTCGCCGCGCTCGAGGTCGCATGGCTGTGCGGCGCCGGGCCGCGGATGGGCGCCGAGCTCGACGTCGCGGCCGACCATCTCGAGCAGCTCGTCGTCGAGTGGGGCGCCGACGGCGCCGAAGACTCGCAGGCCAAGTCGCTCGCTCGCGCGCTGCGTGACAGCGTGCCCGTCATCGCCGGCTCGGGCTTGACGACGCCGATCGCCTACCGCTGGAAGACGCAGTTCAACGAGAACGCGAAGATCCCGGCGTTCACGCATGAGCTGCCCGAGCTCGACCACAACGAGATCGTCGGCTGGCAGGACGCAGCCTCGCTCGGCCGCTTCTCGGCGCTGTTCCTCGACGACAGCGACACCCACCCGCGCGTCAAGGAGCGCGTCGCGCTGACGCACGGGTTGATCGCCGAGCACGCCGCCGGCACGCACATCGTCCAGTCGCGTGGCAACACGACCGTCGAGCGCGTGCTGTCGCTCGTCCTGCTCGGCGATCTCGTGTCGCTCTACGTCGCGGTGCTGCGCGGGACGGACCCGACGCCGGTCGACGTGATCGAGTCGCTCAAGCGGCAACTGGCCGACAACGCCTAGCGCCGTAAGGCGCCGTGCGTGCCCGGCGAAACCTTGACACGGGCGTGGTAAGGTCGTCGCCGGGATGGATGCCCTGACGATCCAGGAAGCCGCTCAGACGACCGAGTGGTCGGCGCGCATGCTGCGCTACATCGAGCAGGCGGGCCTGATCGAGCCGCAGCGCTCGGATGCCGGCTACCGCCTCTATGGCCCCGGCGAGCTGCAGCGCCTGCGCACGCTGCGCGAGCTCGTCGCGCAGTTCGACGTCGGCCTCGGAGACATCGGCTTCGCGATGCGGCTGCGCCGCGACGAGGAGCTCGCCGGCGCCGTCGACGCATGGCTCGCTGCGGAGCCGCAACGACCGGATGACGTCCCGCCGGCCGACTGGCTGCGCTGGGAGCAGGACAAGCACTCGAAGCTCTTGGCCCTCGCCAGAGCAACCACACCGGCGACTACGCACGCCTGACTGAGGAGACGCACCGCATGAACCCACCCACCGCCGCCGTTGACACGACGCAGGACTTCAAGGTCGCCGACCTCTCGCTGGCCGACTACGGCCGCAACGAGATCATCCTCGCCGAGCACGAGATGCCCGGTCTCATGCAGACCCGCGCCGAGTACGCCGACGCCCAACCGCTCAGGGGCGCGCGCATCATGGGCTCGCTGCACATGACGATCCAGACGGCGGTGCTGATCGAGACGCTCACCGCGCTCGGCGCCGAGGTGCGCTGGTGCAGCTGCAACATCTTCTCGACGCAGGACCACGCTGCAGCGGCGACCGTCGTCGGCCCGAACGGAACGGTCGACGACCCGCAGGGCGTGCCTGTTTTCGCCTGGAAGGGCGAGACGCTCGACGAGTACTGGTGGTGCACGGAGCAGGCCCTGAACTGGCCAGGTGAGGAGGGCCCGAACCTCATCCTCGACGATGGCGGCGACGCGACGATGCTCGTCCACAAGGGCGTCGAGTTCGAGGCCGCCGGTGTTGCGCCGGATCCCTCGACCGGTGAGTCCGACGAGTTCGTCTCGTTCCTGACGCTGCTGAACCGCTCGCTCGCGGAGGACTCGCAGCGCTTCACGAAGATGGCGGCGCAGATCATCGGCGTGTCGGAGGAGACGACGACCGGCGTCGGGCGCCTCTACCAGATGGCGAAGGCCGAGTCGCTCCTGTTCCCGGCGATCAACGTCAACGACTCGGTCACGAAGTCGAAGTTCGACAACCTCTACGGCTGTCGCCACTCGCTCGTCGACGGCATCTTCCGGGCGACTGACGTCATGCTCGCCGGCAAGGTCGGCGTCGTCTGCGGCTACGGCGACGTGGGCAAGGGCTCGGCGGCGTCGCTGCGCGCCCAGGGCTGCCGCGTGATCGTCACGGAGATCGACCCGATCTGCGCGCTGCAGGCGGCGATGGAGGGCTACGACGTCAAGACGCTCGACGACGTCGTCGACACCGCCGACGTGTTCGTCACGACGACCGGCAACAAGGACATCGTCACCGCCGATCACATGGCTCGCATGAAGCACCACGCGATCGTCGGCAACATCGGCCACTTCGACAACGAGATCGACGTCGCCGGCCTCGAGAAGGTCGCCGGCATCGAGCGCGTCAACATCAAGCCGCAGGTCGACAAGTGGGTCTTCCCGGACGGCCACGCGATCATCCTGCTGTCCGAGGGCCGCCTGCTGAACCTCGGCAATGCGACCGGCCATCCGTCGTTCGTGATGTCCAACTCGTTCACGAACCAGACGCTCGCGCAGATCGAGCTGTTCACGAACCACGAGGCCTATGCCAACCAGGTCTACGTCCTCTCCAAGGAGCTCGACGAGAAGGTCGCCCGGCTGCACCTCGCGGCCGTCGGCGCCAAGCTCACCGTGCTCACGCCCGAGCAGTCGGAGTACATCGGCCGCCCGGTCGAGGGCCCGTACAAGTCGCACGAGTACAGGTATTAGGGGTTTCGGCCTCCGGTCGTCGGTTCCGATGGTGTGCTGAGGAGCGGCATTGGCCTCGTCGTCGGAACCGCTGACCTCTGGACGACGTCACTCGGTTGCGGACCTGTCGCTGGCCAAGGCCGGACAGGTCCGCATCGCGTGGGCGGACGGGCAGATGCCCGTGCTGTGCTCGATCCGCAAGCGCTTCGAGCGCGAGCGCCCGCTCGACGGCGTACGCGTCGCAGCCTGCCTGCACGTCACGTCGGAGACGGCGAACCTTCTGCGCACGCTGATCGCGGGCGGCGCGGAGGCGCAGCTCTGCGCGTCCAACCCGCACTCGACGCAGGACGACGTCGCCGCGGCGCTCGTCGAGCATCATGGCGTCGCGGTCCATGCGGCGCGCGGTGAGACGGGCGACGAATGGGCGGCGCATGTCATGACGCTCGTCGTCGGCGCGCCGCACGTCACGCTCGACGACGGCGCCGACCTCATGACCGTCCTGCACGAGCTGGGCGAGGACCATCGCTCGTCGCTGCTCGGCGGCACGGAGGAGACGACGACGGGGCTCGTGCGGCTGCGCGCGCTCGAGCACGACGGCCTCCTGCGCTGCCCCGTGCTGGCCGTCAACGAGTCGCTCGCCGAGCGCACGTTCAACGATCGCTACGGGACCGGCCAGTCGACGCTCGACGGCATCCTGCGAGCGACGAACATGCTGCTCGCCGGCCGCACGGTGGTCGTGATCGGCTACGGATGGAGCGGCAAGGGCGTCGCGCTGCGCGCGAAGGGGGCCGGTGCCTCGGTTGTCGTCTGCGAGGTCGATCCGATGCGGGCGCTCGAGGCCCGGATGGATGGCTGCGAGGTCATGCCGGTGCTCGACGCGGCCACCGTCGGCGATGTCTTCATCACCGTGACCGGCGGCTGCGACGTGCTCGTCGGCGAGCACTTCGAGCGCATGAAGGACGGGGCGATGCTCGCCAACGCGGGCCACTTCGACGTCGAGATCGCCGTCGACCAGCTGGCGGCGCTGGCGACCGTGCGCCGCCAGGTGCTGCCACTCGTCGAGCAGTTCGAGGTCGGCTCCCGCCGCCTGAACCTGCTCGCCCAGGGGCGCGTCGTCAACCTCGCCGCGGCCGAGGGGCACCCGGCCGCCGTGATGGACATGTCGTTCGCAAACCAGGCGCTCTGCGTCGAGCATCTCGTGCGTCACGGCGCGGAGCTGGGCGCGCGCGTGCTGCCCGTTCCGCCGGAGATCGATCGCGAGGTCGCGCGCCTGAAGCTTGCAGCGCTCGGCGTGCGGATCGACGAGCTGACGGCGGCGCAGCGCGATTACCTCACGACCTGGCGCGCGTAGTCGCGCCCGGCACCGGCCTCGACAGTCGCGCGGGCGCCCGGGTGGGTACGGTCCCGCTCATGCACGAGATGAACGCCGGCCTCGAGAAGATGCGCGCCGACGGCGTGCCTGACGTCGCGCTGAGGACGTTCGCGCACTACTACGAGCGCCTGCGGGCGGGCGAGGCGGGCGTGCTCGCAGAATCGGAGCTCGAGCCCGTCACGGAGCTGCCCGATGCCGACGCCCTGCCGGCCGACGACGACGGCGCGCGCGAGGCGCTCGGCCAGGCGGTCATCATCAAGCTCAACGGCGGGCTCGGGACGAGCATGGGGATGACCGGGCCGAAGTCGCTGCTCGAGGTGAAGGACGGCCTGAGCTTCCTCGACATCACCGTGCATCAGATCCGCGACCTGCGTGCCCGCACAGGTGCCCGGCTGCCGCTCGTCCTGATGAACAGCTTCGCCACGCGCGACGCGTCGCTGGCGGCGCTGACGCCATACGACGATCTGCCGGTCGACGGCATCGACGCCGACTTCCTGCAGAGCAAGGTCCCCAAGCTGGTCGCCGACGACCTTGCGCCGGTGCGCTGGCCGGCCGACGCCAGCCTCGAATGGGCGCCGCCCGGGCACGGCGACCTCTATCCCGCGCTGCTGAGCTCGGGCATGCTCGACGCGCTGCTCGACAGCGGCTATCGCTACGCGTTCGTTGCCAACGTCGACAACCTCGGCGCGGTGATGGAGCCGCGCATCCTCGCCTGGCTGGCGCGCGAGCAGATCCCGTTCCTGATGGAGGTCGCCGATCGCACGGCGGCCGATCGCAAGGGTGGCCATCTCGCGCAGCGGACGGGTGGTGGTGGTGGGCTCGTCCTGCGCGAGATCGCCCAGACGCCGCCGGGCGACGTCGAGTCCTTCCAGGACATCATCCGCCATCGCTACTTCAACACGAACACGCTCTGGATCGACCTGCGGGCGCTCGCGGACGTGCTCGCGGCGCGCGACGGCGTGCTAGGCCTGCCGATGATCGTCAACCGCAAGACCGTCGATCCGTCTGACCCCGGATCGACGCCGGTGATCCAGCTCGAGACCGCGATGGGCGCAGCGATCGACGTCTTCGAGGGTGCCCGCGCCGTGCGCGTCCCGCGCGAGCGCTTCGCGCCCGTCAAGACGACCGACGATCTGCTCGCGCTGCGCTCGGATGCCTACGAGCTCGGCGGCGACGGCCGGATCACACTCGCGGCGGGTCGCACGGTTGCGCCGCTCGTGCAGCTCGATCCGCGCCACTACAAGCTCGTGCGCGACTTCGAGGCGCGCTTTCCGCACGGTGCGCCGTCGCTCGTCGCCGCCGAGCGCCTGACCGTGCGCGGCGACGTCGCGTTCGGCGCCGACGTCGTCGTACGTGGCGCGGCAACGGTCGAGCACAGCGGCGACGGGCAGCTGCAGATCGCCGACGGCAGCATGCTCGAAGGTTGAGCCCGAGGCTCGTTCGGGACGTAGGAGGCAGCGTGAACCTGCACCCGGCCAGATGCGATCGGGCATCCTCTTACGCGCGATGACCGATCCGGGCTCCGGCGTCAGCATCTTCGCCGCGCTCGCCGCGGGCGTCGTCTCGTTCCTGAGCCCGTGCGTGCTGCCGCTCGTGCCTGGCTATCTGTCGGCGGTGTCCGGCGTCAAGCCGGCCGAGATCGAGGCCGCGTCGCTGCGTCGCGTGCTCGTGCCGGCGCTGCTGTTCGTCGCCAGCTTCTCGGCGATCTTCATCGTGCTCGGCCTCGGTGCGACCAAGCTCGGCTCGACGCTCAACGCCCACCGCGACGCGCTGCAGCACATCTCAGCGGCGATCATCATCGTGCTCGGCCTGTTCTTTCTCGCGACGCCGTTCTTCGCCCGCCTCGGGCGCGAGTGGCGCGTCGAGTCGCTCATGGCGCGTGCGGGGCGCGGTGGCCCGCTCGTCGCCGGCGCCGCCTTCGCGATCGCCTGGACGCCATGCGTCGGGCCCACGCTCGGCGCGATCCTTACGGCGGCGTCGCTGTCGGACTCCACCGCGCACGGCGCCTTCCTGCTCGCCTGGTACTCCGCCGGCCTGGCGATCCCGTTCCTGCTGACGGCGGTCGCCTTCGATCGCATGACGACGCTGTTCACGGTCGTCAAGCGCCACTACACGGCGATCGTCGCGACCGGCGGTGCGATCCTGATCGTGATGGGGGTCCTGATCTGGACCGGCGAGCTGACGCAGCTCAACATCGAGGCGCAGAAGTTGCTCGACAGCCTCGGCTTGCACTTCCTCAACGGGATCTAGCGCCGTGACGTGTGCCTCGCGACGCTACGGGGCGTCGACGGCATAGCGCTCGGCGCGCTGCTCCTCGCGCTCGCTCTCGCTCAGCATGCGCACGAACAGGAAGACGAGCACGACGCCCATTACGATCGACTGCTCGAGCGCCATGACGAGGCCACCGACGGCCTGGTCGGTGCCCGCCGAGAGGCCCCAGTAGCGCGGCAATTGCTCGTAGAAGGCATAGATCGGGTGCGGTGAGAAGGCGAGCAGGATGCCGAGCAGGCCGACGAGCACCTTCGTCGCGAGCATGTAGACGACGGGCCCCATCCCGCCGAGGCGCTGGCGGGCGCGGATCGGCGACAGCAGGTGCCACCAGTACAGGCCGCCGGCGAAGCCGAACGACATGTGCTCGAGCACGTGGATGCCGGCATGTGCGAGCGCCGCGTCGTACATGGCGGGCACGTGCCAGACGACCATCACCGCGACGTACAGCACGATCGCGAAGATCGGATGGGCGAGCGGTCCGGCGGACCGCTCGACGCCCATCAGGCGACGCGTCACGGGACGCAGCAGGACCTTCGTCAGCCCCAGCATGACGAAGATCGGCGCGAGGTCGAGCAGCAGCAGGTGCTGGACCATGTGCATGAAGAAGAGCTGTTCGCCGAGCCGGTCGACCGGCGAGCAGAGCGCGATCAGGACGAGCGCCATGCCACCGAGGAAGCTGACGAGCCGGCCGGCGGAGGCGTCGACCTCGCGCCAGCGCCGCACGTAGAGGAAGGTGACGATCGCGACGGCCGCGATCGCGCCCGGTTCGAACGTCCATGCGGCATTCGGTGATACGGCTATCAGCGGAGCGACGATGCCGACGATTCTCGCGTAGAACGGGCACGTACGTGCCAAGCTCACGCAATGGCCCAGGAACACCGCCTGCCCGGCGTCCCGCTCGTCGAGCCCAAGCGGCTGCGACCGAAGCTCCACTACGAGCTGCTCGTCTGCGGCCTCGCGGGGCACGAGCTGATCGGAATCGACGCGCGCGAGCTGTCGCAGGACACGCTCGTTGCGCGTGAGGTCGATGGCGTGCGCTGGCACCGCTGCCTGCGCTGCGACTCGTGGTTGCCGGTCCGCGCGCCCGTCGCCCCGTCGCGCGAGCACCCGCCGCTGCGCGACGAGATCGAGCTGCCGGACCGAGGCAAGCCGCTGCGCGACAAGATCGTGCTGCGGATCATCGCCGTCAACCGCGCCCTGCACTTTCTCGTGCTCGGCTTGATCGGGATCGCGATCCTGCTCTTCGCCTCGCACCGCAGCACGTTGCGCGACCCGTTCTACCGCGTGCTCGCCGACCTCCAGACCGGCGCGAGCTCCGACGCGCCGAGCGCGAGCCACGGCCTCCTGCACGACATCGAGCACGCATTCTCGCTGCGCTCGGACACGCTGCGCCTCGTCGCCGCCGTCTTCCTCGTCTACGCGCTCGTCGAGGGGATCGAAGCGTTCGGCCTCTGGTACCAGCGCCGCTGGGCGGAGTACCTGACGCTGATCGTGACCGCGTCGCTGCTGCCGCTCGAGGTGTACGAGCTGTCGCTGCGCTTCTCGCCGCTGAAGGTCCTGACGCTCGCGATCAACCTGGCCGTCGTCGCCTACCTGCTGTGGGCCAAGCGCCTCTTCGGGCTGCGTGGCGGCGTCGCGGCGGAGCATCGCGAGCGCGAGCAGGACGTCGGCTGGGCCGCGCTCGAGCGCTGCGCGCCGGAGGTCGTCGGCTGATCGAGGCCGAATCGTCGCAGTCCGCGCGCCGCTCGTCACAGCTGCGGCGCGAGGATCTGAGGCGATGCTCGCCGAGCTGCTCGCTCTGCTCGTCCCACCGCGCTGTGCCGCCTGTCGCGCGCCAGGCGGCCACGCTGACGCCGTCCTCTGCGCGGACTGCAGGCGCGCGCTGCCGTGGCTCACAGCAGCGCCCACCTGCCCGCGCTGCGCGCTCCCGCGGCCCTGCGGTCGCCGCTGCCCGGCGCGCGATGCCGCCTTCGACGCCGCCTGGAGCGCGGTCGCCTACGACGGCGCCGCTCGCGACGCGATGCACGCGCTGAAGTTCCACGCCGCCCGGCCGCTCGCGGACGTCATGGCCGCCCAGATCGCGACGAATGCACCAGCCGGCCTGCTCGCGTCGCGTGCGACGCTCGTCCCCGTCCCACCACATCCCGGGCGCCGTCGGGCGCGCGGCTTCGATCCGGCCGAGCTGATCGCGGCCGCGCTGGCGCGGCGCACCGGGCTCCAGCTGGCCCGGCCGCTGCGGCGCGGCCGGTCGCGCTCGCAGCAGCTCGGCGCATCGCGCGAGCAGCGTCGCGATCTCGGCAGCCTGGACTTCCGGACTCGCGCCGCTGTCCCTGCGACGGTTGTGCTCGTCGACGACGTGCACACGACGGGGGCCACGCTGCACGCCTGTGCGAGCGCGCTGCGACACGCCGGAGCGCGCAGGATCACGGCCATCACATGGGCGCGGGCGCTGGACGATCGTCCCCGTTGAAGGCGGCCCAGGCGAGGCGTAGCATCAATCTCTCGCACGTCCGTTCGACAGAGAGGACTTCGAGATGCAGATCGAGGTCAAGGGCCGCAACGTCCCGGTCAACGACGAGCTGCGCGAGCTCGTGGAGCGCAAGTTCCGCAAGGTCGCCGCCCAGGTCTCCGATCTCGCGCGCATGGAGGTCGAGCTACGCGAGGAGCGCAATCCGGCGATCGCCGAGGCCCAGGTCACCGCTGTGACGCTGTACCTCAAGGGCGTGACGCTCCACGCGGAGTGCGCGTCAGGCGACATGAAGCACTCCGTGCGCCTCACCTCCGACGAGCTCGCACGCCAGGTCAAGCGCCACCGCGAGAAGCGCCGCCACCGCCGCGAGGCGCGCGCCGCGCACCCGCACCCGCTCGCCTGAGCGGGCCCTGACACCGTCCCTCCGGCGCGGCGGGCGCAACCCGCCGCGTCGGTATCCTCCAGGGCTATGGCGCTCCTCGATCGTGCCCTTCGTCTGGGCGAAGCCAAGCAGTTCAAGCAGTTCGAAAAGCGCGTCGCCCGCATCAACGATTTCGAGCCTGAGCTCGAGCTCGAGTCGATGGAGGAGCTGAGCGCGCGGTCGGAGTCGCTCAAGGAGCAGGCGCGCAACGGCGCGAAGCTCGATGATCTCCTGCCCGAGACGTTCGCGCTCGTGCGCGAGATCGGCAAGCGCGAGATGGGCATGCGCCATTTCGACGTGCAGCTGATCGGCGGCATGGTCCTGCACAACGGGTCGATCGCCGAGATGAAGACCGGCGAGGGCAAGACGCTGACCGCGACGCTCGCCGTCGTCCTCAACGCGCTGCCCGGCACCGGCGTCCACGTCGTCACGGTCAACGACTACCTCGCCCGCCGCGACGCCGAGTGGATGACGCCGATCTACCGTGCGCTCGGGCTCCAGGTCGGCGTGCTGCAGAACATGCAGGCCGTCGAGGACAAGCACGGCTCCTACGCCGCCGACGTGACGTACGGGACGAACTCGGAGTTCGGCTTCGACTACCTGCGCGACAACATGGCCGCCTCGCTCGAGGAGAAGGTCCAGCGCGGCCATCCGTTCGCGATCGTCGATGAGGTCGACAACATCCTGATCGACGAGGCGCGCACGCCGCTGATCATCTCCGGCCAGCCCGAGGCCGCCGCCGACTACTACGAGCAGTTCGCGAAGCTCGCCAAGCGGATGGAGGCCGGCAAGACGCCGGAGGGGATGGACCCGCGCCTGAAGAAGGAGTTCGTCGCCGACTTCGACTTCGAGTTCGAGGAGAAGCACAAGACCGTCGCGGTCAGCGAGCGCGGGGTTGCCAAGGCCGAGAAGTTCCTTGGGATCGATCATCTTTACCGCGCCGAGAACGGGCCACTGGTCAACCATCTGCAGCAGGCGCTGAAGGCCGAGTCGCTCTACAAGCGCGACGTCGACTACGCCGTCGTCGATGGCGAGGTCATGATCATCGACGAGTTCACCGGCCGCATCCTCGAAGGCCGGCGCTGGTCGGAGGGCCTGCACCAGGCGATCGAGGCGAAGGAGGGCGTGTTCGTTCAGGAGGAGAACCAGACGCTCGCGACGATCACGCTGCAGAACTACTTCCGCCTCTACGACAAGCTCGCGGGCATGACGGGCACGGCGCTCACCGAGGCGACGGAGTTCATGAAGATCTACGACCTCGCGGTCGTCGAGATCCCGACGAACCAGTCGATGGTCCGCCGCGACCAGAACGACCAGGTCTACAAGACGCGCGAGGGCAAGTGGGACGCCGTCAGCCGCGAGATCATCGAGCGCCACGAGACCGGCCAGCCGGTCCTCGTCGGCACGGTCTCCGTCGAGGTCTCCGAGCTGTTGTCGAGCATGCTCACGAAGCAGGGCGTCAAGCACACGGTGCTCAACGCCAAGCCCGAATACGCCGAGCGCGAGGCCGAGATCGTCGCCGAGGCAGGCCAGCCAGGTGCCGTCACGATCGCGACGAACATGGCCGGCCGCGGGGTCGACATCAAGCTCGGCGGCAACGCCGAGCACCTCACGCAGCGCGAGCTGCTGAAGATGGGCCTCAAGGCGGGCGATCCGGACTACGACGAGCGCTTCGCCGACGTGCTGCCGAAGATCGAGGAGCGCGTCGAGGCCGATCGCCAGACGGTCCTCGAGGCCGGCGGCATGTACATCGTCGGCACCGAGCGTCACGAGTCGCGGCGGATCGACAACCAGCTGCGCGGTCGCGCCGGCCGCCAGGGCGACCCCGGCGAGTCACGCTTCTTCCTCTCCGCTGAGGACGATCTCGTGCGCCTCTTCGCCGGCGACCGGATCTATCGCATCCTCGACCGCCTCGGCACGATCGACGAGGACGGCCGCGAGGAGCCGATCGAGGCCGGCATGCTCTCCAAGCAGATCGAGAAGGCTCAGAAGAAGGTCGAGGAGCAGAACTTCCTGCAGCGCAAGCGCGTGCTCGAGTACGACGACGTCATGAACGAGCAGCGGCGGATCGTCTACAAGTTCCGCAACGAGATCCTCGAGGGCAAGGACATGAGCGATCAGGTTCGCGAGCAGATCGCCAACGTCATCGAGCGGACCGTCGGCGAGTCCACGCCCGGCGACTTCATCGAGGACTGGGATCTCGATGGCCTCGTCACCGCGCTCGGCGACATTTTCCCCGTCGAGCTCATCTCGGCCGAGGACCTGGCGCCCGAGCAGGCCGATCGCGAGGAGCTGATCGCGATGATCAACGAGGGCGCGATCGGCCTCTACGACGCCCGCGAGACCGAGCTGGGCGAGGAGATCATGCGGGCGGTCGAGCGCTTCCTGCTGCTGCAGTTCATCGACACCCGCTGGCGCGAGCACCTCTACGACATGGACTACCTGCGCGAAGGCATCCACCTGCGCGGCTTCGCCCAGATCGAGCCGATCGTCGCCTACAAGAACGAGGCGTTCACGCTGTTCGCCGACCTCATGAACACGATCTGGTCGGACTTCACGCGGATGGTGTTCAACCTCGAGTTCGAGGCTTCCGAGGGCGAGGAGCCCGAGCAGCGCTACGAGACGGGCGGCACGGCGACGCGCCCGGGACGCGTCTCGTACTCGGGTGGCTCAGGCGCCGGGCCGAGCGCGCTGGCGATCGCGGCGGCCGGCGGCGGCGTCGCCGAGCAGTACGCCGAGCCGGAGGAGGAGCTCGTGGCGCCGGTCGAGCAGCGCGTGCTCTCCGACGACGAGCAGATCGGTCGCAACGCCCCCTGCTGGTGCGGATCGGGCAAGAAGTTCAAGAAGTGCCACGGCTCTTGAGCTGACCGCGAGGACGTCCCGCCGGCGCGCGGTGGGGGGAACGATCTAGAGATGCGCCTCGACCGCCGGCACTTCGGCGCTCTCGTCGAGCAGGTGCGCGGCGCTCGTGCGGTGATAGCCGTCGGCGATGATCAGCGGTCCGTCCTCGCGCTGGACGAGCAGGACCGGTGCAAGCGGCTTGCCGGCCCTGACCTTGGCGAGCTTTGCGGCAACGCCCTCGTTGTCGGCGCCGAGCGCCTCGAGGCCGGCGGCGCGCAGAATGTCCTTCGCCTTCCATGCACGGGTGTGCTTGGCCTTGCGCAGCTGCTCGAGCGCGTGCTCGGCGTGCTTCGGGCTCAGCACGAGGCGCAGGTAGTCCTCTGCGGCGCCGTAGTCGTGATGCTCGGGCATCGCGAGCCAGGTCACGGCCGGCTGCTCGGTCATGTGCTGACGATAGCCGGGGGATCGGGCGGCGACGGCGGCGCCGCGCGGCGCAGGATCGCCGCGCCGGCCGCGCAGGCCCCGATCGAGATGAGCGAGGAGCAGAAGATCGCCGATGCCTGCGCCTGGTCGATCGCGCCGATCGGCAGGCCGAGCGCGATCGCCGCCGCCGGCACGCCCATCTGAGCCGACGCCAGCAGCCCGATCGCGGGCGGTGTGTGGATCGCGCGGCTGACCGTGACGTGCAGCACGATCGTGAGGCCGGCGAGCAGGACGGCCAGCGCCACCGCCTGCCCGTTGTCTCCGAGCGCGCGCAGGTCGAGCTTTGCGCCGAGCAGCACGAAGAAGACCGGGATGAAGAAGCCCTGGCCGAGGCCGAGCACCTCCTTCGACAGTCGTTTGGGGCCACCGATCGTCGCTGCCACGAGCCCGACGCCGAAGCCCGCGACGAGGATGCTCGCACCGACCTGGAGGGCCAGGTAAGAGAGGCCGATGAGCGCGATGACCGCGATTCGCAGGTCGATCGCCCAGCCGCGCCGCTTGCCCTCGTGGCGGACGCGCCGCACGAGCGGACTGTTGCGCACGCGCAGCGCGATCAGGACGAGCACGCCGAGGCAGGCGGCGACGATCAGCGCTCCGCCGGCGGCATGCAGGGCCCGGCTTGGCGTCAGCGCGAGCGGGATCGCGATCGTCGCGCCGACGTCGGCGATCGTGATCCAGGCCATCGCGGCGAGCACCGGCGGGCTGCTGAGGCCGCTCTCCTGGATCACCGGCAGCGCGACGGCCGCCGACGAGGAGACGAGCACGACGGCGTAGACGAGCATCGGGCCCGAGCCGGCGAGGTGGCAGAGCTCACCGGCGATCAGGGCAAGCGGCAAGGCGACGAGCACCGCCCGCGCACCGTCGCCCAGCGCTGACCGCAGGCGCGCGTCGTGCAGCGGCACATGCATCCCGACCGTGAACATCAGCGTCGCGAAGCCGATGTCATAGAGCAGCGTGAGGTCAGCGTTGGCGGGGTGGACGACATCCAGCAGCGTGCGGCCGAGGATGACGCCGGCGATGAGCTGGCCGACGACCGCCGGCAACGCTCCCCCGGACAGCAGGGACAGGGCCGGTCCGAGCAGCGCGGCGGCGCAGATCAGGGCGAGGATGCCGAGGTCCATGGCACTGCAACCGTACGGACCATCGAGATGACGCGACGGCCTCTGATTGCCGTCGTTGTCGCGGGCGGTTGACATGTGACTAACTAGTCACCTATGCTGCCGGCATGGACGCGGTGTTCAAGGCACTCTCCGATCCGACGCGACGCGGGCTGCTCGATGCGCTCTTCGAGCGCGACGGACAGTCGCTGAGCTCGCTCGAGCAGCGCGTGTCGATGACGCGCTTCGGCGTCATGAAGCACCTCAAGGTGCTCGAGGAGGCCGGCCTGATCACGACGAAGCGGCGTGGTCGCGAGAAGCTGCACTTCCTCAACCCCGTGCCGATCCGGCTCGTCCACGACAGGTGGGTGAGCAAATACGCGGAGCCCTGGGCGGCGACGCTCACACAGCTCAAGCGCAGACTCGAGGAGGACCTGATGGAGAAGGTGTTCGAGATCTACATCAAGACGACGCCCGAACGGCTCTGGGAGGCGATCACCGACAGCGAGATGCGCCGCAGCTACAGCTTCGGGGTGGGGATCGCGTCGGACTGGACGCCGGGCTCGGGCTACCTGTCGTCGGCGCAGGGCGGGTTCGAGATCGCCAGCGGGGAGAACGTCGAGGTCGATCCGCCGCATCGCCTCGTGCAGAGCTTCACCGCGCTGTGGAGCGACGACGTCAAGGCGGAAGGAACCTCGCGCGTCACTTGGGACATCGAGCCCGTCGGTGACTCGTGCCGCCTGACGGTGACGCACGACCAGCTGCGCGAAGGCGCCAACGGGCAGGTCTACGGCGGCTGGCCGCAGATCCTCTCCGGCCTGAAGACGCTCCTGGAGACGGGAGAGTCGCTCACGACGCCCGGCTCCCTGCTCTATGCCGGAACCTCGGAGCGGTGGTCCTGAGCGGGAGTCGGCGGTGCCGGGACGCTCTGTCAGGAACGCCATGAGATCGGCCTGGCCACCTGACGCCGGTGGCTGGGCCGAGCGGCGCTCATGCCGCGGCCGTCAGCGGCCGATACAGGTGTTATGGCGACGCAGCACGGGCGATCTGAGACTTGGGGTGAACCGCAACTTCCTGCGGGTAAGCCTGTTGTCAACGTCGTGCCCGAGCTCACCATCGACCAGACGCGAGAGATCGTCCGCTTGCGCCGGCGCCACCCGCGCGCCGAGGTCGTCGTGCATCACAAGCCGTGGGGCATCATCGTCGAGGCGCGCCGATCGGGTCATGCGATCGAGCTCGAGCGCTTTGACTGGACGGGCGCGATGACGCCCGATCAGCAGATCGCCGTCGCGGCCTAGGCGCGCGAGGTCGGGTTTGACATCGGCTCCAGTCGGCGATGTTCTTGGTGTGATGCACCTCGTCGTCGACAACACCAGTGGGGGAGATGCCGAGCTTGCCGCGAGCGTGACGGCGGCGCTGCAGGAGCGCGGCCACGACGTCGAGCTGCGCAGCCCGCAGGCGGCGTCGATGTTCGACACGATGGTCCACGTCGTGTCGACGGGGATCGTGCTGCGCCTCGACGAACGTCCGTCGCGCGCGGTGCTGGCCGACATCTCGGAGATCGTGCGCGGCGCGCTCATGCGCCACCCGAGCCCGCGACGGCGCACCCGCGCCGTGCCGGTCGCGCTCGGCGGAGGCGGCAAGATCATCACCTGGATCGACGTCTTCGGATAGCTCGGCGCGTGACCTATTAGCCTGTTTCCATGAGCCCCATTCCAGGTGAACCGCTGCATCGCACGCCGACTGAGCTCGCCGAGTTGACGACGAAGGATGGACGCAAGGTGAAGGTCAAGTTCCCCGGCTTGGCCCCGCGCGCCACGCCGGTCGGGACCGAAGAGCGCGGCGCGGCGCAGCCGCCACGCGACAATCCCGCGCCGGCGCACAACCCGTACCACGCTCCGCTGTAGCAGCGCCCCGCGAGCCCGCGGTCAGCGTTCCATCTGGCCGCGAAACGCGGCTGCCGGATAGGTGCTCGCGCCGGCGGCATGCACCTGCATGGCGAGCACTCCGTCGGAGGTGACGACGCGCACCGATCCTGGATCGGTCTCGAGGCGCAGGCGGCGCACGATCTCGTCGTCGGCCGAGTTGGGACGCGGCCGGTTCGCCCACACGACCTCGATGACGGTCGATGTGATCGGTGGCCGAGGAGGCTGCTCGAAGACGACGGTGACGTCCTCGCCTTCTGCGGCAGCCCAGCGCTCGAGCCAGTCGACGAGCGTCACCATCGCCGCGTGACGATCCCGCCACCATCCGTCGGGACTGGCCCCGACGACGTTCATGCCGTCGATGATCCAGCGCATCGGGCGGCCCGATCAGCGTGAGGCGACGGCTGGCATCAGCGCAGGCTACTGGTGGATCGAGCTCGTGACGGTGCGCGCGATCTGCGCCGAGCTCGCTCTCAGCCGGAGCCGCGCGGAGCGGGCAGCCCCGCCTGCACGCGCCCGGCGATTGCCGACGCCGTCGCCGGGCGCAGGTCGGAGAACGTCCAGCGCTTGCCGCCGTGACGAGGCTGCACGCGCAGGCGGGCCCTCGTGCGCCGCGGCCAGACGAGATTCTGCTCCGCCTCTCCCGTGTCGCGGAATCGCAACGAGCGGACGCGGTTGCCGACGGCGTCGTCGAGCAGCCACAGCAGGCGCCTGTCTGTGACGGCGAGCAGCGTGCTCGGGCTCGCCCAGGTCGCCGCCGGCGTGACGAGCGTCACCTGCTCGTCGGGCTCGAGCGCGTCGAGCAGCTCGCGCCCGAGCGCGCGGCGCATCGCCTCCGGCAGCCAGTGGCCTGGACCGCGCGCCGCCCCCGTCCGCTTCGCGGGCGTCACGACGACCCGCGAGCCCGGCCGCTGCTCGGCGCGCAGCAGCTCGTAGGCGACGTTGAGCTCGATCATCCGCGCCATGCCCGTATCGCCGACGCGGTCCGGATGCCAGTCCTTCGCGAGCCGGCGATAGGCGCGCGCGGCCTCGTCGAGCGAGGCACCCGGCGCAAGGCCGAGCACGGCGTAGGGGTCCATCGGCGGATTGTCGCCGATGCGCGGGCCGATCCGGTGCAAACGCGCGCTCTATCCTGACGCTATGGCCGCCACGCCGAGCCCCGAGGGCATCCCGCAGCGCCTCGCTGCGATCCGCGCGCAGATGTCCCTGCTCGCGGACTACCTTTGACCCGGCTGCGCTGAGCGAGACGGTCGCCGAGCTCGAGCGGAAGATGTCCGCGTCGAGCTTCTGGGACGAGCAGGAGAACGCCGCGAAGGTGAGCGCAGAGCACGCCCGGGCGGCCCGCCGCCTCGAACAGTTCCGCACGCTCGAGACCGATGTCGAGGATCTCGAGAGCCTTGCCGAGATGGCGCGTGAGGACGCCGAGATCGAGGCCGAGCTCGAAGGCCAGCTCGCGCCCGTCGAGCTGCGACTCGCAGCGCTCGAGGAGCAGCGCCTGTTCTCGGGCCGCTACGACGCGGGTGACGCGCTCGTCACCGTCAACGCCGGTGCCGGGGGCACCGACGCGCAGGACTGGGCGGAGATGGTGCTGCGCATGGAGATGCGCTGGGCCGAGCGGCGCGGCTTCAAGGCCGAGTTGCTCGAGGCGACGGCGGGCGAGGAGGCGGGCATCAAGTCGGCGACGTTCCGGGTCGAGGGCGAGAACGCCTACGGGCTGTACGGTGCCGAGAAGGGCGTGCACCGGCTCGTCCGGCTGTCACCGTTCGACTCCGCCAACCGCCGCCAGACGTCGTTCGCAGGCGTCGAGGTCGCGCCCGTCATCGAGGACGCGGCGGAGGTCGAGATCGAGGCCGACGACTTGCAGGTCGACACGTACCGGGCGTCCGGCGCGGGCGGCCAGCACGTCAACAAGACCGACTCCGCCGTGCGCATCACGCACCGGCCGAGCGGCATCGTCGTCCAATGTCAGAACGAGCGCTCGCAGACGCAGAACCGCGAGACGGCGATGAAGGTCCTGCGCTCCAAGCTCGTCGAGCTCGAAGAGCGCAAGCGCCTCGAGGAGATCGCGCGTGAGCGCGGCGAGGCGCAGGACGTGAACTTCGGCTCGCAGATCCGCTCCTACGTCCTGCATCCGTACACGATGGTCAAGGACCACCGCACCGACCACGAGATGGGCGACGCCAACCGCGTGCTCGAGGGCGACCTCGACGGCTTCGTGCGCGCCTACCTTCTGAAGAGCGCGACCCGCGGATAGTCCTCGAGCGGGCCGACCGCGCGGCCTCGCCGCCGATCGCTCAAGTGCTCGTCCGGGCGTGCCGATAGAGCACGTGAGCACCTCTCCTCCCTCGCAAAGGCCCGCTACTCCCCTGGCGGGCCTTTGCTGTTAAGCGGCGCCGACTCGACCGCTCAGGCGCGCGTCAGGGCCTCCGCGCGGGAGGTAGCCAGTGACAACGCCTCGGCGCCGATCAGCCGCTCGAACGGGCCGACCGCGAGCCACAGCGCGCGCAGGCGGATGGTCGCGATCGTGTCGGTCGGCCCGATCCGTGCTTCGCTGAACAGCGTGCTGTGACCATCGGGCCCTGGCGCCACCCAGTGCGCGAACAGGACGCGCACCGTTCGCGGCTGCTCCCAGGCGCGGAATTCGTCGGCACCCGAGATGTCCGCGTAGTCGCGCGCAAGCGTCCAGATGCGGCCGCACAGGCCGGAGATCGAATGATGGTCGCTCTCCTCGAGCACCGTGAACGGGTCGTCCGCCAACAGTCCCATGAACGACTGCCCGGGCGGTACGCCGGGGATCCTCCAGCGCACGAGGCGGCCGATGGTCCGGGCCTCGTCGAGCCGCACGGCGCGCGCCGCCGACCAGAGCGTGTCGGCATCGGCGGCGGCGCTGCGGCTGTGGCGCGTCACGATCTCCGGCCGGGGCAGCCAGGCATCGAGGTCGAGCTCGACTGCAGCGTGGGATCGGGGCTCGGCCATCGTGAGCATTCTTCCCCCTATCCTGCGCCATTCCATGAGCATCGGATCACAGCCGCTCTACGAGCTCGTCCGGCGTGCGCTCGCCGAGGACCTGGGAGACGGCGACGTCACGAGCGCCGCGACGGTGCCGGCGGCGATGCGCGCCACCGCGACGATCACCCAGAAGGCACCCGGCGTGGTGTATGGGCTGGACGCGGCGGAGGCGACGTTCCGCGCCCTCGACCCGGATGTCGTGCTCGAGCGGCTCGGACCCGAGGGCGTCTGGCGCGAGCCGCCCGCGCCCGTGCTGCGTTTGACCGGCGACGCTCGCGCGCTGCTCGCCGCCGAGCGCACGGCGCTGAACTTCCTGCAGCGCCTGTCTGGCGTCGCGACGCTCACGGCGCGCTGCGTGCGCGCCGTCGAGGGCACCGGCACGCAGATCCTCGACACCCGCAAGACGACGCCTGGCCTGCGCGCCCTCGAGAAGGCGGCGGTCGCCGCCGGCGGCGGCATGAATCACCGGATCGGGCTCTACGACATGGTGCTCATCAAGGAGAACCACGCCTCCGTCGCGGGCGGCGTCGGCGCCGCCGTGCGCGCCGCGGCGGCGGCGTTCCCCGAGCTGCCGCTCGAGGTCGAGTGCTCGACACGGGCAGAGGTCGACGAGGCGCTGCAGGCCGGCGCGACGCGGATCCTGGTGGACAACATGAGCCCCGACGAGCTGCGCGAGACGGTCGCCCATGTCGCCGGACGCGCGCGCCTGGAAGCGAGCGGAGGGATCGTCTTCGACACGCTCCGGGCCCATGCCGAGACGGGCGTAGACTGGATCTCGATCGGAGCGCTGACGCACTCCGCTCCCGCACTGGACCTGTCGCTCCTCATGGAGGCGCTGCCATGACGCTCCTACAGCTCTATGACGTCGCCGCCCTGCAGCAGGAGGTCCGTGAGCTCGCCGCCGCGCGCGACGCGGTGATCCTCGCCCACAACTACCAGCTGCCGGAGATCCAAGACGTCGCGGACTACGTCGGCGACTCGCTCGGCCTGTCGCGCCAGGCAGCGGCCTCCGACGCCGCCGTGATCGCGTTCTGCGGCGTGCATTTCATGGCTGAGACGGCCTCGATCCTCTCGCCCGGCAAGACCGTCCTGATCCCCGACCTCGACGCCGGCTGCTCGCTGGCCGACGCGATCACGCCCGACCAGCTGCGCGCCTGGCAAGCCGA
The DNA here is from genome assembly GCA_036271655.1 of Solirubrobacteraceae bacterium. Classification (GTDB taxonomy): domain Bacteria; phylum Actinomycetota; class Thermoleophilia; order Solirubrobacterales; family Solirubrobacteraceae; genus CADCVQ01. The sequence goes on from DATBAE010000016.1 coordinate 115,757, forward strand.
GCATCCGGGTGCGATCACCGTCATGTACGTCAACACGACGGCGGAGATCAAGGCGCTGACGGACTACTGCGTGACGTCGGCCAACGCGGTCTCGGTCGTCCAGCACATCCTCCGTGAGCGCGGGCCGGACACCGAGATCCTCTTCGGCCCCGACATGTTCCTCGGCGCGTTCGTCGAGCGCCGGATCGGCCGCCCGCTGCATGTGTGGGACGGCGAATGCCACGTGCACGCGGGCATCCGCCCGGCCGACATCGCAAAGGTGCGCGCCGAGCATCCGGGCGCGGACTTCCTCATCCATCCGGAGTGCGGCTGCTCGACCTCGGTGATGGAGTACGCCGCCGCCGGCGACCTCGATCCCGAGGGCGTCCACATGCTGTCGACCGGCGGGATGCTGACGTACGCCGAGCAGGCCGAGCCGGGCCGCACGGCGATCGTTGCGACGGAGATCGGCATGCTGCACCCGCTGCGCGCGGCGGCGCCCGACACCGAGTTCGTCGCGGCCAACGAGCGCGCCGCCTGCATCTACATGAAGATGATCACCCTGCCGAAGCTGCGCGACGCGCTGCGCGACCTCGTCCACGAGGTCAAGGTGCCCGCGGAGATCGCCGAGCGTGCACGGGTGCCGATCGAGCGGATGATCGCGATCTCCTGACGGCGCCGCGCGCAGCACCGGTTCTCTAGGCTGACGCCGTGCCCCGTCGAACCCTCTCGCTCGCGCTCGTCGCGCTTGCCCTGCTCGTTGCAGGCTGCGGCGGCGGCGGTGACAGCGGGCCGCAGACGAAGGAGGGCTTCATCAACGACGCCGACAACGTCTGCGAGAACCTCGCCGGCAAGTTCGCCGACGCCGGCTCGCAGTCGCCGGGCACGGCAAGCGACATCGCGAAGGCGAACGACACGCTCGCCGACCTCTACGACAAGCTCGCCAACGGTCTCACGGGGGTGAGGCTGCCCGTCGCGAGCGCCGCGCGCAGGGGAGCCGCGGGGTATGTAGGGTCCGTCCGCGCAGCCGATCCGCTCGTCGCCCAGCTGCGCGCCACGGGGGCGGCGTTCGTCGCGGCGGCCAAGACGAACGATGCGCAGAAGTTCGCGGTCGCCGGCGACAACGTACGCGCTGCGCTCGACGCGTTCCGCGCCGCGCGCGCGAAGTCCGACACGCTGGCGGTCAGCTACGGGCTGAACTTCTGCGGCAACCTCGACTGAGCCTGGATCACGGCTGACAGCGGCGGCTTGCGCTCAGCGCGGTGCTGCCGGATTGAGGCTCGCGACGGCGAGCTTCAGCTGAAGTCGCCGTCGCTGTGCGGGCCGACGCAGGCGACCGAGAGCGTGTCGGCGACGTCGCGGGCGATCTCGGTGACCTCGTCGATCGTGACCGCGTCGAGCGCTGCGATCGCGCCGTCGGGATCGATCGGCTCGCCGAAGACGATCGACTGTGACGCTCCGTAGCGCGCGACCGCGTTCGTGTTCTCGAACGCGAGCACGCGGCGTCCGGCGGCGTATGCGCGTGCCCGCGAGACCTCGGCTTCGGTCGGTCCGTCGTCGCGCAGCTCGTTGACGATCTCGCGCATGCGCGTGTACGCCTCGATGCACTTCGTCGAGTCCAGGCCCGCGCCGAGCTGCAGCAGCGGTACGTCGGCATGGGCGTGGGCGACGCCGTAGACCGAGTACGCGAGGCCGCGCTGCTCGCGGATCTCGTCGAACAGTCGTGAGCTCATCGACCCGCCGAGCAGCGTTCCGTAGATCGTCAGTGCGGCCCGCTGCGAGGGACTCGAGACGTCGATCTGCGGGCGGTAGGACATCCGCAGATGCGATTGGTTCGTGTCGCGCGGCTCGACGAAGACGCGCGGCGTGAAGACCGGCGCGGGCTCGAACGGATCGGGCTCGGGCAGCGTCGGGAAGCGCTCGAAGAGCTCGCTGAACGCGCCGTTGGCGGGAACGTGCTCGAGGTTGCCGACGATGAACGCCCCGCCGCGGGCGCCGGCCCAGCGGCGGTTGCGGAAGGCGAGGATCGCGTCACGCGTGAACGTGCGCAGATGCTCCTCGGGCCCGAGCACGGAGCGACCGAGCGGATGCTCGCCGAAGGCGGCGCGATCGATCAGCTCGTCGGCGACCGAGGACGGCTCGTCCTTGTAGCGCTGGATCTCCTGGATCACGACGCCGCGCTCCTTGTCGAGCTCGTCGGCGTCGAGATGCGGCCGCCCGGCGAAGTCCGTCAGCAGGTCCGTGGCCTCGACGACGGCCTCCGCGCGCACCGTGATGTGGAAGGCGACGAGGTCGTGCGACGTGTACGCGTTCAGGGAGCCGCCAAGCTTCTCAGCCGTCTCGTTGACGTCGCGATAGTGCGGGAACTTCTCGCCGCCCTTGAAGACGAGGTGCTCGAGGAAGTGCGCCATGCCGTTCTCCTCGGGACGCTCGCTGCGAGCGCCGGCGTCGAAGGCCACGAGGATCGTGACCGCGCGTGTTCCGTCGAGGCCGATCCGGTGCAGGGGCAGGCCGTTGGCCAGCGTGGAGGAAGCGATCGTGGGCATGGCCAGAACGGTAGCGGGCGCTCTGTCAGTGATGGCCGGCGATCGCTGCCAGGGCGATCCGCTCGACGGCGAGAACCGCCGTGTCGTCGGCCTGCGGACCGACGGCGAACGCGCTCAGGGCGGCATCGATCCGCGCGACCGCGTCCGCGGCCTCCGTCGCTCCGGCGACGGTCTGCGCCAGGCGCTCCTCGCCGAAGCGCTCGTCCTCGCCGACCGAGTCGAACACGCCGTCGGTGAAGAGCACGAGCAGGTCACCCGGCTCGAGCACGACGCGGCTGCGCTCCCAGGCGCCGATCTTGTAGGCCCCGAGCATCGGCGAGAACGTGCCGACGCCGCGCACGCCGCCGGCGCGGACGAGCAGCGGCTGCGGGTGCCCCGCGCAGATCACGTCGGCGACCGCGGCCCCCGCCTCGCCGTCGCGCAGCAGGACCGCCGCGACCGAGCAGAGCGCCATCTCGTCGCGCGCGAGGAGCTCGTCGTTGAGCGTGCGCAGCGCGTCGAGCGGGTCGTCGAGCAGCGCTGCGGCGGTCCGCAGCGTGTGGCGGGCAAGGCCGGTCAGGGCCGCCGCCGCGGCACCCTGGCCGGCGACGTCGCCGACGATCGCCAGCCAGCCGCCGCGCACCTCGAACGCGTCATAGAAGTCGCCGCCGACCCAGTTCTCGTCGCCGGCGGGCCGGTAGAGCGTCGCGGTCGCCCAGCCCGGCATGCGGGGCAGCCGTCCGGGCAGCAGGCTCGTCTGCAACGTCCGCGCGATGCCCGAGCGTTCGGTGTACAGCCGCGCGTTCTCGACCGCGGTCCCGGCGCGGCGCGCGAGCTCCTCGGCGAGCGCGACGTCGGCTTCGCCGAACTGCCTCCCGGACTCGGCGCTGATCAGCGTCAGGGCGCCGACGATCGTGCCGCCGCCGGCCGTCATCGGCACGATCAGCGCGGCGCGCATGCCGACCTCGAGCAGGAGCTCGAGATGCTGCTCGTCCTGCGCGGCAGCCGCGAGCATCCGCTCGCTGACCTCGTTGGCGACCTGCGCGACGCCGTCGCGCAGGACCTGCGCCGCGCCCCCGCGTCCGTCGGCGCGCGACGGGTAGCGCTCGGCGATGCGGCGAGCGAACGCGACCTTCGCGGGATCCGCATGGGCGACCGCGACCGTGCGGATGGCGCCGTGGCCGTCGGGCAGGCTGACCGCGCACCAGTCAGCGAGCTCGGGGACCGCGAGCTCGGCGACCTGCTGCAGCATCCGCTCGTGATCGAGCGACGATGCGAGCAGCTCGCCTGCCCGCGCAAGCATCCGCTGTGCGAGCTCGGCCCGCTTGACCTCCGTCACGTCCTCGATGACGTTGACGACGAGCTTCACGTCGCCGGCCGAGTCATAGACCCCGGAGGCCTTCGTCACGCGCCACTGGACGGCCCCGTTGCGCGCGTCGACCGTCCGCAGGACGAGCGGGCGCGGGCCGCGCTCGCCGGCCAGGATGCGGCGCCCCGGAAGGTCGTCGAGCTGGACCGGCGAGCCGTCCTCGTGCGCGGGCTCGAGGGCGGCGACGACGTCCGTGATCGGCGTGCCAAGCAGCTCGTGCGCCGACGCGTAGCCGAGCATCTGTGCCGCCGCTTCGTTCGCGTACAGCAGCCCGCCGCCGGGGAGCTGCACAGTGACGGCCTCGGCGAGCGTGGCGAGCACGACAGTGAGCTGGGCCTCGATCGTCTCGAGCTCGGAGAAGAGGCCGGCGTTGTCGAGCGCGAGCGCGACGCGTCCGGCGAGCACCTTGGCGAAGTCGAGGTCGCGGGCGCCATAGGTGCCGGCGGATCCCCCGGTACGCAGCAGCGTCAACGCCCCCAGTCGGCGTCCGCGGGCGCTGAGCGGCACGACGATGACGCAGCGCGCGTTCATCGCGCGGAGCCGGTCGAGATCGGCGGCGTCCGTCGCGAGCCCGCGCAGCAGGTCGTCGTCGATGCGCTCGGCGAGGAACGGCTGGGGCGGAATGCGCGTGTTGCCCGCGTCGAGCGGTGGCCGCGCCGCGAGCATCGCGGTGAGCTGTTCGTTGTCCGCCCCCGCGGCGCGAACGGCCAGCCGCCGCACATCGCCGCCGTTGACCGCGTCGACGATGCAGATGTCGGCGACGGTCGGGACGAGGACGTCGTTGATCGCGGCGACGGTGTTCTCTAGCGTGCGAGTGCCGTCGGCGACCTCGGCGATCGCAGACAGCACCGCGAAGCGCTCCCGATCGCTCGCTATGCGCAGGCGGTTGCGTGCGATCAGCACCGCGAGTGCGGACATCGCGCAGCCGACGGCGATGCGCTGGATGTACGCCCCGCTGCCGAAGTTGTCATTCCACAGCGCGCTCAGGAGAACGAGCGCGACGGCGACCACGCCGACGAGCGCGACGTCGCGCGGATGACCGAAGAGCGCGCTGACGAGCGGTGCGAAGACGACGAGGCCGACGAGCACGAGCGACGACCCGACAACGATGTCGAGCAGGGCGAGCGCCCCGGCGATCGACACTCCGGTGGCGAGCGTGATCGCGCGACGATTCCCGGCCGGGGACACGGGGCGATCATATGGGCGGCGGCCGAGGCCGCCGCCGATCGCTCTCAGTGCGCCGCGCCGGCTCCCTGCGCGGCGCGAAACGAGCGCCAGCCGCCGTAGGAGGTGATGTCCGCTGCGCCCGCGACGGCGCTCGACTCGCAGAGAAAGCCCTTCACCGTGCGGCCGTCGGCGAGGGTGATCGTGCCGATCGTGAGCGGCGGCGGGACGCCGGCCACGAGCCGGCCGAAGGCCTCGGTCGCGAGCTCCCAGATCTCGAGCTCGATGCTGCCGCCGTCATTCGCCGCCCCTCCCACGAGGCCGGGCTTTGCCGGCTCCGTCTCGGGCAGCGCATACAGCTGGTACGTCCCCGCTGTGCGAGTCGTCTCGACGAGCCGGGCGCCCAGAGCGACGAGCTGGCCGTTGAGCGGCTCGCCTGACAGATGCGCGCCCACGACCGCGAGCGCGACCGTGCCGTCGCGCGCTCCGTCGCCGGCGGGATGCCCAGGATGCTCGTCGCGCCAGTGCGACGCGAGCCGCAGTAGCGCCGTGTCGGCGCCGGCGGGAGCGATCAGCGTGACGCCGAACGGCAGGCCGTCGGCTCGCATGCTCGCCGGGACCGCGATCGCACTGAGGTCGAGCAGGTTGACGAAGTTCGTATACGTGCCGAGCTGCGCGTTGCGCGCGATCGGCTCCTCTGCGATCTCCGCCGCGGTGAAGAGCGTCGGAGCGGTCGGCAGCAGCAACGCGTCGGCCTGCTCCCAGACCGCGGCGCTCTGCAGCGCGAGCTCGCGCAGGCGATGCGCGGCCGCGAAGGCGTCGACGGCGCTGATGTCGCGGCCCGGCAGGATGAGATCGCGCACGATCGGGTTGACCGCGTCCGGATGCGCCGCGAGGAATGCGCCGACGGCGGCGTAGCGCTCAGCGACCCAGGGGCCGCCGTAGAGCAGCGCCGCGGCTTCGGCGAACGGCTCGAAGTCGATCTCCACGAGCGTCCAACCGAGCGCAGCGGCGCGCGCGAGGGCGTGCTCCCACGCTGCGCGCGCCTGCGCGTCGCCGAAGAACGTGAGCTGGTCGGGACGCGGAACCGCGATCCGCGCGCCCGCTGTGCCCCACGGGACGCCCTCCGCCTCCGGCGGCGGTGCGCGCGAGTATGGATCGCCGTGGTCCGGGCCGCCGGCGACGGCGAGCACGCGCTCGGCGCCGGCGACGTCGGTCGTCAGCAGCGAGACGCAGTCCAGGCTGCGGCATGCCGGTACTACGCCGCGCGTGCTGATGCGGCCGATCGTCGGCTTCAATCCGACGATCCCGTTGAACGCGGCCGGCACGCGACCAGAGCCGGCGGTGTCGGTGCCGAGCGCGAACGGGACCGTCCCATCGGCGACGACGACCGCCGAGCCCGAGCTCGAGCCGCCCGAGATGTAGCGGGGATCGATGACGCTCGCACAGGCGCCGTAGGGCGTGCGCGTCCCGGTCAACCCCGTCGCGAACTGATCCATGTTCGTCTTGCCGATCGGAATCGCGCCCGCCGCGACGAGCCGATCGACGACGAACGCGCTCTGCGCCGGCGTGTACGCGTACGCCGGGCAGGCCGCCGTCGTCGGCGTGCCGGCGAGATCGATGTTGTCCTTGATCGCGAACGGCACGCCGTACAGCGGCAGGTCCCGCGGAGCGGAGGCGAGGTCGGCGAGCAGCGCCTTGATCCTGCTCCACGCGACGAGCGAGATCCAGGCCGGGCCGGCGGCCGACTGCGCGCGCTCGTATGCGCGCGCAGCGACCTCGGCCGGATCCTGCGAGCCGTCGCGGTATCCCGCGAGGAGCCGTTCGATTGCTGACACCGGCGCGAGACTACGCCGGAACCGGCTCGGCCGGCAGCGGGCGATCGGCCGGCCGTGCACTCGTCGCCGCCATTCGCTCGGCGGCCTCCTCGACGTCGGCCGGGTCGGTCGGATCGACTTCGCGCTCGGGCACCTTGAGGGCATGGAACGCGAGGCAGACGAGCGCGACGAACGCGTAGCCGAGGCCGAGCTTGAGCTGGACCGAGTCGAAGTCGAGCGAGACCTTCTCGCCGTGGATCAGTCCCACGCAGCAGAGGACCGCGGCGAGCATGCTGTAGCCGGCCGCCCAGAGGAAGCGCCGATCGATCATGAACGCACCGATCGCGCCGAGCAGCAGCCCGGCGAGCACGGCGCCCTCGCCGAGCTTCAGCAGCCCGGTGTAGATCACACCGGCGTTCTCGAGCGCCGGCTCGCCGACCTTGCCCGCCGTCGTGCCGGCCGCTGACAGCGCGTTGTCGACGAGACCGCTTGCCCACTGCGCGATGTTCGGCACGATCGCCAGCACGACGGCGGCGTAGTGCGCGCGCGGCACGGAGCGGAACGCCTGCGCGCCGATCACGAGGCCGATGTAGAGCAGCACCGGCACGATCGCCGGGACCGGGAGCACCGCGTTGAGGAGTGGGAACAGGCCGACCACGCAGAGCAGGAAGATCGCGACGCCGGTCGCCAGCGAGTACGTGATGCGTCCGCCGGCCGCCTTCCAGCCGGGATGGCCGACGTAGACCGCCGGCGGGAACGGGCTGCCGAGCGCCGAGCCGATGATCGCGCCGGTGCCGTCAGCGAGCAGCACGCTGCGCAGGTTGTAGCTGTCGCCTGCGGCGGCAGCCGACTCGACGTTGCTCATCGCCTCGGTGAAGTTGTAGATCCCGAGCGGGATCGCCGTTGCCAGCAGCGGCGAGATCCCGTCGAGGCCGTGTGCGAGCAGGTCGATGTTCAGCGACGGCAGGCCGATCGCGATCTGATGCACCGAGCTCGAGACGGCCGCGGTGTCCATGAAGCCTCCTGCCCAGCCGATTGCGCTGCCGAGCAGTAGCGCGGCGAGGCCGAGCGGGAAGTTGCCGGGCAGCCGCACGCCGGCGACGAAGCCGATGATGATCAGCGCGAGCACCGGGAGCGCGATCCAGGCGGCCTCCCACATCTGCGCCGCGGGCCGCATCGAGATGAACGTCAGCGAGATTCCGGCGAGCGTGCCGAGCAGGGCGGCGCGCGGGGTGAACTTGCGGATCGTCGGCCCGATGAAGGCGCCGATGAGGATGATCACGCCGATGATGAAAGCCCAGGCGATCCCGGCCTCCCAGGCCTTGACCGGGTCCTTCGTCGCCAGGTACGTCGGCAGCATGACGACGAACGTGACGATGAACATGTGCGGCACGCTCGGCCCGTAGGGCATCGCCGTGACATCGTCGCGGCCCTCTTTCGCCGCGAGCTTTCGGGCGAGGTAGAAGTAGAAGCAGTTGCCGATCAGCAGCTCGATGCCGAGCGCAGGAAGGATCGTGTGGAAGACGTCGTCGGCGGGGATCTTCACGACGCCCGCCGACAGGCCGGCGAGTACGAGGACGTTGACGAGCATGTTGATGCCCAGTCCGAAGAAGGCGTTGAGGTCGCCGCGCGTCCAGAGTGGGGACGAGGACGGGGCGGGGATGGCAGCAGTGGACATCGTGGATCGTCCTCTCTAGTTGACGACAGCGGGCGTTGGCAGATGGGCCAGCAGGTCCTGCGAGGAGGCGACCCAGCCGAAGATCCCGCCTTGGGCGGCGATCATCTTCAGGCCGACCTCCTGGAACTCCGGGAAGTACGAACCGACGCAGTCCGACAGCACGAGGCACTCGAAGCCGCGGTCGTTGCCCTCGCGCACGGTCGTGTGCACGCAGACCTCGGTCGTCACGCCCGTGACGATGAGATGCGTGATGCCGCCGTTGCGCAGGATGTGCTCGAGGTCGGTCGCAAAGAACGCGCCTTTGCCGGGCTTGTCGAGCACGACCTCGCCCTCGACCGGGGCCAGCTCGTCGATGATCCCGTGGCCCTGCTCGCCGCGGATCAGGATCCGCCCGTTCGGTCCGTCGGCGCCGATCGGCGTGTCGAGCTTGCCGCGCGCGAGCTTGCTCGGCGGGCAGTCGGTGAGATCCGGGCGGTGGCCTTCACGCGTGTGGATCACCGCCATGCCGGCGACACGCGCCGCCTCGAGCACGGCCTGCAGCGGCTCGACGACCTTCAGAAGCATCGAGACGTCGTTGCCGAGCAACGCACCGAAGCCGCCGGGGTAGAGGAAGTCGCGCTGCATGTCGATGATGACGAGCGCGGTGACTGCTGGGTCGAACGGGAACGGATAGGGCGCGGCCTCGACGGCGGCTGGCTCGGGACTCATCAGGTTGGTGCCTCTCTGTCTGGCGTGACGCGTTGTATGCAATGCGGTCCACAACGCTCAGATGCCTCCGCAACCTACGGCGACGGTCGCGGGCCTCGCATTGGCCAGTTGGCCGAGGTAGACCGGGGACATTTCGCCAATCGGTCCATGCCACCGAGCGAATCGCCGAACTACGGTCCTGGGCACGATGAGTACGCCTTTGTATGCAACAGACAGCGCCGTTGAGGCGCTCGCCGCGGCACGCCCGATGCTCGTCGGCGTCGTGCCTGCGGCCGACGTCGTCCCCCATCTCGCCGCCGGTGGCGCATGCCATGCCGGGCCACCGATCGCGTCGTCCGCGATGTGCGCCCCGATGCGCGCAGCGCTCGGCGTCGCGCTCGCGATCGAGGGGGTCGCTCCGACCGCAACCGAGGCGCTCGCACGTGCGGACGCGGGTGAGGTCGCGCTGCTGCCCAACCACGACTGCGGTGGCGTCGGGCCGATGTCGGGCGTCGTCACCGGGTCGATGCCGGTGCTCGTCGCGCGCGACGAGGCCACAGGCCTGACGGCCTGGTGCCCGCTCAACGAGGGCTCGGGCAAGGTGCTGCGCTACGGCGCCGACGACGAAGAGGTCGTCGCGAGGCTGATCTGGATGCGCGACGTGCTCGCGCCGGAGCTGGCGCGAGCGATTGACGTGCACGGCCCGCTCGGGCTGCTCGAGCTGCACGCGGGCTCACTGCAGCTGGGCGACGAGGCGCACCACCGCACGGAGGCCGGGACGGAGCTGATCGCCGACGCGCTCGCTCCGCTCTCGCAGGAGGTCGACGCGTTCATCCGCGGCAACGGCCAGTTCTTCCTCAACGTCGCGATGGTGTTCTCCAAGCTCGCGCTTGTCTGTGCCCAGGGCGTCGAGGGCTCGTCGCTCGTCACGGCCGTCGCCCGCAACGGCGTCGAGGTTGGGGTGAAGCTTTCGGGCACCGGAGACCGCTGGTTCACCGGGCCGGCCGCGCTGCCCGATCCGGCGGCGCTCTATCCGGGTCACACGCCCGACGAGATGCAGGCCGACCTCGGCGACTCCGCGATCATCGAGGTCTACGGGCTCGGCGCGCTCGCGATCGGCGCGTCGCCGTTGTCGGCGCCGTCGGTCGGCCTTGACCCGGCGACGATCCCCGAGCGGATGGAGGCGTTCCGGCAGATCGCCGCCGGTGAGCATCCGGCGCTATCGCTGCCCGACGGCCCGGCGATCCTCGGCGTCGACGCGCGCGCCGTCGTGCGCACCGGGATCGTGCCGCCGATCCATACCGGCATCGCCCATCGTGAGCCCGGCGTCGGCCAGATCGGCGGCGGCGTGACGCTGCCGCCGTTGCAGGCGTTCACCGCGGCCGTCGCGGCACTCGATGGCTGAGGGGCGGGGCCGCCCGCCGATCGCGTGGCGAGCTGGTCGGTCGCAGGCCGACGAACGCGCCACTCGGCGACACTGACGGTCGATGGCACGATCCAACGGCGCTGGCAGGGGCGGCGGAGCGCGCGGGCTCTCACAGGCCGAGCGCGTGTATGCGGGGCTGCGCGAGCGCCTCCTGCGCGGCGACCTGCCCGTCGGCCGGAGGCTCGTCGAGCAGCAGCTCGCGGAGGACTTCAAGACGAGCCGCACCCCGGTTCGAGAGGCCCTGCGCAGGCTCGAGGGCGACGGGCACATCGTGCGCGATCCAAGCGGAGGGCTGTCGCCGAGCGCCCCGAGCGTGAAGTCGATGCGGGAGCTCTACGAGGTGCGGGTCGCGATCGAGGTGCTCGTCGCACGCCGCGCCGCGACGGCGGGAGACCGGGGGCGGATCGACGCGATCGAGCAGGACTGGCGGGCGCTCGACGCGGCCTGGCACGGCACGCGCGTCGTGCCGCGCGGCCCGGACTTCGTGCACGCCGACGAAAGCTTTCACAGGGCACTCGCCGGGGCCAGCGGCAACGACGTCGCCGAGACGATGCTGGGCGACCTCAACGACCGCATCCGCATCCTGCGGATGCACGACTTCACGACCGACGACCGCATCGCCTCGACGATCAGCGAGCACCTCGAGATCCTCGGCTGCGTGCTGTCGCGCGACGCCGACGCGGCGGCGGCGTTCATGCGCGCGCACGTCCAGCGCTCGGCGCTCGTCGTCCGCGAGCGCGTCGGTGACGCGCTCGCGCGCATGTTCGAGCTGCCCGGCTGAGGCCGATCGCGGCCTACGGTCGCGGCGCTGGCAGCGGGGCCGCGAACGGCGGCCCTCCGGAGCGACGGCAGCGGCTGCGCGAGCTCAGCACGTAGCTGCCCAGCGTCCGGCGCTTGCTGACGACGTCCTCGTCGGCGGCCGAATACAGAACCGCCCTGACATGCATCCCGCCGGCGCAGCCCGCGAGGGCGCGCGCGAAGGGCGCCACCGTCGCCGCGAGCGCACGCGTGCCTGCCGACTGGGCGTAGTCCGCGCTGCCCGCGAGCCGCTCCAGATGACCGCCGCGCTGCTGGACGAGGCGCAGCGTGCCGCGGCAGCCGGCCGGGCAGCGCAGGCCGAGCTTCAGATGCCCGCTCGCCGAGATCCGCAGCTGGCTCGCGCCCGAGCGGCGCACGCGGCAGGTGCTGAGGGCATGCGCTGGATGTGGCGGCGGGGCGCCGGCCGCGTCGACGTCGATCGCCAGCAGGTGGTCGGCGTCGCAGTCCTTGCGCAGTACGTAGGCCGTCGTTCCGTCGAACGCGATCGGGGAGCCGCTGCCCGCGCCGTCGGCCAGCCAGTGGGCGTCTCCCTGCAGGTCGCTGACCGCGTAGCCGCCGTCGGCCTGGTAGACGACGCGATCGCCGGCGACGCCGATCGACAGCAGGGCCTGCGGACACAGGCCCGCGGGCAGCGGGACAGCGCGGATCGCCGGCGCTGCGGGCGACAGGACGCGGATCGAGCACGTCGTGATGTCGGGCAGCGCGATCGTCCCGTCCGCGCCGAGTCCGATGCCGTAGACGAATCCGCCCAGCGGGATGCGCAGCAGCAGCTGCTGGGTGTCGACGTCGAGCAGGACGACCTCCAGCGACGGACCCTGACCGCTGACCGGCACACGCAACTCGACCCAGGCGGCCATCGGCCCGTCGGCGGCGAGCGCGATGACATCGGGTGCGATGTCGGGCCGGTCGCCGGCCTCGGGCAGCGCCGGCACCCCGAACGAGCCGGTCGCGGTCCGGAACGAGACCGCCGATCGGTCGGTCGCGCAGCCGCCGCCGACGGTGGCGACGAAGCCGTCGCCACCGGCGGCGAGCGCCTGCAACCCGTTCGGGAGCTGGGGGCAGGCGCTGACGAGGGCAAAGCTCGGCAGAAGCGTCAGCGTCCGGGTGTAGAGCGGCTTCCAGCTGCCGGTGATCGTGCCCGGGCCCGTCGCGTAGTGGGCGGTGTCAAGCGTCCCTGCGACGACGCCGCCCGTCCCCGTCAGGTGCAGCAGCGACAGGCCCAGCGGATCGGCGAGCGGGGCGAAGCGCGCGATCTGTGTCTTCGCCTTCGACCGCGGATCGATCGCGAGGATCCGCAGCGCGCCGTCGCCGCGGTGCTCACCGAGGATGACGCGGCCGTCAGCGGCGAGCGCCGGCCCGCCCGTGAATCCAGTGACGGACGAGGCGATCGCCGCGGCGCGCGCGGCAGCTGGGGCGATCGCGAGCGCGAGGGTGAGCACGAGGCCGACGGCGGCGAGCGTCGCCGCCAGTCGACGTGACCGCTCGGAGCGGCCGATCACGGAGCGCCTCGATCCATAGGACGAAGCTGTGGGAAGGCAAGAAAATCGATGCAAGACAGCATGCGTTTATCGCGATCAGAGAGTCGTCCGGTAGCTTGCCATGGCATGTCTGCCTCCGAGCGACACATCCGGGCACGCCACCTGCCTTCGGCACGGCGCCGGGCACTGACACAGCCGGGCGCACCGGTCGCACGCCCGTCGGAGCTGCCCTCCGACGTCCGCAACGTGATCGAGTTCCGCAACGTCTGCATGCACTATCCGGCAGGCGACATCGGCCTCGACGGCGCATCGTTCAACGTCCGTCGCGGCGAGTTTCTGTTCGTCGTCGGCTCGACGGGATCGGGCAAGTCGACGATCATGCGCCTGCTCATCAAGGAGCGCGAGCCGACGTCGGGCACGATCCGCGTCGCGGGCCGTGACCTCGGCTCGCTCGAGCACGGCAAGGTCCCGTACTACCGCCGCAACATCGGCGTCGTCTTCCAGGACTTCAAACTGCTGCCGAACCGGACCGTGTACGACAACGTCGCGTATGCGCTGTCGGCGACGGGCGCACGCCGCAAGGAGATCCGCACGAAGGTGCCGGACGTGCTGCGGTTGACGGGCCTGTCGACGAAGCTGCACAACTTCCCCGACCAGCTGTCCGGTGGCGAGCAGCAGCGCGTCGCCGTCGCCCGCGCGTTCGTCAACCACCCCCCGCTGCTGCTGGCCGACGAGCCGACCGGCAACCTGGACCCGAACACGTCGCTGGGGATCATGCAGCTGCTCTACCGCATCTACCGTGCCGGCACGACCGTGATCGTCGCGACGCACGACTCGCACATGGTCGACCGCATGCGCCGACGGGTCATCGAGCTGCGCGGCGGCCAGATCATCCGCGACGAGGCCAGCGGCATGTACGCGCAGAGCGACCAGACGACAGACGAGTTCAGCGACATGCTCGATCGTGCCTACGGCGAGCTCGGCCGCGACCAGCCGCCGGACGACTTTCGCCGGGACGGCTCGCGGCCTGTCGACCCGACCCAGCGCAGCTCCGGCCTGTGGACGCCGGACGAACCGCCCACGGGCGGCTTTACGAACTACTAGGCCGATGAACTTCCCGTTCTTCCTGCGCGAGGTCACGCGCTCCCTGCGCCGCGACGCCGGCCCGCCGTTCGCGGCGATGGCATCGGTGCTCGTGACGATGCTTGTGCTCGGTGTCTTCATCCCGATCGTGCAGGCCACGAACGGCGCCGCCAACGAGGTGCGCGGCAAGGTCCTGATCGACGTCTTCATGAAGACCTCGGCGAGCGACGCCGACATCGCCCGCGTGCGCAACAAGCTGTTGCACGACACGGCGCACGTGAAGAAGGTCACGTTCGTCTCCAAGGCCGCGGCCTACGCGCAGGAGAAGAAGCAGAACCCCGAGGCCTATGAGCTGCTCGGCTCCAACCCGCTGCCGGACACGTTCCGCGTCACGCCCGATTCGCCGGGCAACGTCGGCAAGCTGCGCGACGTGCTCGCGCCGATCACCCCGAGCGGGGATCGCAGTGTGATCGACCCGTCGATCGACGAGGTCAAGAACCGCCGCGACGAGACGACGAAGATCCTCTCCGCCACGCGCGTCGTGAAGCTCAGCATCGGCATGCTCGCCGCATTGCTGATCCTTGCTTCGGTGCTGCTGATCTCGAACACGATCCGTCTTTCGCTGATGGCGCGCCGGCGCGAGGTCGCGGTGATGAAGCTCGTCGGTGCGACCGACTGGTTCATCCGCTGGCCATTCGTGATGGAGGGCATATTCGTCGGAGCGATGGGGGGGCTGATGGCGATCCTGTTGCTGCTCGTCGCAAAGATCGCCTTCATCGACCCGCTCAAGCACGACTTCTCGCTGATCGCAGCGCCGAGCACGATCAACTTCGGCCTGCTCGTCGTCGTGCTGCTGATCGCCAGCGTGGCGGTCTCGGCGGCGGGCTCCGGCCTGTCCCTGCGCCGCTTCCTGCGCGTCTGAGCGCTCGGTCCGGCGCTGGCAGTGCTCCGGCGCGCGCCGGTCATCTCTACCGTGTAGCCCTGCATGTCCTCTCGCCTGCCCCGCCCGAAGGCCGTGTTGATCGTGCTCGTGCCGCTGCTGCTCATGCTGGCGCTCGGGATCTGGCTCGGCGGGCACTCGCAGTACCTGCCCAAGCCTGTCGCCAACACGCTCGTCGGTCCCGAGGACCGGCGGATCACGCTCGAGGCGCTCGACACGATTCACGACAAGTACTTCCGGCCGGTCAGCCAGGCGACGCTGTCCAACGACGCGATCGCCGGCGCCGTCGCGGATCTGCATGACCGCTTCTCGAGCTATCTCGCGCCGAAGCCCTACGGCCGCTTTCAGCTGACGATCAACAACGAGTTCTCCGGTGTCGGCACGGCCGTGCGGGCCGCCAAGACAGGACTGCAGATCGTCACGGTCTACCCGAAGTCGCCAGCCAAGCAGGCGGGCCTACGTGTCGGCGACATCGTCACACGGTCCAACGGCCACAAGCTCGCGGGGCTGACCGAGGACGCCGCTACGGCGCTCATCAAGGGTCGCGAGGGCAGCATCGTCACGCTCACGCTGCAGCGCGGCAAGCGTACGTTCACGCGGCGTCTGACCCGCGCGCGGATCAGCGTCCCCGTCGTCAGCTCGCGGATCGCCAACGCGGGCGGCAAGCGCGTCGCCTACATCGCGCTGTCGACGTTCGGCCCGGACACGGCGCATGTCGAGGTCGCCGACGCGATCCGCCGCCTCAAGCGCCGCGGTGCGAAAGGCATCGTCTTCGACCTGCGCGGCAACGGCGGCGGGCTCGTCAAGGAGGCACAGCTGATCGCGAGCATGTTCATCGCGAAGGGGCCGATCGTCACGACCCGCGGCCGCTCGGTCCCGTCGGAGACGCTCAACGCGATCGGTCATCCGATCGCCGGGAACATGCCCACCGTGGTGCTCGTCGACGGCGGCACGGCTTCGGCGTCGGAGATCGTGTCCGGTGCGCTGCAGGACACCAAGCGCGCCAAGCTGATCGGCGTGCGCACGTTCGGCAAGGGGGTCTTCCAGGAGATCATGCCGCTCAAGAACGGCGGTGCGCTCGACCTCACGGTGGGCCAGTACTTCCTGCCGAGCGGTCGTAACCTCGGTGGGCCCGGAACGAAGCCCGGGCAGGGGCTCAAGCCCGACGTCGAGGTGAGGGACAACCCGCACACGAAGCGCGACGAGGTGCTCGCCAAGGCCCTCCACGTCCTGGCCGCCGAGCTGTGAGCCGGCGCCCCGGCGGGCGTTCAGGCAAGCCACCGCGAAAGGCGGGCAAGGGTCCCGCCGCAGCGCGACCCGCGCGTACGCCTGCGCACGCGCCCACATCGCGTCCGGCGCCGCCATCGACGCCCAAGCCCGCGAAGCCGAGCCCTGGCTCGGCCCGCCCGGCGCGCGAGCCGGCCCCGGCCGAGGGGATCGTCGCGACGGTCGAGAAGCGCGGACGCTTCGTCGTCGCCGAGCCGCTCTTTCAGCGCGGCGGGCGAATGGTCCTCGAGCGCGACGCGCAGGCGAAGGCTGGCGACCTCGTGCTCGTGCGGCCGGCCACGCGCGCCGGCGGACACGCGAAGGTACTGCGGCGCATCGGGCGTCCCGATGTCGCCGCCGACGTGCTCGAGGCGCTGATGCTCGACCGCGGCCTGCGGCGGCGCTTCGATCCCGCCGTCGAGCGCGCGGCGAAGCAGGCGCGCGATGCGGGCGTGGACCCGGAGGCGCCGCGCCGCGATCTGCGCGATCTGCCGACGTTCACGATCGATCCCGTCACGGCGCGCGATTTCGACGACGCCATCTCGGCCGAGGCGCTCGCCGGCGATGTCACGCGGATCTGGGTCCACATCGCGGACGTCAGCGCCTACGTGCGACCCGGCTCGCCGGTGGACCGCGAGGCGGCGCGGCGCGCGACGAGCGTCTACGTTCCCGGCCGCGTCGAGCCGATGCTGCCCGAGGCGCTGTCCAACGACGCCTGCTCGCTCGTGCCGCTGCAGGAGCGAGCGGTGGTCACGGTCGAGCTCGACTTCGCCGGCGCCGACGTGACGCGCGCGCGCTTCTACCGCTCGACGATCCGCTCCGACGCGCGGCTGGACTACGAGCAGGTCGACCGCGTGTTCGCCGGCGAGGAGCCTGCGCTCGATCCGTGGGCGACGCCGCTCGCCGCCGCGCGCGCCGTGGCGACGACGCTGCACGAGCGCCGCATGAGCCAGGACGCGCTCGAGCTCGAGACGAGCGAACCGGAGTTCCGCTTCGACCGCGGCGGCCACGTCGCGGAGTCCCGGCCCAGCGAGCAGACCGAGTCGCACCGGCTGATCGAGCACCTCATGATCGCCACCAACGAGCAGGTCGCGCGGCTGCTCTCCGATCGCGGGGTGCCGTCGCTGTACCGCGTCCACGAGAAGCCCGACGGCGAGAGCGCCCTGCGCCTCGTCGAGCAGCTCGCCTCGCTCGGCGTCGCGACCCCGCCCGTGCGCGAGCACATGACGCCTTCCGAGGCCGCCGAGGCGATCGCTGCCTGCTCGCGGCTCGTCTCCCAGCACGCGGCGCGCACCGGGCACGGCCGCGACGCGCTGACGTTCCTCGTCCTGCGATCGCTCAAGCAGGCCTACTACGGCCCGAAGAACCTCGGTCACGCTGGGCTCGGCCTGTCGCACTACACGCACTTCACCTCGCCGATCCGCCGCTACCCGGATCTCGTCGCGCATCGCGCGCTGCTGTCGGCCGTCGGCGGGGGAGAGGACGCTCCGCGTTCGTCCGATCTCGAGGAGGCGGGCGTCTGGTCGTCGGCACGCGAGCGCGACGCGATGCAGATCGAGCGCATGGCCGATCGCGTCGCGCGGGCGTTCCTGCTCGAGCGCGAGCTGTTCGAGAGCGGCTGGAACCGCGAGTTCGACGGTGAGGTCACGGGCCTGATCGGCGCCGGCGCGTTCGTGCGCTTCGGCGGTGGCCATGAGGGACTGCTGCCGGTTCGGCGCCTGCGCGGCGACTGGTGGGAGCTCAACGAGCAGGGCACGATGCTGACCGGCGAGCGAACGGGCGAGACAATCCGCCTCGGCGATCCTGTGCGCGTCAAGGTCGAGCGCGTCGAGACGGCCCGCGGCCGCGTCGACCTCGTACCGGTGACCGAGCCCGAGCCCGAGCCCGAGCAGACGGGCACCGCAAGGCGCTCGGCGGGTTAGGCTGCTGCTGCGATTGAGAGGGGAGTGATGCGAGCGCGCCGAATCGGTCACCTCACGCGCCGGATTGCGGCGCTGCTGGTGCTCGCCCTGCTGGCGGGCATCGGCACGGCGATTGCCGCTCCCCCGCCACCCCCGCCTCCCGCACCTGCTCCACCACCACCACCGCCGCCCGTGCCGCCGCCGCCCCCTCCGCCGGCGCCGGTCGGCCCGAAGGCCAGCGGCAGCACCGGCAAGCTCGACTTCACGGCTGCGGCCGGCACGACGAGCGCGAGCAAGAGCGTCACGCTGTCCAACGGCGGCGATGCCGAGCTCAAGGTGTCGCAGGTCCAGACGAGCGACGGCAGCGTCTTCCCGATCGACGGTGGTTGCGCTGGCGCGAAGCTCGCGCCGTCGTCGGGTAGCTGCAAGGTCGGCGTGAAGTTCAAGCCGCCAGCCGCGCAGGCGTACTCCGGAACGCTCACCATCTCGACGGACGGCGGCAGCGTCAAGGTGACGCTGAAGGGCACCGGCACGGCCGCGGCGACCCCGGTGCCGCTCCCCGCGCCGGGCGTGCACGCGCCGGCGTCGACCGGCGATCGCGACGGCGACGGTGTCGCGGATGCCGTCGACAAGTGCCCGACCGTCGCCGGGGTCCTGCTCAACGGCTGCCCGCTGGATCGCGACGGAGACGGCGTCCTCGACACCGCCGATGCCTGTCCGACGACGCCCGGCACGATGCCGAACGGCTGCCCGAGCGATCTCGATCACGATGGCGTGCCGGACGGCGAGGACCACTGCCTGCACGCACCGGGCGACCTCAAGAACGGCTGCCCGTCCGAGCTCAACGCGAGCGTGCGCGGTCGCTGGCGCGTCAACAGCCTGTATTCGCAGCTGCTGTCGCTGTCGGTCCTGACGACGAGCGGGTCGCGGATCGAGGTGCACTGCAGCCGTCGCAACGCGTGTGGATTCAAGAAGCGCACGATCCTCTCGACGAAGCGGCGCATCACCGGCCTGACGAAGTACTTCAAGCACCACACGGTGCTGCCCGCGCACGTGCGGATCGTCGTGATCGTCACGCGGCGCAATCAGATCGGGACCTACGAGAGCCTCACGACGCGCGCGGGTCGGCACCTCCCGCGGGTCACGCTGCGCTGCGTCACGGGCCGCAAGGCCGACACGATCACCAGCTGCTTCTGAACGCGGCGCCGACCGCAATACCCTGAGCCCCATGGCCAAGGCCAAGAAACGCAAGGTCGCCGCCGGCGACGTCGCCTCCAATCGCTACGCCTCGTATCGCTTCGAGCTGCTCGAGCGGCTGGAGTGCGGCATCGCGTTGCAGGGCACCGAGGTGAAGTCGCTGCGCGAGGGCGGCGCCCAGCTGAAGGACGGCTACGCGCTAATCCGCGACAACGAGCTGTACCTGCACAACGTGCACATTCCGCCGTACGGACCGGCCGCGCAGGACAACCACGATCCCGAGCGCGACCGCCGGCTGCTGGCCCATCGCCGGCAGATCGACAAGTTCTCGTCGCAGATCAAGCTCAAGGGCCTGACGCTCGTGCCGACGCGGATCTATTTCTCCGAGGGCCGAGCGAAGGTCGAGATCGCGCTCGCCAAGGGCAAGGATCGCTTCGACAAGCGCGAGTCGATCAAGGAGCGCGAGACGAAGCGCGACATGGATCGCGCGATCCGCGACGTCCAGCGCTGAGGGAGCCCCGACGCCGCTCGACGCCGACACGCGCGACCGGCTGCTGCGCCGGATCGGCCTGCCGGTCGCGCCGTCCTCCGATGCGGCGGGCCTGCGGGCGCTGCATCGCGCGTTCGTCGCGCGCGTTCCGTACGAGGCGCTCGCAGTCCAGCTGCAGGAGTTCGCGCCGCTCGATGCGCGCGCGCTCGTGGCGCGCGTCCTGCGCGGCGGGCGTGGCGGCTACTGCTTTGAGATCAACACGGTGCTGCTGACGCTGCTCGAGTCCTGTGGCTTCGAGGTCGAGCGCCGCGCGGCGGTCGTCGGGGCGCGTGACGCGTGGGCATGTGGTGAGCCGGTCAACCATCTCACCCTCGTCGTCCAGACGCCCGACGGCGGTCCGTTCATCGCGGACGCCGGCCTCGGCGAGGGCGTGCTCGACCCGCTGCCGCTCGCCGCGGGCCGCGTCTTCTCCGATGCCTTCTGCCTGACGATCGAGCGCGACGGCGACGGCTGGTGGGTCGGTCAGCACGAGTTCGGGTCGGTCCCGGGCTTTCGGTTCGGCGATGCACGCCAGCCGCTCTCGGCGTTCGGAGCGCATCACGAGCGACTGTCGACCTCACCGGAGTCGAGCTTCGTGCAGACGCTCGTGGTCCAGCGGCCGGCGGCCGACAGGATCGTCACGCTGCGGGCCCGGACGCTGTTCAGCGACGGGCCGGGACGGCGCGAGCGCACGGTGCTCGACGGCCCGCAGGCGTTCTGCGCTGTTCTGGAGGACAGCTTTGGCATCGCGCCCGACGTCCTCGGTCCGGCCCGGCTGGCGCGCCTCTGGGGCAACGCCTGCGAGCAGCACCGCGCCCATCAGCTCGGCGGTGAGGACGCGGCCTGACGACCCGCGACCCGGACGCGCCGGGTCGCGGGTATGTGCGCGTGAGCTCAGTCGGTTGCCAGCGCGAGGCGGGCGCGCCACCAGGCGACGCTGCCGGCGAGCGCGGTGACGAGCCCGAGGCTCGCCGCGACGATGATCACGACGACGCCGTTGTCGAGCGCGGACAGCTCCGGCACCGCGCCGTCGCCGCTCGTGATCGCCGCGGAGACGACTGCCGTGACGATCGCGCCGCCGACCTGGAACGACGTGTTCACGAGGCCGGAGGCGAGCCCCTGCTCGCTGTCGGCAACGCCGGAGGTCGCCTGGATGTTCAGGGCCGGGAACCCGATCGCGAAGCCGACGCCCGCAAGCAGGACCGTCGGGAGGATTGCGAACCAGTACGAGGGCGCGGCGCCGACGCCAAAGAACAGGACGTAGCCGGCGAGAAATGCGACCAGGCTGGCGGCGATCGCCGTGCCCGTCCCGAAGCGCTCGATGAGCGGTGCCATGCGCGGCGCGCCAAAAGCGACGAAGACGCCGGCGGGGAGCAGCGCGAGCGCCGTGTCCAGCGGCGACCAGCCGAGCACCGACTGCAGGTAGATCGTTACGATGAACTGGAAGCCGAAGTACGAGCCCACGACCGCCATCGCGGCGAGGTTTGCTCGCACGAGCGAGCTGGAGCGCAGGATGCCGAGGCGCACGAGCGGGTGCTTGACGCGGTTCTCGATCGTCACGAACGCGCTCAGCAGCAGCGCGACCCCGATGAACGACAGCAGCGTGCGCGGGCTGTCCCAACCGACCTTTGGCGCCTCGACGATGGTCGCGACGAGCAGCAGCATCGAACCCGTCACCGTCACCGCGCCGCCGATGTCGTAGCCGACCTTTGCCTGCTGCGCCTGCTCCGGCGGTGTCGGCACGAAGCGTCGAGCGGCGGCGAAGAGGGCCAGCGCGATCGGCACCGGGACGATGAACGCCCAGCGCCAGCCGACCTCGGTCAGCAGGCCGCCGAGCACGAGCCCAAGCGAGTAGCCGCTCGCGCCGCAGGCGGTGAAGATGCCGAGCGCCTTGTTGCGCGCATGACCCTCGGCGAATGTCGTCGTGATGATCGACAGCGCCGCTGGCGCCGTGAACGCCGCGCTGGCGCCCTTCAGGAAACGGCTGGCGACGAGCAAGGTGCCGTCGTCGACGAGCCCACCGACAAGCGAGGCTGCCGCGAAGGCGACGAGCCCGATCAGTAGAACCCGCCGTCTACCGAGCAGGTCTGCCGCGCGCCCGCCGAGCAGCAGGAGGCCGCCGTAGCCGAGCACGTAGCCGCTGACGACCCACTGCAGCGAAGAGGTCGAAATGTCGAGGTCGCGCCCGATGGACGGCAGCGCCACGCCGACCATCGAGATGTCGAGTCCGTCGAGCAGGACGACGCCGCAGAGGACGATCAGCAGCCACCAGGCGCGTGCGTCCCAGCGGTCGCCGGAGATGTGGGGAGATGCGGTGGTTGTGGTCATGCGACGACACGATACATGCAGACGCATCTAATGCATGAGCAAATAATGTAAGAGCAACGAGTCAGCGCGAATTGGCTATGCTGGCGCCATGAGCACGGTCGGTGCACAGGGCGACCTCGTCGAGCAGTGGCGCGGCCTCATGGCCCGCCACGCGGCGGTGTCATGCGCGCTCGGCCAGGAGCTCGGCGAGCGCCACGGGATTGGCGTCCACGAATTCGAGGTTCTCGAGAACCTCGTTGCAGCCGAGGACGGCAAGCGCCGCATCCAGGAGCTCTCCGAAGCCGTCTCGCTGAGCCAGAGCGCGCTCTCGCGGCTCGTCGCACGCCTCGAGCGCGAGGGGCTCGTTGAGCGCTGCATGTGCGAGCTGGACCGACGCGGGATCTACGCCTCGCTGACAGAGGCCGGGCGTGAGCGCCACGCTGAGGCGCAGCCGACGCAGCGTGCCGTGCTCGCGAGGATGCTCGCCGACTGAGCCCCGATGCCGGCGGTCAGGCGAGCGCGCGGCCGCCGGTGGCTACGTGATCTCGCGCTGGCGGGTGAGCAGCGTGCCGAGGATTCCGACGACGACGCAATAGGCCGCCAGGACGAGGCCGCCGTTCGTCTGCGTCAGGAGCGTCTTGGCGGCGCCGGGCGTGCCGTTCAGCGCCAGCAGCGACTCGCCTGGGAAGTACTTGCCGACGCTGTTGCCGATGAAGAGCGCGGCTGTTCCGGCCAGCAGGAACAGCACCATGCCGATCACGACGGTGAGGATCTGGTTGCGCAGCAGGGCGCCGAGCGCGACGCCGAACAGGCAGCCCAGCACGAGCCCGACGCCGACGCCGATATACGTGTTGACGGCCTCGTTGGAGTCGACCGGCACGCCGCGCGACGAGAGGATCGAGAGGCCGAGCCCGGCGTTGACGGCGATGTAGAGCAGCGCGCCGACGATGCCGACCGCGAGCCCCACGACGAGCTTGGCGGCGATCACGCGCTCGCGCTTGGGCGTCACGACGAAGGTCGAGTTCGCGGTGCCGTGGCGAAACTCGTTCGTCGACAGCAGCGCGCCGAGCGTGAACATGAAGACGATCGCCAGGTGGGTGCCGATCGCGAGCGTCGCGATGTCGCGATGGCGCAGGTCGGAGACCTTGCTGAGGTCCGTCACGAGGCCGGCGGTCAGCCCCTCGATGAGGATCATCGATCCCAGCAGCGCCCACGTCGTGCGGACGGAGACGAGCTTCAGCCATTCGGACTTCAGTGCGTTCATCGGACGTTGCCGCTCTCGCCGGTGAGCTCTAGGAAGCGGTCCTCGAGCGTCGCGCGCTCGTGCGTGAGCTCGAAGATCGGGATGCCGTTGTCGGCTGCGAGCGTGCCGATCCGCTCCAGCGACGTGCCGTGCGCAACCATCGCGTCGGGCCGGCCGTCGCTCGCCACGCTCGCGCCATCGTCCTCGAGCAGCTCGCGCAGCTCGTCGGCGCGCGGCGAGCGCACGAGGATCGGCCGCCGGTCGCCCTTGACGAGATCGGCGAGCGGGCCCTGCATGACGAGCCGTCCGGCGCCGATCACGACGACGCTGTCGACCGTCTGCTCGACCTCGGACAGCACGTGGCTTGAGATCAGCACGGCGCGCCCCTCGCCGGCGAGCGCGACGAGGATGTCGCGCAGCCAGCGCATGCCCTGCGGGTCGAGGCCGTTGGCGGGCTCGTCGAGCATGAGGATCTTCGGGTCGCCGAGCAGCGCCGCGCCGAGCGCGAGGCGCTGGCGCATGCCCATCGAGTAGCCCTTCACGCGGCGGTCGCGCGCGGGCGTCAGCTCGACCATGTCGAGCACCTCGTCGACGCGCGAGCTGGGCAGTCCGGCGGCGGCCGCGATCGTGCGCAGGTGGCCACGGCCGGAGCGGCCGGGATGGACGTCGTGGGCGTCGAGCGCCGCGCCGACCGACTTGACGGGGTTCGACAGCTCATGGAACGGGCGGCCCATGATCAGCGCGCTGCCGCTCGTCGGCCGCACGAGGCCGAGCAGGGCACGCATCGTCGTCGACTTGCCCGAGCCGTTGGGCCCGAGGAAGCCGGTCACGCGGCCGGCGTCGACGGTGAACGAGAGGTCGTCGACCGCGAGCGTCTCTCCGTAGCGCTTGACGAGGCGCTCGACGGTGATCTCGGCCATCGGGGAACCCTAGCTACGAGGGGATCGATCGCTCGACGAACGTCAGTGCCATGCCGACGGCGCAGACGGCGATCAGGCCGAGATAGACGGCGAGGATCGCGAGCCGGTGAGCGGGCTTGACGCGGTAGTACGCGTTCGTCTCGTCGCTCGCCGACTTGCGCGCCTTCCAGCGCCGGTACGTCTCGAGGACCGCGAAGAGGAGGATCACGAACATGATCGGGTTCGGGTACAAGAACGCGATCAGCGCCATCGCGAAGAGCCCGACGAACCACATCCAGGGCGACAGCGCGGCCATCGCGCGGCCGCCGTCGAGCGGCACGACCGGCAGCAGGTTGAAGAGGTTGATGAAGAGCCCGGTGAAGATCAACGCGTACCAGAAGTGGTTGTCGGTGGCGAGCGCGACCGGTACGAGCGAGAGCGCTCCGAGCGTGCCGAGGATCGGGCCGGCGAGCCCGACGCGCGCCTCGGCGGTCGCGTCGTCGCCGAGCGACTTCGCCATCACGACGGCGCCGAGGAATGGGATGAACATCGGCGCGCTCGCCGGGATGCCCTCGCGGCGCAGCTGGATCACGTGGCCCATCTCGTGGACGAACAGCAGGATCACGAAGCCGACGGCGAACTTCCAGCCCCAGATCAGGCTGTAGGCGGCGACGGAGACGAGCATCGTCCCCGACGTCGTCAGCAGCTTGGCCTTCGGCAGCAGCAGGAGCGCGGCCTTACCCCACTTCAGGAGCAGCAGCCCGAGCGCGCCGAGCCAGGACAGGCCGCGTCGCCACCACGGGCGCTCGTCGTGCGGCGGGACCGGATCGACGAACGGCTCGGCCGCGATCGCGCTCGGGCGGTCGGGCGCGTCGTGTGTGATCGTCGGGGCCGGTGGCCAGGGCTCGGTCATCGCATCCATTGTGGCAAGGCGCACGCCCGCGCCAGCCGCCTCGGCTTCTGGCTGCCTACTTCGCGGCCAGCGCCTCGTGTGCGGCGGCCTCGGCCTCCACGAGCTGTGCCTCGACGAGATCCAGGCCGCTGTCCCAGAAGCCGGGATCGGCGAGGTCGATCCCGACGATCTGACCGAGCTCCTGCGGGCTGCGCGAACCACCGGCGCGCAGCAGCTCGAGGTAGCTGGGGACGAACGCCTCGCCCTCGTCGATGTAGCGCTTGTAGATCGACAGCGCGAGCAGTTGCCCGTAGGCGTACGCGTACACGTAGCCCGGCGTCGAGATGAAGTGCGGGACGTAGGACCACCATGAGCGATAGCCGTCGGTCAGCTGCACGCTGTCGCCGAGCATCTCCTCCTGCGACTGCGCCCACAGCTCGTTGAAGCGCTCGACGGACAGCTCGCCGTCCGTGCGCCGCGCGGTGTGGACGAGCTCCTCGAAGCGGTTCATCGCGGTCTGGCGGAAGACCGTCGCGATCGAGCCCTCGATCGACTCGGCAAGCAGCGAGAGGCGCGATTCCGGCGTCGTCGCCTGATCGAGCAGCCGGCCGAAGACGAGCGTCTCGCCGAACACGGAGGCAGTCTCGGCGAGCGTCAGCGGCGTGCCCTGCTCGAGGACGCCGCGCGGGCGGGCCAGCTCGGCGTGCAGGCCGTGGCCCATCTCGTGGGCGAGGATCAGCACGTCACGGCGCTGCGCCGTGTAGTTGAGCATCAGGTAGGGGTGCTCGGACGGCACGGTGTAGGCGGCGAATGCTCCGCCGCGCTTGGCGGGCCGCGGTGGCGCATCGATCCGGTTGTCGTCGAAGAACGCGCGCGCCGGGTCACCGAGCTCGGGCGTGAAGTCGGCGTAGGAGGCAAGCACGAGCTCCTTCGCGTCCTCCCAATCGACGGGCTCGTCGTCCTTCGTGACAGCAGCCATGCGGTCGTAGTCGGCGAGCCGGTCGATGCCGAGCAGCCGTGCCTTGAGGCGATACCAGCGGCGCGCGATCTCGTAGCGGTTGCGGACCGCGTGCAGGAGCGCCTGGACGGACTCGTCGGATGCCTCGTTGGAGAGGTTGCGCGGCGCGAGCCAGTTGTCGTAGTTGCGCAGCCGGTCGTCGACGGCCTTGTCGTGCAGCAGCGTGTTGAAGATGTAGGCACGCGTGCGCAGGCCGGGCGCGAGTGCGGCGGTGACGGCCTCCGAGGTCGCGCGTCGCTCCTCGCGATCGGGCGACATGAGCCGCGCGAGCGCCGCGTCGAGCGTGACCGGTTCGTCGCCGTCGGGCAGTGGGACCGTGATCGCCGAGACCTGCTCGCTGAACAGCCGGCCCCAGGCCGAGGCGCCGGAGATCGACTTCTCGGAGAGGATCTTCTCCTCGGGCTCGGAGAGCAAATGAGGCCGGTAGCGGCGTGCCGAGCGCAGGAAGTGGCGGGCCGTCTCGATGCCGTCGGCGGCGAGCAGCTCGTCGGCGCGCTCGTCCTCCAGGGCGGCCCACTCGAGCTCGAAGAACAGCAGCTGGGTCTCGATCGCCGTGCTCTTCTCCTGCATGCGCTGCATGAGCGCGCCGATCTCGGGGTCGGCGGTGTCGACGCTGAAGCGCAGCATCGCGTAGTGGCCGGAGCGCGAGGCGAGCTCGGAGATGTCCATCAGCTCCATGACGGCGGTCGCGAACTCGGGCGCGCTGAGCTCGCCGAGCCGGCCCGCGTACGTCGTGGCGAAGGCGTGCGCGCGCTGCGCGGCCTCGTCGAGGAGGCGGTCGGCGCCGGCATCGCCTTCGCCGTGGACGAGCGGTGAGAGATCCCAGGAAACGTCTTCGACGGTCATGGCGCGGAGGATATTTCACGCACAATGCGGGGTTTGTGCTGATCGGCTCTTGTATTCGATTTGGCGTCGGCGTACCTTCGCTTTGCGACGCGGAACTGGAGCCGCAAAGAGCGAGGCCACCGAGGTGTGAGGCCGCGCCACCCAAGGTCGAGGGCGCCTCTTCGGAGTGCGACCCGGCGGCGGGTTCCTCAAGCGGCCCAGATCTGCGTCGCGTTACGTTAAGGGTCTGTTCCGCACACGATTACGCGCTCCGGCGACCGGGCACCCGGTGCGCTTGTGAGCAGTTCGAACACATCCGGCGCGGGCGGCGTCGACCTGACGACGCTGCTCGTCACGGCCGGCGCTTCGGCCGGCGCGGCCTTCGTGATGTCGAAGGTCTGGTCGCCCGGCACGCTCGTCTCGGCGGCCTTCACGCCGGTGCTCGTCGCGCTGCTCAAGGAGATGCTCGCGCGACCCGCCGATGTCGTGACGCGGGCCGTTCCGGTCCGCGGGGTCGTGCGCAGCGCGTCCGGTGCCGAGCACGACCCGATCGTGGGTGGCGAGCCCGAACTGCCCGAGCCTGAACCGTCCGAGCACGGCGTTGACCGCGTCGCGCAGCACGGCGAGCTGCCGGGACGTTCGCGAGCGCATGGGCCGCGCACGTGGCAGGCCGCGGTCCTCACCGGGCTGCTCGGCTTCCTCGTCGCGGCGGTGATCATCACCGTGCCCGAGCTCGTGGCAGGCTCGTCGGCTTCGGGCGGCGGGCGCGACACGACGTTCTTCGGTGGCCACACGAAGTCGTCGAAGCGGCAATCGACGACGACGCCGACCACGACGACGCAGACGCAGACCGAGACGACGCCGCTGGACGAGACGGTGACGATCGCCCCGCCGACCACCGTGACGGTGCCGCCGGCGGAGACGACGACGGTGCCTCCGGCCGCGACGACGACGGTGCCCCCGGCGGGGACCACGCCACCTGCCGCGACGACGCCGGCGCCTGGCACGACCGTTCCCGCCGAGCCGCCACCGCCAGGCTGAGCGTGGTCCACCGGGCGGCGTACGGCCCTTTGCGAAACGCCGCCGCGCGCTAGACTCGGTGACGCATCATCACGGGGACGACATGGCTTCGACGTGGTCGACTTCGTGGCGGTGGTTGCGAGCCGAGGTGTCAGGAGGCCTCGTTAAACACCTGGCAAAACCATACGTGCGGACTCTCACGAGTACGCCCTCGCTGTCTAGCTCAAACTAGGCGAGTGAGGTTCTGGACCCGGCCTGCCGGCCGCTGGGATTCCCGGAATCAAAATGCCGGATCACCCGGGGAGGTCCGCTCCCGCCGAACCGGGGACATTTCAGGGAGCTGGCCCTCATGAACCCCGCCGGCGAGGCGACACGAGGGTGAGATCAGAGCGCCGGATACGCTCGTAGACGTCACCGTTACGCGATCGCGGACGCGGGTTCGATTCCCGCCGTCTCCACCAATTGCAAGAAGGTCAAACCCCCGTCCACTCTCGAGAGGGCGGGGGTTCTGTGGTTGGTGGGCGACCGGCCGTGGGGGTCCTGCTCACGGCGTTGAGCGCATTCCAACCGCCAACCGTTGACATCAGGGCGTTGACACGGCGCAGCTCGCAACCCAGGGAAGTGCGCCGCACGCACCGTCGTCGGCCGGGCCAGGTCCGCGACGCCGTGCTCGTAGCCCTTGACCAGGAGGCCGCGCCCATGCACGTCAATGACGTCCACATCGCCGTCTGTGCGCTCCTCGGAACGGTCGTCTCGCGAAGTTCGGTCAAGAGCTGCCTCGCTAAGCCGCTCCGCGACCGGTCATGGGTCGTCAGGCATGCGCGGGGCGTCTACGAGCTCGATACCGATTGCCCGAGAGAAGTGATCCACAGGGCGGGTCGGCGCGTCGGTCGGCACATGAATCTGGGTGTTACGACCGAGCTGATCGCGGGACCACTCGGAGCGCGCTTGCAGGGGTGTTCGGCAATCGTGTATAGTGTTGTACATGGTTGATGAATCTCAGGCAGACTTCCTTCGCATCGGTGAGGCCGCCGGGTACGTTGGTGTGACACCGCAGACTCTCCGTCGCTGGGATGCTGAAGGGCGCTTGGTACCTGTGCGCCAGCCCGGCAACGGCTACCGCTACTACGCGCGCCGAGATCTCGAGCCCTTCCGCCTCGAGTATCAGCGTGCAGAGGGGGCCAACCCAGGCTTGCTGTTCCAAACGGCGAACGCCGATATTGAGGCCAACCAGCTGCTACGCGAGCCGCAACGCGAAGCGCACCGCAGTGTCCGCGAGCACTTCGCGGACAGCAAGACTCCGGCGATCCTGCAGATTCCTGTCGGTTGCGGGAAGACCGGCATCATGGCGACGCTGCCGTTCGGCATCGCATCGGGTCGCGCCCTCGTGATCACACCGAACCTCACTATCCGGAAGGGTGTCGCCGACGCACTCGACATCGCGAGCCGGGAGTGCTTCTGGGCGAAGATGCGCGTACTGGCAGACTTCACGGACGGTCCGTACTTCGCCGTCCTCGACAGCCGGGACGCCAATCTCCACGACTGTACGGAGAGCCATTTCGTTGTCACGAACATACAGCAGCTCGCGAGCTCCGCCGACCGCTGGCTGCCACAATTCCCGCCGAACTTCTTCGATCTCATCCTTGTTGACGAGGGCCATCATGCCGCGGCCAGCAGTTGGCAGAAGGTGTTTCGACGTTTCCCCGAGGCCAAGGTTGTGAGCTTGACCGCAACGCCGTTCCGCTCGGACGAGCAGCCGCTCGAAGGAGAGGTGATCTACCGCTATCCGTTCGCGCGGGCAATGATGAACGGATTCATCAAGCAAATTCATTCGCGCAATGTGGCCCCCTCAGAGCTCACGTTCACGTTTGGCGACGACACACAGCGGCATACGCTCGAAGAGGTCCTGCAACTTCGAGACGAGCAGTGGTTCCGCCGCGGCGTAGCTCTCTCGCCCGAATGCAACCGGCACATCGCCGAGGCAAGCATTCAGCGCTGCGACGCGCTTCGCGCCGAAACCGGAATCCAACACCAGATCATCGCGGCAGCGTGCTCCGTGGATCACGCGAGACAGGTGCGAGCCATCTATGAGCAGTGCGGCTACCGCGCCGCGGAGATACACAGCGGCATGTCGGAGGACGAGAAGGAGGCGGTGCTCGATCGACTCCGCGTCAACAAAATCGACTGCATAGTTCAGGTCCAGATGTTGGGTGAAGGCTTCGACCATCCGCGCCTCAGCGTCGCCGCCGTCTTCCGACCATTTCGCAGTCTGGCCCCATACATCCAGTTCGTTGGCCGTGTGATGCGCGTCGTACGTCAGGGTGCCCCCGAACATCCCGACAACCAAGGGTTCGTCGTCTCGCACATCGGGCTCAACAACGATGCACGGTGGGAGGAGTTCCGAGAGCTAGACCTCGATGACCAGTCGTTGATCCATGACTGGCTGACTGCCGAGCCCGTTGAGGGGGAGCCAGAACGTGGCGAAGGCGAGCCGCGTCGCTTTGATCTCGGGGCCCTGGTCGACAACGAACTGGTCAGTCATTTCGTCGATCGGACATTCCTTGACCCTGAAGATGACCGTGTGCTTGATGAACTGCTCGGACGCGCTATCGCTCCTGGCGTAACTGTTGGTGACGTGGTAGACAGGGAGGTATTGCGCCAACGGCTTCGGCAAAGGGTGGCAGCCATGTCGGAGACGCCGACACTCGTTCCCGTGACCCCGCAGCGTCGTCGGCAAACCG
This sequence comes from Solirubrobacteraceae bacterium, assembly GCA_036271655.1. GTDB lineage: Bacteria > Actinomycetota > Thermoleophilia > Solirubrobacterales > Solirubrobacteraceae > CADCVQ01. Next base: position 146,560 of record DATBAE010000016.1, read on the forward strand.
CTCGCAAGCGGCTCAGCGAACGGACGGGCTCCGTGGTTGCGAGAGTCTTGACTGAGCTCGATCTAGCGCGCGCTGGTCGTGACGTCGCGAGAGTAATGGGCGGTCGACCTGCGGCCAACGTTCAGGTCATCACCCGCCTGCTCAACGAGGAAATCAACAAGGGCCTCGGCATCGGTTCCGGCGCTCGGAGCACTCTGACATCGGAGCAAACTGAGCTAGCGTTGGAGCGGCTCGACGAATTCGGCGACGCGGTGCGAGCCCAGCTCAGTGACGTCTTGAGTTCATGAG